>DBBU01000009.1:0-22539 GCA_002292365.1 Flammeovirgaceae bacterium UBA976
TGACTCTAATGAAGTCAGAACTTTTAGAATAGTTAAGTTTTAATAGGTGAATCTCACAGACCTTAAGTATTTTTTGGATGAGAAAGTTGCCTATTACAATACGCCTGACTTTATTACTGAAGATCCCATTAGTATACCCCATGAATATTCAAAGCGACAAGATATTGAGATCGCTGGCTTATTTTCTGCCGTTTTTTCCTGGGGATTGCGAAAGACCATCATAAAAAAATGCCATGAATTGTTTGAGCTCATGAACAATGATCCCTATGATTTCATTATGAATCATTCCTCCGATGATTTAAAACCTTTTTTAAAATTCAAGCACCGTACATTTAATGCCACAGATACCCTTTATTTTATATATTGGTTACGATGGTATTACGGAAAAGAGGAAAGTTTAGAGACCGCCTTTATTTATAAAAACTCAGGTATGAAAGCGGCGCTCACCGGTTTCCATCATTTGTTTTTTTCTTTGCCTGAAGCACCTCATCGTTCACGCAAGCACATCTCTACGCCTGAAAGAAATTCTGCTTGTAAGCGATTGAATATGTTTCTTAGATGGATGGTACGTGAAGATGATCAGGGAGTAGATTTTGGGTTATGGAAAAAACTAAAGCCTGCGCATTTAATTTGTCCTTGTGATTTACATGTCGATCGCATTGCCCGTAAGCTTAAACTGATTACTAGAAAACAAACCGATTGGCATACGGCTATTGAACTCACTGAAAATCTCAAAAAAATAGACCCTATCGATCCTGTCAAATATGATTTCGCCCTTTTTGGCTTGGGAGTTATAGAAAAGTTCTAGCTATTATTTACCCCAAGTTTCAGGGGAGGTCCGCCACATTTGTAGCGTTGCCGCATCGGAAGAATCTATAAAACCTCTTGCAATAGCCAGATCGATCAACAAGCTATATTCACTGAGATAAACGAGTTCCACTGACTTATCGATGAAATTTTGATGTGCAATGGGAAAGCCATAATTAAATATAGCCGTCATACCCAATACTTCTATGTTTTGGCAACGCAAAGCATCTACTGCCGCTAAAGAACTGCCGCCGCTGGAAATTAAGTCTTCTAACACTACTACTTTTTGGCCTTCAGAAAAGGCTCCTTCTATTTGATTGGTACGACCGTGAGATTTTGAACTTGAACGAACGTAAATGAAGGGTAATTCTAATTCATCTGCTAACAATGCTCCTTGGGGAATACCCGCAGTCGCAACTCCTGCAATGGCCTCAGCAGTAGGATAATGTTCCTTCATCAGATCACAAAAGGCCAACTTGATGTTATTTCTCACCTCTGGAAAAGATAAGCTGAGCCGATTATCACAATAGATAGGTGATTTCCAGCCTGATGCCCATGTAAAAGGCGCGTGAGGTTGTAATTTTATGGCCTTGATTTCTAATAATTGACGTGCAATGGTTAAGCCTAATTTTTCTTTAAAGCAGTGGTAACGCATTTGATGATATTAATATTTTATGATCATATTATGTTGCAAATGTGCTAGGATAAAAGCATAATTACATAATTATTGATAGATAATATTAATGAAAATTTTTATTAACGACATACCGGTATATTTAATCGGGCCTGAAGAGCTGAATGAAGCAGCATTTTATGGGGTTGTTTTGGATTCTAAATTTCAGAAAATCACCACAAGAGTATTTATTGATGATGTATTGATCACTCATGCAACTCCCATTCAAGTTGAGGAATTGTTTCAGTTGATGACAGATAAAGCCTTAAAAAAAGTGGATTCAATAACGATTTCTTCCAAGCATAAAAAAGATTTAACTCAATACATAAAAACAAAGTTTAAAGTCATTCGGGCCGCAGGTGGTGTGGTTGACAAAGAGGGTAAAACTTTGTTGATCCATCGGAATGGACTTTGGGACCTACCCAAGGGTAAGATGGAAAGGAATGAAGACATCCGATCATGTGCTTTGCGTGAAGTTGAAGAAGAAACAGGGGTAAAGGTGTCTGTCCAAAAAAAAATTTGCCATACGTGGCACACCTATACAAAAAATAAAAAATATATTCTTAAAAAAACATACTGGTATCAAATGGAATGCTTGGATGACTTACAAATAGGTCCACAGATTGAGGAAGGGATTGATGATGTGAAATGGATGACATTGAGTCAGGTACGAGCTTCGCTGTACGATTCCTATCGAACCATCCGTGTGGTGATGCAGGAATATCACAAGCTGTTGAAAAAGCAAAGTTTATAGTTCGAAAGGAACAAAGACGGAGATATCTCCGCCATATTTATGTACTTCTCTGATGATCGAAGAGTTGATGTGGGCAAATTCGGGGGAGGTAATTAGAAAAACGGTCTCTAGGTCGAGGTTGAGATGTCTGTTTATTTGAGATATTGAATTTTCATATTCAAAGTCAGTTGTATTTCTTAATCCTCGGATCAAATATTGAGCATTCTTTTTTTTCGCTATTTGAGCAGTCAACTCATCATAAACTAATACCTCAACATTGGGGTTACCTTGGAAGTAATTTTCGATTGAAGCTTTAGTTTTTAAAACATCAAAATAGCGTTTTTTTTTTGAATTATGCCCTATCGCAATAATGATCTTCGGGAATAATTTCAATGATCGCTTCACAACATCAAGATGACCTTTTGTAAATGGATCAAAGGACCCTGGGAATAAGGCAATCTTCTCCACTACTAGCTGAGAGGAATATTGAAAAGATCAAAAAACTGATGTTCAGGGATCTCATCAAAATCATAGCTAAAAGTGAGCGCAGAGGGTCTCTTACCAAAAGAAATATTTCTTACGTATTTCCTAAGAAGTGTGATGAACTTTGAGTTTGCATCAATATTTCCCCAAAAAGTAATGTTTGTTTCATTTTGTTTTAAACCCAGTTCTTGGAATAAAAGCATGATGTATCTTAAACCATCTTCATTTTTTTTGATGGCAAATTGATTATAATAATGTAGACTCTTGTTTTTAAATATAACGATATGGAAGATACCTCGATCTACGTTCACCAGCATTTCTCTTTCTCGGGAGGCTCGATCTACTGTGGTTATGCCTTGAATAAATGTACTTCCTTGATGTAAAACCTTAAGTTCAATGGATTGATAAAAAGATTTGATTAATTTCATTAATCTCAAGTCACCCGTAAAAACATTAACAAGACCTAACGATTGGTGCGCACAATGGTGTACCGTCTCAATAACGGGATTGATAACATTGCTGACCTCTAGAAAGTCAAGATCCGTATTTTCAGCATGGATGTTTTCAGGTACCAGGGTGAATTTATGAGTTTTGAAGGAGACCACGACCTCCTTCCAAAAGCCGGCTGAAAGGACTTCATTGTTTTTAAAAATATCAGCGATTGCTTGGACGCGTGTATTAACAGTTTTGACGTTTTCAAAAGAGTAAGACTCAAATAATATAACTTTTTTGGACGCATTGGTTACACAGAACTGAAAATCTTTAACTCCTATTTGTAAAGAGAGCATATAATCATGCAGCTCGAGAATATCAAAAGATTTATCCTTTACCCGATGCAGCAACACGAAAGATTTTTGAGTATCTATTTCCAACTTATTCCCAGTTACCTGCAGTAGTAATATTTGTTCTAGAACCGAATCTTAGCGGTTTTTTAATGTTGATTTCGCTCTCTTCATCTCTATTGGGGTTGATGGGGGAGGGATTCCATACTTCCACGGAACTCACCAATAAGTTTGCCTTTTTAATTTCATCCGCCCAAATAAGAAATTTGACTTTAGGCACAATGCCCGGTACATAGGGAAGTTCAGCTAGTTGGAAATTCGGATATTTATGAGCACCATACAAAGAATCGATAACTTGTACTCTACCAAGGGTATCTATTTGAACTGAAGTACTGTCAGCACCATAATCAAGAGTAATGACCGTCTCTATACGTTCTGTGATGTAAAAGTAACCTGAGTCTACAAAATGTAGTAAACTATCCCAATTACTTGTATAGCGACCATGCACAGCCTTGTAGCCTAATTCAGCCTCACGGATCAATTTGAGTTGATTTATAATGGCGGCCTCCATGGTCGCGATCCTTTTGGTCTCTTTTATGGTGGTGTTGATTGAATAGTAGAGATAGTAAGCTAATCCTACTGAAGTTATGGCAAATACTGTTGTTAAGATTTTTATCCTTGACATCACAATTATAATTTTATACAATTATAACAACTTTAAGCTTTCTTATAAACGGCAATGCCTCAAATATTTTTAAAAAAATAATATCCGCGTAATTTATCGATGTGAGCGGCATCAGAACATAACTGAAAAGCATTGTGCTTGTTGAGTTTATCAAGTTGATTCACTTGTTCAAAACTGAGGTAATTTGCTCGAGTGAGAATTTGCTTTTTTAATTCTGGGTCCCGACCTAATTTTAGATACCCTCCGATCACACGTACGCTGAAAAATAATTCAAGGGCATGAACTTGCTTATCGAGATATTCGTTAGCAAAACAAAAATCCTCAACGACTATATCAAAATGAGTTTCTTCTTTAAACTCCCTGATCAATGCAGTTCTTGCATTTTCATTGGATTCAATCCCTCCGCCAGGTGGTGACCATAAAAAACCTTTCTTTCCAATGCCTTCATGTTTGAGCAATAATATGCCTTGGTCTGTCAAATGTAATCCGCAAACGCGGACACGAACTTGTAAAGAACTCGTTTTTTTGAAATCAAAATCCATAACCTTGTAAAATTGTTCAATGATTTTGATAAATTTACAGTGACTAAAGTTTTAAATAAAATATATGTTAGTTAAGAAGTTCTATTGCTCAATTTTATTTGTTTTGATTGTCGGTACTTTGTTTGCCCAAGAACCAGCAGTTTTTGAAGAACCTAAAAATGGACCTAAGATCGTATTTTCTGAGGATAGGCATGAATTTGGGGATATCATTCAAGGAGACGTCATCGAACATGTTTTTGAATTTACCAACAGCGGGAATGCACCCTTAGTGTTACAAGATGTAAAAACCACTTGTGGTTGTACCGTTCCCGAATGGCCTCGATCGCCATTAGCTCCTGGAGCCACCGCCGAATTGAAGGTCAAATTCAATAGTGCAGGGAAGATAGGTATTCAAAATAAAGTCATTACAGTGATTTCAAATGCCACAAATCAAACTTCAAGAGTCATGATTGTAACCAATGTGAACCCTAAATCTTAAGTAATAACTAGATACCTTATTTAATGTTTAAATAAGCACTTCTAGCAAACAGGATCCACCCTATCACGAAACAGATTCCCCCAATAGGAGCCAGTGCTCCTAGGGAGATGATATTCGTTATAGAGAGTGCGACTAAAGACCCAGAAAAGAAAAAGATGCCTGACATAAAGAACAAGGCAATCAATTTTGATTTTTTTAAGGTGATACCTGATAGAAGTACTCCCAAAGCATGAAAGATCAAATAGTTGATAGCGGTATTAAACGTGCTTTCTCTACTGTTTTCGACGAGGAGGGGTTGTAATAAATGCGCACCAAAGGCTCCAAGAAGCACTGACATAGTGCACAATAAGGCTCCTAAAATAATGACCTGCTTATGCATAATTTCGAGACCCAAATATGGCGCTGCCTATGCGGATCATCGTACTGCCATGGGCCAAGGCTATTCTGTAATCTCCGCTCATGCCCATACTGAGTACCTTAAAGTTTTGATGATGGCGCTCCATTTGTTCATTGAGGCTTATTTTTAGTTCATGTAGTTGGGTAAATTCTTGGGCGATGAGGGTTGAATCTTCGGTGTAGGTAGCCATTCCCATTAAACCTATAATTTCAATATTTTCAAGATCTAACATGGGTAATTTCTTTGAAAGCTTGGTGACGTCTTCCATAGAAAAACCAAACTTTTCTGTCTCCTGAGCAATATGCACCTGAAGCAATATCTTGATTTTTCTGTTGTTTTTTTTGGCTTCTTTGTTTATTTCTCGCAGGAGTTTTTCCGAATCCACTGAGTGGATTAAATCGACAAAGGGAGCGATGTATTTAACTTTATTCCTTTGCAGGTGCCCAATCATATGCCATCGAATGTCTTTTGGGAGGCGCTCGTATTTACCGACCAATTCTTGTACTTTATTCTCTCCAAAATCTCTTTGTCCAACCTCTTCATAAAGTTTTTGGATCATTTCATCAGGTTTGGTCTTGGATACGGCGACCAAGGTGGCACCGAATGGAGCAAGTTCCTCTAAATATTTAGTTATTGTTGACATACGTTTTTTTACAGTAATGCAAATTTGGGCTATTCTAATAGATAAAAAAAATAATATTTATTGCATCGATTTTCAATTAATTTAATAACTTGAAATTGAAACCAAACATAAAATACCATGAAACAAATAATTTTTGCATTAATAACTACGCTAATATTAACCACGGCGCAATCACAAGTTATTCAATCTCGGCGCTTGGACGTTGATCCTGAAGATGTAGCTAAATTTGAGGCTGCAGTAGCTAAGAAAAATCAGCTATATAATAGCAAAGATGACCAGCCTAGGTGGGTAACTTTTCAAATTTTGACAGGTCCAAATGCTTATAACTATGTCAGAATGCAAATTGCTGAATCATTGGCTGAATTTGATGAAGTGGATCAAGAAGGTAATGATTTTTGGCAAAAAACCGTAGGTCCTCTACATACCTCCGTAGGGAATAGAATTTGGTGGGCAAATGCTGAGATGACATATAACCCTAAAGTGCAAAATAAGTTCAATCATAGAAGAATAATATATTATAATGTTAAGGATGAGGGATTAGATGACTTTTGGAGATACCGCGAAAGAGCAAAAAAGACATGGACTGAAATGGGTATGGAAAATAGAGTCGGTGTGATGAACTGTATGTCTGGATGTGATGGGAATTGGGTTCAAGTGAGATTTCATCATAAGGACTTCACCAGTGAAGCGCAATCTTGGGAGAAAATGCCAGATTTTGCAAAAAAGTACAATGAGATATTTGGGGAAGGTTCTCTTGAGGAAGATCAAGATCGGCTTAGGGCTTCTTTAATGCCAGATGGCCGTAGGATACGTCATCACAAGAGATTACCAGAACTTAGTTCGGCATGGAGATAGTTATTCCTTAAAGTCATAAAAAAAGGCCCTTCTTAGAGGCCTTTTTTTATGATACTCAATACCTTTTTATCGAAAAAAACACCCTTATATCGTCAGGTTGTCTTTTTGATATTCGCTGAAATAAGTTGTATTAGGTTATTCATCCTTCTAAACAGTTTATTAGTGATTAGATCTTATTTTTACATTATGGCAGTTCCTTTTTTTAATGGTATATTTTTTGGTCTCATGTTAATTTTTGTTTTTGGCCCCACTTTTTTTGCATTAATTCAAACAAGCATTCAGCAAGGGGTCAAGTGCAGTTTACTCTTTGTATTAGGGGCTTTTTTTATTGATTTTTTACTTGTTAACGTTTCACTCTACGGATTATCAGACTTAATGAATAATCCCGATACAGTAGAGGTTAGAAATGGGATCGCCATGATTGCTATGTTAGGTGCCAGGCTATACTATTGGTTTAAGACGCCTTATCATCCGGATAAAAAAACGATAATTTCTCCGTTGAATGCTTCTTTTAAATACCTTTTTAAAGGAATGATTATCAACTTATTAAATCCATTTTTACTGGTCTTTTGGATTTCTCTTATCTCGGTGGTAGAAGCTAATTACAATTATGATGATAAAGGCAATAGGTATTTCTTTTTTGGTGTATTGACGATTTCTTTGATCCTTGATATTTCCAAGTCTTTATTGGCGCAAAAATTAAAGGACTTGATTCAACCTAAAGTCATCGCCAGTGTAAATAAAATTTTGAGCATCGTGATGTTATTGTTCAGCCTTCGCATAGGTTATACCCTTATGACGTCATGATTAAGGCTTATCCAGTAGCCTTCTGTGGTAATTGATCTGACCGAGATGATAGTTCAAATGGCTCAGGAGGTGAAAAAGAAAATATTGAACTGTCATTTCATGACCCAAAACTTCGATGGGATATTTCAACTGCATTTTGGTAGCGTCTAATTGGTCGAAAGCGAGGTTGATGGCTTCTTTAGTGTTTGCAATTTCGAGATTCAAGGCTGCTTTAGAGAGGTGCGGTGTGCTGAATTCTGCTTTTCGATCTCTGATATAGCCCGTTTCTCCAAGGATATGCCCTATGAAATGTTTCAAGTTACCGTTCAAATGCTTGCATAGATTTCCCGCAGAATTTAAAATCTCTTTATCAATGAGCCAGAGGGAAGATTCATTACGATAGGCATTGATTTCTTTTTCTAGTTTACCCAAATCTCTTAGAAACAATCTACGTAGATCTTCTTTCATTTTTTGTGGATTATCAGTGAGTATTTCATTTGATACGATGGATGATCCTGATCAATCCAAAAGTAGATTGGATAGAAAGGTAGTTTTTAAAAATAACCAAAAAAGGAATAATGCGATCGCCCATTGCAGGTAAATGTAATAATAATCTAAAGTATCTTTATATCTTGTTTCTTTGATTTCTGCTTTTTCCAATTGATCGATTTGATTGAATACAGCCTCCAAAGCAGCTTTATCTGAGACACGATAGAATTTACCATTACCAATTTTGGCAATTTCTCTGAGATTGGTTTCGTCCAAGGTATTCTCGACGTAGCGGGGACGTCCAAAAAAATCTTGCCCAAAAGGAACTTTACCTTCCTTGCCTATAGCAATAGAATAAATCGTGATATTGTAGGCTGCGGCCAATTTAGCAGCGGTAATGGGGTCTATATTGCCTGCGGTGTTGTCCCCATCAGACAATAAGATCATCACTTTGGATTCGGATTCAGATTCTCTTAGCCTATTGGTGCCCACGGCTAATGCACTGCCTATAGCCGTTCCTCGGTTTTCGATTAAACTGAAGTCAATACCGTCTATATAAGTGTTTAAAAGCTCATAATCAGTCGTCAGGGGGGATCTCGAATAGGCATCTCCAGAGAAAACAACCAGTCCAATCCGATCTTGAAACCGGCCTTTCACAAAATTTCTTGCCACTTCTTTTGCCGACTCCAATCTGTTGGGTTGAAAGTCTTGAATTTGCATGGATTCTGATATGTCTATTACCATCATAATGTCGATGCCTTCGCTCCATTGTTCGATTTGCTCATCGGTTGTTTGAGGGCGTGCCAATGCCAAGATGACCAATGCCATGACGGCGGACATGAATATAGAAGGAATGAATCTTAAAAAACTGAGGGCATCGTTTTTGACGTTTTCTTTATTCAAGGCGATGGGTAATTTTTGGTTATAAAATCCCCGCATAAGCCATCGAAATAAAAAAATCAAGGGAATTAAAATTAGGGCATACAACCAAAGGGTATTTTGCCAATCAAAAGTTTCTAAACGTTCCTTAGTGAACCAATAATAAGAAAACCATGTGATTTGATTATTTTCCATTTTTAATATCTTCGATTTTCATATGAAACCTATGTTGTGTGAAATCTTCGACTTCTTGAAAACTTTTATAAAGTTCAGGATCTTTTTGGTTGCCATAAACGTTTTTATCAATATTCTGGAGGGCTTCTTTCAGTTCTGAGGTAAACTCCAGCGCCAAAATTTCTTTGGTAGTAAGTTTGCTGAAAGGTTGCAATTCTAACCTTTCAAGATAATTTTTCCAATGCGTGAGGCCTTGTGCAGCTCGCTCTTGGTCTACACTTTCCTTTAGTAGATTAATGAGTTGACTGATAAAATTTGAAAAGAGACCGTATTCTTTTTTGAGTCTCCTGATGGTAAAATAATTTCTTATTTTTTGCCCAAAAGTAAAGAAAATTATCAAGGAAATGGCCAACAATATCCCTAAAATAATCCACATTAAGGGATAATTATACAGTCGGTCTACGGGGTTATATTGTGTGTTCTGAATCAATTGAGTGGTGTCACTGACCTGTTGTAGGGGCACCAGTTCTTCGAAAAATAGGGAATCTAGAGGGGTCGTCAAAATAATAGAATCATTGGATTGAACCACAAAGACCGGTAATTGCAGTTTTTGAATCAGATCGATCTCAAAAGACTGCAAGCCATAGACGACAGAATCAAAAGCATTGTCGTTTCTTAATTCGGTCTCTACGAAAAATTTATCGGCATATTCAAAAGGGCTAAAATTATAGTTGCTATCGGCAAAAAGGACTTCGATTTCCATAGGGTATTCGGCTGTAACCCAATAATGAACGGTGCTTCCCAATTGAAGACTGTCTTCAATGAAACCTCCATTGATTTTAATTTCTTGGCTCTGTACCAGTAGCACAGAAAGCATCAAAAATGAGATGAAAATGTGACGTTTATCGAGCACGTTGAGATGATTTTTTTTTGTTTCTACGAGTAAATAATTTAAGTAGGCCTGGAACGTAGTCTTTTTCGGTTGAGATACGGGTATAATTGGCATCATTTCGTACACAAAAGCGTTCTAAATCAGCCGTATTTGTCTGGTGAGTTTGTTCCATTATTTTTCTAAACTTAGCCGATGAACTATTGATCCAAATGTTTTGCTGAGATTCATTTTCATAGAGCGGTACAATGCCCACCTTAGGAAATTGGGCTTCTCTTGGATGAAAGAGTTGAATTGCGATGAGATCGTGTTTACGCGCCATACCTTTAAGGCTCTGCAGGTAGCCGTCGTCTATAAAATCCGAAATAATAAAAATGACACTTCGTCTTTTAAGTATATTAAGCAGGTATTTAATCCCTTTATTTAAGTCTGTTTTTTTTGATTTGGGTATCAGTTTGAACAATGAATTGATGATTGCGTAGGAATGTTTGATGCCTTTGGCAGGCTTAATGTAACTTTCTACTTCATCCGAATAGCACATGAGACCTACCTGACTATTTTCTTTGATGGCAGAGATAGACAGTAGAGCGGTCAATTCCTTACCAATATTTATTTTTTGATTTCCTTTTTTGCCTATTTCCTGTGAAGCCGAGACATCTAACATAAAAAAGACCGTTTGTTCTTTTTCCTCTTTGAAGGTTTTAATAAAGGTTCCTTGACCTTTTGCCGTCACATTCCAGTCGATCGATCGGATGTCATCTCCATATTGATACGTTCTCACATCATCAAACTCAAGACCTGATCCTTTAAATATAGATTTAAAATCACCTTGCATTTGAGAGTTAATTGCTTTTCGCACTCTTATCTCATATTTTCGTAACTTCTTGAGGATTTCCTTCATGTACCCTAATTTAGTGGTAAAATTATATACATTAATGTTTATCTAATGCGTCGATCTTTTTATTTCATTATTTGCATCATCATGGGATGTAATACTCCTGATCAGACCCCTGATATCTTGCTCAATGAGTTAGTTATGAGTAATATTTTACTTGATGTCCATCTTTTGGAATCAAAAATAAATACTCTTGGAAAAAAAGGAGATACTTCTTTTCAAATTTATGATCATTTTGAAAAATTAATTTTAGAAAAACATGGTGTAGACTCTTTGGTATATACTCAAAACTTAGCTTATTATTTGGAGCACCCCGCCTTACTTGAAATGGTATATAAGGCCATCATAGATAGTCTTGTGCTCAGGGAGAATACTAAAAGAATAGATTAGTGCGCATTTATCCAACGCAAATTGAGCAAAAATTAGAAGTTGATCAGATACGAGATTTGATTAAAGGATATTGTCAGATGCCTATTTCTAGAGCATTGGTGATGTCGACATCACCATCAGTTGATTATGGTGAGATCAGGCAAAGATTAATGCAGACTTCAGACTATATAAAAATCGCGGAAAACGATGTAGGCTATCCAAAAGGGGGTTTAGAAGATATTAAACCACTTTTGATTAAAATTAAGCTTAAAGGCAGTTATCTAGGTGCCGATGATTTTTTCTTATTAAGCAAAGGCAATAGAATTTTAAGTCAGTGGCAGCAATTTCTTTCTAAGAACAAAGAATCCTATACTTGGCTGGCCAAACTCGTCGGTGATCTTGATGTAGATGAGGCCTTATCAGATAAGATAGACGAAGTGATCGATGAGCGAGGGGAAGTACGGGACAGTGCCAGTCCAACACTCATGAAAATCCGCCGTGACATCGTTAAATCTGAGCAAAAGGTACGTAAATCCATTAAAAACATTTTTGACCAAGTCAAAAAAGATCATTTGACAGATGAGAGTGGGGAAATCACCATCAGAGAAGGTCGGTTAGTAATTCCGGTTAAAGCAGAATTCAAACGGAAAGTAGCAGGATTTATTCATGACGAATCCGCTAGTGGTCAAACTGTTTTCATGGAACCTACCCAAGTACTCGAATTGAATAATATGGTTCGTGAGCTCGGCTATCAAGAGCAACGCGAGGTATATAGGATTTTGACTCAATTGAGTGATCGGGTCAGAATAAATTTAAGTGAATTAGAAAAGGGGGCGGATTTTCTACCAAAATTAGATTTCATAAAGGCGAAGGCCAAGTTTGCTTATCAATTTGGGGCCTGTATTCCTATATTAAAAAAAACACCAGGTATTGAATTGATCAAGGCGGTACATCCATTGCTTTGGAAGATCAATCAAGAACTGCAGAAATCAGTGGTACCTTTAAATCTTCATTTGTCTCATCAAGAGCATAGGTTTTTAATTATTTCTGGTCCCAACGCTGGAGGTAAGTCGGTCGCCATGAAAACCGTAGGTTTGCTGCAATATATGCTCCAATGTGGGTTTCCAGTTACGGTAGATCCTGCGTCTGCTTTTGGTGTATTTGATCAAATATTTATTGATATTGGAGATTCACAGTCTCTAGAAAATGACTTAAGTACCTACAGCAGCCGACTGACGGCCATGAAATATTTCAGTGAATGGGCGGACAGAAAATCCTTGATATTGATGGATGAATTTGGTACAGGCACAGAACCTCAATTTGGTGGGGCCATTGCCGAGGCATTGCTGAATAGACTCGTTCATCAACAGTCATATGGCGTCATTACAACACATTATGCCAATATCAAAAAATATGCAGATCATGCCAAGGGTATGGTCAACGGTGCAATGCGCTATGATACTGATCATTTGATTCCACTTTATGAGTTGGAAATAGGAAAGCCTGGTAGCTCCTTTGCTTTGGAAATTGCACGAAAAATAGGTTTGAATAATGATCTACTCGTATACGCAAAAAGCAAAATAGGGGTCAGTCAGGTAGATTATGACAAAATGTTGACCGAATTGCAAGGAGATAAGGCTAAATATGAAAAGCTTAACCAAGACTTGACTCAAAAGGAGGCTCAGTTGAAGCAATTGCGCAAAGATTATTTGTCTCTCAAGGAGATGTTGGAATCGGATAAAAAACGTATTCTACGCGAATCAAAAATAGAAGCTGGTCGGATTTTGGAGGGTGCCAATAAGGAAATAGAGCGAGTCATTCGGGATATCAAAGAATCCAATGCAGACAAGGAAAAAACGCGTGCAGGACGGGAGGGAATTGCGGATTTGAAACTGAAAATGGCCATTGTATCTGAAAAAAGAGAGGCTATTTCAACCGCTTTTAAGGTTGGAGATCAAGTACGGATCAAAAATCATGAAGGAACAGGTACCTTGCGACATATTAAAGGGAAAAAGGCGCAAGTCGTCTTTGGGTCTTTGACCTCATTCGTTCATCTGGATCGATTAGAAAGGATTTCTGGAGCGGTAGGAAGTAAAAATCAGCAAAAAAGACGTATTGGCGGTCTTGATTTGGCTCAAAGGCAAGAACATTTCAATAGAGAACTTGATGTGAGGGGAAAGCGACCGGAGGAAGTCTTAGCTATTTTAAATGCCTTTCTAGATGACGCCATTGTCCTGGGCAACTCAAACTTGAAAATCATTCATGGGAAAGGTCATGGTGTGCTCAGAGAGGTGATCAGAACCCATCTGAAAACCTACAGTAACATCGAAACGATACAAGACGAGCACGTAGATCGCGGAGGGAGCGGCATTACCTTTATCAACTTAAAGTAGTCCTTTGATTCAGGATAAAGTTCAATTTTACCACAGCTTTTTTTTTTATTAAAAAAATAATGATAACATTGGGTATTATTAACCAAACAAATGAACCATGAAAAAGAATTTATTTATCATTATTGCATTGATGGCTATGAGCCTTTCTTATGCCCAGAGTATTCGAGTATATCACTTTGATTTCAAGGATGGCGTTGAAGCTGAAGTGGGCAAAATATTTAAGGAGTTTCAAGACCGTGAACGCAATTCTGGTTATGCGATCTTACAGCGAGTAGGGTTTTTAGATGGAGTTACCCACCGTGCTGTTCTTACAGGAAACCCTTCAAATTGGGGTTTTAAAGAAGATCCAAGTGATGCAGAATGGGATGCCTTTTTACGAGGAATTTGGATGCATCAACGTTCTAAAGCTCCCGGTTCACACACAGGTAAATCATTGGCATGGAAATCAGGAGATCGCGAAAAAAATAATTTAGGTAAAGTATGGATCATGAAGGTCGCTGATTCAAAAAAGTACCTTGCTGCTCATACTAAGTTTGTGAAGCAGACAGCAGAAATTATCGGTGATCGTTCGGTAGGTTTTGGTGCCATTACTATGGGAGGAAAAGGAGCCACTCATTATTCGGTACTTTACGGAGATAATTTGAGCGATGTTGAACTTACTCTAGACAAGATAAGAGCATCTAAGGCATTTGCTGAATTCATTGAAGATAGAGGTTCTGTCGAGATCATGAACAGCTATATGGTCAATACTTTGATGATAATAGATTAAATACCAAACAATGACATACAAGGAGAGCGGTCACTAATAGGTCCGCTCTTCTTTTTATTTGCCATTTTAAAATAAGCATCGTACACAACTCAATCTTTTCTATATTTTTTTTCTTGAAATCGTATAATATGAATGGACGACATCGGATATTTGTTCTTCGTTGTTTTTTGTAGTTAATCCAAATGATGTACGTTGCATTTAGAAGAGATAGTTGATGATATTGATCGGTGACGTAGGAGGTACCAAGACTGAATGGATGGTGTTGGAAAATGGGGTGTCGAGAACATTTAAGACCCTTGGAGTGAACCTGGTTCATGAGAAGCTAACTGAATACTTGAAGAAGGTAGCGACGTCCATTCAACCTTACAGCGCGGCTGAACAAGTCTACCTGTATTTTGCAGGTTTGTTGGATGTGCCGCGTCAGAGAAGAAATGTGCTTAATGAAATTAAAAAGAGTTTTCCAAAGGCAAAAATTAAAATTGAAAATGATCTCTTAGGTGCGGCAAGAGGAGCTTATTATACCTCTCCAGGATGGATAGGTATCTTGGGTACAGGTGCCAATTTTGCGTATTACAATGGCAAGATGGTCACACATAGAATTCCTTCTCTAGGCTATATACTAGGTGATGAGGGCAGTGGGGCGGCTTTTGGTAAAAAATTATTGACAGATTTTGCGCGTCAAAAACTTCCTTTAGATTTGGAAAATGAGTTTCGCAAAGCTTATAAACTCGATGAAGCGACCTTGATCAGCAAGGTTTATGACCCTATAGGCTCCAAAGCCTTTTTAGCAAGTTTCAGCTTCTTTTTACAAACTCATTTGAGCCATCCCTATTGTCATCAGTTGGTATATCAGGCATTTTTAGAGCATTTTAAAGCTGTAGCTGGTAATTACAATCCAGGTACTTTGGTCAGCTATACTGGATCGATTGCGTATCAATTCAGTACTGTGCTTGAAGCCGCCGCTGCCTCTGTGGGCATCACTATTCATTCTATTGTGCCAACTCCTATTGAAGGGCTGGCAAATTATCATAAATTAGCATAAAATATTAAGGTTAATGTCTATCACAGAGTCATCTTCTCACTATCAAGATTTAGAAAAACTAGCTTTAAGCGAGGTACTGGAAGGGATCAATAAAGAAGATCAAAAAGTAGCGTTGGCTGTATCCAAAAAATTGGATCAGATTGAATCCCTCATCGAGCAGATCGTTGTCAGGATGAAGTCAGGAGGTCGAATCTTTTATATAGGTGCCGGGACCAGTGGTCGTTTGGGCATCTTAGACGCTTCAGAATGTCCACCCACCTTCGGTGTGGGCCATGATGTGGTAATTGGCATCATTGCAGGAGGTGATGGCGCCATTAGAAAAGCGGTAGAGTTCGCTGAGGATGATGATAAGCAAGCCTGGAAGGACCTGAGCGACTACCATCTGACGGCTCAAGATAGTTTGATTGGACTGGCTGCTTCGGGTACGACGCCCTATGTATTAGGATGTGTGCGAGAGGGCAAAAAACAAGGATTATTGACAGGATGTATCGTTTGTAATCCAGACAGTGCGCTTGCCCAGACTGTGGAATTTCCTGTTGAGATCGTCTTGGGCCCTGAATATGTCACTGGTAGCACCCGGATGAAGGCAGGCACTGCGCAGAAGTTGGTACTCAATATGATCAGTACCGCAGTGATGATTCAGTTGGGTAGGGTAAAAGGTAATAAAATGATAGACATGCAATTGAGCAATGACAAGTTGATAGATCGAGGTATCAAAATGATTGTCATGGAGACCGGCCTTGATCGTGTATCAGCAGCCGCACTTCTGAACACCCATGGTTCAGTGCGCGAGGCCATAGATAATTACAATAAAAGTTGAATATACAATTGATGTTGACATAAAATGCATCAGATAGAACCTTTTTACAATTGGCTCAAGTACTATGATGCGAGTACAGACGGTCGTTCACCATTCTCAGGAAAAACCTATAATTATGATATCTATTCAGAGAAAATATACGGCTACTACATAGACCCGGCTTGGGATTATTTTGGCTCCGAAACGCTTTATGTCAAAATACTCTTCAGTGATTATGGGGAAGGCTACAGTGTACTAGAGTTTATTGGAGAATGGAATGATACAATCAATAATGACATCATGCTGCTCAAAAGAAATATTATTGAAGTGCTACAAGCCGAGGGAATTAATAAATTCATATTAATTGGAGAAAATGTGCTGAACTTCCATGGCAGTGATGACAGTTATTATGAGGAATGGTTCGAAGAAGTCGAAGAGGGCTGGATTGCATGTGTGAGTTTTCCTGTTTTTTTGCGGGAAGAAATGGCAAAGTACAACTTAGATACTTATCTGAACATGGGGGGTACGTTGGAAATCGAAAAATGGCGCACCTTAACGCCGAGTGCTTTTTATCTATTGATTTCGGGTTTGATCAGCAGGAGATTATCCATCTAAAGGTGAGATTTTCGTGACTGCTGCGATCTGAGCGATAAGGTATTTTCTGTCGCTATTGATTTGAAGGCAAAGAACACGGGTTCTTTTTAGCTCAAGATATTGATAACAAGTTTTATTGAATAAGAATTGATCCCCAACCTGGAGTGTTTTGAGAAGGCAGGTATCATCGGGGTGGTCATACTGCTTCAGCAAGGCATATAGATTTGGATCCGAGCAACTCGAAGCTTTGGGACTGCGCAGGTAATGAGCTAATTTTTTGAGGAGTAGTTCAGGAAAAACTTGTGGATTGAGCACGGGTAATGAAACTATTTTGAAGGTATTTTTCCATTCTTCACCGTGAGGATTTACTTGATTTCTATGTTTTTGATAAGTGATCAGGTGCGCGACTTCATGCAAATAGGTAATCAGGAAGGCATAATGGTTCAGGTCATTATTAATGGTGATAACATGCTTTTGATGAGTGGGTTCAAAACGATAATCCCCAAACTTTGTGCGTCTGCTTTTTTTGATTTTAAATTCAAATCCATATTGTTGATATAGTGCCAAGCAATAATTAGCCGCTTCTAGGGGTACAAAACGCTTAAAAACACTTAAATAATCTTTTTTCAATGAATGGGCTTTTTTTTAATCTATCAAAGCTCTAATTTAAGTTGCGGTCGGTCAAAATAATAGTCAAATGATAAAGAAAAATTAATCGTTGATATGGCGTTTCATTTATTATTTTTTTACGAGTTTGATGGAGTAGTTTTTTGATAGTTATCAATGTTTTCTATAAGGTATCTTAACCCTTTGATGGGAAGCTACAATGAGGGGGGTAAAGCCTTTGGTGAATTATTCTCAGCCTTCGGATGAGAATAATTCACCAAAGATAGATGTTGCGCTCATTTGAAATTGGGTGCCAATATGATACACGTAATATTTCTTGGAATTATACATAATATCTTTTTTTTAATGTGTATAGGAATAAAATAACTACTTACATTATGAAATACACCTTTCGATAAGCATTCTTTATTGAAATTATAGTGTCAAGGGTGTTTTGCTTCTCAACCCAAAGGAGGATCATTTCATTCTAAAAACTACTTTAATGGGGATACCTTCGAAATCAAAGTGACTTCTGATCTTATTGATTAAAAAGCGTTCATAAGATTCACTTATTTCTTTTGGATAACTACAGAAAAAAGCGAAGACCACAGATTGGGTCGGCAATTGGGTGATATATTTGATCCCTACGTTCTTTCCTCTGATGGCGGGAGGTGGATTCCTTTCAATTTCCTTCAATATAATTTCGTTGAGCTTTGAAGTAGGAATTTTAGTGGTTTTATTTTCGTAAATAGCCAAGGATTTTTCAATGACCTTGAAAATACGCTGTTTTTCGATCACACTTGTAAAAATGATGGGCACGTAAGACAGCGGACCGAGTTTGATTTTAATCTCTTGCTCTAATTTTACCGAAGTATTCGTTTCTTTGTTCACCAAATCCCATTTGTTCATCATGATTACGCCGCCTTTTTTATATTTATTGACCAAGGCGATAATACTCATATCTTGTGCTTCCAATCCTCGTTCGGCATCAATCATGACGATACAGACATCACTGTCCTGAAGGGCTTGAATGGCCCTTAGCACTGAATAAAACTCAATGTCTTCTTTGACCTTGGCTTTTTTTCGGATACCTGCCGTGTCGGTCAATATAAAGTCTTTACCAAACAAGGTATACCGCGTGTTGATGGCATCTCTCGTGGTGCCGGGTATGTCAGTGACGATGGTGCGCTCTTCTCCTAGCAAAGCATTGATAAAAGAAGATTTACCCGCATTGGGCCGGCCCAGAATGGCTATCTTAGGGAGTCCACTGTCGGATTCTTTCTCCTCTTCGTCAAGTTCTTTGACTACTTCATCTAGTAAATCTCCGGTGCCCCAGCCGCTGGAGGAAGCGACAGGAAATAACCTATCGGTTAAACCTAATGAATAAAACTCGGTGGTATCATCAATTCTTTTCTGATTGTCTGCCTTATTGGTCACTAAAAATAGGGGTTTGTTGACTTCCCTTAATATCTGGGCAAACTCCTCATCCAAACCATGCAATCCCGTATGGCAGTCGACCATAAATAAAATGACACTGGCCTCCGACAAGGCTTGTTGGACTTGTGCACGGATGGCTCCTTCAAAGATGTCGGTAGATCCTTTCACATAACCACCGGTATCAATAACGGTAAATTTTTTACCATTCCATTCGCAAACTCCATAATGTCGATCTCGGGTCACGCCAGACTCATCGTCCATGATGGCTTGTTTTCTTTCGATCAAACGATTGAACAGGGTAGATTTACCTACATTGGGCCTGCCTACTATTGCTACTATGTTCGCCATGTATTTTAGTTAATGAGTGGTTGCAACCTTCAATGCTGATAACCAAACTTCTTTAAAGATTTTTCTTTTTTACGCCAGTCTTTTTCGACTTTTACGTAAGTTTCTAAATGGACTTTTTTCTCGAAAAACTTCTCGAGGTCTTCTCGAGATTCAATCCCTACTTTTTTGAGACTGTCGCCACTTTTGCCAATGATGATTCCTTTTTGACTGTCGCGCTCCACATAGATGATGGCTCGGATGCGCAAGATATCTTCGGCTTCCTTGAATTCTTCTATCTCTACCTCACAGCTGTAGGGAACTTCTTTTTTATAGTTCAAGAAAATTTTTTCTCTGATGATCTCAGAGGTGACAAACCGCTCGGATTTATCGGTGATCTGATCTTGAGGAAAATAGGGAGGGTGGTGAGGCAAAGCGGACTTGATGGCTTCATAGAGTTCATCGATGTTTTCTTTCTCTAAGGCCGAAATTGGAAAGACCTGCGCCGTTGGAAATATTTCTTGCCAGTAATCCACTTTGTCTTTCACTTGCGATCCTTTTGCTTGATCTATCTTATTGATGATCACAAATTTAGCGGCCTGGTTCTCAAAGATATGTTTAATATTCACATTGTCATCATACTTCTCGCCGAGCTCTACCATGTACAAGATCAAATCAGCATCTTCCAAGGACGCTTTTACAAATCGCATCATGCTTTCTTGGAGTTTATATTGCGGATCAATGACCCCAGGGGTATCACTGAAGATCATTTGACAATCTGGTGTCGAAAGAATCCCAAAAATACGATGTCGAGTCGTCTGGGCCTTTGAGGTCATGATCGAAAGGCGTTCTCCTACCAAGGCATTCATCAAAGTTGATTTACCCACGTTGGGTTTACCTAAAATACTGACAAATCCTGCTTTAAAGGCTGTTTTATCTTGGTTCATGTGATGCACTGCGTAATATTTCTTTGTGTGATTCTGCAAAGATACTTTTTATTGTCCCATAGAATAGTCATTGATAATTGATTTTTCATCTATCAGTAATAGTAAACAGAGTAGGGTATCTTTTGGAGTGATCTGGAAATGTCTGAATGGGGGTCATCTGGGCATAACTCTCATTATTCATGATATTAAATATAAATACTGAGTTACCTCTTGTTTATTGAAAATAGCTTACTACTTTTGTATACAAATCGCGGGATGGAGCAGTTGGTAGNNAGCTCGTCGGGCTCATAACCCGAAGGTCGCTAGTTCGAGTCTAGCTCCCGCTACTACACAAGACGGACTAGTTTTTTTACTAGTCCGTTTTTTATTGCAATTATCCCTACCCCTTGTAAATGAATGGATTAACCTAAATATTGGGTTCAAATTTGAGGTTCGATATGTTCTGTCGTTCGGGCTTATGACTATTCCCTCTTGGTAACTGCACCTTATTTGCTAGTTAATTTTCATAATTAAGATTTTATTGATAGTTTAAATTTTATTTTCTAAAATCTTCATCTTTTTATTTAAGAATTAAAGATGAGTATCTTTAAAAAAGGTTTTAACTTATAAAAGAAGATAATTTAGGTTTTTATGTCGTACAGAGAAGAAAAAATAAAATCCTTAATCGGTTCAGATTATACTGACTGTAATACCCGTAAACTTCAGGATCATTGTGATTCAATACTCGATAGGGGGGTGCATGGCTTGTGTTTTAGTCCTTATGAAGGGGTACAAAAACCAGGAGATAATATTTCTCGGAAGATCAAATTCGTAGAAGACTTGAAATCATCAAACCGCATACCAAATGGATCAGAATTTTCTCTTGCACCGATGGCAATGAATTGATTCCAAAGTTGGCCAAGGAATATGGCATAAAGACGTTGGTCGGAGCGTGGCTCGGTGATCATGAGAAAAGCAATGCAGATGAAATTCGTTCTCTTATCGATTTATGTGATTCTGGATTAGTAAATATTGCTGCGGTAGGTAACGAGGTGATGTACAGAGGAGATCTTTCCGAAGCTCAGCTACTCAATTGCATTCAAGAGGTCAAATCATCTGTAAAAGATATCCCTGTAGGCTATGTTGATGCTTATTATGAGTTCAACACCCGGCCAAAGATATCAGCGGCTTGTGATTTGATTTTAGCCAACTGCTATCCTTATTGGGAAGGGTGTCATTTGGACTATTCTCTATTATACATGAAACAAATGTATCAAGCGGCCTTGGATGCTGCTGATGGCAAAAAGGTAATTATTACCGAGACCGGCTGGCCCAGTCAGGGAAGTGACTTAGGAGATGCCCACCCATCTTATGACAATGCCCTTAAATATTTCAGTAATGCTCAGCAGTGGGCTGAGGAAGATGAAATCGAAATATTTTATTTTTCCTCCTTTGATGAATCTTGGAAAGTAGATTCAGAAGGTGATGTCGGCGCATTTTGGGGCCTTTGGGATAAGGAAGAAAAAATAAAATTTTAGAATTAAGAAAAGCAGAACTATATGAAATATACTGATGTTTTTTCAATGCCTGAAGCTGCAGCTGTCTGCTACTCCGGGTACAGGGAGGGTCAGCAGCCTGGGATCAATGACCCTAGCTACGAGCAAGTGAAGGAAGACTTATTGATCGTACAGGCCAACTGGACATACGTACGCCTTTATAGCTGTGATTCACATTCTCGAACTGTACTTGAGGTGATTGAAAAAGAAAAACTTTCCCTCAAAGTTATGCTGGGCGCTTATATCAATGCTGAGGAGAATAATCCAAATTGTCCTTGGGGAGGAAATGATTTTTCTGAAGAAGCCTTGGCATCTAACAAAGAACATAATCATCAAGAAGTTGATGAATTGGTGCGTTTAGCTAACAGCTATCCTACCATTATCTTTAGTTTGGCTGTAGGCAATGAGGCAAGTGTAGATTGGACTGATCATATGGTAGCAGTTTCTCAAATTATTTACTATGTGAGGCAAGTGAAAAAGGGAGCAAAACAGCCGGTAACATTTTGTGAAAACTATGTTCCATGGCTGGGTAAA
>DBBU01000009.1:22668-87990 GCA_002292365.1 Flammeovirgaceae bacterium UBA976
GGGGTGGGCGACCTCATCAAATGATCAAGGAATCCCCAAAGCTCATGTGAATCAAATTTTTCAAAAAATTTATTATCAACAGTTAAGCGCTTGGTGTAAAGAGGATCAGATTCTGGCCTTTGTCTTTGAGGCATTTGATGAGCCGTGGAAGGGATCCTCAGATCCAAATGAACCTGAAAAGCACTGGGGATTGTACTTTGAGAATCGTACCCCAAAGTTGGCTTTTTCTGATAGAGGTGAATATAAGCGATCTTTCAAGATCTGATAATAAATTTGGGATTTCAGTTAGGTATGGTTCAATCATATTGTTATCAATATTCTTTCATGAGCGTTCATTTGTCATCAGCTCTCATTATTTATTATTTACGTTTTTTGAGAATAAAGTTTTCTATTTAATTAGTAATCCAAACATTGATTAAACAAAAAATAGTAATTGTAGAATAATTTTATTTTCATTGCCCAACAAAACTTATAGTGGATAGTATCATTATAGTAATATTAACTTATTAAAGAGCTCAATTCCGTTGTGATAACAATTGAGATGTTTATAAAGAGCTAATTAATTGAAAAGAGCACCCCATTTATCCTGTATATATTAAAGAATTAATAGGACTTTGATTTGTGATTTTATTTAAATAGTGATTCAACATGTGAGTTAAAGACGCTCAATACCATTCACAATCCGGATACTGCAGATATTTTTATGATTGATAAGAAAAAGATTTTTTTAGGAACGACCGAAGCTGATTTTTCAGAAAAAAAGATAGCTGGAAAATTGCTTCAAATAGGTGATGAGACATTTTATAAAATAAGCCATTTTGATGAGATGCGATCGTTCTTTATGACGGTGGTGAGTCATTCCAATCATTGGATGTTTATTTCAAGCACGGGTGGTTTATCTGCAGGGAGAAAAGATTGTAACTCAGCACTGTTTCCTTATTATACGGATGATAAGATTACGAGTTCTGCTGAAATAACAGGTAGTAAAACCTTGTTTTTGGTTTCAAAAGGGGATAAGACTTCTTTATGGGAGCCCTTTTCTAGCAAATATGCGGGAATTTATAAGGTCACGAGAAATCTGTACAAAAATGCCTTTGGAAATAAGATCATCTTTGAAGAGATCAATCATGATTTAGCATTGAAGTTCACCTACCAGTGGAATTCTAGTGATCATTTTGGATTTGTTAAAAAATCCACCATTACCAATGAGGGAGGAGAGGCAGTTACCCTTTCCTTGTTAGATGGGATCCAAAATCTATTGCCTCATGGCGTAGAGCAAGCCGTTCAAAGCGGTAGCAGTAATTTAGTAGATGCTTACAAAAAATGTGAATTAGAGACTGATTCTGGTGTGGGCATCTATTCTTTGAGTGCCATCATAGTGGACAGAGCAGAGCCTAGCGAGGCTTTAAAAGCCAATGTAGTTTGGTCTTTAGGTTTAGATCATGCAATAATACTGCTTTCCTCTAGTCAACTAGATAATTTTAGAAGGGGCGGGGTACTCAATCAAGAAGAGGATGTGAAAGCAGAAAAAGGCGCTTATTTTCTGCATGACGAAATTTCACTATCAGCAAAAGAACAAAAAAATTGGTTGATTGTCGCGGATGTAAATCAATCTATTTCAGATATTATTAAGATTAAGGAAAGACTCAAGTCAAAAGAGAATCTACTTGATCAAATTAACAAAGACATTGAAGCAGGTTCGATGCATTTACTTGAATTGGTGGGTGCTGCAGATGGGTTGAGGTTATCTGCGCATAGGCCTCGTAATATTCGTCACTTTTCCAATACCATGTTCAACATCATGCGTGGGGGTATCTTTGATCATAATTATCAGATAGGAAAGATTGACTTCTTAGAATATTTGTCCAAAGCGAATAAAAATGTTTTTGCCGAAAAAAAGGTTCTTCTAGATAATTTATCTGATGTGTTTGACCTTTATGATTTACGTCAATTAGCCGAAAATGAAAGTGCTGATTTTAAAAGATTGTGTACGGAGTACTTGCCCTTGATGTTCAGTAGAAGACATGGCGATCCGAGTCGCCCATGGAATCAGTTTTCAATCAATACGAAGAGCGAAGTAGATGGCTCCAAAATATTGGATTATCAGGGAAATTGGAGAGATCTTTTTCAAAATTGGGAAGCACTTGCATATTCATACCCAGAATTCATTGAAGGGATGATATATAAGTTCTTGAATGCCACTACGTTTGATGGCTACAATCCTTACCGCGTTACCAAAGATGGATTTGACTGGGAGACCATAGAGCCAGGCAATCCATGGGCTTATATCGGTTACTGGGGGGATCATCAAATCATTTATTTACTCAAATTTTTGGAGTTCATTGAAAACTATTATCCTAATAAACTAGCGGAGTCTTTTTCGAAGAATTTGTTTGTTTATGCCAATGTGCCTTATATGATCAAGGATTATGAAGATTTATTAGAAAATCCGAAAGATACCATTGTTTACGATTATGCAAATGAAGCGCGCATACAAGCACAACGTACAAAAATTGGCGCAGATGGTGCCTTGCTTACTGATGCCAATGACCAAATTTATAAGGTCAACTTCATTGAGAAAGTTTTAGCTACTGTTTTAGCTAAAATGTCAAATTTCATACCTGAGGGTGGAATTTGGATGAATACCCAACGTCCCGAGTGGAATGATGCTAATAATGCCTTGGTTGGAAATGGTGTCTCAATGGTTACCTTGTACTACCTAAAAAGGTTTCTTAAGTTTTTTGAAAATATTTTAAGTAAATATGATCGAGAGGATATTGGGATCTCAGTAGAGTTAAAGCAATTCTTAAGTGAGCTTACCCATGTTTTAGCTCAAAATCAGACATTATTGAGGAGTAATATTTCTGATAAAGAGCGTAAAAGGGTATTGGATGGCTTAGGAAGTGCCGGAAGTTCTTTCAGAAAGGTCATTTACACCCAAAGGTTTTCAGGGCAAAAAGTAAAAGTGCATACAGCAGAGATTACTTCATTTATTGATCTATCAAGTTTGTTCTTAGCCCATTCTATTAAAGCAAACAAAAGAAAAGACCACCTTTACCATGCCTATAATTTGATGACCGTGAAAGGTAAGGATGAAGTTTCCATTTCCTACCTACCAGAAATGCTCGAAGGGCAAGTAGCAGTATTGAGTTCAGGATTTTTATCTTCAAGTGAGAGTTTAGAGGTTTTGGACGCATTGAAGTCTAGTAGTTTGTTTAGGGTCGATCAATTTAGTTATATACTTTACCCTAATAAAAGCTTACCTAGGTTTGTTGAGAAGAATACCATACCTCAGGAGGCCATATTAAATTCGGATCTCCTGAAAAAGTTGATTGAACACAAGAATGTTCAGGTAGTTGAAAGAGATGCACTTGGAGAATATCACTTCAACGGCGCTTTTAATAATGTCAACTCTCTTAAAGCTTCGCTCGAATCGCTTCCTGAGATGTATCAAGCATTGGTAAAAAGAGAATCTGAGGCCCTATATCAAATCTTCGAAGGCGTATTTGATCATAAATCTTTTACCGGAAGGTCAGGAACATTCTTTGGATATGAAGGTCTGGGCTCTATCTATTGGCACATGGTCTCAAAGTTGTTATTAGCTACTTTCGAGATAACCAAGGATGCTGTGAAGCAAAAAGAGGACAAGGCCCTTGTCGGTAGGTTATTTGATCATTATTTTGAGATCAACGAAGGAATTGGAGTCAATAAATCTCCAGAATTATATGGCGCCTTTTCCACAGATGCCTATTCACATACACCCGGAGGTAAGGGTGCCCAGCAGCCTGGGATGACTGGTCAAGTAAAGGAAGACCTTTTGAGTAGGTGGGGAGAACTGGGCATTGAGGTGCAAGAGGGCATTTTGACATTTGATCCCTTTATGTTGCGATATGATGAGTTTTTGACTGAAAATCAAGACTATGTTTACGTCAATGTACTTAAGGAAAGATGCTCGATTGCACTTGAAAAGGACAGCTTAGGCTTTACTTATTGTCAGATACCCATCATATATCAAGCGTCACATACTTCAAAAATTGAAGTGCATTTTAACGACGGGGCACGACGGATCATTGAGGGAAACCAATTAGATTTGACTGTGAGCCGCATGATATTTAAAAGAACCAATGAGATCCATAAATTGGTCGTTTTCTTGATGCTAGATTAGTGAATTCAGGAGATTATAGACGGAATTATTCATAAAAAATAAATGGTCTGGGGGTAGGCATAGATATCAATACATAAAATGAAAATACATAAGGCAGTATTCATTCTTATTTTAGCCCTCGCATGCAAGCCGGCTACTAATTTAAATCTTGTTACAATATCAGGTAAGCAGTTATTGGTAAATAACGAGACCTACTTCATCAAAGGCATTTGTTACCATCCCGTACTTCAGGGTAGTACTAAGCGTTCTTTTGACTTGATAGATCAGGATTTGTCTTTAATGGTAGAGGCAGGTATCAATACCATCAGAGTATATGAACCTATCATATCAGAAGAAGTACTTGATAAAATTTGGGCCGCAGGTCTTAAAGTCATTATCAGTTTTGGGTACGATCAAAAAGGTACTTTTGATATTTCATCAAGTACTTATTTAGATTATATAGAGAAATACAAGTTTCACCCATCTATTTTGGCTTGGGAGCTTGGGAATGAATATAATTTTCATCCTGAGTGGTTCACTAGCGACATAAAAAACTGGTATCAGATACTTAATGAGTCTGCAGCGTTCATCCATGAGTTGGATAAAACCCACCCAGTTGCCACCGCACATGGGGAACTGCCAGATAAGTTAGCACGAGGCATGTGTCCCAACATTGATATATGGGGTATGAATGTGTACCGATGGGATCAACCCGCATCAATCATAGAAGATTGGAAAAAGTTGAGCGATAAACCCATGTATTTTTCTGAAAGTGGTGCTGATAGTTATATGACCATAGCTAAGGCTGGGTTTGAGGCGGGTGAAAATCAAAGGGCTCAGGCAGTAGCAAATGCGAATATTATAGATGAAGTTCTCAAAAACGCGGCAGATAACACTGGCCTATTTATCTTTTCTTTTACCGATGGCTTATGGAAGGCGGGAAATCCTAATGTACAGGACGTAGGGGGATGGGCTCCTAACAGTAGCGGTGTCCCTTATGACGGGGTGCCTAATGAAGAATATTGGGGTATTGTTGACATCAATAGAAATAAAAAGCTAACTTTTGATGTAATTAAAGAGCTGTTCAACAAAAAATATTAATCATGTCTATAAATAATAAAGTTCCCTTCGGTCAAAAAATAGCATTTGGATTTGGTATGCTCGCCAATCAAATGTTTCCAGCCGTTATAAGTATTTTTATTGTAGTTCTTGTCCAGAGTTTAGGCTTTCCTGGATGGATGTGGGGATTTGTTATGATTTTCCCAAGACTTTTTGATGCCATAACCGATCCGATTATGGGTTTTATCTCTGATAACACCAAATCAAAGTGGGGGCGTAGACGTCAATATGTTTTTTTAGGAGCTATAATAATGGGTTTTTCATTCATTGTCATGTGGCAGCTCCATAAAGAAAGTAACATTGATTATAACTTCACCTATTTTCTTTTATGGTCATTATTCTTTTATGTTGGGTTGACAATATTTAGTGTTCCATATGTAGCCATGGGATATGAAATGAGCGATGATTTTCACGAAAGAACAAACATTATGGCTGTCGCTCAATTTATCGGCCAGTGGGCGTGGGTCATTGCCCCATGGTTTTGGGTCATTATGGATGATCAAAATTTTTTTGAATCTAGTGAAATTGCAGTAAGAGAGTTGGCAGTATGGGTGGGTTTAGTGTGTATGACTTTTGCAATGATACCGGCTATTTTTATAAAAAGTAAATCAACTTTAAATCAAGATTACGATAGCATTACTTTTAAAAACATCATTAAAAGTTTATACAGCATATTTGTTATCAACTTTAGTCAAGCATTCAAAATAAAAGCATTTAGAAAATTATGTATTGCCACTTTTCTAATTTTTAATGCTTTCAATACGGTAGCAGCATTTACCTATTTCATCATTGTTTTCTTTTTATTTAATGGTGTGACAGGCCCTGATGGAGCCTGGTGGTGGCCTACTCTTTTTGGAAGTGTTGGAGCTTTAGTAACCACTTTCTTGGTAATTCCCGCGGTAACTATACTGTCAAACAAAGTAGGTAAAAAGAAAGCATTTATAGTTTCACAATCAGTTTCTATCATAGGATATATTATGTTTTGGTTTTTATTTATACCAGGAAAGCCTTATATGTTTTTACTTGCATTACCTTTTTTCTCTTTTGGGATTGGGGGTTTATTTACGCTGATGATGTCAATGACCGCAGATGTGATTGACTTAGACGAATTGAATACAGGAAAAAGACGTGAGGGTATTTTTGGTGCCATATATTGGTGGATGGTAAAATTTGGATATGGAATTGCCGGAGGATTAAGTGGTGTGATTTTATCTGTAATAGGTTGGGAATCTGGAAGTGCTACTCAAACCGAAGAAGCATTGTATGGCTTACGATTATTTTTCTCTGGATTGCCCATATTGGGGACTTTATTAGCTATTTACGTGATGAGAGATTATGAGATTACCGAGGAAAAGGCCAAAGAAATTTCCGCCAAGTTGGCAGCTCGTAAAGCCTAATATGTCATCTGATCTCATCCTGAAGTTATTAAAAAGCGATTAACAGTCATTCTCTTGGCTAATTCCATATTCAAATGATTATCAATGATATTTATTTTTAGACAAGTATGAAATGATATAATTACAACTTATGGTCTTGATCAACTGATGATCACATCAATATTGCGCATTTTTAGTTTTTTAAGAATAATGGATTGATCATGGCGAAAATACTGAGTGTTTTTTTTTGGTGATGACTGTCCAAATTGGAGCTGGGAATGATATATTTGATTCCGCCAATCAAGTGTTGCAGGAAGTAGATGCCAGCTCAAAATGGGGAAATAAGAGAATTTTTTCTTTAAGTTTGGCTCAATCTACATTGATCAATTGGGCTGCGGGGTGTGAAACAGTTTTGCTGTGAATGGTTTGATGAAATGTTTTACATATTACACCTATAGTAAGACAAGTTGGGAAAAGAAATTAATATCGGTTATGGTTTTATAAAGCAAGGGAACAATGAGCGGTATCTTAAAACAGATGACAAGTTCCATGTGGTGTCTAAGTTCGGACACCGTATCAAGGAATGCTTAAATTATACCTTGTTACTTAATTTTGATACGCAGTATGAAAGGTAATATTTTATGTGCTGTAAAGAAGCATTGTTTTGGTCGATTGCATCGATGTTTGGGACGCCATGTGAGAGGGATTCTTCAAAAGTCTCATAGCAACTTTTCTACTATAGTCAGATTAAATTTATGTACCAGTAAACTAAATTACTCGTTAAAAAAAGATGACATCTCTGGAACAGTATCATAGGTTACTTTACCAAAATGAAGCAACTTTAAAGGTTTTGAAAAAGAAAGCACTGGTCATCTTAATTTCCCGTTTACTTGTTACCGCTGCTTTTATATTACCCGTGCTACTCTACCGCGCAGAGTGGGTGATAGGGGCGTTTTTTATAGGTTTGGGCTTGATTAGTATTTTTCTCATTTTAATTAAACAAACAGATCGTATTAACTGGTATAAAACATTGATTACTAATAAAATAAATATAAATAATAAACAGATAATTTTATCAAATAAATTGGGTTTTGGTGAATATAATGACGGGAGCAAATTTTCTGATCCGCGTCATGATTACGCGTATGACTTAGATTTTTTTGGTCCAAAATCTTTGTTTCATCTAATCAATCGTACCCGGACTTTTTTGGGTTTGCAGACCTTAAAAAACGATTTCTTAGAAAGTTATGAACCTCGGTTTATAAAAGATCGCCAGGTGGCCATTAAAGAACTTTCCGCCCAGATTGAATGGCGCCAATCTTTTGAGGCTATTGCTACAGAAGTGAAGGACGAGGAGAGACATATTGAATTATTGAAGGCATGGACCTTGAAAAAGAGAAAAACGATTCCAAAAGTAGTCAATATGCTTTTTTTAGTCCTTGGAGCATTACCTGTGCCTTTGTTTATATCTTACTATTTTTCGAAATTGGAAATTTACTATGACTTAGGTTTCACCGCGATATTGATCAATTGGCTGATCACAGGACTACATTACAGAATAATTAATGAAGATTTCATTATGGCTGATCACATAGATCAGATCCTCAAGAAATATGGCCTACTTTTGGCGCAAATAGATCAGCAAGTTTTTAAAAGTTCTTACTTGACGGATCTTAAGACATTAACATTCTATGAGCAACGTTCGGCACACGATCATGTCAAGCGATTGTCAAACATTGTACATCAATTGGGGAGTTTTCGTAACCCTTTAGCAGCCCTTTTGTTGGGAGGACTTTTTCTCTATCATCTAAATGTGAGGACGTTGATGTTAAAATGGAAGCGAAGATTTGGCGACCATCTATTCATTTGGATACAAGCCCTAGGACAATTTGAGAGTTTGAATAGTTTTGCCCATTTTTCCTTTAATAACCCTGAGTACGTATTTCCTATCCTCAATGATCGATTTGAGGTTGAATTCATAAACATGGGTCATCCGATGGTGGCCAAAAATGAATTGGTAACCAATACTCTTACGCTCCAGGACTCAAAATTCATTTTACTGACGGGTTCCAATATGTCAGGAAAAAGTACTTTTTTACGTGCCTTAGGGATCAACTTCGCTTTGGCCAAGATGGGAGCCCCGGTATGTAGTGATCAGGCCCAAATTCATCCTTTGCCCATGATGGCCACGATGAGACATGCAGATTCATTGAGCGAGGGGAAATCCTACTTCTTTGCCGAAGTACAAAAGTTAAAGACTGTCATGGCTCAGTTGGAGAAGGGCAGATGCTTGCTCTTGATGGACGAAATATTGCGAGGGACCAATTCAGACGATAAAATTTTGGGGTCGATGAAAATCCTAAAAAGGGTGATTGCTCAAAAAGCCTTGGGCCTCTTGGCCACCCATGATCTTCAATTATGCGATTTGGAGCAAGATTATCCCGATCAGATGGTCAATTATTGTTTTGAAAGTGAGATCAAAAATGACGAACTTGTCTTTGATTACAAGCTGAGAAAGGGCGTCTGCAAAAGCAAAAGCGCCACGTTCTTATTGAAGCAAAACAAGATTATTTGATTTTAGTCACTATTTATTTATCCACGATCGGACAATTATTTGCTGAATTAGAATAAAATGAAACTAGGTCAAACTATTTTTAAAGCCAGGATTTTTTGAAGATAACTATCAGAGGCTCATTTAATAGCTATCCTTAAATCAATTACTGAAAACGATACAAAGAGGCCCTAAGCAATTCATTAATTAGGATACCGATGGAAATAAACGAGAAACTGTCAATAAAAGAGAAAGTAGGCTATGCCTTAGGTGATGGAGCGGCTAATATCGCTTGGCGTGGTGTTTCTACGTTTTTATTTGTTTTCTACGTAGATGTGTTTGGATTAGATCCTATTTCTGTCGGTCTGCTTATGCTTGTGGCCCGTTCGAGTGATGGATTGAGCGATGTATTTATGGGTGTCCTAGGAGATCGATCAAACTCAAAATATGGTAAATTTCGGCCTTGGGTATTATGGACTGCCGTCCCCTTAGCACTCATTTTATCCTTACTTTTTACCGCTCCGGAATTAGGTAATCAGGACAAGATGCTTTATGCCTACGTCACTTATATTCTATTTACATTGATATACACGGCCAATAATATCCCTTATGGAGCTTTGATGGGGGTCATGACCGGTGATGATAAGGAACGTACCAGTCTGGGATCTTATCGCATGGTAGGGGCCTTTGCAGGTGGAATGTTGGTACAAGGTGCCTTGCTCTATTTGGTAGTTTTCTTTGGCAATGTAAATCCTACAGTCGAATGGGAGCCATTGCCTGACGGAAGCTCATACGAAGTACGGGTTACGGCTCCAGTCGACGTAGCGAGTGCGCGCATCAATCTTAAGAAAGGACTTGGAAAATTTATGTTAAAGGAAGAGGCGGCATCAAATACAGCGCCTACTCAAAGTATTAGCTTTTCAATGAAAGCACAGCAGGAATATGTATTCATTTTATCCGGGAGAGAGGAGATCGATCAGAGTGACTTGTCTTTAATCAATCAAAAAGAGGGATACAGTAAATCTATCTATTTATTATCCGTATTTCTAGCCCTGTTTATGATCGTGACCTTTCTTATGACCAATGAACGGGTCAAACCCCCAGTGGATCAAAAGAAAGATTTGGCTAAAGATTTCAAACAACTCCTGAACAATCGACCTTGGCTCGTTCTGTTGGTCATTGGTTTGCTGTTCAATATTTATACCTCCATCAAAATGGGTATTATTGTTATTTATTTCCTCCATTACCTTAATAATGAGTTATTGGCCTCTAGCTTTATGATTGCGCTGACCTTGGCGTCCATCTTGGGGGCCATGAGTGTGGCTCCTTTAGGAAGAAGATATGGTAAGAAGAGGTTGTTTATAATGGCCTTGATCTTTTCAGCTCTTGTGAATTGCCTGTTCATCTTCTGTGGACCCAATGACTACATACCCATATTTGCGATTGGGATGATATCAGAGTTTGCGGCTGCCATGTTTCCTACCTTACTCTTCGTGATGCTTGGAGATGCCGCAGACTATTCCGAATGGACCCATGGGAGACGTGCCACAGGCCTTATTTACTCAGCAGGATCTTTGGCAACTAAATTTGGAGGAGGTATCGCTGGAGCCATCATAGGCTTTGTACTGGCTTCGTATCATTATGATGGGCAAGATGCAGTAGCGGCCGAAGGTGCCGCTACAGGAATTATCATGCTGATGAGTTGGGTGCCTGCCATGATTGCCTTGGCAGCCGCATGCGTAATGAGCTTTTATCCTTTGAATAAAGAGAAAATGGATTTAATTACGCAAGATTTGACCACCAAGCGGTGCGGATTATCAGTAGTTTAATATAATATATCGTTACATAATGAAGTCAATGAATAACTTTCCAGAAAATTTTACTTGGGGATCAGCTACCTCTTCTTACCAAATAGAAGGTGCAGCAGACGAAGCTGGAAAAGGTCCTTCGATTTGGGATGCTTTTTGTACTGTGCCCGGTAGAGTGGCTAAGGGTGATCGTGGAGATATTGCTTGTGATCATTACCATCGCATGAGAGAAGATGTTGCATTGATGAAAGCCATGGGACTGAAAGCCTATCGATTTTCGATAGCTTGGCCACGCATTATGCCCTCCGGCAAAGACCAAGTGAATGCCGAAGGCCTCAAATTTTATGATGATCTGATCAATGAACTATTGGATCAAGGGATCGAACCTTGGGTCACTTTATACCACTGGGACTTGCCCTTGGCCTTGCAGATGGAAGAAGATGGCTGGCTCAACGGCGAGATCGCGAATTATTTCGAATCTTATGCCAGGGTTTGCTTTGCGCGCTTTGGAGACCGCGTCAAACATTGGATTACTCTCAATGAACCTTGGGTAGTAGCTATTTTAGGCTATGGTATGGGTACCTTTGCACCTGGACGCAACTCAAAATCTGAACCCTATGTGGTTGGCCACAACCTCCTTCGGGCCCATGCGCAAGCGGTGAGGTGTTATCGAGAGGAATTTCAAGCCCATCAAAAAGGACTCATTGGCATCACTTTAAACTGTGATTGGCGGGAGCCCTTAACAGATAAAAAAGAAGATGTAGCTGCTGCTCAGCGTGCCTTAGAATTCTTTCTGGCCTGGTTTGCAGATCCCATTTATCTGGGACAGTACCCCATAAGCATGGTGGATCGATTGGGAGATCGACTGCCCCAGTTTACTGAAGAAGAAAAAGATCTATTGATGGGATCTAGTGACTTTTTTGGTTTGAATCATTATACAACCTTATTTGCTGCCGATGCGCGAGGCAACTTGGAAGTAGGTTCCGTTTATGGAAATGGTGGCCTCTCCGAGGACCAAGACGTCAATCTTTCGGCGGACCCAAATTGGAAAAAAACGGCGATGGGTTGGGCCGTAGTTCCTTGGGGTTGTCAAAAGCTTTTGGCCTGGATATCGGATCGATATGATGCGCCAGATATCTATATTACAGAAAATGGATGCGCTTATGCCGATGTTCCTACCGAAGGGAAGGTCCAAGATGATGAGCGCATCGCGTATTATGAAGGCTACCTCAATGCTTGTCATGAGGCGATCGAGAAGGGTGCTCAATTAAAAGGCTATTTTGCCTGGTCATTGCTGGATAATTTTGAATGGGCTTCTGGTTATGACAAGCGATTTGGCTTGCATTACGTAGATTTTGATACCTTGGAACGTATTCCGAAAGCCTCGGCAGATTGGTACAAAAAAGCCATTGAGGCAAATGGGATAAAAGATAAATGATAAATTTAAAAGATACTGAAACTATTATTTTTGACCTCGGAGGGGTGATCATTGACCTAGATTCAAAAAGGGTTATCGATCAGTTTCAAAAGCATTCGAATAAGTCTGCCGAGAATATCATCCGCTTAATTTCTAAATCCCAAGATTTGATCGATTATGAGGTGGGCAAGATGACAGATTCAGAATTTTGTCAAGTAGTCAATCAATTGTTGTCCATCGAACTGTCTCAAACCTCTTTCGAAACCATCTGGAATTCCTTTTTGGGTACTATTAAGCTGGATAAACTGCATTTGATGCTCGAATTAAAAGAAAAATTTAACGTTTTAATTTTGAGTAATACTAATCCCATCCATCAGAGGGCATTTGACCGACGGGTAGGAGAGCTTATTCCTTCAAAAACCATGGCAGGCATGGTGCATACGGCTTATTACTCACATGAATTGGGACTACGGAAGCCCAATCCTCATATTTACCAAAAGGTCGTTGACTTGCAAAATTTAAATCCTGCAAAAACCTTATTTTTTGATGATTGCCTTGAAAACATAACTGCGGCTCAGGCGAGCGGCATTCAAGCCATACAAGTAACCTATTCAGATCAAATTCTGGATCAATTGAGATGAAAGAACAAAAGATATTATTGATTCATACTGCCCTTTTTATCATCACCGTGATCACAACCACCATAGCAGGAGCAGAGTGGATGTATGGTCGATGGCTCTTTATCGACGAATATTCCTTAACTCAAGAAGAGCTTTGGAATGGATTGTCTTTTTCTATCCCTTTTTTACTGATTTTGACCGTTCATGAGATGGGACATTTTATAGTGGCGAGAATGAATCAGATCAAGGTGACCCTGCCCTATTATATTCCCATGTGGCTGGGTTTTATCCCTGGTATGCCCTCCTTTGGTACCATGGGGGCATTCATTCGTATTAAAGCAGTTATTCAAAGTCGTCGAGAATATTTTGATGTAGGAGTGGCGGGACCCATCGCTGGATTTGTGATGGCCCTCTTGGTGTTATGGTATGGCTTCAGCCATTTGCCGCCTGCGGAGTACATTTTTGAAATCCATCCCGAATACAAAGTACATGGGTTGGATTATGCCGAACATGTTTATAAGGGCGAAGGAATGGCTTTTCAGTTGGGAGAAAATCTAATTTTTTGGTTCTTTAAGACCTATGTTGCAGATCCTGCCTTGCTGCCACATCCCAATGAAATGATTCATTATCCCTTTATCTTGGCGGGCTATTTAGCCTTGTTTTTCACAGCTCTCAATTTATTACCCATTGGTCAACTGGATGGGGGTCATGTTGTTTTTGGATTATTTGGCTCCAGAATAGCTCAAAGGATCAATCAGGTTTTTTATACTTTATTTATATTTTATGCAGGACTGGGCTGGATTTCACCAGATCTCTTAGCAGACGTCTCCCTGGAGAGTGTCTTTATTTTCCTAACTTATTTAGGGGTCTATCTTTATTTTGTCTATTTGGCCGTGACTTCGATGATTACTGAGACAAGGGATCGCTGGTTCTTTGCGGTGGTACTGCTGACCTTGCAATATGTGGTGACCAGTTTTACTGCGATAGTGGGTTATGATGGTTGGTTGCTCTTTGTGTTTTTAATCGGACGTTTTTTTGGGGTTTACCATCCTAAAGGCATAGACGATATACCTTTGGACGAAAAAAGAAATGTAATCGGATGGGTGGCGATATTGATTTTCCTTTTGTGCTTCAGTCCACAGCCTTTTACTTTGGGTTAGCTTTGGTATGTCAGAAGGTTCCCAGACTTAAAAAACCATCTCTATAAATTGATAAGCCTTGGGTCGGTGACACCGATCCCCATATTCTCATCTAGGTTATTTTTTGTGATATAAGGTGGCATATTTGGATTTATAGCCTCGAAAATCGTTCCTTCCAGAGACATAAATACCTTCTTGATAAAGTTCATCTTCAAAGATTTTGGCGTCAATAGGATCTTCTGGATCTGAAGACAATTCTATCAAATTTCCTGAGGGATCACGAACGAAAATTTGAATGGCTCCATCGGGTAGTCGTCTTACTTTACCCCAGGGTTGTATGTCAATGATTCCCAAATCTTTCATCCTAAAAAATAGAGCATTGATATCATCTACTTGCACACAGATATGGCCCCGGAACGAATGAGTATCCTCCCACTCGGTTAAATGCAACTGTTGTTGATCATTGAATTTGAAAAAGGCCGTAGGGTAGTCAAATAAAAAGGCGGGAAGGGGTTCTAATCCCAATTCTTTTTCATAAAAAATACAAGCGGCTTCTAAGTCCTTTACAATTAAGGCGACATGATTGATTTTTATTGCTTTTGCCATGGAATTACTATTTAAAATTGCTCATAAAATTTTAAAGGATAGTGAGACCCTTTAAGAAGGCCACTTTAGCGACACTGCAACCTGGTAAACCCAAATCTTTAGTTTCCAGGATATATCAAAAAAAGTGAGCCAACTAGTATAAGAATCTTGTTTTTTTTTCTCATCAAAGAGAAATTGATAGCCAAATATTTCGATATTGACTAGGTTCATGAAAGAAGCTCTCTTAAAAAATGAATCGACTTTTTTGACAGCATGTGATAAAAAGATTCTGTTACCGCCGAACTGCCATGATCTTCCAAAAATTTTTTTTGCTCAGGACTCAAGTTTTCAGGATGGTCATCAATCGAGTTGGGATAGGGGTTGGCCGGAGTTCGGTCCAATGGCGAACAAAATTCAACCGAAAGGACACGGTCATAGTTTATAGTTTTCAAGGCATCTAAGATATTAGTCCATGGGAGATGCCCCATCCCTGGGGCCATGCGGTTGTTATCCGCTACGTGAAAACCTACCAAACGATCTTTGCTACTTTTTATGGCTTCCGCCATATCTATTTCCTCAATATTCATGTGGAAGGTATCCAGACATATACCACAGTTGGGACCTACGGCTGTCGCCAACGCCAGGGCTTGATCGGCCCGGTTGATGAAATAGGTTTCAAATCTATTGATGGGTTCAATACCAATAGAAATTCCCAGATTTTCTGAATAATCATAAACTTCTTGCAGCGCATCTACTGCCAATAGCCACTCGTCCTCTGGTTTACCCTCCGGAATCAGTTTACCAACTGTAGCCGGCACCACAGACACCATGTTGCCTTCCAATCGATGGATCATGTGTATAACGTCTTTGACATATTGAACTGATTTTTTTTCTTTGTGCGATATCTTTGGCGAGCAAATTGCGATCTTCAAGCATCAAGGTCACCGCCCCCCAACAGGTTAAATGATGGGATTTAAGTAACCGCAAGACATGAGTCGTGTCATATAATTCAGGACTGCCTTGGATTTCAATTTTGTCATAACCCAGACCTGCGATTCGGGTGAGGGTGGTTTCGATACTTTCGGCACGCATCCAATTGTGTATTGCGATTTCCATGTAATGAGGTTTGATAAGAATGAGGTATCAAATTAAAGGAAATTTAGCATTTTTAATAGAAATTAGAATACTTTATGTGGCCAATGAAACTTCAAACAGCTTAAGTACTTTAAAAACGCCAGATATACCTTTTTTTCTGCTAATTTTGACTTTCCAGATCAGCATTTACTATGAAAAAAATATATTTTTTGGGTACCTGCAGTACCTGCATTCGTATCATGAAAGATTTAGATATGGCTTTAGATGGGTTTGAGAAAATAGATATCAAACTCCATTCCCTTACTTTTGATGAAATTGATCAAATGTGTGATTTGGCAGGGAGTTATGAGGCTCTTTTCTCCAAAAGAGCCATGAAATACAAAGCCTTAAAGGATCAAACACTTCAAGAGTTTGATTATCGAAAGCTAATCCAAGAGGAATATACTTTTTTAAAACGTCCTGTATTTATCTTTGATAGACTGATCTTCATAGGCAACAGTCCCACAAATATTCTTGCCTTAAAGGAGCATCTAGGCAGTGACTAGCTCATTATTTTGACTGTTCTAGAATAAATCTCCCTACATCTTCCTTGAATTTAATGAGACTGGGTCGATGGGTGTACATCATGTGCCCGGCTTCATAGTATTTCATGATGATATGATCACGAATTTCAGGCGTCAATCCGAGATGATTAATGGTGTACTCAACGCCATAAAACACCGTAGCAATGTCATAGTAACCATTAAGAATAAGTACTTTCATATTGGGATCTCGAGAGAGGGCTCTGGCCATATTCGGTGCAGTATTGATCGCGGCTTGAGTATTCCATCTTTGGTTACCTTCATGATGCCAATCCCATTCGAAGCCTTCTCTACGCCCAGCTGTAACAGTATATTGTAAATCTTTTCTCACACCTAAGGTATTGTGAAAGTAATCTAAAAATCCAGTAATATAGGCTGGAGAAATTGCGGCACTCTGAGGGTCATGACTTCCAAATTGAGAGATCAAATCTTGATTGATCCCTGTAAACCTTGAGTCTAATCTTCCGATAATAAGACCCTTTGATCTCAAGGCTTCTGCAAAATACTCAGATCCTGTCACCCTCAGATTAGATTTGAGCCAGTAATCTTTACTCAAACCCGTATACTGTGACAATTGATCTGCGATCGTATTTTTTTGTTCCGAAGAGATTCGATCTCCTTTAAATAAGGCAGGAGCATAGCTTTTTTCCGTGAAATCTCTTATTTCATCAATGAACATCTCCAAGTCGGGTTCTTTATCAGGAATTTGATTGTGGTACCAGGCACTGGCAGCATAGGTGGGAAAATGCATAAGATAAGGTAAATCATCATCGGGTGGAAAAATGAGGGTTCTTAAATCAAAAACGGCAGATACCATTATTACACCATTCATCGCAATACCTTGATTAAGCATATGATCCATAATACCAGCATTTCTAAAGGTGCCATAGCTTTCTCCTAAGAGAAATTTGGGCGAGTTCATGCGACCTTGTTCAATCAAATATTGAGTGATGAATAAACTGATACTTCTAATGTCTTGATCAACACCCCAAAACTCATTGAAGGTATGCGTTCCCAATGGAATACTCAATCCTGTGCCTACCGGATCAATCATCACTAAGTCTGCAACATCTAAAATAGAATAATTGTTATTGATAATTTGATAGGGTGCGGCCGGGGTATATTTAGGATCGTTTACTGCAATCCTCTTGGGTCCTAATACACCCATATGTAACCAAAAAGAGGAAGAGCCAGGGCCACCATTAAAAGCAAAAACGATGGGACGAGTGCTGCTGGCGCCTTCTTTGATATAACTGGTATAGCCAAACAGGGCCAAAGGTTTATTTTCCTCATCCCTGAGCTTATAAGTCCCCGCTTGGGCAATTAATTGAATTGTTTTTCCATCTATTTCAACTTGCTGACGTGACGTAGCTATTTCAGCATCAGGCAGCGTTAATGGAGCTTCTTGGGCCATAACCAGACTTAAGGTCAGTGATAAGATTAAGGTTAAAATTTGCTTCATGATATAGAAATTTAGTCAATGAGAAATCAAAAAGTTATACTGGCGCCAACAGCCATAAGTTGCAAATTTAACTGATGGGACTTAAAAAGATTTATTGCTTCGGTGTGATCAATTGTTATTTCAGCAAAGGAATCATAATGACAGCCTATGATTTGACTACAGTCTAAAAATTTCGCGGCGTGCACCGCATCTTCTGTATCCATGGTATAATTTCCTCCAATCGGTAGGATGGCCAAGTCGATATCATTAAGTTCACCAAATAATTTCAAGTCAGAATGGAGTGCTGTGTCGCCTGCGATAAAAATGGTTTTATCTTCAGTTTTCAGGATAAAAGAACCTGGATGACCCCCATAGCTTCCATCGGGCATGCTACTGGAATGAACTGCTTGCACATATTTAGTAGATGTTTCCTTGGAGAACTCATAGGTACCTCCAAAGTTTAAACTGTGAGAATGGCTATGTCCCTGTTTGGCCAACCAGCTGGCCACTTCTACCATGGTGATGATTTTGGCATCATTGTGAGCCATAATTTTATCCAAGTCGGCCAAATGATCTGCGTGACCATGCGTGATCAAGACATTATTTGTCTTTATATCTTTTATGATGATATGCTTTGCTTTTGGATTAGATGCGATGAAGGGATCTGTCAGTATGCTGACATCTGATTTGAATAAAAATGAATTGTGTCCGTAAAAAGTTATTTGCATTTCCTAAATAATTTTATTTAAATCTAGTTACTAAAGGTAAAACATTCAAAGAAGTTTCTTGCAGGTTTATTTAATAAGGGCTGAACGGTAGTACCCCTACGTAAGCTTAAGATAAATTTTGAAAATTCCAGCTAGGAAATCGGAACTCACAGGTGGCCTTTACGGAAGCTATCAAAGGCGCACCTAGGATTATTAAAGGGAATCGCCTCTTCATTTGAGTTTAGAGAGATAGTCAGCGATAAAGTCATCTTTTTCTTTTAATTTATATTGCATGACCCACCTGGGATGGGGAAGTGCCACTACCGTATCAAAAAACTGATGCTTTTTATTGAGATAATATAAAAAATTAAAGTTTTTGCCTTTACCCACACTGAAGGCGACGCTGCGATCAATCTTGAAGTTCAATTGTGCTTTAATTTGGGTGACAATGTAAGACTCAAACAGGGTCTTGTAATTGGGTAAATCATAATAATTGAGATTTACTCCTTTTTTCACATATCCCAAGGGAGAGAGGGCAGATATATAATAACGGGCATAAAATGCAGCGGCTCCTCCGAAGCTCGCGATCATCTCATAAATAAAACTTGATGATAATTCTGTTCTTTGATTCAGTGTATTAGGAATACCGCATCTATTCGAAAGTGCTGTTGGGTCTGTAAATGGAATACCGGTTAAACCTGCTCCTAATCGACCCGGATTGATACCAAAAAGAATTTTTCTGGGTTGGTCATCTGAATAATATTTATTATAAAATTGTTGACACAAGGATAGCGCATACGTATTTTGATAAGGGTTTAACACGACAACATGACCCGGAAGATTTGCGGGCCCACTCAATTGATTGTAGTATTGTAGCACACGGTTAGAAAACATATAATTATACTTTGGCAGACAATTTAAGATATTTCATTATAAATAAACCCTATAAGGTACTCAGTCAGTACACAAATGAGATAGGAAATAAAGGCTTAGGTTCTATCTTTAGAATTCCTAAGGGTATTTATGCGGTAGGTAGATTGGACCTTGACTCAGAAGGGTTATTGATTTTAACCAATGATAAGAAGCTCAATAATTTCCTCTTAAACCCTGAGAATGAGCATAAGCGGACTTATCATGTGGAAGTAGAGGGAACACCCTCTACAGCAGTATTAAATGTATTAAGTGAGGGAATAAGTATCACCATCGATGGCAAACTCTACCGAACGAAAAAAGCGGAGGTACGTATTTTAAAGGATTATGACTTCCCTGAACGGAGTCCTGCGGTCAACAGAATTAAGCATCCTGAGACCTCTTGGATTGAAGTGATTTTAACTGAGGGCAAAAACAGGCAAGTACGTAAAATGACGGCCAAAGTAGGTCACCCCACCTTAAGACTCATACGTGTAGGGATTGAGAGCTTGGCGCTCCATCCATTAATGCCGGGACAAATTGTTATGATATCTAAAAAGGTTCTGTATAAAAAATTGAAATTATAGGGGTTAGTAGCGTTTTGAAAAATTAAATTTACAAACGATAGGTTTTTACATAGCTTTCAATAATCTCTAATTTTATTGTCAGAATGCGTCAATCTTCCTTAATTTGCATATCTATTCATTATGAATAAGTCAGAAGACATATTTAGCTATCATCCGCTTTTGCGGAACATTGCCCTAAGAATTGTAGGGAGTATTGAAGATGCAGAAGACATTGTTCAGGATACTTTTGAAAAATGGCTTTCAATTGATCGTAAAGACATCAAAAACAAAAAAGCCTACCTGATCAAATCTGTCAGCAACAACAGCATGAAGTTTTTGACTTCCTTAAAAAATAAAATTTCTCAGAAAACTTTTACCGCTGAAGATGAATTTGAGATCGTGGACCGCCAACAAATAAAAGTTTTTTTGAATTTTGACATGGATGTACAGTTGGGCGAAGCCTGGCAGGTATTACATAAGAAATTAGAACCTTTAGAGAAATCTATTTACGTGATGCGTGAGGTTTTTAGTGTCGAATATGAAGAATTGCAGGAGATTTTTGACAAAAAGAAAGACCATTGCCGGCAATTATTTTTTAGGGCAAAGTCAAAATTGGAACAAGATAAAATAAAGTTTAAATCTGATTTTAAGGTACCTAAACTGCCTCTATCATTCAAAAAAGCCTGTGAACTCGGCACCATCAGCGAGATTATTGACGAATTAAAGCGTGAGATATCCAAAAAAACTTTCCTAAATAAATAAAAAAAACTCATTTTCTGTAACAAATGAAAACTAAATGGATCTATAAGAGTAAGATTCATTTTTAATTTAACGTTTTCATGGAAATCATTCTAATATTTTTTGTTTTACACTGGTACTTTTCCCTTTTCTTTCAAACATTTTTCCTCCATAGGTATGCCTCTCATGCCGCCTTTACGATGGGACCGAAAACAGAAAAGATATTTTTTGTCCTGACCTGGATTTTCCAAGGTTCTAATTATTTAAGTCCTTTTGGATACGGTGTGATGCATCGAATGCATCACGCTTTTGCAGATACTGAAAACGATCCGCATTCACCTAAATATGATGAATCCATTTTTAAAATGATGTGGAAAACCAAGACCATCTATTCTAAAATAGCCAGTGGTGAGGAGTTGCCCGAAAATCGATTTATGGACGGAGTACCTAAGTGGGAGTTTTTTGACAAATTTGCGAGATCTTGGCCATCGAGATTGTTTTGGGGTGCCGCATACGTAGGTGTTTATTATTTATTTGCAACAGAAATTTGGCTGTGGGCTTTGTTGCCAATGCAATTTTTATTTTCCCCTATCCATGGTGCCATCATTAATTGGTTTGCACACAAATACGGGTATAGAAACTATGAAGTAAAAGATACATCTAGAAACTTTTTGCCATTCGATTTCTTAATGATGGGAGAAAGCTATCACAACAATCATCACAAATATGGTTCTCGACCTAATTTTGGAGGAATACGTTGGCATGAAATTGATCCTACTTATCAAGTGATTAAGTTACTCAATGCATTGGGGGTAATTCAGATAAAAGATCAGAAAGAAATACAATTGCCAAAAGAAATCAAGAAAAAACAAGCAGCCTAAATCCTGATTGCTTTCATCTAGCATAGTCACTTTTTAATCACAGCTGAAATGCTTAGGGTCGAGAATCAATGAGTTAAAATCGAAGGATTTCCGCATAAGCTCAGGTTTTTTTCTATTTAAGCTTTTTGTTGAGTTCAGGTAGCTTTTTAGGTCAAAAGAAACCACCCATTTTAGGAGGGTTAACATCAATAATAGTTGAGTGAAAAACCTTGGCTTTATTTATCTTTTCTGGACAGACTTAAAGTGCCATCTTATAAATGTCCGATATTTGAGTAGATTTAATCCGCATGCGACCCATTCATCTACGAGGCTCTAGAAGCTGTTGCTAGCAGCGGTATTTACCGTTCCTTGTGTTCTGATGGAAGTGGCAAAATCTACAATGGTTTTGAAAGCACCGAAAAACTTTAGATCTGCACCTGCTTCTTAATAAAGTTTGGTTACGCCACCACCTATTTGTAATCCCTCAGCAACTAAAGATTTGGTTTGCCAATTCATATAGGCTTCGGCCATCTCAGGGCTTGCCTCTGGTGTTGTAGGTTCCTACAGCAAAGACAAAGGAAATATTCCAATCCAAATTTTCCTTTGACACAAAGTCCTTTTCATAGTCTATGACGCGCATTTCATCCCAATAACTCTTAAAAAATGACTACCATTCAGTGAAAACAGCATCCATTTCTTTTTTGGCGTCTGCCGAAAGGCCTTCATATTTTTTTTGTAGACTACACTGAAATTATCATCAATGGCATCTTGCGTCCAATTGTGTTCATTATAAATGAGAATAGCAGCGCTTGATCTATACCAATGTCGGTAGACCCAATGGCCCTAAATCGTTTTTTTACCTTGAGACAGCTCGGTAAAACTCTTTTGTGAAAAAATTAAAATCTTTGAATCTTATACGGGGGCGCATCTGCATAAGTAGATTCCATTAGGACTTGTATCGAGACACAATAGTTAAAATAAAATGCAGTTGTTTCGATTAGTTTTTCATTATTTGTTTTTTGATGTGAAATTCAAAGGTTTCTATATAAGGAGTCAAACAAAATAATCGTTAAAATTGCTTTTTGAAAGGTAACCAAAATGTTTTTTCTCAGTCATGAAATATCGTAGACTTACCCTTGAAGAACTCAAACCCTTAGAAAATGAATTTATAGATTTTTTAGTGGTGAATGGGGTTATTGCAGATGATTGGAAACAGCTGTTGGCAAATGATGTCAAAAAATCTAATCAGATAATAGATGCCTTTAGCGAAGTGGTTTTTGAAGGTATTATGAGAAAAACTCAATTTTTAGAATATAGAAGTGTAGGGGAGCTCATTACTTTTAGTTGTACGGAAGACCTTATTTATATGGCAGGGATTCGATTAGACCCTCATGGAGCTGATAAAATTGATTTTAATGATGAGTACGCTGTAAAACAGCTTTTAGCACAACCTGTTGGTGGAGTGAAAGTTTATATGGATGAAAAAAAGTACAATAAAAATCGCGAAAAAGAAATTTTTGATATGGTTGAACAAGGATGCTTAATCTCTGATGGCAAGCTTTTTAAAGCCATTGCGTCTGTGGCAGTAGATTGATCTTTTATCATGCCGATAATCTATTTTCCAAAAAAAACATTATTTTTGTAGATATCTCACAACTAAATCAGCATTGATCTCAAATGTCTGAGTAGCATCAAGAATGCACCCACTTTTCGGTGCCTCCAAAGCTTCGAATTGGGAATCGAGGAGTGAGGTGGGCATGAAATGATTTTTTCGTAATGCAAGTCGTTGTGCGATCGTTTTTTTATCTGCTTTCAAATAAATAAATTCCATATTCGTTGAAGCTTGAATGACTTGTCTGTAAGATTTTTTTAAGGCGGAACAAGCAATAATTACACCGTCAATAGCGTGATTAAGTGCTAATTGATGAATGTTTTGTAACCAGGGCCAGCGATCTTCATCATCCAAGGGGTGACCTCGTTTCATTTTATTGATATTGGCTTTTGAATGAAGGTCATCACCATCAAAAAAAGGGATTTTAAGTCGATTAGAAAGCACTTTTCCAAAGGCAGTTTTACCAGAACAAGTCACACCCATCACAATCAATATTTTAGGCGCCTTCATATGCCGCTTTATCCAGATACCAAGTCAAATGTCCATGTGTTGGTTGAATATGCGCCGCCGGGAAGCTTTCAAAATCATGTTGATCTTTGAGAATAGATTTGATTCGAGGATATTTAGACTTGCCCGTTATTAAAAAAACTATAGATCGAGCATTATTAATGACTGGGCCCGTTAATGTGATTCTTTTTTGGCCACTGATAGGATGCGTGGCCACCGCACAAACTTCTTGATGTGTCATTAATTCCATTTCATGGGGAAATATAGAGGCCGTATGCCCATCTTCTCCCATTCCTAAATAAACTAAATCAAAACAGGGGAGTTCATTAACTATGGGCAACGATTTATACAGGAGGTATCCATATCGCTCTGCTTCTTGTTTAGGGTCATTTTCTCCAAGTACTCTAAAAATATGCTCACTTGCAATGTTAGCGGGATCAAAAAAGAGCTTTTTAGTCATTAAATAATTACTTTCAGAATTATCAGGGCTTACGCATCTTTCATCTCCCCAATAAAAACGCAACCGCGACCAATCGTTATTTTTATGGGTAGTGGCCAAAATTTTAAATAGTAATTTGGGCGTGCTTCCTCCCGATAATGCGACATGAATCACTTCCTTATCAGAAGCAAGATTTACGAGATGATCGGCAAAAGCATATGCCAAGGCCTGAGGTGTTTTAAAAATTATTTTTTCCATTTTTTCACAATTCACAATATTCACCGTCATGAGAAAGATTTGAGCTGGCATTTCTCCAAGTCATATCCCTACCTTGAATTAATTTATTGATATGCTCAGGGCCCCAAGTGCCTGCAGGATAACCATAAATGGGGATGTCAGGATCGTCCTTCCATGCTTTTAAAATGGGATCGATAAATTTCCAAGAATGTTCGACACTGTCTCCGCGTGCATATAAAGTCGAGTCTCCTTGCATACAGTCTAGAATAAGTCGCTCATAGGCGTCTGGGACATAATCCTGTGTTAGGTCATCATATTGGAAATCCATATTTACATCCTTGACTAGATTGCCTGCTCCGGGTACTTTCAGTCCAAATTTAAGCAGAATGCCTTCATTGGGCTGTATCCTGAAAATGAGGATATTGTGTGCATGATCAGACCCTTCGTTTTTAAACAAGTGGAGATGATTAGATTTGAAGTGTATGACTACCTCTGAAACTCTTGTAGGTAATCTTTTGCCACTTCTTATGTAAAAAGGAACATCTGCCCACCTCCAATTGTCAATAAAAAATTTCATAGCGGCAAACGTTTCCGTTCGAGAGGTCGTATGTACGCCATTTTCTTCTCGGTAGCCCACGATTTGTTTATCTCTAACTTTGGCACTCGTATACTGCCCGCGAATCACATTATTTTTTACATCCTCAGTCGAAAGCGGCCTCAATGATTGAAACAATTTGTCCTTTTCGTTCCGAATGGCGTCTGATGTCATTTGATTTGGAGGCTCCATAGCGACTAATGAAAGCAATTGAAGCAAGTGGTTTTGAATCATATCCCGGAGGGCACCAGCACCTTCATAATAGCCCCCTCTATTACCTACTCCGACGCTTTCTGCTGCCGTAATTTCTATACGTTGGATATAATTCCTGTTCCAAAGAGGTTCAAATATACTGTTGGAAAACCTAGTAACCATTAGATTTTGAACGGTTTCTTTTCCTAGATAATGATCAATTCGATAAATTTGTTCCTCTTTGAATTTCAACGAAAGCGCCATGTTCAAATCTCTAGCACTTCCTAAATCATAACCAAAGGGTTTTTCGATAATCATCCGTTTCCATCCCTCTTTCTCCAAATTAAGATCGTGAGCAGCCAAATGATGGGCGATTGTTTTGTACAACATGGGCGGGGTAGAGAGGTAAAAAATAACATTCGGATCAGGACGGCCAGGTAGTATTTGTTGCAATTTATTTTTTAACGCCGCATAAGCCGAAGGATCACCGGTATCTAGAGAGATGTAATCCACCAATTCGGAAAATTTTTCAATCTCTTTAGCTCGTTTTTCCTTTTTTTTAAAATAGGGATTGTTGATGACCACTTTATCGCGATAGGATGAGTCAGAATAATTACTTCTTCCAACACCGATGATGGCATAATTTTCAGGTATGTATCCCTTACGAAATAAGTTGAAAATTTCTGGCAATAACTTTCTCGAGGTTAAATCGCCCGAGGCGCCAAAAATCACAAGTACTTGTGATTCTACTTCTTTTTCTTTGTGGCTTATCATATTTTGCTGAAAACATATTTAGATACAAACTAAATAATTACAATTTGATTTATTGTCACAGATATTATTGTTTTATTAGTTTTGTTGAAAATTTTATGATCTTTTTTTATGGCACAATTGTTTGATTTTGGGTTGGTAGGGTTAGGAGTGATGGGCAGAAATTTTCTTTTGAATGTGGCCGATCATCATTTTTGTGCGATTGGTCTTGACACAGATAGCCAAAAAGTAGCGAATTTAAAAGATGAAGGTCACTCAGATGGTATCGAGGGGACATTAGATAAAGTAGCCTTCATTAATAAATTGGTCAGACCAAGGAAAATTATGCTACTCGTTCCGGCAGGTAGACCTGTGGACCAGGTCATTGATGATTTATTGCCCTTATTGGATTCAGGTGACTTGATCATTGATGGAGGAAACTCACATTTCGAAGATACCAATAGAAGATTTACTTCTTTAAAATCCAAGGATATTTATTTCATGGGTGTGGGTGTCTCAGGGGGATCTGAAGGGGCAAGAAAAGGTCCGAGTATTATGCCAGGAGGTGACCCTGAGGCTTACGAGATCATTAAGCCAATTTTCGAAGCAGTCGCTGCTAAAGTCAATAACGAACCCTGTGTAGGCTTTATGGGAAAAGGCTCTGCAGGCAATTATGTAAAAATGATTCATAATGGGATTGAATATGCTTTGATGCAGCTCATAGGTGAGTCCTATCACATTATGAAGTGGGGATTACAATTGAATAACCCCAGCTTTAAACAAACGTATCATGATTGGAATCAGGGAGACTTGCAGTCTTTTCTAGTTGAGATCACCAGTCAAATATTTGACAAAAAAGATGATCTCACTTCTGCTGATTTAGTAGATCAAATTTTAGGCAAAGCCAAGCAAAAAGGTACTGGAAAATGGACTTCTCAAAACGCCATGGATCTAGGAGTTGCCATACCGACGATTGATGCAGCGGTTTCGATGAGGCAAATTTCGGGTATGATAGATATTCGCATGAAGGCTTCTGAAAAATATACAGAGGGATCAGATGCGTTTGCTCCAGAAGTCAGCGTAGAAGAGGTGCGAGATTCCCTTTATTTCGCCTTCATAATGAGTTATGCACAAGGGATGGAGCAATTGAGTAAGGCGTCAAAAGAATATCAATATGGTTTGAATTTGGAAAGTATAGCGAAAATATGGAGAGGTGGATGCATTATACGTGCGAGGTTCTTAGAAGATATTCGCCTAGCTTATAAAAACGATTCTTCACTGGAAAGCTTATTATTATCTCCCGCGATTGTTGAGAAAGTAAATTCCGTTGTTGGCGCCACACGAAAAGTCGTGCAATATACTGTGTCTAAGGGCATTCCTACTTTGGCATTGTCCAATGCGCTCAATTATTTTGATGCCTTTAAGAGTGCTGAGTTGCCTCTAAACTTAATTCAAGCACAAAGAGATTTGTTCGGCTCACATACATATGAAAGGAAAGATAGGCAGGGTATTTTTCATTCGGACTGGAATTAATCTAACTACTTTTTGAAATAATGTCCGGCACCTACTGCCGCTCCGATAATGCCCGCATTGTTTTTTAGTTGCGCAGGAATAATTGGAGTATCGCATTCTATGTAAGGTTCATAAATTTTAAATTTTTTGCTGATGCCTCCTCCTAAAATAAATAGATCAGGCGTGAGTAAGAGTTCGACCCTTTTGAGATAGCGAGAGAAGCGCTTTCCCCATTGACTCCATGACAAATTCTCAGCTTCTCTTATCGAATTTGCCGCATAATGTTCTCCATACTTGCCTTTAATTTTTAAGAACCCTAGTTCAGTATTAGGATAAAGGCACCCTTTATGAAAGAGAGCAGAGCCTATGCCTGTGCCGACGGTAAGGAAAATGAGATTACCTTTCTTACCCTGCCCGGATCCAAAGGCAATCTCTGCTTTACCAGCAGCATCGGCATCATTAATGACGTAGGTCGGGCACCCGGAGGCCCTGGTTAATAAATCCGCAGCGTTCAATCCAATCCATTGTCTATCTATATTGGAAGCAGTACGAACGACTCCTTTTTGTATTACAGAGGGGAAACCACACCCAATGTTTTTTTTCCAATCAAAAAATTGAATCAATTCAACAATAGTTTCAATAACCAATTGCGGATTGGCTGGTCGTGGTGTAGACAGTCTTTTACGTTTTGAAACCAATTGGCCGGTAACCGTATTTATTATAGCTCCTTTGATACCCGTTCCACCAACATCAATACCTAGTAACTCCATTCTTTTAAAATGTGACTAGCAATAATACTAAAAATGTCTGTTCGTACTAGTTATCCAATGATTTTATTTATATTTATTGAATTAAATATACTATTATTGCTTAAGAACAAAAAGATCATACACTAACTATTTTACAATGAACACATTAGGAGAGATTGGAATACAATTATTTAATAACGGAAGTTATGGGTTTTTATTGCTGGCAATATTAAATCAAACAATTTATTTCATTTTGCTTGGCAGTAAATTAAAAAGATCAGAAAAATATAAATTTGCATTAGATAATGAAGTGAAATATCTCAAAAGAACTGCTAATTTTTTTTCAATTGCCATATTCTTTTTTTTGTTCAGTGAAATCTCCAGTTCTTTAGGCGTACTTGGAGGATCAATGTTATTTATTTTTGTTGCTCTTATGGCTTTCATGTTTGCATTTATGATTGCTTACGGTTTCAATATGTATTTGCAGTTTTATTACCCTTTCGTTTTGGAAAAAAGGTTAAAATCTATTCGTTTTAGTAAATTGAAATCCTCTAGCGGTAACTATATGAAATTATTAAATGAACTAGAGGAAGATGAATTTATGTCAGATGAAATGATTGCATTAGAAGATGCTTCAGAAGCTGATTTTGACGTTTGGTTGGATGAAGTATCTGATGAAAAAATTATTCATAAATATGATATTTCTGATAAAGCACTTGTTTGCCCTTCATGTAATTTTAGAACACTAAAAGAACGAAAGGAAAAAGTATTGAAGGATGCATCTGAATTTGAGGAAGGATTGGTTGAAAAATTTTATCAATGTACATATTGTAACCATAAGGAGTCTAAACAGTTAAAACTAATAAGTTGGAGTAAGAAAAGAGAACTTGATAATATTTAATTCGCATGTTTTAGGTGCCTTCTTTAGTTCCTTGAATTTGTTCTTTAGATCTTCCTTTTTTAAATATTGTAGGTTCAGTTTTATGACCTCTTCTTAATTTCTTTTGTTCTTTTAAAGGTTTAGCATTGACCTCCTTACATTTGATGGTACAACATTGATCCATCGCTTTCCTACAATTGCTGCATTGGATAAACAAAAGATGGCATGCCTTGTTAGCACAGTTCACATGGGTATCTGATGGGTCACCACATTGATGGCAAAATGAAATAATATCGTCAGAAATGCGTTCTGACATTCGTTGATCAAAAACAAAATTTTTGCCTTTAAATTTATTTTCTAAATTAAGTGTTTTTACTTGTCGGGCATATTCGATGATGCCACCCTCCAATTGAAATAAATTTTTAAAGCCTTTGTGTTTGAAATAGGCACTGGCCTTCTCACATCTAATCCCACCCGTGCAATACATAACGATGTTTTTATCATTTTTGTAAGATTCAATATCCTTTTCAATTATTTCAAGAGAATTTCGAAAGGTATCTACATCTGGAGTGAGGGCATTTTCAAAATGTCCTATTTCAGTTTCATAATGATTGCGCATATCTACTAAAATAGTATCTGGATCAGCTATGATTTGATTGAATTCTTCTGCCTTTAAATGTGTCCCCACATCTGTAGGGTCAAAAGTTTGGTCATCAAGCCCATCGGCCAGTATTTTTGAGCGTAATTTTATTTTAAGCTTTAGAAACGATTTGTCATATTGTTCAACGGCAATATTTAATCGGATTCCTTTGAGAAAAGAGATCTCATCTAATGTCTGTTTAAAGCTGTGAAACTGAGGGGCGGGTACAGAAAGTTGTGCATTGATGCCTTCACTTGCTACAAAGATCCTCCCCAAAACATGTAAGGCATCCCAATGTGTATGCAAGTGATTTCTGAATGTTTCAGGATTACTTAAATTATGGTATTTGTAGAAAGAGAGTGTTAATCTTTTTATACCAGCTTGATCTATGAGTGCAGCTTGTTCTTGCGCATTTAGGTTATTGTATAGTTGCATGCCATGCACTATTTTTGTTATGCAAAGTTACTTTTTTGTCTTGATAAGGGTGGTATAATGAGTTTATTTTGAGTCTATTTAATTTAATTTAATTTAATTCTGTTATTTTAATGTTCCGCCATTTGACTTTAATTCCACCCCCGTCATGAATTTGAAGGGCAATAGATCCCTTTCCTTTACCAATGAGGCTATCATTAATGGATACCATAGGGACATTGTTGAGCCAGGTTGAAACTTGATTTCCTTGAGCGACTATTTTTAAGGTATTCCATTCTCCCATTTTAAGCACTGAATCAGTTTCGGCAGGAGGTTTGATGAGCCATCCACGACCATAAGATTCATAAATACCCCCCGTTTTGTCTTTGGGATGATTAGAAGGGGCTACTTCTACTTGCCAACCACTAATTTTGGTCCCTTCCAAGGTAGATCTAAAAAATACGCCACTATTACCATTGGCTTCTTGCTTAAATTCCAAAACCAATTCGAAGTTATCATAATATTCATTGGTAGCTAAATAACCATAATTTTGATCTGGTCCGCTTTCGCAAATCAATTGACTTTCATCAACATACCATTTTTCAGTTCCATATACAGACCAACCCTCCAAGTTTTCACCATTAAATAAATTAACAGTTTGTGCAGTAACTTCCCCAGTAAAGCTCAAAAGGAAAAGGAGTTTAAGATATTTGTACCTCATGTTTTTATTTTTCTAAAAATATTAATTGTGCGATAAATGTAACGGGAATAAATGATTAACGCAAGTTGATTTGAGGGATGATAAAAATAGGTGATCCTGCCTATTGAGTTGGGTGGATATCTAATAAAAAAGATTTTCTGATTAATTTAATCATACCATCAAGGATCAGTTGGCCCCAATTAAGTAATAACCTTTCCTTTGCCACCTACATTAACTTATATTTAAATTAAAATGTCTTAATGGCTAGTTCTTTCATTAAATTATGATTTTTTTTGTGGATCAATTAATGAAATTATGCTTGAAAGTTTTTTAGAGGGTGTAAATTATTACGATTTCCCTTCCTTAGAGGTGGCCATTTTTTCGTTGTTGCTTGCGTTTACGCTGAGCTCGGCTATTGCATTGACTTTTCATTTTACATTTCAGGGCGCACACTTCCCTAATTACTTCTTTCAGGCAATTGTCTTAAGTTCGATTGTAACTTCCATGATTATTATGTCTGTGGGGAATAATCTAGCCGTTGGTTTTGGAATCATAGGGGCCGTGGCGATCATTAGATTCAGAACTTTGGTATCAGACCCTAGAAATATTATTTTCATGTTCGCAGGCATCTCTGTAGGGATCACAACGGGAGTGTATGGCTATGCTGTGAGTGTGAGCGGTACCCTTTTATTCTGTTTGGTAGCCATCATGCTTAGACTCTCTAGATATGCCAAGTCAGAGAATACTTTATTTGAAGTGTTCATTTCCCATTCAGATCCTATCGAATTTTCACTGAAAGAATATTTAACACATACGTTTGAAATCAATATCACTTCCCAGAGAAAATTGTCCGATGGAAGCTTTAAAAATGAATATCTTTTATTAGCAAAAACAAAAGTTTCAGAAATAGAAATATTTAAACAACTGTCTTTAATAGCAGGTTTGAAAGAACTCAAAGTTGTACGAAAAAAAATAAATGCTCAATTGTGATCAGATCTAAATTATTTGTATCTATCTGGCTAATGATAATGGCCTCATTGGCCTACCTTGGATTTCATTACAAGGATAAGAGTAAAGCAATGGTGGCTCAGGTAGAAAACCAAGTTACGGTCATCAGTTATCAAAAGCCTATTCGGATTAAAGCTATTTATGTAGTTCCAGGCCAGGAAGTTAAAAAAGGGGACAAACTTTTTGTCGCAGAAAGTACCAATTTAGAAGCAGATATTTATCAAAAAAACAGTGAATTGAGCAGCCTGAATATTCAAGAAGTTGGGCTAAATAATCATTATCAACTTGAACAAGAGATTTTAAAGTCGGAGAATTCTTTTAAGCTTTTGGCAATGGAAAATGAGCTTAATGAATTGATGTTTGAACAAAGGATTCAAAATCAGAATTCGTTCAGATTAATGGCTGTTTTTGATGGAAAAATCAATGCTCAAGTTGATTCTATTAAGTTAGCCAGAATCCACTTTTTAGAAAAAGAGATGGTTAATCAATCTAAACAAATGGAGGCGAGAATGATCCAAATGGTTTCAAGATTTATTCAGGATACCAGCTTGATCAAAGGGAAAATAAAAATTCTTAAAAATGATTTACTGAAGTTAGAAGGCGAATCAGCTGATCTTATTCAATATGCTAACCAGACGGGGAATATCGGTAATCTCAATGTACAGCTCAACGAATTGGTTCCTCCTTATCAGTCTATTTTATCCATCTATAGCCTTAATCCTACGGTCATTAAAGCTTTTATTAACGAGCGAGGTATTTCCGGACTTAATGTGGGAGCTAAAGTTCAAGTGGAATCTACGAATCGTATGTATAGAATTTCTGGAGAGATCATTGAAATTGGATCGAGAATTACGTCCTTTCCGCAAAAATTGAATGCCATTAATGGAGTGAATTCATATGGTCAGGAGATTTTCGTTAAAATATCAGAAAACAATCAATTTCTGAATGGTGAAAAGGTTTATGTCTATATATCCGATGGCATTGAATAGGATGGGCTTGGCCGTTCTGTTGATTTTTTCAAGCGGATTGGTTTTGGCGCAATCCCGCGTTGATCAGGTGCTTCAACAAGCGGTCAATGATTCTCGTTTGTTATCCATTAATCAACAATTATCATACTATCACTCAAACTCATTTAAATCGCCTGCTTTAAGAGAATTAGAACTGCGCGTCAGGGGTAATAATTTCGACTCATCTGTTGATAATTTTTCTCTCCGTTTAGGCATTTTAAACCCAAAGGAACGTACCGCTAATAATGTTTTTAATGATGCCAAAGAAGATTATCTGTTAAAAACTAGAGATCATTTACTCAATGAGATATTGTCGGAAAAATATAACGGCCTCATCAATAACTTCGATCTGGTCACGACTCGATCTTTGCTGCAAGAGGAAAAAAATCAAATAAAGGCTTTTGAATTAGCTCAAAAAGGAGTTCTTGCTTTGAATGATTGGATTAAACTGGATCAGACATTATTAGAATTAGGACTAAAACAGGCTGATTTTGAAGCCCTAATTCATGCTAAAAACAGTGAACTCATGATCAATGATTCTCTTTTTTTAAATATAGACTGGGATGAGTTTGAATTGGTAACTCTTGATGAAATCAAAAGTACAATAGCTCTTCATAGCAATGAATCTTTCTTTTTAGAAGTGGATTTGGCTTCGGAAAAGCTCAATTTAGATCGATTAAAGCTCAATATAGATTATGCTGAAAGTTGGAATATTGGATTTGTTCAGGCAGGTTATGATATAGATGGAGGAATGGGCCTTAAAAATCAAATGGACTATCGGATCGGAATAACAATTCCGCTATTTAACGAAGACAAACCTAAACTGAAAAGAGAAGAACTTAGTTTAATAGGTACGGCCAATGAATTGAGACATTTAGAAGAAATAAACGTTTTGATAGACCTTCAAAGAACGAAGCAATTTAATAATTTAGTGTTTCGTTATGAAATGCTTCTGCAAAAGAAGCAAGAATTATCAAATTTGGCAGTGGATGGAATAGATGGTATTGATGGATTTCTAGCTTTGAGCAAATATATGACCTCTGTAAAGAAATCATTGCACAAGACCAATATAAAAATACTCTTGCTTTACATTGAAGTTTTAGAAAAAAAAGGAATGCTTGGAGCAGAACCTTATCTTAATTATCTTTCGAAAGGATTAAATCCTTTTACATTTAATTAAATTTTGAATCTTTGAATTTCAAACCTTCTTTTTTTAGAGAATTTCCTCATTCTATTGTATTACTTTTTTTTATCATTGTTTTAGCCACGCTCGCCACTCATATAATACCAGCTGGAACTTTTGATCGTGTTTTGATCGATGGTAGGCTTAGAGTAATTGCCGGTACTTATCGCTTGATCGCTGAGCAACCTCTTGGTTTAATGGATATGTTCATAGCGATGCCGAAGGGTTTTGGTGTGGCGATAGAAGTGATTTGGGTCGTCATGGCCAGCGGTATCATGTTTGGCATTTTAGAAAAGTCTAAAATGATCGAAAATGTGGTTGGGACACTTATTTTTAAGTTGGGCTTGAAACGTAGACTAGTAATTATAGTCGTACTGACCTATCTTTTTGGCTTATTAGGTGTGATGGTAGGCTATGAGAATAATATAGCCATGATTCCGATTGCTGCAACAATCAGCTTGGCTTTGGGGGGAGATTTGATGTTGGCTGCTGCGATTGCTGTTGGTGGCGTTACTGTTGGATTTGGCTTGTCTCCAATTAATCCTTATACAGTCGGAACAGGACACAAGATAGCCGAACTACCTATGTTTTCAGGAGCATTAATGAGAAGCATGTTGTGCTTTTCAGCGCTGACGGTTTTGGCCTATTTTAATCTTCGTTATTTTAAAAAAATCATCAAAAATCCAAAGCAAAGCCTTACTCAAGGCATTGATCAAAGTGGATTTGGTCTCACCAAAGATTTGTCAACCTATCGATTACAAAACAAGGATCTACTTATATTATTTATTTTTTTATCAGGGTTGGTCTTCATGCTATTTGGAGTGTTTCAATGGCATTGGTACTTGAATCAAATTTCTGCGATTTTTTTAATGATTTCTATTATTGTTGGTTGGACCTCAGGTATGAGTAGCAAGACTATTGGTGAGACCAGTTTTCAATCCATCAGTTTAGTTGCGCCAGGAGCCTTTATGGTGGGCTTTGCCGCAACTATTAAAGTGATTTTAGAGGAAGCCAGTATTGGAGATACCATTGCCTATGAGTTGGCGCAATCTTTAAACGGTCTCTCCGTTTATGGATCAGCCCTCGGCATGTCATTGGCGCAGTTATTGATTAACTTTGTCATACCTTCAGGTAGTGGTCAAGCCTTAGCCACCTTGCCCATCATGATACCAACTGGAGAGCTGTTAGGCTTGACAAGGCAAACGACCATACTTGCCTTTCAGATTGGAGATGGCGTTTCAAATCTTATGAATCCCGCATTGGGTGGACTGATTGCCATGCTGTCCCTTTGTAGAGTTACTTTTGACCGTTGGCTAAAGTTTATACTACCAGTAATGGGTGTTATTTCATTAATAAGTTGGTTGTACTTGTTATTCAGTGTAGCCATCAATTGGGGACCTTTTTAATGTAATTATGAATGTAGAACAAATATTAGCAAAATTAGTCTCTTTTCCTGTTATAGGAGGTGAATCAAATCTTTCCATTCTGTCATGGATCGAATCCTATCTTATCGAATTGGGTATAACTTCTTTTCGAGTATACAATGAGGAAGGCAATAAATCGTCCTTACATTGTAGGATTGGTCCTGCGGTAGATGGGGGAATTATTCTATCTGGCCATACCGATGTTGTACCTGTGGCAGGTCAAAATTGGGATACAGACCCCTTCGTATTGACTGAAATCGGAGACAAGCTTTATGGTCGCGGTTCTTGCGATATGAAAGCTTTTTTGGCTTGTATCATGACCGCAGCCCCGATGATGGTCAATGCACATTTAAAAAAACCTATTTATTTTGCTTTTTCTTACGATGAGGAAATTGGATGCTTGGGAGCGCCTGATTTGATTGAAGCCATCGCGTCACATTATGACGAAAAACCCGCATATGCATGGATAGGAGAGCCATCTATGCTTATTCCGATCGTGGGTCAAAAGGGAATTTGTGTCCAGGAAACCATTGTCAATGGATCTGCTGGACACAGCAGTCGGATTAGACAAGAAGTCAGTGCCATTCATGAAGCTTCAAGATTGATCCTCTGGTTAGAAGATAAAATGAATCAATTGGCTAATCAAAGTTCAGATGTTCGCTTTGATCCACCCCATACTTCCATTCATATAGGCACTCTTGTTGGAGGCATAGCACCTAATGTCATCGCGGATCGATGTTCATTTAAATGGGACATCCGATGTATACCACAAGATAGTACCCCTCAAATACTTGAAGCGTTTGATGCGCATTGTAGGACTCGTGAGCGAGAATTAAGAACAATTTTCCCGGATTTTGTGATAGAGACCATTAATGATCATCCAGAGGTACCCGCTTTAGACACTAAGGAAGATCAAGAAATTGCAGAACTCATCAAAGAATTAACGGAAGCCAATCAATTTGATACTGTTTCTTATGCTGCAGAGGCAGGTCAATTTGAAGAAGGTGGATTTCCCTCCATAATATGCGGACCTGGGGACATCGCCCAAGCACATAGAGCTAATGAATTTGTAAGTAAAGCTCAATTAAAAAGAGGCGTTGAATTGATTCAGAAATTGATCTTGAAATTTAGTTGATTTAATGATGCTCTAAAGAGACTTGATTTTCCATTTATAAATTAATCTAGGTTAATTGCCTATAAATTTTAATTTGTGAATTTTATTTATTCAATGTTATTATCTTTCTAAAAAACAAAAGATGAGATGTTTAAAAAATTAATGAGTACGCAGTTGCGTCCCGGTACCGTAAATTTTGGATTGCTATTTTTGAGGGTGACTTTAGGGGGCATGATGCTCACGCATGGTTATGGTAAGTTTTTAAGATTATTGGACGGCAATTTTAAATTTGGAGATCCTTTGGGTATTGGCTCAGAACTGTCATTTGTATTGGTCGTATTGGCTGAGTTTTTTGCAGCCATTGGCTTAATATTTGGTTTTTGGACGCGGATAAATGCTTTTTTGTTGTCTTTTACCATGTTTGTCGCGGCTTTTATCAGTCATGGTGATGATCCTTTTTCCAAGCAAGAAAAGCCCTTAATGTTTTTAGCTGTATTTCTGGTTTTGATGTTTGTGGGTGGGGGTAAACATTCTATAGATGATAAAATCAATTAAAAACTGGTTTTTTTAGGCTAACCCTAGCCTCTTTTGAACAGACTACTTTTTAAAAGTTCAAAAGCTCATCACCATAAGCGTAAATTAACAAATAGTCAAAGCGGTTTAGAAAAATGCGCTTTCTTCTTTCAAAGATTTAAATGATCTGATATGTCTCCATCCCCGTTTTTACCTCTACAAGATCTCAACGCACAGATAAAGTTCTTTAAAAAAGGAACGATTCTTCAAAATAAAGGGGAAGTACATTTGAAAGCTTTTTATATCAAAAAAGGACTGGTAAGAAGTTATACGATTGACAGCAAAGGCAAACAGCATGTTTTCATGTTTGCGCCGGAGGAATGGATTATTGGAGATATTGAGGCATATCAATATGAGCATCCCACGGAATTATTCATAGATTGTTTAGAGGATACGGAATTGATTAAGTTAAAAATAGATCACCTATATCAAGATCAGTTAAGTCATGATCAACTCAAAAAAAATTTACGTTTGCTGGGTAGAAGGGTCGGTTTGTTACAACGTCGGGTATTGATGCTTATGAGTGCCACTGCTGGTGAACGGTACGCATTATTTCTCAAGGATTACCCCTTATTACCCAATCGAATCCCACAATATATGATCGCCTCTTATTTAGGAATTACTCCTGAAGCCCTTAGTAAAATAAGAAGTCAAAAAACTTAATAGAATTAGTTTAGTGTTAAACTTCTTAATTTAGATTAATGCACCCTGCTTATTTTTTTGAAATCTTTGCGTTATAATTTAATTAAACAAAAAAGATGAGCAATTTAGATAAGACCAAACATATTTACGCGCAGGTGGGACAAGGAAAGTTATTGGAAGCATTCGAAGCAAACTATGCTGAAAATATCCTGATGGAAGAACCTTCAGGAAGACGAGAAGGTAAAGAGGCCTGCCGTCAGTATGAAGAACAATTTTTAAATAATGTGGAAGTTTTTCATAACCTTGAGATAAAAGCAATATCAGAAGACATAGATAAAGGAAAGGTTTTTGTAGAAGTAACGATGGACATTACTTTTAAAGGAGGAAAGCGTATCAATATGGAGCAAGTAGCGGTGCAGCAATGGGAGCAAGGCCAAATTGTGCATGAGCGATTTTATTACAACGCTTAATCATTTATTTTATTAAATATCTCTTCCTTGATAAGATCATTTTTTTTTCATATTTGGTATTATTTACCAAAAACAATTAACAGAATGAATTTAGTTTTAAAAATATCTTGTAATAATTATACTGCTTGGAAAAAAGATTTTGATTCGCACAAAGAACGAACAGCCGTTTGTGACCAAACCAAAACAACCGTTGGTAAAATCGACGATAAGAGTTGTATGGTCATGCTCTATGATGTCGATATAGCGGGCATGCAGCAATTAATGAGCTCAGATTATCTAAAACAGTTGACAGAAAAATTAGAGATAGTTAACGAAGAAATGCATTCCTTCGAACCATTAGAGCAATAAATGAAAACGAATTCATAAGATGATTGAATACCCTCTCATTTGGAGGGTATTTTTTTGCGTTTATGTCAGATATTAAGCTAATGCTCTCAGATCGACAGGGATGACTTTTGAGATGCCTTGTTCGATCATGGTGATGCCATAGATAAGGTCGGTGCTGGACATCGTCCGCTTGTTATGGGTAACGATAATGAATTGTGAATCCTTTGAAAACTCACGAATAATTTGATTGAATTTATCAATATTGGCATCGTCTAAAGGAGCATCTACCTCATCAAAAATACAAAAAGGGGCGGGTTTAATCAGATATATTGCGAAGAGCAAAGCAGTAGCCGTTAAAGTTTTTTCACCACCAGACAATTGATTGATGGTCAATGGTCGCTTTCCTTTTGGCTTGGCAATAATATCAATGGGGGACTCTAAAGGATCATCTGGTCTTGTTAAATTTAAATCACAATCATCTTCTTCTGTAAATAAGGTCCTAAATACTTTAACGAAATTCTTTTTAATACTCTCAAATGAACTTAAAAAAGTTTCTTTGGCCACTGCATCAATTTCTCCAATAGTGGAGATTAATGTATCTTTTGCCTTCAGTAGATCTTCTTTTTGGGTGATGATAAAATTATAGCGCTCTTTGATTTCATCGTAAGCTTCCATAGCCATCGGATTGATAGCTCCCATGCTTTCGAGTTTTGTTTTAGAGATTTTAACTTGGTCCTCAAGGGCATCAAAGCCTAGTTTTTCATATGCAGGCTCTAACTCATTATCTTCTATATTTTCTAAGGTAACATTGAATTCAACCGATAAACGGTCTTTTATAGAATTAAGATTCATTTTAGCATCACTTAGTCTCTCTCTCCATTCCATCAACAACTGATCTGCAGACTCTCGATTATTCTGAATTTCTTTGAGATTTTTTTCTTGTACTTCAATGTTTCCTCGATGTTGATAATAGGCTTTTTCAGCTTTGCTTAAAGCCAATTCGAAGCTTTCTTTTTGAGCGTACATTTCGACAAGTTGATCATCTTCTGTAACGGTATTACTAATTAATTGATTTAAGTCTTTTTCGCTATTTTTAAGATCTTCTTGATCATGCAAAATACGTTTTGTGCTATTTTGAAAGGATTCTTCTTTGTGAAGGATTTCTTGAGCAATGCGATCTACTTTGTTTTTTTCCTCAACGTACATGACATTGGCTTCATTGTAACCCGATGAGTCTGCAGCCAATAATTGGTTTAGTTTCTCAACAGATAGTTTTTTCTCATTAACCTTATGCTCTGACTCAATGAGACTTGCTTGTTTTTCCTTTTGCTGGGGTTGTAGGAGCTTAATTTCTTCACGGATGACCTTTATCTGATTTTCAATATCTTCTTTCCTTGTGGTATTTGAGTTGAGTAAGCTGAAAAACTGTTCTTGCCGAGTTTTAAAGGTAGCATAAGATTCATTTATTTTATTTATCTCATCTTTTAAACCCTCCAATTCAACTAATTTATCTTTTAACTTGATCTTTTCAAATTCGTTTTGACTTTCAAGTAATTTTTGAGATAACATTTGCTGTTGGTGCTTCAATTTTTTGATTTCGATAGATAAGGTTTCTAGATTTTTGGCCCTACCAATTCTTTTACCCTCAAATAAGCCTACAGAACCACCGGAGATGCTGTAGGTTTTATGAATGATTTTACCTGACTTTTCAATCAATACAAGTTCATCAGCCCCTTGGGGTTTACTGCCTTCATATATGTATACATTATGAAGTAAAAACGTAATTAGCTTTGTGTATTTAATGTCATAATCAATCAGCTCAGTGGCAGATTGCAAACTATCAATGGGCAGGATATCATGGGGTTTAAAGGTTTCTAAAAGTTCCATGATGAAAAAATGTGCTTTACCCTTATTGCCATCACTAAGTAGTGCGATGGCCTCTACAGCATCAACCACTTTGTCAAAGACATAATGGTTCATATAAGGCTCTAAAAAGTTCTCTATACAGACCCTATAATCGACGGGGCAGGCAATGACATCGGAAAGCAGGGGAGTGTTTTTCCACTGACTTTTCTCCTTTAAAAACTTGATGGCTTCAGGGAATCCTTCCAAGTTGTCAATCAGTGATTTAGTCAGACTATATTCATTTTGTTTGGCATCTAGGTTTCTATTGACCAAATTAAATTCATCTTTGATCAAGTAAATTTTACTAATCAAAGCTTTTTTCTTTTCATCTAAGCTTTTTTGTTCTTTAAATAGTTTATCGAAAATGGATTGCTTTTGTTCTTTTTCTAAAACGATTTCATTGACCTTTATGTCAAACTCCTGTAGACTATTATTGTGATCAGATGAATCACTATTGGTTTTTTCAAACTCAACTTTGAGCGTATTTAATTGAATTTCTTTAATTTCCAAGTTTTTGGAGTATTGAAAGACCGATTCACGTGCATTCAAATAGATTTGATTACTGATATCCAATTGACCCTGCGCCTCTCGGGTAGCCTGTTGTTGGGTCTCAAATTTTTCTTTCATTAAATTTAAGGATTCAAAATGAGTTGTTAAATCATTTTCTGCTATACCAAATGTCTTTTTTAATCCTTGAATAGCGAAAGAAGATCTATCAGCACTTTCCTGATCACGATTAATTTGATTTTTTAATTGGTCAATTTTATCCTGAAGATATCGCTGTCTGGCCACTTTGATTTTCTTTTCATTTTCATAAGATCGAATACTGTGAACATGATCATTTAATGATTTTTGTTGGCCAGTCAGTACTTTTTCTTTGATAATAAGATCGGACTTTAATTTTTCTATTACTACCTCTTCTTTTAAGAGTTGTGTGTTTAGGGCCTGCTTTTTATCATTTTCAATGGCAATCCGTTTTTGAGTATTGTCAAAAGTCTCTTGTTGATTGAAGATGCCTTTACGAGCCATACTGATACTTAAAAGCCGATAATCTTTCTTTATTTCATAGTATTTTTTAGCCTGCTTTGCCTGTTTCTCCAGAGATTTGAGATTTTTTTCAATTTCATAAAGGACGTCCTCTACGCGATCTAAATCTGCATCTGTATCACTTAACTTTTTTAAAGTTTCTTTTTTTCTTTTTTTAAACTTTGAAATACCTGCAGCTTCTTCAAACAAACTTCGCCTGGAATGATCTTTGTCGTTAAGTAAATCATCAATCATCTTTAATTCGATGATGGCATAGGAATTGGAGGCGATTCCGGTATCTAAAAATAGGTTGGTAATATCCTTGAGTCTACAGGTTACTCCGTTGAGTTGATATTCACTCTCTCCTGATCGATAAAACCGCCTACTGATGGTCACCTGGTTGTATTCAGTGGGGAGTAAGTTTTTGGTATTATCAAAACTTATAGATACTTCGGAGAGTTGTGTAGGTTTTCTGGCTTTGGTTCCATTAAAAATGATATTATCCATTTTATCAGATCTTAAGATCCTTGATTTTTGCTCACCTAAGACCCATCTAATAGCATCAACCACATTAGATTTTCCGCAACCATTTGGACCAACGATTCCAGTAATTCCTTGATCGAAATTGATGACTACTTTATCTGCAAAGCTTTTAAAGCCTTTTATTTCTAAGCGGGTTAATTGCATAGACAAAAATAATTTTGTTTTGGTGCCAAACTAGTAAAATTAGGCTATTTTTAACTTTAATATTATGGACAACATTCAAAATTGGATATACCTCATACTAGGTGCGATATATTTTTTATCGAAGTTAAGAAAAAAGAACAAATCAGCCCGTCCTGAATCGCAAGATAAAGGGAGTACTGTGAAAAAGAAAGTCAAAACTTTCGAAGAATTATTGGGAGAATTTACAGGTTTGAATGCGCTAGATAAAGTTGATAATGAAGAGGTTACAGTCACAAAAAATGAGAAAATGGCTAATGTTGAGACTGAGAATACTATTATTCAAAATTCAATTTCAAAGGATCAAATACCCGAACCTGTTTCGGAGTTGACTTTTCCAAAAATTGCATCCCTAAATAAAAATCAGCATTTAAAAGAATATGAGATAGAAGATTCTCAAGACAGACATAAACAAATTACTGCTCGTGAAATCAGAAAAGAGTTTAAATCTACAAGAGATCTCAAAAAAGTCATTATTTTAAGCGAAATACTCAGGAGAAAATACTGATAATATAGTTTGGGTTATTATCGTTGACTTAAAGGTAGATACGCTCTTTTAGTCTGCCCTATATAAATTTGTCTGGGACGTCCAATCGGCTCCTGATTTCCCCGCATTTCTTGCCATTGCGCAATCCAACCAGGTAATCTACCGAGGGCAAACATGACAGTAAACATTTCAGTTGGAATACCCAATGCACGATAAATGATTCCTGAATAAAAATCTACATTGGGATAGAGCTTTCTTTCCACAAAATAAGAATCAGCCAATGCTTTTTCTTCTAATCCTTTGGCTATATCCAAAATAGGATCTTGAACGCCAAGAGCAGTTAAAACCTCATCTGCAGCTTTCTTGATAATTTTGGCTCTGGGATCAAAATTTTTGTATACCCGATGTCCAAAACCCATCAGCCTGAAAGGATCTTTTTTGTCTTTTGCCTTGTCCATCCATTTTTGAATATTACCTCCGTCTGCTCTTATGGATTCCAGCATATCAATGACCGCTTGATTTGCTCCACCATGCAAAGGTCCCCACAAGGCATTGATCCCTGCCGATATAGAGGCATACAGACTTGCTTGAGATGAACCTACAATACGTACAGTACTGGCTGAACAATTTTGTTCATGATCAGCATGCAGAATTAAGAGCTTATCTAGCGCTTTGGTAACCACTGGATTGATATCATAGGACATGGTAGGTAAAGCAAACATCATGTGAAGAAAGTTGCTACAATAATCTAAATTATTATTGGGATAATTAACTGGCTGACCCATTTTTTTCTTGTATGACCAAGCGGCGAAAGTAGGCATTTTGGCCAATAGGCGAATGATACTTAAGTTGATGGCCTCAGGACTTCTATCTAAATTTGTACTCTTTGGATAAAATGCATTTAATGCCGTTACCAATGAAGAAAGTACTCCCATAGGATGACTTGTAGAGGGAAATCCATCAAGTATCGTTTTGAAATCTTCATGTACTAGGGTGTGTTGTGTAGTCGCATTTTGGAATGCGGCCAGTTCTACTGCAGTAGGTAACTCCCCATAGATGAGTAAATAGGATACCTCAGTAAAAGTTGAATGGTCAGCCAATTGTTCGATGGGATAACCACGGTAGTTCAAAATCCCGGTTTCTCCATCTAAAAAAGTAATTGCAGACTTTGTGGATCCGGTATTTTTGAACCCAGGATCCAATGTGATAATACCTGATTGAATCCTCAATTTACTTATGTCGATGGCTAATTCATTTTCTGTACCTCTTATGATGGGTAGCTCATAGGGTTTACCATCTACAATTATTTGAGCAAATTCTGACATTCTACTAAATGATATGTTTAGATTTTATTAATTATTTCCTCCAAGAATAAGGGGTAGCCCATCCTTACCACTACCAATAATAATTGTTTTGGCATTCGGTGATTTGGATAGCTCAATCGTTGCTTCAATACCTCTCATTTTCAATAGTTCATCTGTCAAACTATTATTAATAATCTTGTTAGCGATCGCCTCGCCATCGGCTGCAATACGCTTTCTCTCAGCTTCACTTTGCTCTTTATCCAACCGGAATTGATAAGCCAATGCTTCTTGTTCTTGCTTTAGCTTGTTTTCTATTGCTTTTTTAATTTGTTCAGGAAGCGATATAGATCGAATGAGTAGGGCTCTCATAACAATACTGTTTCCAGGTGAAGCCAACACCGCAGCCGCTTCAGTTTTAATGGCACTTTCAACCTCCGGCCGTTTGGTAGAATAAATTTCCTCTGCAGTGTACCTACCGGTCACTTGTCTGACCGTTGATCTTACCTCAGGTATGACCAAACGGCGGATATAATCTTTTTGAAATGTCTCATGAATTTCGCCAATAGAATCGTACATAGGATGAAATCTTACGGTCACGTCGATATTGATACTCAATCCACTCTTATCGAGTACATCCATAGTTTCTTCAATTTGATTCTCAGAAACATCATATACATATACTTCATTCCAAGGAGCTTTCACATGAAATCCAGGTTCGAAGATATTGTCTTTGTCCAACCCACCACTGAACTTCTTAAACATAACTGCTCTTTCGGTCGCTTGTATGGTGAAGAATATACTATTTGATATAGAAAAAAGGACCAGTAGCGAAGCTCCTAAAATTAGCAAAAGGGGTAAATATTTTCGATTATCCATATTTATAGTTTTTTTTGAAGTGCAAATATAGGTGTCAAATGTTTACTGACAGATAAATTATCCGGTTTTCCTTATTAATATTGTGGTGCACCCCCCGTTTTTGACGATTCGAGAAAAAAAAAGAGTCTGGCTTATGTTTAGACTCATAAAATAAATCATTTATGGATGATGTTTTTAATGCCGTAAGAAGTAAAATAGGGAAGCCTTATGAGGACCTGTTCTTTTTATTAACCGCTCTGAGAGAAGCTCTAGAAGAGAATGGTGCCTTGGAGATTGCCAAGGAAATTCCGTGGATCAATACAGCGAACAAGGGAAATCATGACTTTTCGTCAGAACATCTACAATTGTATTCATTGGTTTTCCAATTAATTAATATGGTAGAGATAAATGGAGCGGTTCAAAATCGTCGCAGACAGGAGAGCAGAGATTTATCTGCTGTCAGTGGTCTTTGGACCTCCAATATCAAGGAATTGCATGCCCACGGCATATCCAATGTAGAGGTCATAGAAGGGATCAAGCAAGTTTTTATTGAGCCCGTACTCACAGCACATCCTACCGAGGCGAAGCGTGCCACCGTATTAGAGCACAGAAGGGATTTGTATCTTAAAATGGTGCAGCGCGAAAACACAATGTACAATACGCATGAATTGGGAGATTTAAGGCAGGAAATTAAGCAAATTCTTTACCGTTTATGGAAAACAGGTGAAATCTATTTGGAAAAACCTGATGTAGCCTCTGAATTGAGAAATGTCTCTCACTATTTAATCAACGTATTTCCCGATGTCATCTCAATATTAGATAAGCGATTGATTAGCGCTTGTAATGATCAAGGTTTCGCCCAGAATCAAGTTTCAGAGAACAATGCCTTTCCCAAAATTAGATTTGGAAATTGGGTAGGAGGTGATCGTGATGGTCATCCTTTGGTTACCGGCACAGTCACTCAGAGTACCTTGTTGCAATTGAGGCTCAATGCATTTGTTGTTATCAGAAGAAAATTATTGGACTTGGTTAAAAAATTGAGTTTTGCCCATTCTTTGGAAGCCTCTAGTAAAGCTTTACAATCCAGAATGATGGTAATGAAGAAGGAATTAATAGGCTATGGTGAGGAAATTTTGGCGCGTAATAAAGGAGAGGTTTTTAGACAGTTCATAAGCTTAATAATTGCCAGACTTCCTGTTGATACCAAAAGGGGCCACGCTACTGAATTATTGGCATCTAAAGGAGCGTATCTCCATTCTTCAGAGTTACTTTCCGATTTAAAAATATTACAAAAAGAGTTGATTGAGTTTGGAGCCCAATCAACAGCTTACAACGAGGTAAATGCTACCTTAAGGATTGTCGAGATTTTTGGTTTTCATCTAGCGGCATTGGATATTCGTCAAAACAGTACTTTTCATGACCAAGCCATGGATGAGCTTCTAGAGGCCTCATTGGCTGAAAAGACTAATTTTTCAGAATGGAGTGAAACGGAGCGGCTTGATTTCCTTAATAAAGAGTTGCTTTCTGCTCGTTTGTTCACGCATTCCAAAACAGTTCTTAAAACGCATGCCAAAAAAGTAATGGAATGTTATGGGGTGATCGCTGAGCATACAGCTAAATATGGTATGAATTGCATAGGTTCTTTGATTGTGAGTATGACCCGATCATTATCTGATTTATTAGTGGTATATGTTTTGGCAAGAGAGGCTGGACTAACGCAAATGACAACAGCCGGATTAATTTCTAAAATACCCGTAGTCCCTCTATTTGAGACCATTGGTGATTTAGAAGTGGCTCCTGAAATCTTACACGGCTTCCTAAATCATCCTTTTACAAAAAGAACATTACAAGCCCTCAAGAGAGGTGAAAAGAAACCCGTGCAGCAAGTAATGGTGGGTTACAGCGATAGCAACAAAGATGGGGGCATAATGGCCAGTCAATGGAATCTTTACAAAGCTCAATACAATTTAAGTCAAGTGGGTGTTGACAACGGGGTAAGAATTAGGTTTTTCCACGGTAAGGGTGGATCAATCAGTAGGGGATCTGGACCTACCCATTATTTTATCGATGCCCTTCCACATTCAGCGCTAAATGGAGATGTTCGCTTGACCGAGCAAGGGGAGACGATTGCCCAAAAGTATGCCAATAAGGTAAATGCAGCCTACAATCTAGAACTGTTAGCAGCCAATGCCTTGTCTAAAACCATCTTAGATAGACATTCTCCGAGAGTTTTCCATGCGCAAGCAACTATTTTAGAGCAGTTATCTATGAATTCTCAAAAGACCTACGAAAAGATGATTAACGAAGGAGGGTTCATGGAATTTTTCAGACAGGCAACACCTATAGATGCCATTGAGACCAGTAAGATTGGGTCGAGGCCAGCCAAGAGAACTGGCGCCAATTCGCTTTCAGATTTGAGAGCAATCCCCTGGGTTTTTTCATGGAGTCAATGCAGATTTCACATGACAAGCTGGTATGGAATTGGTACCGCACTGGATCAACTAAAAAGTGAATCTACTGCGGATTACGATTTATTTCAATTGAAAATGAAAGATGATCCCTTCATAAGATATGTATTTACAAATATAGATACTAGTATTGCTGCTACAGATGATAAAATTATGCTTAAATACGCTGATTTAGTTCAAAATAAAGAAATTAGAGAAAAGTTTACAGACTTATTTTTGAGCGAACTGAAGCGTGTGAAATATCATTTTGAAGTGTTATTAGGACGGCCAATTGAAGAGCGTCGCGTGAATCATTATTACTCAAATATGCTGCGCGCATCTTTGATGGATCCACTACATGAGCGACAGATCAATTTATTGAAAAAATGGCGTACAGAAAGAGTACACGATGAACAGGCGGCGCAAGAAACACAAACCGAGATCATGCTTTCAATTAATGCCCTTTCAAGCGCTATGAGAAATACAGGTTGATAGATATTTTATTCAAATAATATAGCTGCCTCATCATTAAACCATTGGTTATACACGTCTTGATGAATTTTCTCAACTCGATTCCTCTTTATTTTCATAGTCGGCGTAAGTAAGCCATTGTCGATGGTCCAATCCTCCTTCATGACCACTATTTTTTGAATTTTAGCGACACTTTCTAAGGTCGGATTCAGAACTTTTATGGTCTGCTCAAGACTTTCTATCAATGCTGCTTGCTCTTTTTCTTTTCCTGTATCAGACAAGACGATGAGTCCAATCGGTTGAGGAATACCTGTGCCAACCACACATGCTTGATCAATATCTGAATTTTTCATCATTTCGAGCTCTATAGGTGCTGGTGAAATATATTTTCCTTTATCTGTCTTGAATTGATCTTTAATTCTTCCGGTAATCCAAAGAAAGCCGTCATGATCATATTCACCGATGTCTCCTGTTTTTAAAAAACCATCTTCTGTGAACACTTCGCTGGTCATTTTTTCTTCCTTGTAATAGCCCTGCATCAAACATTCACTTTTGATCAAAATTTCATCTTCAGGAGAAAATTTCAATTCAACACCAGCAAGCGGTTTGCCTACCGATCCAAATTTATTTTGTCCGGGCAGATTAAAATGAGAGAGAATACAATCTTCAGTAAGACCATAGGCTTGACAAATGTCAATATCTAGTCGCTTGAACCAAATCAATTGACTTATGGAAATGGGAGCCGCACCCGTAAAAATCGCTTGAGTATTTAGTAAGCCGAGTTTTTTCTTAATTTTTTTTCTAATGACGTTATTAATAATCGGAATTGACAATAAAAGATCTAACTTTTTTTGAGGGATGGTATTTAGGATACTATCTTGAAATTTAGTCCATATCCTAGGTACCGCAAAAAACAGATCGGGTTGGGTAGCTGCTAAATCATCAGCGAAGGTTTCTATCGATAGGGGAAAGTTGAAACTCCCCCCTTGATACAAACCGAACATTTCTATACCTATCCTTTCGGCGATGTGCGTTAGAGGTAAATAGGAGAAAAAACGAGGCTTACTAGCGTTTAGAGCAATAGCACTTACCGCAGTGTTTGTTACCGCATTGAATGAACCCACACGGTGCATAACTCCTTTTGGAGATCCGGTGGTACCAGAGGTATACATGATCGTTAACAAATCTTCAGCATTTTGTTCCGGAACTTCTGCCAAGGCTTCATTTTGGGCAACCATATCTTCCCAATTCAATTTTTCTTCAACCTGATAAGCCTTAATTCCTATTTTAGTGAATCCTTCTAAGCCAGATTTTTGAGCCTCATAGTTGTCCAACTTTCCTACGATAACTGCTTTTGACTCACTGTGAGACATAATTTCTGCAATGGAGTTGGCATTTATTGTTGGGTAAATAGGGACAGAAATATGTCCTGCCATTTGAATGGCTAAGTCTGCCATGATCCAATGGCTACAATTTTTTGAAAGTAGGGCAATTTTGGAGTTGGGAGCATAATCCATTGCAATCAAGGCTTGGGCGATTTTTCTAATTTCAATGCCGGCTTCTCGATAAGTCGTTTTTACCGAACCTTGGACAAAGGGCTGATGGAACATGAGTTGATCAGGGCTGTTTTTTTCCCAATAGGTAAACGCATGGAGTGGTGCGGTAAACTTCATTTGATGTCGTGTTTTTTTTGTAATATTAATTTGTAGTTAATATTAATCAAAGTTGATTTAAATAGCATAATACAAGCATATTAAAATTTCTATTAACCCGAATAATATTACTCAGTAATTATTGAGTACTTAAAAATAACTTCAACCAAGGTTTTGAGTTATTTATAGAAATTTATCATTTAATTGGGTTTTATTGAGGGTCAATATTTAATTATTGAAGAATAAAAACTTATCCTCGAGTCATTTGATTAGATTTGCGGTTCATTAAAGAAATTCCCATTGAGTACTTTTTCTAATTTAGGATTATCTAATCCATTGATTGATGTTCTTAACAATTTAGGTTTTACAACGCCTACCCCTGTTCAAGAACAAGCAATCCCTTTGCTCTTAAGTGATACGCCTATTGATTTTATCGGTTTAGCACAAACTGGAACTGGAAAAACAGCTGCCTTTGGGCTTCCTCTTATTGATCTTATAGATAGTGACAACCGATTGGTTCAAGCTTTGGTGTTGGCACCTACTCGAGAATTGGTGCAACAAACAGCAAAGCAAGTTGCTCAATTCGCTAAAGGTGTAAAGGGAGCAAACGTAGAGGTGGTCTTCGGAGGCGCTGCGATTACCAATCAAATAAGTGCTTTGAGAAAGCCTACTCAAATTGTAATTGCTACCCCCGGGCGATTGATAGATTTAATCAAAAGAAAGGCAATTAAATTGGATCAAGTACAGTATGTTGTTTTGGATGAGGCCGATGAAATGCTTAACATGGGCTTCAAAGAAGATATTGATCAGATCCTTTCGTTTACTCCAGAACAAAGAGTGACGTGGCTGTTTTCAGCGACGATGCCCAAGGGAATCAGAAGAATTGTAACAAAATATATGAAGACTCCGGTTGAGGTCTCAGTAAATTCAAAAGAACAAAGTAATAAAGACATCACTCATAAGTACGTGATCACAAAACCATCGAACAAGGTGCCTGCGATCAGGCGGTTTATGGATATTCAGTCAGATATGAGGGGGGTATTGTTTTGTAGGACCAAAAGAGAAACCCAGGAAATCGCAGATAACTTAGGTCATTTGGGATATGGAGTTGAAGCCCTCCACGGGGACTTATCTCAAGGTCAACGTGATGCTGTCATGAAGCGCTTTAAAACACGATCGATGCAGTTATTAATAGCTACTGACGTAGCTGCTAGAGGAATCGATGTAAATGACCTCACTCATGTGATGCATCACACCTTACCCGATCAGCTAGAGAGTTACACACACAGGAGTGGTCGAACGGGGCGGGCGGGTAAAAAGGGTACCTCTATTGCTTTCATTACACCAAGAGAGGGGCGAAGAATCACCGAAATTGAAAAAAGAATCAATATTAGCTTTGAAAAAATTGAGGTGCCCGCACTTGAAGAACTCAAGTCTACAAGGATCAAAAATTGGGCCAGTTTGATTATCAATACAACGGTAGATTCGCAAGCGGAGAGCATCTTAATCAAACTCAATGGACAGTTTGAGCATTTGAATAAAGAAGATATACTAAAAAGATTAATCACGACTCAATTGGATCACTTAATGATTCAGGGAGGCGGTCAATCTGACTTAAACGAAGCTTCAGGCTCAGGATCACGGTCAAGTAGGTCAGATAAGAAAAATGGGGGCGCTTTTAATAGATATTTTGTTAATATCGGCACGATTGATGGAATGACTAAGGAAGACTTGATTCATTTTTTATCAGATAATTCCAAAATAGATCGAAAATATTTCGGTCCTTTAAGTATTCAAAAGAATTGTGCTTATTTTGATGTAGACGCCAAGCACGATCAGAAATTGGGCGAAACTTTTGTCGGCATCGAGATCAAAGGCCGAGATATCCGGGTCAACCTTGATGAGCAGGCTGGAAAATCAAAATTTTCTGTACCTTCAAATAAAAGAAACTTTCGAGACAAAAGGTCTCCCAAAAAAGCTCACAGAAAAGGTAGGCGAAGAAATTAAGTCCTGATTTTATTCTCTATTTTTACTTGCTTCATTACAAACAATTCCCTTAGATCCGCGGTGATCATATGGGATCTTGTTATCCATTAATCCACATATCCCATTCCCAATGTTACCTAATTGTTAAGTAAATACATCATTTTTAACAATTTCAGGATGTTTTAATACCCCTAAGGCAATTAATTTGTTTTAATGTTAATTTAATATTAAGTTAGTATTAAGAAATTAAGAAATTTATCCATGCACCGGTTTATTATCTTTTTTTTAATCACGCTAGTCGTTTCGGGTCCGATTTATGGGACCCATGTATTAGTAGGGGTAGGTGCTGATAAAGAACGTAGCATTATTTCTGGTTATTTAAAGGATAAAAATGGCAATCCTTTAGATTATTTAATGTTGATTGGGACCGGCGAGCATTTTGACAAGAATAAATGGGAGATCCTTAATTTTTTAAATCATCTTGATTCAAAAAAGAAGCGATTTGATTCAGATAAAAAGTTTCTTGAATATGTATTTTATAAAGTACACAGGAAGTATTTAAGGAGCTTTGAGCCACTCACTAATTTTTCTGAAATTTTGGAGCAGGGTAAATACAATTGTCTGACCGCCACGGCTTATTATGCCATCATTCTAGAGTATTTCGACTTTCATTATGAGCTGATAGAATTAACCCATCATATTTATTTAAAAGTAAATTTAGATCAGCAGACGATTTTGTTAGAATCAACCGATCCCGTAAATGGGTTTATTGGGAATTCAAGTGATGTTGAGGCACAATTAATGGCCTATAATTTATCAACGAATGAGTCATTGAGTGATGATCATTTCGAAGCTGAGCCCGTTGATTTGTATCAGTTAATTGGATTACATTATTATAATTTGGCCATAAAATCATTTAAGGTTGATGATTTGAGAAAATCTTATGTAGCCATTAATAAAGCTTTGATTTTTCATAAATCGCCGAAATTGTTCACTTTTTTGAATTTTCTTTTGGAAGAAACTAACTTTACTCCGATTGAAAAGGCTTTAGTACTCCAAAGTATCAATCTCTCTTAGACCTTAGATACGTTTTATTTCTATTTACTTAATGCTCTTGTAAGTTTAGAAACTTTTTTAATTCATAGGACCAAATTTCATATCCTTTACGGTTCAAATGTAATCCATCAGATAAATAAAGATCCGATTTTATGTGCCCTATCGAAGTCAGCATGGGGTAATACAGATCAAGAATGGTTCCTCCTTCAATGCTTACCATGTATTTTTTATACATGGCATTAAGCTCCTGAAATTTTCCTGATAATGTCGCACGACTTGGACTTGGTTTGATGCTGATTACTGTTATTTTGACCTTTGGAAAGGTATTCCTTACTTTTTCAACCAGCATTCTGAAATCATTGAAAACTTGCTGGACCGGTAATCCTTGACTTAAATCGTTTTCACCGGCATAAAAAATAATTCTCTGGGGTGCTATTGTATCGAACAATGTGTTAAAATAGCGTAAGCACCAAGCATAAGACGATCCACCAAATCCAAGATTAAGCACATTGTAAGGAGCCAAATCTTTTTGAATATGCACCCAAAGTCTGATAGAAGAACTCCCATACAATACAATAAGGCGCTCTTTTTGATGATGGATTTTAATTCTCTTTTGAAGTCTCTTAATTTCTTTTTTCCAATTATCTGGTGGTTTTAAATTCATATTATTTGAATTGATCTTTCATATTAATTACTTCCTTTTTGAAATGTTTTTGATAATTATTTACGAAATCAATAACTTCAAGTTGATTCTCATTATTATCAATAAAGTTACTGATCTTAAAGGGTTTAAGAATTTTACATTTCACTTTGTTTTGTGCCATTCTTCTATCAAAATCCCTCAATACTATAGGAACGATATAAGGCTCATTCTTTTGTTGTAATGCTAATTTAAAAGCACCGGTTTTAAATGTTCCCGGAGAGGTCTCTGTGGTATAGGATTTGCCTTCAGGACTGATAATTAAATTTTGATTTTCAAATAATAATTTGCCTGCCACTTCATAAAATGACGGATTTACCAATTTTTTGTCCGTTTTAGATTGCGTGTTTTCAGATGAGGCGTAGACTTTGATATGACCTTGATTTTGATAATAATTTTGATGTCCATATTCTCCATCATCAGGAATTCTGACAATTCGAATGCCAGGGTCGTCATACTTTACATCTAGGATCAGAGCACTTAAAAAATGAGAATCTAACGTGATTTGAAAGTCATTGGGTAATGTATAGCTCTCATGGTTGATAAGGTGGTTGTAAATGAAGATATGACCTGATTCATTGGGTAAGTTTTCCCATCCTTCAATATGGAAATCTACATGGCGAAATAATTCTTTCACCCTGCTCGCACAGGCTTTCCTGACTCCAAAAGAGTTCAATTTTGAAGTATTTTCGGTCACTTCTTGATAGATATTGATGAGTCCTTGATAGAAGTTAAAATCCCTGTTTTCTTGTTTTAAGAGGTCTAAAGATATCGAAGACAGATGACGCTCCTGAGCATTTCCAGTCGTATTTAATTCACTAAGCGTTTGAAATGCGAGCGTCCGTGTATCTTGATTGGTTAATAAATGGGGTACTTGATGAAGTCTTGAACCGACTTTTAATTTAACACTATTCTTTTTTATCAGATTATGAATGGTCAATTGATCATGTCTAAGTTTTGTTTTTAAAAATCTTGAATAGCACAACTGTAACTGATTGTCCATCATCCAGAGCAATCGCATATATAATTGATGCGTGAGCTGAGGGTCATGGGCTACTAATAGTTGAACTTCTTGATGGGCGATGAATAACGTTTGAGTAGCCACCACGGTTACTGCTGAAGCTACATTTTTTTTATGAATTAGACCTTCCCATCCCCAGACAAATCCAGGCGTGGAAAGCGTTCGTAATTGTTGAGAAATACCTAACTGAGAACGCTCAATAGATACTTCACCATCTATCAAGATATAAATTCCTTGTGAAGTATTTTCTTGCCGATACATTTTTTTTCGAGCTGGAAACGATTTAATAGACAGCTTTTTTACTAATTTTTCTAGAAATAGGTCATCCATTTCACCTAAAAATGGAGAACGTTTAATGAGCATCAAACGTTCTTGGAAATGATCTTTTTGAATGAGTTGATAACTTTCGCGTTGTCCTACTGCATTAAGGTGATCACCTTTGATTTCTGGATGGTGACTTTTAAGGACCTCTAAATATTGATTAAAAATAGTTTTAGATAATTTTTGTAATATGTTTTGAAGATTTAATTTGATTTCTTTTTGAAATATTTCTATCTCAAAACGCTGAAAAACAGCTTTCTCTGATGCTATTATGATCTTGTTAAGGCTTCGTGCAGGTGGGAAAAGACCACACCATCCGATGGGGGTTTGGGTAACTTTACTTCTATATATTAAAACGTCTTCTCTAGGATGATCGAGACAATTGTAATAGTCAACCGTACCCTTTATTAAGAAATAGATATACGTAATCTTTTCGTTAGGCTTTAAGATAATATGCCCCTTATCTAAGGTGACTTTTTGACTATTTATACTTAACGTACCGATAATGTCCATGAGGATATAATAGCTATTTTATTAAAATAATGATAAAATTAATAATATTTAAATAAATTATTAATACATTACTATCAATAATATTAAAATAATTTTAAAAAAATATTTTGTTTTTTTTGAGATCAGTAGGGTAATACATTTATTTTTCAACTCCAAGTAATAAAAGGGTTTGATTAAGCAATGCTCTATCTTTGAGTTTTAGCGTAATTATGAAATTTTCTCAATACAACATTAATACCACCCTCAAAAAAAACATTGAAGGCCAAGGCTTTAATAGACCTACAGATATTCAATTTAAATGTATTAAGTCCATACTAGATGGTCAGGATATTTTGGCCATTGCCCAAACAGGTACGGGAAAGACGGCAGCCTTTGCCATACCCATTCTGGATTTGGTAGCTGCCAATAAAGGCCGATCAAGGGGGATTTATGCCTTAATTTTGGCACCTACTCATGAATTGGCTCGACAGATCCATCAGACTTTTCTTTCCTTAGGAAAAGGTATGAAAGCCTCTGCAGTTTGCGTTTATGGCGGTGTAGATCAAGAGGATCAAATCAAGCAATTGCAATCAGGAGCATCCATTTTAATTGCAACCCCTGGGAGAATGTTTGACTTATTGAGTCAAGGAATGATCGATGTCGCACATCTGAAAATATTGGTACTTGATGAAGCAGATCACATGTTAGACTTAGGTTTCATAGAAGATATCAAAGATCTGATGCGAAAAATACCCTTAAAGAGGCAGAATTTATTTTTCTCTGCGACCATTAATAAGGAAATTAAAAAGCTAGCTTATTCAATTGTTAAAAATCCCATTCGCATTCAGATTTCACCTAATAACTCGGTAGCCAAAAGTATCGATCATGGCGTTGCCTTCATTGAGATGGACGATAAACGCTATTTTTTAGGTTCCTTTATTCAAAAGAATGAAGAAGCAAAAATATTAATTTTTGTTAGGACCAAAGTTCGAGCAGAACGCGTGAAATTGGCCATGGATCGCGTTAATATTGAGTCGGTAACATTGCACGGAGATAAGTCTCAAGATCAAAGGGAACAAGCCATGAAATCGTTTCATACCGGTACAATTAAAATCTTAATCACTACAGATGTAAGTGCACGAGGTATTGATGTACCTAATGTCGATTTTGTTGTTAATTATGATTTGCCCGATTCTAGTGAAACTTATATCCATCGAGTAGGCAGAACGGGAAGAGCGGGTAAGAGAGGTACGGCTATTTCTTTTTGCAGCACGGAAGAAAAGCATCTCTATGATCTCATCGAAACGGATTTAATGAGTGAAATTGCAAATATACCCATAAATAAAGCAGACTATGCGGCAACCTTAGATTTGGCCTTTGAATCAAAAAATGATTGGAAGGCGTTAATCAAGGCCAACGAATTGATTATTGAAAAAAATAGAAAACAAAAAAAATCAAAACGAAAAAATAATTTATAGATAAGTTCATCTTTCAGTATAATTCATTTAAATTTTGTTTATAATTGGAACGTATTTATGTGTGGCAACGTTCTAAAACAAAATTAAATAGTATGGTTAATCAAGAAGATTTTATAGCTCTGCCTAAATACGAAAAAGACCCAAAAAAAGAACAAATCTTGGGTCAGATGGAACAATTTGGAATTCACTTAATCATTAAAGATAAGGGTGTTCTATATAAAAAGCGTGTAGAACATGGAAGCCATTTCTTGAAAGAATTACAAAAGCTAGAATTGTTATCTGAAGAACCTGTGATCAAAAGCTGGCAATATCAAGATGTTGATCCTACTCGGAGAGATTAAAATTCTCCAGGCTTTTAGGGTCAAATAACGCATTTTCTTAAGGATAATCACCAAGACTAATCTCACTTCTGTAACCCCCAGATTGGCTTGTGTTGATTTAATCCATGCTATTTTTTAGTTAATTGTCATTTACTAATTTCAAACGCTCTATTGAACTCCAGAATAGGTCTTATTATCCTCAATCACAAGCTATGGCGTTTCTTGAAAGCGACTTAATCTCAGGATTGTTCGTTTCAATAGCCGACTGTACACTTTTAAAGTCAGTTAGTTTTCAAACGGTTTAATACGTCATGAGCTGCTATCTCACCAGAGATCATCGCCGCATTTAATGAACCATTGGCGGTATGGTCCCCACATAACAGTATTTTATCTTCATAAGTCATCAGATCAAGATTTGGTGCGTAAGATACAGATCCGAGATCAGGCAGCGCCCTGGGTATCGCATAATGCTTGATGAATTTAACTTTTGTAATAGAAAAATACTTTTCAAGCTCACCTTTGACCTGAGAAACTAGGACTTCAGAGGAAAACGAATGTTGCTTTAATACGGTGACTGAAAGTAACTGATGATTGGGGTCAGGAGCCCGTTGAACACTCGTTGGATAAAAAATATTATTAATTAAAGTATTGGAAAGAGCTGACAGATGGATGATGGGTGGTGGCACATCATTTACCCGCACACTGAAGTACAAAGTATCGCATGTTTTCCATCTGTTTTTAACAGAATAACCCTCGAGAAAGCTACTTGGATCCGTAGCGACAATGCACACATCATAAGGATATTGATCTCCTGAAGCCATGGTTATAAAATCAGTAGTCACTTTTTGTACTTCGTTATTTAACTGAATTTGAGTCGTCTTTAATTGACTTGCCAATTGTTTGGCGATCGCACCTATCCCTGCCTTGGGTAGGGTGGCAAAACCTTCAGCAAACATTTTATAGATAAATTCAAACATTCTGCTAGAAGTATGAAGATCGCACTCCAAAAAAATACCAGAAAAAAATGGCTTAAAAAATTGAGTGATGATTTTATCTGAAAAGCCTAAAGACTGTAAATGAGACAAGGTAGTCTTTTCTTTTTTATTAAATAGGGTTGCGATTGGCGTATTTTTTAGTCGGAGATTGAGTTGAAATATTTTAAGCTTATCGCGCATAGATCCAATGCTAGAAAATAGGGTAGGGAAGAGTATAGAGGTGTCTCTAAGTGGATCTCCAATGATGAAGGAATCATTATCGGTGTAAATACGAGCACCAGGAGACAATCTTTGCAGATCTAAATCGGCATAGTTTAGGTATTTTTTACTCATGGGGTACGCATCTAACAAGACTTGAAAACCTACATCTAAAATCCAACCATCTATGATTTCAGTTCTTACCCGACCTCCAATATAACCTGTAGCCTCTAAGATCGTGGGCACATATCCCTTTTGTTCTAGATTTTGTGCAGCGATCAAACCACTAACACCTGCTCCAATGATGTAAATGTTTTTATGTTGATTTGTTTTCATGTGATATTTAAACTGAAAGACAATTTAATTCTATTCACATTTAATCATCCTTTGAATTGATATAATTTCATTAGACTGAATCGTTTGACTTTTGTTTAGGTCCTTATTTGAAAGTTTTTTTTGAACTCATTGGTATTTATAAACATCAGAGCCCGGTAATTATATCACAAAAACAGTTAAATATCCGTTTAATTCCAACTATCATCTATAAATTTCCAAATAGATTGTTTTCGGGCATCTCTGACACTTAACAATTGTTTTTCCTCAGTCGCCTTCATCTATGTTTCAAGATACTTATTCGGGTTAGATGAATTATCAACATAAGTGGCACTTTTTAATAAAGCCTTCATAGAAGGGAAACCATTAAACGATATACCGTTGTAGTTTACCATCTGGCCATATTCCCAATGGTTATTGGCAATTTAATACCAAAGGCCCAGTTTGCTCCGATATTTTCTTTTTGTTGTGTCTTAATTACCAATTCTACCCATAATCCATTAATATTAACAAGTTTTTGGCGGTCCGTGAATTTAAACTCATTCATGTTGAAATAACTAGATTGCTGTATACTTAACACATTATGAACAATTTGTCAAATTTCAAAAGGTGCTATTATTTTAAAAGTCTACTAATTCGGAGTTTTAAGTCCTAATTCTTGAGCTACATCATTATTATAAATACTGAGATCAAATGCAGCATATTACTTAGGGCTTTTGGAGTGATGAAAGAATAGAAATCTATTAGGCTCAGACCAAGATTGCATCATACCCTAGTCAGTTTATTTTTCTTCGGTTATGCTTTTTTGGACAATTTTTTATAAAATTCTTTATTTGTTTTAATAAACTCTTCCGTGTCTCCAGTCACTTCCATGTAATGAAATTGTATGAGATAGGCTTCATCTTCCTGAGCAATGGCCAGTTTAAAGATTAAGTCACAGAAAAGGCTTAATATTAGATTTTTCATGTATTGATATTTAAGTTGATTGATCTATTTATACCATCATTTTAATAAATTGCCATTTTTAAACAAAAACTGAATGACTTTTTTTTAAGAAAAATGAAAAAACAGCTTAATTATGAATAAAAAATAAGGGTATTTCAATTATTTTCATTTTCAAGTACTTATGTATCGGGTAGCGTTAAAAAAAATATTGGGCCTTATCATTATAAGAAATACGACAATTAATATTTTAATGCAAATCTAATAAGGGTCTTTAATCCACCCTTTTTAGTTAAATCATCCTTCGTGATAAATATATTTAGGCAATCAATGAATTTCGACTCCCAGCTGCAAATGATATCTTTACCTAGATATGAAATAAATGTAGTAGTTTTCTGCTGTTCCAATTTTTTTTAAGATGACCATACAATAATGCCATGTTGACCTAGTGTTTGAACTAAAGAAAAGAATCATTCCTTCGATTATAGTTAAGTAATCTATTGCTTACTCATTATATCATTAAGTCAATTTAGAAAGTACATCTATAAAAATCAATAATATTATATGAGAATATCATTCATAGGTCTTTTAATTGTTTGTAATCTCTCAATGTGGGCTCAAAAAAAAATCATTAGTGGAAGCGTTTTAGATGTGGAGACTGGTCTTGCCTTACCTTTTGCTAGTATTTCTTTTAATGACTATTCCAATGGCAGCGTTTCTAATTCCGAGGGTGTATATATCATGGACATTGCTGCTGATAGGTTGAGGGATTCATTGTATTTTAGCTACATGGGATATGAGACTCTAAGAGTCAGTGTTAAATCCCTATTAATAGAGGGTAGCGTATGGATGCGTTCTGCACAAATAAATTTAACTGAAATACCGGTTTACTCTCAAACGTTGAACACCTTAGCAATTATCAAATTAGTTGAGAAAAATTTCCCTAAAAATCATCCTCAAGTCAATCAGCTAAAACACATCTTTTACCATAGTTACAATGTTACTCCATTCAGTGAAGCAAATAGAATGAACGTCTTAAAAACAAGCTTTACTGACATCGATCAGGAATTGGTGAATGAAGTTTTAGAGGTCATTCCAGAGGATATTAAATCATATAGAGATGTCATTGTTGATTTTTACAGTCATGCTACTGAAACGAAAATTATGCCTATCGAAGGGATTTCTTTGCAAGAAAGTACAGTACAGTCGATACAAAGTCAGATTGAGGAAAAATTATTGAGCTTAACAGAAGATATTGAGCTCAGTTTTGAAGACGACGAATTGTATTACAAAATGGGCACGGGAATAATATCATCAAAACTAGAGCTCGAAGAGCCGGATTCTGAAGACATAGATACTTTAATGATAAATTCAGATGACACTACCCATTATTTAATAAGTTCAGAATATCTTAGAAAGGATATAGAAAACTTTTTGGTCAATACTACCGATATTAACTCGGACAACTTAGAGTTTATTAACAAACCTAAGAAATACAATTATCAAAAAGAACTGACCTTATTTAATGATGAATGGGTTTATAAAATTAGTTTTGAACCCAGAGAACAAGGAATTTTTCAAGGGGTATTGTACATAGCTGCCACGAATTATGCTATTCTACAGCTTGATTATGAATTTGCTACAGGTAAAAGTACCGAAAATATTAATTTATTAGGAATAGGCCATAAAGTAAACTACAAAAAGGCCCAAGTCATTTACGAAAAGTTAGATACGGGATATTATGTGAAATATGTAAACGCTGAAAAGCGAGAGTTTTTCTCTGTAGATCGTGACTTCTTCATGGTAAAGAAAGAAAAGCGGTTCTTGTTTGATAAGGCTTTGAATAAAATCAAGTTTGCATTAGATATGCAATTTGAAACAAAAAATGGATGGGAGCTATTGGTGATTCATCGGCAAAACTTGACAAAAGAAGCTTTTGAGCTTGTTAAGGAACCTGAAAAAATGACTATTAAAAAGGAGTTCGTCTACAGTATGGACATGTGGGATCATGGATCAGTGATTGTCCCCAATACAGCACTTAAAAAATTCAGGCGAGACAATAAATAACAACTAATTTTGTTTTTTTTAGGCCATTAATCATTTCACTATGTTCGTAACTTGGTTTGAAGTATTAAACTTTGTATTGTGTGTGTGTTTAATACTGATTGGATATAAATATTTCGAGACGTTTTGGTCTTATAAAATCAATAAACCTTATGCTTGGGAGCAGGCGGTAGCACTCAAGAGGGTGACTCCTCAGCTGATTAAGATGGAACGTATGTTTCGAGATCGGGTGCGATTTTATAACCTTTGGTTTCAGGTCGAGTATCTTAAAAGAATGAAAATAGCAGGTGCTTTTGCTGAGTTAGGGGTTCACAGGGGAGTTACGGCGAAGGCCATTCATTGGATGGATGCAGGTCGAAAACTTTATCTATTTGATACCTTCAATGGATTTGATTCCAGAGATTTGGCAGTCGAATCTCAGCAGGAGGATAAATTTGATCCTTCCAACTTTTCTGATACTGAGGTAGAAATAGTAAGAACTTATATTGGGGGTAATGATAACCTCATCTTTAAAAAAGGATATTTCCCAGAAACTACTTTAGGTTTGGAACAGGAGAGATTTGCATTGGTACATCTCGACGCAGATTTATATGTGCCTACTCTTGAAGCTTTGAAGTTTTTTTATCCTAAAATGAATCCAGGTGGAGTCATCATTATTCATGACTACAATCATACATGGGATGGGATTCCTAAGGCCGTCAATGTATTTGTTGAAAACATTCCTGAATCGATAATCGAACTTATGGATTGGCAAGGAAGTGTCATGATAATAAGAAATAAGATCTAAATAATTTCCTAAGGAACTTATTTTTTTAGATATTAATTTAATTAGCTTACCGAACAAGAAATTGTTGCTTAATTAAACCATTTATTGCTCTACACCTTGAAGATTTTTTTCTTTTTTAGTTTCTCTATTTTTACCCTTTGCATTCATGGTCAAAATGCTAGTATAAATCCGGGAAAGGATGAATTATACCGGGAAGATGAAGTCACAGAAGTACGGATTACTATCTCTGATTCTGATAATATTTTATTGCATGCAGAAGAGAATCGATGGCTTGACATTTATGTATCTGCAGATATTGTTTTCTCGAACAGTAAGCTTGACAAAGTAAAAATAAGTAATGCAGGTTTAAGGCTGAGAGGAAATACGGCCAGAGGTCATAACAAACGATCCTATAAAATTGATTTTAAGGAATTTGGAGGAGAAAAATTCGAAAGCTATAAAAAAATAAATTTAAAACCCAACGTCAACGATCCGGCACACATCCGTGAACTTATAAGTATGCATTTATATCGTTTAATGAATGTATTAGCTCCTCGCGTAGCTCCCACAGTCGTATATATCAATGAAGAATTTAAGGGAGTTTACCTAAATATTGAGCAAATCGATGATGAATTCATAGATAAGCGATTTGACACTGAAGCTGGTTTTTTGTATAAATGTGCCTATAGCGCGACCTTAGAAGATGATGGTCAAATCAATGATCTTGAATTATATAATGTAAAGATGAATGAAGAAATAGATACACGATCTGAGCTCAATCATTTTGTTGGGATTTTAAATAATTCTACTGATGCAAACTTTAGGACAGAAATTGAATCGGTATTCGGTATAGACGGTTTCCTAAGACAAATGGCGGTAGAAGCCATTATTGGTCATTGGGATGGTTACAGTTATCTGAATAATAATTATTACCTCTACTACAACCCAGGCACCAGTCTATTTGAATTCATTGCTTACGACACGGACAATACCTTCGGAATAGATTGGGTAGGCAGAGATTGGGCCACGCGTGATCTCACTCATTTTTATAGGCACAATCAGGCCAGACCTCTATCCAGCAGGCTTTTAGAGGTAGATGAATATCGAGATCGATATTATTATTATTTGGGACGCTTATTTGATGAATACTTTACAGAGGCCTATTTATTTCCAAAGTTTGATTTTTACAAAGAGTTGTTAAAGCCATTCGTTGAAAAAGATATTTATTTTTATGACTCATTTGATTTTAGCTACCAAGATTTTTTAAATGCCTTTGAATATGAGTCAAATAAACAAGCTAAATATGGATTAAAAGATTTCGTACAAACACGCCGTATTACTGGTATTCCTTTGATACCAAAAATTGCCTTGGGTCAGCGGAGTGAAAATGAATTTAATATATATCCAAATCCAACTGATGGTATGTTAAATATTGAGATGCTTGACTTAAAAAAAGTAATTATTTTGAATTTTTCAGGTCAAGAAGTATTTAGGTCAAAGGAATCTCGTATTGACATCTCTGTTTTAAGGAAGGGTACGTACATTGTCAGACTAGAAGATCAAAATGGAGCAAGTGTAAATGCAAAGTTGATAAAGAATTAATTGATTTTAGTCTCTCATCAAAGTGGACACGTAAGTATCTGCTCTTATTGTTGATTTTTTATCTCCTCTAAAAAAGCTAAATCATTAATATAAACAAGACCCGTAAAATATGATTTTAATAAAGGCCCGATAGACCACATTCTCGTCTTTAAAAGTTAAAAAAAAAGGAGATGTTGCGGGACCAACATTAGGTATGTATAAAGTACTTAATTTTCAGAGTCGCCTTCGGATAATATTTTTAGCGTATCCACTGGGTCATAATAGTCAGCCTAGGACTCATATTTAATATTTTTATAGAAGATCTCAATTTTTTTTTAAATGTAATAAAACCCTCATTTGAGCGATCTAAAGAGGTTTTAGCTTTGAATGCCATGATTATGAGCTGATCAAAGTACTTTTTAGAATGATTAAATAGACCAGAGTCATGTTTAAATTCAATTTCTGTATTGTATTTAATCATTAAAAGTATTTGTTAATTAAGCGTTTAAATCTTACTCACTACAACTCACCGCAAGTATTATAGTTCTTATGTCATAATCATTATTACAAGAAAAATGAATAATGTTTTAAACAACTTGTATACACATAAGTGATTGATTAACTATAGGGTCTAAGAGGCTAATTGGCAAGGAATCTAAAATGGTTATTATCTGTAGGAGCTTACCAAAAAGATCAGACAACACCATAAGTGTGAATAAAAGTTATAATTCTTTTTATTCGGTTAAGTATTTAAAGACAAAGATCAATCACTAATAAAACAATGAGCTATATACTTATTTATACTGAAAAAAGTTAAAATCATACTATAATCATGCGGAATGGATCTTAACAAAGCAGCTGAAAGCATTAATTTCTGTTTGTCGACGTGGGCTCATTAAGGGATAAAATTAGAGAGGTATTAACCTATTTCTTCATCTACGATCATAACATCCATATGAAAATTTGCAAGACTAGGAATCCATAAGTTCTATCATACGCTATCACGGCGCTAGTAGGATTTTGACTCATACGATTATTGATTTCTTCAAACAAGTCATCTATCGAGAGGGTATAATATTCATTTCTCCAAAATAATTCACCATATACAGATTCCATTTCCTCTATATATTTTTATCCTCATCGGAAGTATAAGTGACTTCAATACTGATTACTTTATTATGTTTGATAAATATGATAAGGGAGGTAATTCATACAATTACAGTTGACGGTTAAACCCATTTCGTAAGAACTTACAGCTTGACAAGCCCAAAGTATTTCTGCCTCTATTAGGGTAGAGCGATTTGAAGCATATATTTGATTTACGGCATCTACTGCTTCAGAGTAAGCAGCGAATAGAAAAGTTAAACAACTTATAAAGCAAAGAAATTTTAAAAAAGGAATGAAGAATAATTTATTCGAACCGATTTCATAATATCTAGAAAAATGTCATCGAATCGATGGAATTAATTAATATGAAGATCATCAAAAAATATAACCCTTTTTTCTTGTAATAAAGGGCTCTCCATAGTAGAGATATAGAGATCGTTAAAATGACGACTGGCATACCTATA
>DBBU01000009.1:88062-103427 GCA_002292365.1 Flammeovirgaceae bacterium UBA976
ATCAAGAGCTTATTGATAGTAGCACTATGCAGTCAGCGCTACCTCCAAAAACTGCCATCACATAAGATCCTTTCACCCAAGCTGGAAGGTGCATGAAATAATTTTATATCTCAAGAGCTTACGCCATCTTATCCAATTCAGACTGGTAGACTTGAACTAAATACTGATGAAGTCCTGTAATATTCCAGATGAGAGCCAGGCTGCTGATGATCAAATACCTTTTAGAAGTATTATTCATGGTTTTATTTTCTATAAAACTTTAGTTAAAAAATTCCTTTTTTATAAAGCATGGGCACAGGTTTTAATACGTTATGTTTTATTATTAATTTAATTGAGATATTAAGAGGTCATCAGGCTATCGGTCAGATGGTTCGCATGATTGAATAATTATGAAATGTGCTAACTTTAATGGGAGTTATATTATTGAACCATGATTTATTACAAATTCAATGAAAAACAGATAAATATGAATTTAAAAAAGTATTTTCAAAATTGGAGCCCTCGTCATGTTGATCAATGGGCTCGGTGCACTCTTTGCTACTGATATGTTTATGGAATCGGTAAGCTTTGAAATATCTCCTTCCTTATTAGCTCTAGATCAACTTATGGGAGTTGCTTTTTTAGTGATGGCACTCATTGCATGAAAAACCGCTGATTTGGCCAATGATGCCTTGCCAGCTTTTGGGAAAATATATGCCATAACGCAAGGGATGTAGGTACCCATCATTGGATATCATATAGCTATAGGTGCCGCAGCGGGTTAAACGGCCTATGCTAATGTAGGTATTACCGCTGCCTTAGGTGTACTTTTCTTTTTTTACAGCAAAAATTAATATAGCAGTGAGGAGTAGGCGACCAACAACTGCCTACCACTTCTTATTAAAAATGGAAGAGATCGGCTGCATTTTTACCCTTATATTGAGGATATTCAAAGTTTGATTGTTTCTGCTAGTTTTTTACCAACTAGATTACCCATTGCTACACCCATTCCCCCCAATCGGACGCCGCAGTAAAGTTGATCAGAAAAAATTTTTATCAATGGTATTTTTTGATTTCCTACACCCATGATGCCGCTCCAACGATCATCAATTTCAAAAGGAGTTTGTGGTAAGATGACGGATTTTAAAAGTTTTGAGAGGGTCTCCTGTATAGGTGCATTTAAACCAAATTCGGAAGTTGTTTCTCTTTTCAAGTCCAATTGACGACCGCCACCAAATAAAATTCTATCATTGATGTTTCGAAAGTAATAATAGCCTTTATCCATATGAAAGGTGCCCTTGATCGCTAGATTTTTGATTTTATGAGTAATCAATACTTGAGCTCGCGCAGGTACTACCGAAATATTTAAAAGCTGATTGGCAAAACCATTAGTCGCTACGATGATCTTTTTTCCCTGAATTTCAAAATCATTTTGAAGATAGACTTTGCCATCAGTAGATGTTTTATTTACATTCATACTTGTCAGAATATGAGCACCTAAACCTATGGCCTTTTTGATTAAGGCATCCATCATTTTTCCTGTATCTATTTGTCCTTCAAAGGGATTAAAAAAGCAGTGATGATGTACATTTCCAAAGCCAAACGGAGTGGCCTGCTCAACAAAAGCGGGTGCATCAAAAACAGGAAATAAAAGCTGATTGATATGTTCTAAACGCTCATGACAGTTGTTAAATAAGGGGAGATCTTGTTCTAAAAAAAGCTCATAGCCTCCATGGCATTCGTAACCAATCTGCTCATCCCCAAGTAGAGTCCTTATTGAATTCAATCCTTCCCAACGCAACCTAATCAGATCAATCACTTCCTCTGGACTGTGGTTATCTAGATCATGGATGAGCTCTGAAAGACTTCCAAAACAGGCAAATCCTGCATTTTTAGTACTTCCTCCTTGTGGCAAGATACCTTTTTCGAGAATCAAAACTTTATGATGAGGTTTAGATTTTAGTATGTGAATTGCCGTACTTAACCCAACAATACCACTACCAATAATGATGACATCCAGATTCTCAAACCATTGATTTCTTTCCCAATAACTGAAATTCATAATTCTTTCAAGGTCTTCTTCAAGTACAAATTTAGACGAATCAGAATACACGACCTAAAATCTAAAAAATCATTGAATTTTATATGATAAGAATAGACTTATGATAAATATATGCCTAACTTTTAAATGTGTAGGATCGCTGCTGCCCAAGATCATTAAAAAATCTTTCCTCTTCATGAATTTCTAAGCCATTAAGGATATTTTTTAAATATCTTTATTAAAAAAACGGACGTGATAAATAAAACGGGAGGACTTGTAGACATTTTTTTTTTATTAGATATCTTCGCATTGTTAATCAAATGAACGCTGCTAAAACTTACACATTATGGTATTTGATATTGAAATGATCAAAAAGGTTTATCAAACAATTTCGGAAAGGGTTGAAAAGGCCAAAGCATTGAATGAACGACCATTAACTTTATCAGAGAAAATACTTTATTCACATTTGTTTAAAAGAGAACCTAACGAGGTTTTCAAAAGAGGTGATTCATATGTCAATTTTGCTCCTGATCGCATCGCCTTACAAGATGCGACGGCCCAAATGGCTTTGCTTCAATTTATGCAAGCAGGCAAAAAGAGGGTTGAAGCTCCCACCACCGTACATTGTGACCATTTGATTCAAGCCAAAATGGGTGCTGGTACCGATTTACAAAATGCGCTGAATACAAGCAATGAAGTTTTTAACTTTTTGGAGGCTGTATCCAACAAATATGGCATAGGATTTTGGAAACCTGGTGCAGGAATCATTCACCAAGTGGTTCTTGAAAATTATGCATTTCCAGGAGGTTTGATGATAGGTACGGATTCACACACGGTAAATGCAGGAGGTTTAGGTATGTTGGCGATAGGGGTTGGAGGCGCAGATGCCGTAGATGTCATGGCAGGCATGGCTTGGGAATTGAAATTCCCAAAATTAATAGGAGTTAAATTAACGGGAAAGCTAAGCGGTTGGACTGCGCCCAAAGATGTGATCTCTAAAGTAGCAGGTATATTAACGGTCAAAGGAGGTACGGGTGCCATCGTGGAATACTTTGGAGAAGGAGCCAAAATACTTTCTTGTACAGGTAAAGGCACCATTTGTAATATGGGTGCAGAGATAGGGGCTACTACCTCTACTTTTGGTTATGATGAGGCCATGGAACGATATTTAAGAGCGACCGGCCGTGCAGAAATTGCTGGCTTAGCCAATGAGGTAAAGGAATATTTGACAGGAGATGACGAGGTCTACGCGAATCCTGAAAATTATTTTGATCAAGTCATTAAAATCAATCTCTCAGAACTTGAGCCACATGTAAACGGTCCATTTACACCCGATTTAGCAACACCGGTATCTGAAATGCGTGAAAAGGCTAAGAAACATGATTGGCCCATGAAAGTAGAGTGGGGATTGATAGGTTCTTGTACCAACTCTTCCTATGAAGATATATCAAGGGCAGCTTCCATTGCCGCACAAGCAGTATCAAAGGGATTAAAACCCGCTGCTGAATTTGGAATTAATCCCGGCTCAGAGCTTGTTCGATATACCATAGAAAGAGATGGCTTTATCAAGACCTTCGAAGATCTAGGTACAAAAATATTTACCAATGCTTGTGGTCCATGCATAGGCCAATGGTCTCGGTCTGGCGCCGATAAGAAAGAAAAAAATACAATAGTACATTCTTTTAACAGGAATTTTTCAAAAAGAAATGATGGAAATCCCAATACCCATGCCTTTGTAACCTCTCCAGAGATGGTCGCTGCCTTGGCAATATCTGGTGACTTGGGATTCAATCCAATCACCGATACTTTGACCAATGACAAGGGGGAACAAGTCAAGCTTGATGAACCTACAGGATGGGAATTACCGCCTCAGGGTTTTGATGTTGAAGATGCAGGCTATTTGGCCCCGGCCCAAGATGGCTCAAGCGTTGAGATCAAAGTAAGTCCTGATTCAAAAAGGTTGCAACTTTTGGAAGGCTTCGCTTCCTGGAATGGAGAAAATATCATAGGCGCCAAACTGCTGATCAAAGCCAAAGGAAAATGCACCACTGATCATATTTCCATGGCAGGTCCATGGTTGAAATACAGAGGTCACATCGACAACATTGCCAACAATACCCTTACAGGAGCAACCAACGCTTTTAATGATGCGGTTGATAAAGTTAAGAACCAGCTAACTGGATTAGTTGGAACCGTTCCGGATACTCAGCGCGCTTATAAAGCTGCTGGCATCCCCACGATCGTGGTAGGAGATCAAAATTATGGGGAAGGTTCTTCTAGAGAGCACGCTGCTATGCAACCTCGTCATTTAGGCGTTTGTGCGGTTTTGGTTAAGTCTTTTGCTCGAATTCATGAAACCAATTTGAAAAAGCAAGGAATGTTGGCTTTAACTTTCAATTCTGAAAATGATTACGATAAAATTCAAGAGGATGACAGTTTTGATTTCTTAGACTTGAGTAATTTTTCACCTGAAAAACCTCTGACTATCCGGGCAAGCCATCAGGATGGGAGTGAGGATTTAATTACAGTGAATCATACCTACAACGAAAGTCAAATTAAATGGTTTAAAGCAGGTTCAGCATTGAATTTGCTTAAATTACAACATAATTAATTCCAAAAGGTTATTATAGATGTGCTTGAAGTTAGGGAGGCATTTGATCGCAACTAGATTAAACAACAGAATATCATTTTCGGGTACAAAGTCTTGTCACAGAGTTATTAATTAAAAGAGCGTTTATGAAGTGCCATGACTCTTTCAGATATGAGAGTGATTCCCTAAGAAGCAATAAAATGAATTAAGATAATTTGAAATCTAAAGAATGCACTTTCACTTCAATAAACGCTATCTTTTCGCGTCTCTTTTAAAAGCTATTTTTTGAGCTGAGGACGCTTCTGGATCAAAATAATATCCTCCTGAATCAAATCCTTTCAAATCTTCTGGATCACTTATCTCATGGTCAACAATGTATTTAGACATCATTCCTCTTGCTTTTTTAGCAAAAAATGAGATGATTTTGTAATGATCATTTTTGAAGTCTTTAAACTCGACATCTATGACATCAGCCGGAAACTCCTTTTTATTTACCGATTTAAAATATTCATTTGAAGCCAAATTGACAATAATATTATCATTTTGCGCCCTAAGATCTTCCAATAATAAATTCATTATTTTTGTATCCCAATAATCATAAAGAGTCTTGTAATCATCAAAAGCAAGTTGAGTACTCATTTCTAGTCTATAAGGCTGAATCAAATCTAGAGGTCTCAGTAAACCATATAAGCCAGAAAGAATTCGAAGATGCTTTTGAGCAAAATTAATTTTTTGAGCATCAAATGTAGGCGCTTGTAAGCCTTGATAGACATCTCCATTAAAGGCAAAAATGGCAGGTTGATTATGCTCTACAGAAGGATCCTTTTCAAAATCATGATATCGCTGGACATTTAATGTGGCCAAAGAAGTACTGATACCCATCAATTTTTCAATATCCTTAACAGATTTTTTCCGTAAGATAGTGATAAGTTCATGGGTGCATTCCAAGAGTCTAGGCTGCGTCACTTGAATATCGTATCTTGAAGCAAAGTCAAGATTTTTAGCTGGGGAAACTACTATAATCATACAGTAAAATTACTAATCAATCCCCAAATGGGTCAATACTATGGCTGATTTTTTTAAGTATCTAAATGAATCAAAAAAAAAGACGCACATCAAAAAGTTAATTAAAGTGAGATCAATGAAGTATTTTTTCTCTAAAATTGTAAGAATACGCTCTTGAACGAGGGTTGCATGGGGTCATCATTATTTTCTAAACATTCATTGAATTTTCATTAAAAAATCTATCAAATTTTCCTCTTTTTTTAATCTTAGTTTTTTTCTTAACCGATAGCGCGACATTTCAATAGCTCTAGTGCTTACATGACTCAAATTTGCAATTTCTTTTGTACTTAAGTTCATTTTAAGGTAGACCGACAATCGAACTTCTGAGGAACTGATATCCGGATATTGTGAGATGAGCTTTTTGGTGAATCCGTCATTTACTTCATTGAAATGCAATTCAAATTTCCCCCAATGGTTTTCTTTGCTTTTGTTATTTTCAATTTCTTTGACTATTTGTTTAAGTTTGGGTTTAATCTTATTCCCTTCGGGGCTCAGCATCAATTCATTGATATCTCTTTGTATGTTTTGAAGGAATTTATTCTTATCCAGTAAGTGCATAGTAGTACTGGCTAATTGCTTTTTTTTATGTCGGATTTCTGTTGTGAGCTTATCGTTTTTCAGTTGATTAATTTCTTCTTTTGATTTTTCGGATACCTCTTTCAATTGCCGGTCTTGAGTGATCAATGCGTTCTCTTGCTTAGAAATGATTTTTTTATTTTTTCTGCTTGAATAGATTAACCAAAATAAAACTCCTAAGAACATGGATAAATAAAATAAATTCATTCGAGTGGTCCGGTACCAAGGTGGGAGAATGCTAAATCTATAGGAACTGATGTCAGAAAGTTTGCCTTCTATGTTTTTTGACTCAACCTCAAAAATATAATCCCCTTCATAAAGATTGGTATACTCTTTTTGGGCAGTACGAGTCCAGAGCGACCACTCTTCTTCATAGCCTTTTAATCGATATCTGAACATAGGAGGTCTTTCGTCATATTCGAGTGCCGAGAAGCTAAAGTGAATGGCATTGTCACCATAGGCGATGCTTGGAATACTTACTTGAGGTTGATGCTTAACAAGTGCATCATTTGAAATGAAATTACCGTAAAAAAGTGTTGAATCAGTATTTGATAAGGTAATTTTCCTGATGACTACCTCAAATGCTTTATCAACGGGTGAAATATAGGATTTGTCGTATACAATAAACCCATCACGAGCGGCGAATAATATTTCATCGTCTGATTGAATTGCTATTTTCTCCAAGTCATCATTAAAGAGTCGGTGAATTTTATTAAAAGTTTGCTTATCAAGCTCATATTTCCAATCCGTTTTTTTCAACATTCCTGAGTATTCATCACTAATAAAGAAAAGATCACCAAAATTATCCTCTGATAAATATTTAATATTAGTTTTTGAATCCATAACCTCATTGATTTGTTTATCAAGAGTGAATGTGTCTCGCGTGTAGTCATAGCGATAAGCTCCTTCAGTGGTTGTAAAGATATTTTCTCCATTAATATGAAAAACATTTATTCCTAAATTAGAAGGAAAACCATTCGATTGATCATAGCGTTTTATAGCCGTCAAACTGTCATAAGTTTCGGTGAAATTAAAAGCGTACACACCTTTATATCCATGACTCATCCAAAGCGTTTTATGCTGATCAAAGGCCATGATTCTACTTGATTCTGAAAACCCAGATAAGTATTTTTTTACCCGCCAATCCCCTTGTTGCTTTTGCATTAAAAATAATCCGGCATAACCACCTCCAATGGCTATATGAGGATTATCTGTACCTACGAATGTCCACCAACCCACACCTCCAGATACTTCGATAGCTTGGGTTCTTTTTATTTGATAAGCCCCCCCATGGCAACCTACCAAAATATCTCCATTTATTTCTTGAATGCTGTAAACCTGTCCTTCTATACCTCTGATTTTTTTTAATGATCTAGCTTCCTCTTTTTCATTGTGCGAAATGCTGTACAGTCCATTGCTGGTCCCCAAATAAGTATAGTCAGTGGTAGTAAAAGCTGCATAGCCCGTACCTGATAAGCCCATATTATCGTTTAAGTATCGAAAGGGAGCATTCCATTCTATTTTGGCAATATCATTATTTTGTCCCACCCATAGATTACCGAATACATCTTCAAAAACATCATGTATAGCTTTCGAACTAAGGCCTTTACCCTCAGTAAAATGATGGATTAAGGAACCCTCTGCAGTCAGGAGGTAAAGACCATTTGTATGGGTACCTATCGCAAAAGAACCATCTCTCAAGCGTTTAGTAACTAGAATTTCATGTTCAGAAAATATCGTTGTGAAATGGGGTGCCCAAGGTAAGACTTTATACTTTCCTACTAAGAAAATACCCTGATCATTAGTGCTGACCAGATTAAAACGTTCGTTGTAGGTACACATACCTCGTACTTCTTTATTTGCAAAAAATGACCCTTGATTGGTAAGTGTCCATTTATCTTTATCAAGATAAAGTAATCCTAGATCCATTACTTGATTATAAATTTTATCATTTAAAACGAATGATTTAACGTTTAACTTAACAAAAGGGGTAAAGGTGATTTGATTATTCGCATAGAAAAGTATTCCTTTCACATTGGAAAACGCAATACCATCGTTAAGTGGGAAAATATTCCATATGTCGTCAAATTCTTTGTGATTTTTTGGAATTAAATGCTTTAAAGAGTGATACGTATATTTACCTTTGTCATCGGGCCATAAATAGCCAATCTCATTTTGTGTACCCACATAAATCTTCCCATTAATCGCTGGGAATATAGATCTGACCCTGTCGTTACCGTTAATGATGTGTTTTCGCCATTGACTCCCATCATACTCTAGAACGCCCTTATTATTACCAACTAAAATAAAACCTCGATGGTCCTGCTTGATCTTATAATTTAGGATGCCCGCATGGTACTCCTCAGGAGAGAAATGTTCTATTAATGGAAAGCCTAACGAGGTCATTTGCCCTAATGAAACTATAGAGTGAAATACGAAAAATATTAAAAGAACTAAAGAGCCAAAATGACACTTACGCCTAAGGATGTATCTACATTCAGTTATTTGGTACATTATGTGTATTAAAAAATGGTAAAATAACCTATAAAATTGATATGAACTGATATTTTGAAAATATTTGTGAGGTATTGTGAAAGTAAATAATTAAAATAGTGAGTATATGTAGTATTCAGTTTAATAATTACTTACTGCATTAATTTTATTTTTGTTTTGGATGCTTTAGAGAAAAAACTCTTTTTTAAGCCTGTTTTTTTAGTTTATTAATTTCATTATTATAAATTAAAATTTTACAAACTAATCTGTATAAACAGATAAAGTAATATCATAAAAGAATACTAAAATGAAAGCAATTCTCTTATTACTATTATTCACGTTTACTTATTCGGCTTCTAGTCAGTGGCTTAAAGCAAAAGGAAAAGTTATTGTTAATAGTGACGACGAGGAAGTTTTACTCAGAGGGTTGGGGCCAGGGGGGTGGATGGTTATGGAAGGATATATGATGCAAACGGCAGGCTTTGCTGGAACACAACATGAAATAAGGGCAGAACTCATCAAATTGATGGGTGTCGAAAAGACAGACCTGTTTTTTGATAAATGGTTGGCCAATCATTTTACCCAACGTGACGTGGATTCTTTAGCTGCTTGGGGATTTAATAGCATACGTCTACCCATGCACTACAATCTCTTTACACTTCCTATCGAGGATGAACCCATTTCGGGCAATCACACATGGCTTGGAAAGGGTTTCGAGATGGTAGATAGTCTTCTTAGTTGGTGTGCCTCCAACGAAATTTATCTTATTCTTGATCTTCATGCCGCTCCTGGAGGCCAGGGTTACAATGCTGATATTTCAGATTATGATGATTCAAAACCTTCTCTATGGGAGAGTAAGGACAATCAAGATAAAACGGTGGCTTTTTGGAAAAAAATTGCAGAAAGATACAAAGATGAACCTTGGATAGGTGGATATGATTTGATAAATGAAACCAATTGGGACCTTCCTGGCGGCACTCTTTTAAGAAATTTATATGTAGAAATTACGGATAGTATTAGGAATACTGGAGATGAGCATATTTTGTTTATTGAGGGGAACTGGTTCGCGAATGATTTTACAGGTTTAACGCCTCCATGGGATGATAATATGGTTTATAGTTTCCATAAATATTGGAGTTCACTAGATGATCTTGACTGGATTATTCCCTTGAGAGAACAATATAATATCCCCTTATGGATGGGTGAATCTGGAGAAAACTCTAATACTTGGTTTACAGATGCTGTAATTCTTTTTGAAGAGCACAATATAGGTTGGGCATGGTGGACCATGAGGAAGATGGAAAGTATTAATAGTCCATATAGTATTACGATAAACCAAGGCTATCATGATATCTTGGACTATTGGAAAGGAGAAGGACCAAAGCCATCAGAAGATGATAGTTTTAACGCTGTCATGCAATTGGCAGAGAATCTACTTGTCAACAATAATACTTTTAGACCGGATGTCATAGATGCGCTTATGAGACAACCGACGACTGAGGAAACATTGCCATATGCCATTCAGAGTATTCCAGGTACTATTTACTTGTCTAACTATGATTTAGGAAGAAATGGTTTTGCTTATTACGATGTAGACGCAGCCAATTATCAATTATCAACAGGTCAATGGCAAGCGTGGAATTCAGGTTGGGCTTACAGAAACGATGGGGTGGACATTGAAATTAATGATTTAGTCAATGGTAATGGTTATCATATAGGATTTACTCATACGGGTGAATGGATGAATTATACTGTTAATATAGAGCAGTCTGCTACATATGCTTTGGGTCTTCATGTGGCTTCAGAGGAGAGTGGGGGCTTATTTCATTTGTCAATGGATGGTGAAGACATCACACCCATGACTTTGGGAAATAGTACCGGCGGCTGGACGATATTTGACAGTCTCACCATTGAAAATATCTATCTAGAATCAGGGAAACATGTGCTAAAATATCATGTGGACAATGACATTCCTCTCAATATCAGTCATATTACATTTGATAAAACAGCAGCTTCAAATATCGTACCATTTACCGCCATAACAGGAACTACTTCTGAAGATCAAAAATCAATAATGCTAGTATTAAATGACAAAATAGAAGAGGGATCTTTAGCTAATGTAGTTGATTTTTTTTCAGCAACGGTAAATGGTGAGATAAGGTCTATCAACACCGTAATTCAGGCTGAAAATAAAGAAAGAACCTTAATATTAGAATTGTCTGGAAGTTTAATGCATTCAGATGAGGTTAAATTAAGTTATTTGGGTAGTTCCATTACCTCAAAGTCAGAAAAAATATTAGGCACGTTTGCGAATTTATCCGTTCTAAATAATTTACCTATTCAGTTCGTGCTCCCAGGTGTCATTGAAGCAGAGGATTTTATAAACATGTCTGGGTTCCAGACAGAATCTTCTACAGATGAGGGCGGTGGGCTTAATCTCGGTTACGTAAATATTGGGGACTATGCAGATTATTTAATTTATGTACCTCAAGAAACTGAGTTTACCGTAAAATTGAGAGTCGCCGCGCTCTCAGCTGAGGGCTCATTAGGCTTTTATTCAGTGGTGGATTCTGTTGAAAGTGAGATTTTTACCACGAGCACACCTGTAACTGGCGGATGGCAAGATTGGGTAACTATTTATGCAAATGTAGTGATGCCTGCTGGATCTTACACGCTCCGCCTAAAAATACTTGGAGCCGGCGAGTTTAATCTCAACTGGTTTGAATTTGCAGAAGTCATAACTGGGTTTTCACTAAATAGTGAACTTGATTTTTATCCAAATCCTGCAAAAGAATTTATCAAATTCTACCCTTCTAAATATGACTACTATTCTATTGTGTCTATGGATGGCTCTAGACTCTTATATGGTCAAATACCTAAAAATAATCATCTTTCACTAAAATCATTGAAGCCAGGCTTGTATGTGGTAAAGATGATGAGTCAAACTACAGGGAAGAGTGTGAGCCAAAAATTTGTAATTGCAGAATAGCCTCTTCTAATACTGATTAAGCTTATTAATCGAGTTGCCAGCCTTCAAGGGTAAATATTTTGGGTACTCATGTATAAGAAAAATATATGTTGCGCTCAAATGTTATTTTTGAATAATGAATAAGTGCTTAAAGATCATTCTTATAGCCCTTTCCAGCATAGCTGTATTGGCCTAGATAATGGTTCAATGGGTTTTAAGTGGGACAGAATTTGGATGAGTCATGGATAAAGAAAGTACTGCAAAAGTTCGAGCCTCTAGGGCATATAATGGAACTCATTTTCAAAACTCACCTTCTGTTATTCCTTACGACATTAAGGTGAATATAGTAGATTTACTTGGAGACCAACAACGCGTACCCTCAGGCCTATTTCCTATGGAGGTCCCGGTTGTTGCTGATTCAGTAAAATCTGGCATGAAGGCTACTTGGTTGGGGCATGCTACCGTTTATATCGAAATGGATGGTAAGAGAATACTGACAGATCCCATGCTATCAGATCTCGCCTTTCCGATAAAATTGATTGCACCCAAACGGTATGATCCTCCTCCCTTGACGGTAGAGATCTTGCCTTCGATTGACATCGTTACCATTTCTCATGATCATTTTGATCATTTAGATATGAAAACGGTTAAAATATTAGCTGAATCAGGCAGTCAGTTTTATGTTGGCATTGGTCTCAAAGCCGTTCTTATTGAATGGGGCATCTCAGCAGCCCAAATCAATGAAATGGATTGGTGGGAAAGCCTCACCTTAGACGAATTCACTATTCATTGTACTCCTGCTAGACATTATTCGGGTCGTACTGGCTTGAACAATGCTACCTTATGGACTTCTTGGGTCATCTCCAGTCCAAATCATCGCATTTATCATAGTGGTGATTCGGGTTATGGAGATCATTTTCAAATTATTGGAGATAAATTAGGACCCATTGAGATGGGATTTATTAAAATCGGTGATTATAGAGAAGAACTAGCTAGAATGGCGAGACATCCACATGCATACCGAGCAATCTGTTCAAGCGGCCATAGACTTAAAAACTAATATAATGTTTCCCATCCAGTGGGGTACGTTTAATTTATCTAATATAGATTAATAAATTCTGAACCGGTAGGACCCATAGCGGTACGATCAGCATACGGAAAGTAAAGTTTGATGCCGCAATCAAACTTTTCAAAATAATCATCAGTTCATCGTATTATTCTTGATACAATACCTGTTCAATTAAATGATCAAGATCTATTTTGATCTTTTATAATCATTTGATGATATCTCGAATTAAACTGTTTAAGCCCAATCAAGATTAGCTCTTGCTGATAATTTAGTTCTGACATCAAATATTACCTTTATTTTGATAAAAAAGCATCATAAATTATTTTAACTTATTATATTTACAATATTGCATTGTTACATATTTTAATAAAAAAATCATGATTGTTAATTCTAAAAAGCTAAGATCATTAATAAGTGGTCTTTGGATACTTTCTTTTTTCATTTTTGTTTCAGTAAGTGCTTGCAGCACACCTTCAAAAAAAGAGGCCGAAAGTACAGATAAAGTAGAAACTACGTCCACTGAAAGTGCTGAACATCCATCAGAAAACGGTGGTGAACATCCTTCTGATAGTTTATCAACAGAAACCTCAGGCAGCGAACACCCATCAGGTGATACCTCAGACAGTGAGCATCCTAAATAACTAAGGCATTATACTATTGACGTTTCTCTTTTGAAAGAAAAAGTCGTTTCAACATAGGCCAGCTTACCGCCGATTTCAAAGATTGGATAAGCTAGAAAGTTAATAGGACCTGATTGAGGTAAAGGAACAGGCCTAAGGTCTCTGCCCCGACTGAATTCAATTCGATTGGCTGGGTGGTGTCCAAAATAATAAGTGGCCAGTGGAGTATATTTATTGGCCTCACTAATATCTATAGGCCACCACTTTCCTTCCGCATAAAACTCTGCCCAGCAATGGTAACCATCTATCCCGCCTTCATTTCGCTCGGATGGTATTGAGGCGCCTACGGCAAATCGCGACGGTATTCCTGCCGAACGGGCAAGCGAGATGAAAAATGAGTGGAATTCTGTGCAATTACCGGATTTGGAATCACAAGCGTAATTAGCATCACCTGTACCATAAATACCCTCTTTAGCATACCGCATATTGTCTATAATATAGTCGTACAAAGCCCTAGCTTTCATCAGCGGTGTATAAGCCTGTTTTGATTCAATTATGGTACTAGAAATCACTTCAAATCGATCTCCTACTGGGTTTAGAGAGGTAGCCTTGAGATATTTTTTAGGATTGAACGTTTCCTCAGTATAAGCTGATTTTTCAATTCTCTGTACTTGATATTGTATCAAAATTTTATCATGAGCATGCTTAGGCATAAGTTTGAGATAAAGAATACTATTCTTATTTTCACCCTCGGTGAGAAGCTTATGTTCAACAGGAGCATCAATGGATAAGATTTCAACTCGTTGGAAAGAATCACTTTGCGCTAGAGGAAGCCAAATCTCAGCAGATTCATTTAATTCAGGTAGTTGCACTTCATAAGTAAAAGTAAAACGATCAGCACTTTCAATCACACCTAACAGTTCGGAACCGGCATTTTCAACAGGAATCGTATGCCATATATTGTCGTCACCTTGCTCCCAAGCATAATAAGGCTTTCCATTGAGCTTATGAACATCTGTCTGGGTTACTTTCATATTACCTATAGTACCTTCGAGAAAGAAGTCTACATCATAGACGTCTCCATTTTCAGTAGCAAGGTCTACGCAAGCGAAGAATTCATTGGACCCAAGTACAGATAGATACTCTGTATGCACCCGAACCAATTTCAAACTTAATTCTATACTGTCATTCCAAAAAGTGAAATAACCGTCACCTGCTTTGATTTGGGCATTAATATTGGCTCGAATACCTTGTTCTACATCTTGGATAGTTACTCTTTTAGACACTGAGGATGAATCTATTTGAGAACGCTTTTCTTTTTTAATAGATGATTGGCAACTTGAAAAAAATATTAAAAAAAGAATACATGTATAAATATATAAGCTTAGGCTTTTTTTCATTCATCTGTCTGTTTTGATCACTCTAAACTATATAACAATTCATATAACTCATGGGTTCATATTTAGAATGTGTTGGTTTTGGTTAAATGATTTGCATTAGAGAAGATGAACTGAGTAAAGTAGTAAACGGATTATATATCAGGAATCGAATCGTCAATCTAAAAGATTGAGCTGGCTTGTCACTCCACCGATACGGTGTACTATTTACCTGAGCGCTTTGGACTAGGCGTCTGCCGAGAAGTCAAGCGAGAAACACAAATGTTAAGATTGATCTGGCAGATCATTTTAATGAGAGTTCAGCTTGCAGGGCTGGATTTCTCGCGCAGACATAATATCAATTATATAGATCTGCGTCGTGTGCGGCTTGACTAGTCGTCCACGATAGATTTGCAATTACGAATTATGTATTTGCCTTTATTTAGATTTTATCATATACAACTCAGCCGGTCTAGTGCCAACACATATATATTTGATCTTATCGCTTGCCGCAGATACTGGAATACGCGCCATATAGGATTACGACAAACCTATAATTTTGTTATATAATTTATATTATGTTAAGTT
>DBBU01000061.1 GCA_002292365.1 Flammeovirgaceae bacterium UBA976
GGTCAGTGAGATTTTACGTGAAAATGGCTATTATACCACCAATAACGCCAAAGAGGATTATCAGTTTTTCCCCTCTAAAATGGCATGGGATGAATCTAGTAATTATGCGCACTGGCGAAATCGACCGATCGGTAAACCGTTTTATTCCATGTTTAGCTTCGGGGTTACCCATGAGTCCAGTATATGGAATCCCGTGGGGAAAATACATGATTTGGAGGTCTTTCCTCCTGCAAGAGAAATGAAAAGTTGGTGGAAGCAATTTGAAAATAAATTATTACCCTTGGTCGACGAGAATCTTTCGGTAGCAATTCCACCTTATCTTCCAGAGACCGATGTGGTCATCCAAGACGTGAGAAGAATGTATTCAAATATTGTGAGGATGGATGCACATGTCGGAAGTATTCTCACTCAACTGGAGGAAGATGGCTTATTGGAAAACACGATTATCGTATGGTTTACCGATCATGGGGGACCACTACCTAGACAAAAAAGGTTGTTGTATGATGCAGGCTTAAAGGTACCCATGATTGTGCGATATCCCAACAAATTACGCGCCGGTGAAATAGATGACAGACTGATCAGTTTTGTGGATTTTGCTCCGACCTTATTGTCCATGACTGAGATAAAACCCCCTGAATATATGCAAGGCCTTGCTTTTGAAGGAAAGTTCAAAGTGGCTGACGAAAGAAAATTTATCCATGCAGCAGCAGATAGATTTGATGAGACTTATGATATGATTCGAGCCGTTCGAGACAAAAGGTTCAAATATTTAAAGAATTTCCAACCTCAGCAGCCTTATTACTTACCTTTGGCATACCGTGAAAAGATGGCCAGTATGCAGGAGTTGCTGCGTTTAAATTTGATCGATTCATTGAATGAAAAACAGGCCTTGTGGTTTCGTAAAACCAAACCTAATGAGGAACTTTTTGATACGCATGCGGATCCCCATGAATTAAATAATCTAGCAGAGGATCCTCAATTTTCGAAGATATTAAGTCAATTAAGAGAGGAGTGTACAATATGGATGAATAAGATTTCAGATATGGGACATATCCCTGAACAAGAATTAATCAATACCTTTTGGCCTGATAAAATTCAACCCTTAACGGCTAATCCGGTACTTCATGTTGAAAATGGAGAATTACAAATAACCTGTCAAACTGAGGGGGCTTCTATAGGCTATAAACGGCTCCAAGATTTGAAAGAGGGGCTGGGTTGGCAGATTTACACAGCGCCAATAGACGTAGATCAAGAAGAGCCCATTTTGGTCATTGCGCACCGCATCGGATTTGCTCCAAGCGATACACTTCAATGGAATTAAAAATGAAACTAAAAAAGTGGACAAAGTATTTCTTTCTTCTAGTGTTTTTGCTAGCATTATTCTCTTGCAATACGCAGAATACAATCAAAGAAAATGCCCCAAATATTATACTTATTATGGCAGACGATTGGAGCTACCCTCATGCGGGATTTTATGGAGATAGTTCTGTGAGGACGCCAACCATGGATCGGTTAGCCCAGGAAGGTATCGTTTTTGAACAGGCCTTTGTTTCGGCCCCCTCATGCACTCCTTCAAGGGCTGCTGTACTTTCTGGTCAACATTTTTGGAGATTGGGAGAAGGAGCCAATTTATTTGGAAGATTGCCTGCTGAAGTTCCGCTTTACACGGGTATAATGAAGGATGCCGGCTATGCTGTAGGGTTTACAGATAAAGGTTGGGGCCCTGGTTCACATGATCATTTACCCACAAACCCAGCAGGAGCATATTTCGAATCCTTCAGGGATTTTACTGGGCAAGTAGCCCCCGATCAACCCTTTTGTTTTTGGTTTGGAAGTTTTAATCCGCATAGAGGTTATGAGGAAGGTTCCGGAAGACAAGTGGGTGTGGATATTTCTAAAATATCGCTACCCAAGGTATATCCAGAAAGTGACGTGGTTCGATCTGATATGGCAGATTACTTAAAGGAGGTACAGGATCTAGACGACGAAGTCACCCAACTAGTCAACCATTTAACTTCTAAAGAACTCCTTGATAATACCATCATCATTATAACCAGTGACAACGGTATGCCTTTCCCCAGAGCAAAGGGTAATTTATATGATTTGGGCACACGCGTGCCCTTGATCATATGGTCTGGAAAGAATGTTAAGCAAGCAGTAGCTCGAAACAATCAACTGGTCAGCCTGACCGATTTAGCACCTACGTTTTTGGATTGGGCCGGCTTGGAAATTCCAAAAGAGATGACAGGGAAGAGTTTGGTGAATTTATTTGCAGACTCCTCTTATAAAATGGGAGAAGCAGTTTTTTTCGGTCGAGAACGTCATGTTCCTGGACAAGAAAACGGAGACTGGGGAGGTTATCCCATGCGGGCTATTCGAACACAGGAATACCTATTGATCAAAAATTTTTCTCCTGATAGATGGCCTGCAGGCACGCCTAATTATGAAGAAGCTTCTTTTTTCCCTTCTTACTATTCAGATGTAGATGGAGGGCCTACTAGAGCATACATGATCTATCATCAGAAAGATGATATGGAGCATCAGCGATTGTTTGAAAAAGCCTTTAGCAAAAGACCAGCCTTCGAGTTGTATGATATCAAAAAGGACCCCTATCAGTTAGAAAACATTTTCGATAACCCTACATCTTCAGCCATCAAAATACAACTTCAAAACTTACTGAGTGCTGAATTAATTAAAACCGAAGATCCACGTCAAATCACAAATGGAGAAATTTTTGAACAAAATAATTATGATGGTGGTGCACCTTTTCCCCCAGATTTTGTCAGACAAGGCAATCGGTATGCGACTATAAGAATGGATAGCTTTCCTTCCAAATGGGTAATTCCAAGACCCATTGAGGTATTATTTCCAGTCAATGTTTCTTATAGTGACCGATTTCCGGTCATTTATATGCTTGACGGGCAGAACATCTTTCATCCAAATAATGCAGGATTTGGTAAGAAGGGATTAGAAAGAGGTTGGGATGTTGATTTTATTTTAGACAGTTTAAATGAGACAGGCTTTAACCAAAAGGCCATTATTGTAGGCGTTTTTAACACGGGCATAAGGCGTCGAGCTGAATACATGCCTGAAGAGCCTCGGGAAGAGGTATCAAGAAGGCTGAATTTAATGGGAGAGGATTATTTCAGCAATATTCCTCTGCATTCTGATAATTATTTGAGATTTATGGTAGAGGAGTTAAAGCCTTATATTGATACTCATTTTAAAACATTAGCCGATCGGGAGCATACCTTTATTGCGGGCTCTAGTATGGGAGGCATAATTTCTGCTTACGCCATCAGTAAATACCCAGAAATATATGGTGGCGCTGCCTGTTTGTCTACGCACTGGCTACCCTTGGAGGGGGTATTTGTTGATTATTTTGAAAAAAACCTTCCAGATCCGACAACACATAAGCTGTATTTTGACTTTGGGACAAAAGGCCTTGATGCACGTTATGTGCCTTATCAAAAGGAAGTAGACCAAGCGATGCATCGTAAGGGGTACAAAAAGGGTATAAATTGGATCACTAAAAAAGTTTCTGGAGCAGATCATAGCGGAGCCGCTTGGCATCGACGGTTTCATGAGCCGTTAATTTTTTTATTATCAAATAATTAACGGATATACTAAACTATTTATAAAGGGATCTCTCAAATGCATGAGCTGTTGGGGTCCTACATCAAATGGAGCTGAGGTAGAAAGGTGAAATTATTTTTGGGTGATATAGGGCTTTACAATGCTGACCCAAAGTGCATACCCTTTCTCATTCAAATGTGTGCCATCATAAGTGAGCAAAGGGCTCATCAATCCATCTTCGGCAGCAAAATGTAGGTAAAGATCAATCAAATGATAGGTCCCATCTGATTGATGCGTTTTCATTGCGTTATTCACCATTTTTACATTCTTATTGATAAAATCTCTTGCCGTTGGTAAGAGTGTTTGAACGTAAATCTGTGTATTGGGTAATTTTTCATGGAGCAAGGTCATAATTTTAAGTAAATTTTCGACCACATAATCTGGTGAGGGAATTTCCTTTTGATAGTATAGGTTAAATAAGTCATTGATGCCAATCATGACAAAAATGGACTTAGGTTTATATTTGATTAATTCCCCAAGTCTTAAAAGAACCCCATCAGTAACATCTCCAGAAATACCTCTATTTTTCACATTATCAATACCTAATTTAGCTCCCCAATCTTTACCTCCCTCAGTGATACTATTACCTATAAAAACGATATCTCCCATTGATAAGGGATGCTCCTTAAATTCTTTGATCCTTTCTTTATAATGATTTTCTGTCCATTTAGTATGGTATACTACAACAGTATTTTCTGGGGGATAAAGCAGCTCTAAGGTGGATTGACTTACCGCATATTCAGTGTCCATTATGAGGGTAAAAAAAAATAAAAAAGGATAGATCTTTTTATCCATGATTAAGGATATATTGTTTTCTGTCAACTTAATGACGAATTATGGGAAACTTTCCCCCAATTGTATCTGACCTTTTAGAGTCATATCTAAAAACAGTATCATTTAGGGGGAAAACATTTTAGATACGTCATGTAAATGAACAATATGAAAAAATATTTTCATTTATCTTTTTTTCTTCTGACTATTATTTCTTTTAGCTGTGGCTCTGATAAGGGTCCTGGTATTAATAAAGATAATTTACAAAAATATCTTCATGTCCCTTCTCCTTCTTGGCAAGATCAAATCCTCTATTTTATCGTGACCGATCGATTTATGGATGGAGATTCAACCAATAATGATCAAGGTGCAGGTGAGTATAAAAAAGGAGATGGAGCTTATTGGAATGGAGGGGATCTTAAGGGGATTACGCAAAAGATTAATTATATTCAAGAGCTAGGTGTAACAGGAGTTTGGATCACACCACCAGTAGCCAATCAATGGCGAAATCCACAACATACAGGAACTGGAAATCATGGATATTGGGCGAGTAGATTAGATCAAGTAGATAAACACTTAGGGGATTTAGGGGATTATAAGATGCTGTCGGCGACTTTGCACTCCAAAGGAATGTATCTTATTCAAGATGTCGTAGTAAATCATTTTGGAGATTATTATACTTATGATGGGCCCTATGACCCAAAAGATGTATCAAAAAACTTTAAGCTGCATGACGTTGAACAGCCCATGCAATATCCTTTTAACCATAATGATGCCAGAGAAGAGGAAGACCGTGAACTGGGTATTTACCATTTTGCACCAAATTTCACTGACCATTCAGATACGATTCAAAAAACACAATTTCAATTTGCAGATTTGGATGACCTCAATACGTCCAATCCTTTGGTTCGTGATGCTTTGAGAGAGAATTTTGGCTACTGGATTACAGAGGTGGGGGTTGATGGATTTCGATTTGATACACCTCATATGGTCGAACATGATTTTTGGCATAGTTTTCTTCATAAAAAAGAGGGGGAGCATCTCGGTATTGATCTTTTGGCAAAGCAGCAGGGCAAGCAACATTTTTTAACTGCTGGAGAAGTTGCTTTTTTCCCAAAACCTTTTGATCATTCGGGAACGAAAGATGCACGAAAATATTTAGGAACTAAGAACAAACCTGAAATGAATTCGATATTAAATTTTCCATTAAACACAGCTATTAACCGAGTTTTTATTGAGAAAAAACCTACCAATACCCTCTCTTTCAGGATCAAGAGTATCCAAGAAAATTTTCAACGGTCTGATCAGTTGCTTAATTTCATTGATAATCATGATGCGCCTAGAATCCTCGCTAAATCTGATCGTCAGACCATGAGACAAGCATTGTTGTTCATCATGACCATTCCAGGAGTTCCTGTAATATATTATGGAACCGAACAAGAGTTAAGCGGAATGCGTCAAACTATGTTTAAGGGGGGTACGGGATCACCCGACCGCGATTATTTTGATACAGAAAGTGACTATTTTAAATTTGTTCAGAGCCTAGTAAAATTAAGAAAGACAAACGAAGTGTTTCGAAGAGGCCAACTTAAAGTAGTAAGAGACAATTCTTATGGTCCTGGGTTATTCGTATACGAAATGAGATTAGATGATGTTTCTGCATTGATTTTGATTAATACTTCAGAAAAACTTCAATTGGTTGATGGATTAAGTGTACCCACATTTAATCCAGGAAATTATGTTGCCAAATACAGTATTGGAGCCCAAAATGAAATTTTATCGGTTTCCCATGATAGAATTATAGATATGATTTTAGAGGCTAAAAGTGCACAAGTTTATGTGAATACTGACCATTCGCAGACAAAGTTCGATTTGCATGGAACCATAGGGTTAAATAATGATTTTTCGGAAATTTTGACTACTTCAGCCATTCAATTAAGTGGAAAAGCAATGGGAGTCGAAAACATGGGTTTGGTAATAGATGGAGACTATGAGCATTTATTACCCATCACAAATAGCAATCAGAATAGCTGGTTCCACGATTTAAGCTTGAGTAATTTGATGAATGGAAAACACAGGATAACTGCGATTGGCTATGATGATAAGGGATCTTTAATAACCTCATCTAAATATTTTACTTTGGCCTTATCCACTAAACATTTATTCCATTTTGAGGATGAAATCCAAGATGACTACGGTCCCAATGGGGAATACACTTATCCTAGTCATAGAAGCTTTAGTCACCAACAAGATATAAAGGCTGTGGACGTCTCCCTTACCGGTAATAATCTAACCTTAGAAATTACTATGTCAGAAATCACTCAAATATGGATACCTCCAAATGGATTTGATCATGTGTTATTGAATATTTATATTGATATGCCCGATAAACAGGGAGTGAAATCTTTACCTTTTCAAAATGCTTTTTTTCCTAATCAGGGTGAGTGGGATTATCGATTTGCTTTGGGTGGCTTTAGAATAGAAGCATTTGAAGGTCATCCTCTAACTTCGGGTCCTGAAAAATTAGGAAAATCTATCATGACCCCATTTGTAAATGTTCATTATGAGCAAAATAAAATAAGTGTCACGCTTCCAGCTAAAATGTTGGGGAACCCGACTACATTGAAAAATACTAACCTATACATCAATACCTGGGGCGGAAGCGCCGTCTACCCTAGGACCATAGATAAGACGAGAACAACTTGGTCCTATGGGGGAGGGAATTCAAACAGTCCGAAAATAATGGATGATATTAACGTAATCACATTGGAATGAGAACTAAACAATATCACTGGATAACAACTTTTGCCTTTTTTTGCGTTTGCTTTTTGGCCTGTAAGCCATCCGTAGAAGAGATCACCCCACCTAATTTTATCATCATCTTTGCCGATGATCTGGGTTACGGTGATTTGAGTAGTTTTGGACATCCCACCATTCACACACCCAATCTTGATCAAATGGCCCAAGAGGGGATGAAACTTACGCAATTCTATGTAGCAGCCTCCATCTGTACTCCTAGTCGGGCAGGTCTGCTTACAGGGAAGTTACCGGCAAAAATTGGGATGGCTGGTGCGCGTCGGGTTTTGTTTCCAGACTCATACGGAGGTCTTCCAACCACTGAGCCGACCATCTCAAGTATGCTCAATAAAGCTGGGTATGCAACAGCATGTATTGGGAAATGGCATCTAGGACATAAAAAAGAATTTTTACCTACCCAACATGGTTTCGATTATTATTTTGGTATACCTTATTCCAACGATATGTCGCCACCTAACAATAATTGGGATTACGCCAAAGCTGCCTTTCCTCCATTGCCATTGATGGAAGGCACAGAAATTATTGAGTTGGAACCTGACCAAAGTCAATTGACGACAAGATACACAGACAAAGCGCTGGCATTCATCGATAAATATAAAAATAAGCCTTTTTTTCTCTATATGCCACAGACCTTTCCTCATGTGCCTTTGTATGTGGACAGTCTTGATGCAGGAAAAAGCAAAAGGGGTCTTTATGGAGATGTGGTTCAAGTATTAGATAAAAGTGTAGGTGCCATTTTGGACAAATTAAAGAAACTAAATATTCATGAAAATACTTTTGTCATCTTCACCAGTGATAACGGTCCTTGGGGTTGGGTAGGAATTAATGGAGGGTCAGCGGGACTGCTAAGAGGGAAAAAAGGCTCGCCTTGGGAAGGGGGTTTTCGCGTGCCAACCATTGCTTGGATGCCAGGAACTATCGGTGAAAATAAGATTTTTGATGGGGTAGGGAGTACGCTTGACTTACTACCTACATTCCTAGGTATGGCAGGTATTGAGTATCAAAAAGAGGAACTGGACGGGATAGATTTATCTGAGAGCTTTACCCAAGGGAAAGCCCTAGATCATCCCATTTACTATTACCAGCAACAAGAACTGATGGCCTTGCGGACGGGTGCTTGGAAAATCTTCATAAAAAACCCAAATCCATGGAAAGAGGAATTTACGGATGCTGATATGCCTCTATTGTACAACCTTGACCAAGATCCCTCAGAACAGTTTAATTTGGCTGATAAAAATGATCAAAAGGTTAATGAAATGATGAATATTGTGAATCTTCATATTGAAAAAACGAAGATTAAGCATTCTTTAATTGACTCAATAGCGCCAGCATATCAAGTCATCCACGATCGGTATCATTAACTATTTTTTCATGGACCAAAAATAAAAAATCATAGTTGTCTGATAGCCATATATTTAGTGAGTCTATTCCATTTAAAAAGAAGCTAATCTGATGTGTTTTTTAAGTAGGCACTTCTGATCAACAGAAAACCTAATAAAACAAAAGGAATACTCAAGAACTGACCTTGGTTCAAGACAAAATTATTTCCAAAGGTGACATTATTTTCCTTAATGACCTCTTGTAAAATTCTTGATCCAAAAATAAATAATAGAAACAGACCCCAAATTAAGCCATGTGGAGTTTGATCCTTTTTTTTACTCCAAACGAGCATAAGTATTAAAAAGGTTAACAGACACACGGCTGCTTCGTAAAGTTGACTAGGATGCCTAACAATCCCATCCATTTTAAAATAACCTTTATATCCTTGACTTGTTTTTATAACATTCATTCGACCGTCTTCAGTATGGATTAAGGTGGGAATTTTTTGTTTTTTTAGCAGCAGAGGTTTCACGTTTTTTATAAGAATATTTGTTGCTTGTTCCAGGCTGGATATGCGTTCATAAAGTTGGATTTCAAGGGTAAGCTTGGGATGATTTGTATTCAAATTGGCATCTTGATCTATTATTGAAATCATTTTAACTGCGGGGATACGATTTTTAATTTCCTGAATTTTTGTTCCAACAAAAACAACTCCAAAATTGGATCCTGTTGGGGTACCTATAATTTCACTATTCATGAAATTTCCGAATCTAATGAAGATGGATCCCAAAGCGACTACGATGGCCATACGATCTACAATTTGCAACCAACTGTGGCCTTGTCGATGATGTTTAGTGATTTGCCATTTTTTTCCTTTAAGTTCAATCTTATAAACATAAAAATAGAGGGCAATTAAGATTCCGATAGCACAACCATGAGAAGAAAGACCCCCTTCCCAAATTTTCAAAATATCGATGGGATTATTCAAATACTTAAAGGGTTCGTAAAAAACGACATGACCGATTCTTGCACCTATCACGGTGCCTACAATCATATACAGGAGCAAAAAGTCTAAATTATTTTTAAATCTTTTTTCTGTTTTGTAAATAGATATGATCACAAAACGGCTAACAATGAATCCTAAAGCGAACAAAAAACTATACCAAAAGATGGTAAAACTGCCAAATCTGAGAAAAATGGGATTGGGATTCCAAATGATGTAGCTAAACAGATTCAAGGGGTCAATTAATTTTTTTATTATCTTCCATAAAAATCCAAGTTATATATTTTCTAATAGAAGAAAATCTTTTTTTTCATTCTATTATTTTGGGGGATTGCTTCAAAAAAAACGTCCCTAACATGTAAATTAAAATTTTTGTTTTACATGTTTGATAGGTCTCATATTTCCGATATTTTTTTGCGTGTTTTAACATTTGAATCTTCTGAAAAAGATATCAAGGAGTTACAGTTATGGATTGATAAACAACCCGAAAATAGAGCGAAATTTAATGCCATACGTACCTATTGGTATGAAAACTTGCAAGAGAAGTCTCACGATAAAATGTTAAGTAATATAAAATCTAGAATTCAGGAAGATCAATCCCGAATGAACCCTATTTTGAAACCAAGGCGTATAATAAATTTTTATTTGACAAGAGCAATTAAAGTAGCAGCATCAGTGTTGCTTTTTGGGTTATTTGCTTACCTTTTTAATGTAGGCGTTACGACTGACTCAGTAAAAGATGAGGGGATTCAAGAATTAGTTACAAAAAAGAATCCTTATGGCCAGAAATCAACAATTTTTTTAAGTGATGGGTCTATTATTTACCTGAATTCAGGGAGTAGTGTCAGTTATTTAAAGGGATTCAAAAATGATAAAAGGGAAATTCAATTGACTGGAGAAGCTTATTTTGAAGTAGCTCAAGATATTAATCGTCCCTTCACAGTTATTGCGCATGGAGTTGCGACAACTGCTCTAGGTACAATGTTTAATGTTAATGCTTATTCAAATAACGAAGTAACTGTTTCTTTAGCAGAAGGCAAGGTACAAATTGAATTTCATAATGAACATGAAGGGTTTCAGGATCAATATCTAGTGGCTGGAGAGCAAGTGGCATACAATAGAGATTTAAAGACAGTTAAAAGAGGAATTTTTAATCCAAAAATAAATGCTTGGAAAGATGGTGTGTTATTTTTTGAAAATGCAAGTCAAAAAGAGGTATTTGAAGCATTAGAATTATGGTATGGATTAAGTTTCTTGATAAGTGAGCCTTTTAAAAAAGAATGGCGCATAAATGCGAGTTACGATAATCAAAGTTTAGGTTGGGTTTTGGGATCATTGGGCTATATTCAAGGATTTGATTTCGAAATATTAGATAAAGAAGTATTGATTAAAAATAAATGAAATAAAAATGTTCCCGTTTCAGATTCCTCAAAAAAAAATGCTACCTACCAAAATCTTACAATTTAGTATTCATCTAAAATACGGGATGGCCCTTTTCATCTGGCTTTCCCAGGGGATAGTTTTGGCAAAAGTGGATAATAGGGCACAGAATGAGAATTTTGAAAGTATTAAGAAAGTAAAAATTAATCTCATTTTAAAAGATGATGATCTTAGATCAACCTTTAAAAAAATAGAAAATATAACATCCTTTGTATTTGCATATGATGAGAAAGATGTTGCTATGAATCGATCTTTCAATGGCTCTTATGTAGACCAAACTGTTTATACAGTATTGGTAGATATTGCCAAAAAGTCTAATTTGAATTTCCGACAGGTTAATCAAAGTATTAATGTTCAAAAGAGTACCTCAGAACAGAAATTAGATCCTGTTATCTCTAAACAAGAGCGGAGTGTATCAGGAATTGTATACGATGAATTGAATGAGGGATTACCAGGTGTCAATGTTGTAATTAAGGGCACTTCCTCAGGAACTATTACCGACTATGAAGGGAATTACCGAATAACTATTCCTGATGAAAACATTACTTTAGTGTTTAGCGCCATTGGTTATGATGGTCAAGAGATCTTGGTTGGAGCACGATCGGTAATTGATGTTACATTGGGCGTTAATGTAAAAGAGTTGGAGGAGGTTGTAGTGATGGGATATGGCACTCAGATTAAACGTAAAATGACCAGTTCCGTTTCTAGGGTTAATGTAGAGAAGTTAAATTCTGCTGCTACTAACTCATTTGAGGGGGGGTTACAGGGAATCGTTCCAGGAGTCCAAGTTACCACAAGTAGTGCTCTGGGAGGGTCTGCTATCCGGGTACGGATCAGAGGAACATCCTCTGTGAGTGCAAATAGTGAGCCGCTATATGTTATAGATGGAATTCCCATTGAAAGTGGAGAAATAAGTACTTCTCAGCCCGGTGGGGGTATACAAGAGTGGAACTTGCAGCAGGCAGCCAATACAAATGTATTGGCCAGTTTGAATCCAGCAGATATTGAATCGATGGAGGTTTTAAAAGATGCTGCAGCAGCAGCAATCTATGGATCTCGTGGAGCTAATGGCGTAGTCTTAATTACTACTAAAAATGGAAAAGCCGGAGTTACTAAGGTTACTGTGTCCGGCTCCTTTGGATTATCCGAGGCTACCAATAGGATCAGCCTGTTAAATGCGGAGCAATATTTGACCCTAGCCAAGCAAGCGTGGTATAACTCTGGTTTCGATGTGGCTGATTTTTGGAATAACAGTGGTGTATTGGTAGATGGGCTTACCCAAGAAGAAGCAGAGCGCACAGATACGGATTGGGTTGATCAAGTGTTACAAGTAGGGCAAGTGGCCGATTACAACGTTTCTATTTCAGGAGGCAGCAAAAAAACCACTTTTTATTTAAGTGCAAACGTTAAAGACCAAACGACCATTTTAAGAGGAAATAAATATCAAAGATTTGGTACACGACTCAATGTTGATCATGAAATAAATGAAAAGTTATCGATTGGTGGACGTTTAATGCTTACTTATATCAATGACAAGCAAGTTCCGACCAATTGGGCAGGGGGGGTAAGTAATGTTTCAGAAATGCTTCCTATTTGGCCAGTGAGAAAAGAAGATGGGTCATATTTTAATGTTTCTGACGAACAACCAGTTGCGGGTGTAGACTTGAGAACAATTAATTTAAAAAGTAATCAAATCTTGGGTAATTGGTACTTCAAGTATAAAATTTTAGATGCCTTGAGTTTTCGATCAGAGCTCGGTAGTAATTTATTGTTCAATGATGATTTTCATTTTCGCAATGGTCAAATTACAAGCCATGGTAGATCTGTGGCGTCTACTGTGAATGGAAAACGTATGGGTTATAATTGGAAGAATATTGTGAATTACACAAAATCTTTTGGCCAGCATAATTTGGATTTATTGGGGGCATCTGAAATGCAATCTTATACGTCTAAATTGAACTCTGTATTTGGAGATACATTTATAAATTCTACCCTTACTAGGCCTCAAGATGCAGCAATTATAAATGCTTCTAATAGCGAATCAACTTATTCTTTTTTGTCTTATGTAGGCCGTGTAAATTATGATTTTCAAGCGCGTTACTTGCTATCCGTAAGCTTCAGAGCAGATGGCTCTTCTCGTTTTGGCCCAGACAATAGATGGGGATATTTCCCTGCAGTCTCATTGGGATGGGTATTAAGTGATGAAAACTTCTTTTCCACGCTGGCTACGACTGTAAATTTCTTCAAAATTCGGTTGAGTTACGGTTTGGTGGGTAATTCTGAAATTGGGGACTACTCATATCTTTCTACTTATGGGACGTCAACTTATGATGCCAATACGGGCTTGGGGATCTCTAATGTTGGTGATGATGAATTGGGATGGGAAACTACTTCTCAACTTAATTTAGGAATCACTTTCGAGATTTTAGAAGGAAGAATTAGTGGAGAATTTGACATCTATGACAAAACAACCAATGACTTACTTTTGCCTTTTCCAGTATCACAAATGACCGGAGTTTCATTGGTGACAAAAAATGCGGGTACGCTGACGAACAAAGGCTATGATTTGATGTTGAGCTCTGTGAATATTAATACGAGCTCATTCAAATGGTCAAGTTCTGTTACCCTGAATTATAATGAAAACTTAGTCACTAGTCTTGGAGATGAACTGATTGAAGATGGGATCTCTGCGAGTCAAGGCTTAGGCGGGATCTCAATTTTTCCAGGTTATCCCGTTGGTGTAAATCAGCTAGTTGAGTGGGCCGGAGTAGATCAAACAACAGGTGAAGATACTTATAAGGATTTAGAGGGCAATGTATTGAGTTACAGCCGAGCAATTGAAGATTACGGTAGTTTTGCAAATTTTGCTCAAGAAAATTATAAGCCTATGGGGAATCCTTGGCCAAAATATACAGGAGGTGTAGAAAACAGATTTAGTTTTAAGAAATTCTATGGAAGTTTTCTTTTCACCTTTGCCACCGGTCAAACCTATGAGGATGGTTACATGAAGGCCTTGACACAACCATTTGGTGGGGATAAATTAAATCCACCGAGTCATATGTTGAACTCATGGAGCTCACCGGATGGTAATATATCCCGCGTATCTCAGATAAACTCCAGCAATGTTTTTTGGGAAGGAACCTCTGAGCACTTATATAGCACAGATTATTTAAGATTACGGGATTTGACCATTGGATATAAAATAACTACCCGAGGCACAGTCGTAAAAGGGTTTGATGTCTCCTTAAAAATGGTCAATGCCCTAACTTTTACCAAAGCGCCCGATTTTTTCTGGGATCCTGAATTTACAGGAGTTGTGCAAAGTCGTCAATCAAATAATATTGGAGCAGGAGGAGCTTTTAAGCAATCTCCGCAGGCAAAATCAATAATTTTGGGTCTGGTTATTAATCTATAATTATGTTTAGGATGAAAAAGTTAGTCATAATATTAGTTTCTACTATTTTTTGGTCATGTGGAGATGATTTTTTAGACAATCCTCCCAATATCGGATTGACTCCAGATAAATTAACTGATTTAGCTTCTGCTCAGGCATTATTATATGGTGCCTATGCTCAAATCAGACCATTTGTGAGTCAGTCAGCGCTGTATTCTGCGGGAATGATGCGAGATGTTCTCAATAGAAATAGGGGAGAGTACGATAATTTTTATGGCCATGAAATAAGTACTAATATGACTTCCTGGCAATATACATCCGGTTTTACGGCCCTCGGAACCATAAACAAAATTTTCGCAGATGACTTGGCTAATACCGCCGCAACGGATGCAGAAAAGGCAGCAGTACTTGCAGATGCTCATTTTTTAAGAGCATTGATCTATTTTGATTTAAATAATTACTGGGGAGATCCTATTACAGGTTACACCGTGCCGTTGCTTGAATTACCCTTGAGCATAGACGATAGGGTTTCATGTGCAAAAACTTCTGAGCTCAGTTCATTTATAGAAACTGAAATTGAGGCTGCCAGATTTCATTTTCAAGAGGCATCATCTGGGATTTCCAATTATTATGCTGCTACTGCTTTGGCCGCTAGAATTTACTTTTTTCATGAAAAATACGATTCGGCATATGCTCGAGCCAATGAAGTAATTACGAGCGGTCAATATGTATTAGAGTCTGATGTAACGGAAGTTTTTACTGCACCAGGGAATTCAAATGAAATCATATTTAAAATCATGTTCAATTCTGTGGATGGCTCAGGAGTCAGTCCCTCTGCACGTATTTTTGAGGCTTATCAAGCCTCATCAACTGTAGGGTTTTATAGTATGAACACTAATGGCGTAGCCGCGGAAATGATTATGGATGAAGACGATGCCCGTTACACAGGTCTTTACTCCTCTGATGATAACTACGTTTACGTTGAAAAGTATACTACGGATCAAATGCATTATCAATATATTCGATTGGCTGAAATGCACTTAACTCGAGCAGAAGCTAATATTATGGTTAATGGCTCTGTTAATCAACAAGATGTTGATGATATTAATGCATTAAGAAATAGGGCGAAACCATCTTCCGCATTAACTTCCATTCCTACAAAAGATCAAGCACTTAATATGCTTTTTGAAGATCGTACTAAGGAATTAGCTTTTGAGTTGGGAGATCATTTTCTCAATACCAAGCGTTTGAAATTTGGAATTATTAGAACTGAGGATGAAGGAGATGGATTCAAAACGTATTCAGAATGGATCGAATTATTGTTGTATCCATTCCCCACAAATGAAGTGGATATACATGGTTTAACTAGATCAGGAAATTAATGAAGGTTAAAAAAATTATTATGGCATTAGCTATATTGTGCCTATTTAAATGTGATGAAAAATGGCCTGTTAATGAGGAGCTATTGAACAGTGCGTCAACTGATATCTCAGGTTCCTGGTCAATTTCGAAAGTTGAACAAAATGAAATAGATATCTCAGATAACTATGATTTTAATTCATTTGTAATTGCCTTAAACTATGGTAATGGTTTGCCTGCAGATTTTTCGATAATTTCTGAAGCTCCTGTGCCGTTTCCAACTTCGCACAGTACAGGGTTATGGCATTTTGATAATAAATTATATCCCAGCAAAATATATTTTGTTAACGGAGATACTGCCATTTCTATAGTAGATCAACCTCTATTGACTACTGGAAACGAGGAACTTCATCTAGAGTTTAACTTGGGATGCAGTGATGTTTCATATGTTTATTATCTAACTAAAAACAATACATTGTGAGAGTCATGAATCGGATCATTAATAAGATAGCTGATCGAAAATTTTGGAGTCCGTATTTAACAAGTGCGGTAGTTATTCTCATTGCGTTGTTTTTGACAAGATGCTTTGACATTATTTCTTTTGAACAACCCGAAACAGCAATTGCTGGCGAAACAATATCAATTAAATTAGATATTGAGGTTTTGGAAGATAATTTCAATCCAGGCAATGTATCGGGTACGATGCCAGTAGTTGGGTTTTTAGCCCCAAAATCGTGGAATGCTGGAGCAAATACGGTTATTAATATTACAAGTGAGGTATATAACAGTACCATGAGTCCGATGATCGAAGGGGCTATTGAAGGCAATGGTGGCAAACCATGGTCAGAAACGCTGGAATTTATGTATGGAATGGGTGAGAACTATGATCCAACTAAAATGGAATGGGTCATGTTTATGGCAGATGTGCCTTATGATCATAATCCAGCATATCTCCCCATTTATGGTACGGTTAATATTGAAACGGTGGTAGGACCAGATAATATAACAGCTCAGCTAGGGTATTTTATTGGAGAAAATGATAGGGGGATTTGGGTACTCAATGAAAATCAAGATTTTAGATTAGGAAATTGTATTGAAATTACGGGAGGTACAGGGGCACCCATAAATTATTGTGGTCCAGAGCCAGCACCAGGAACAAGTGTTATTAGCCCCGACGTATTTAGCTATAACGATTTATTGAAAATTACCTTCAATGCCTCAATTGGGGCAAATGATGAAGTAACAAGGCTTAGCGGAGCCAGTTTCGTATATTTTTGTGCAGAGGCTACATTAAATGATGGGACGATCATATCTGTCTGTGATAAATCGGATAAAACAGCTTTAAATTTTATTGGTGATGACATTTGGGAAATTACTGTTTGGCTAAAAGATATTTTTGATTTGAATACTACAAAGGAAATTTCGATGATTACTTATAATTTTCAAGATCAAAATGGGGATAATATAGTTAGAGATTTTTCTACTGGTGAAGACTTTACAATGATTGCATCTTGTCAATAAAGGCACAATACTTCTATATTCTAATTATGAAATTCTTTTTTCGATACATCACTCTGTTTGTTTCTTTTTCATCAATAGCCCAAACCTTTACCAATCCCATTTTATCTGGGGCATATCCCGACCCTTCTATTTGTGAGGTAGAGGGGAATTTTTATTTAGTCAACTCTTCCTTTGAATATTTTCCTGGGTTGCCCATTCACAAGAGCAAGGACTTGGTGAATTGGGAGTTGATAGGTTATGGACTAGATAGAGAGGACCAATGCAATGGAACCAACAATCTGGTGGACGTGCAAAGTAATGGGGGCATTCATGCGCCCACCATACGTTATCATGAAGGTATTTTTTATATCATCACGACCAATATTTATAGCCCTGTGAAGGGGCCTACGCAGTTCATTAACTTTATCATCACCGCTGAAGATCCTGCGGGTTCATGGTCCGAACCTCACATCATTGAGGGGGCACCGGGTATAGATCCTGATTTATTTTTTGATGATGATGGGAAGGTATGGTTTGTCGGTACCCATGATAAAGGGGATAAGAATGCTAATGGCATAGGTGAACTATGGGTACAGGAATTGGATCTTACCAAATGGCAACTTAAAGGTGAAAGAACCTCCGTTTGGACAGGGGCGTGTGGAGGCTGTTGTTTGGAAGGGCCTCATATGTACAAAAGAGAGGGGACTTATTACCTGATGGCCGCAGAGGGAGGAACTTCTTTCAATCATGCGGTAATGATTGCTGCTAGTGATAAAATTACTGGGCCTTATGATTCCAATCCTAGAAATCCGATTCTTACCTCAAGACATTTGTCTAAGGACAATTGGGTACATAGCACGGGGCATGCCGATTTGGTTAATGTTCCCGATGGACGATGGTTCATGGTCGCTTTGGGTAAGCGAGGGGATGAGCAACGAGAATCTAATATGGGTAGAGAGACCCATTTGATTCCTATTTCATGGGAAAAAGCAATAGTCCGATGGCAACAAGTAAGCGATAATGAATGGGCCCCCGTTACTTATGATTTTCCCGTTGGAGCACCTCAAACGGGTAAGGTGGAGCGTATTAATCCCATGCCTTTTATGCAAACCCGCCAATATCAGAAGGATGCCTTCAATGACAATTTTGATGAATCTAAATTAAATTTAGAGTGGAATTTTAGAAGGGTACCCCAAGTTAATACCTTTTCATTAGCTGCGCGATCGGGGCATTTAAGGTTATATGCCAAGCCAGAGGTCATTGAAAATAGGGTACAGGCTAGTTTGATGGGTTTTAGACAGCGGGAAAGCGATTTTGAATATACTGCTAGCATCTACTATCAACCTAAAAAAGAAGGCGAAGAGGCTGGCATGAGCCTTTTTCAAAAAGATAATAATTATATCAATTTTACCTTAATCAAAGAACAAGGCTTGATGGTGCTCAAGGTAATATTAAAAGATCCTAAAGAGGAACCAAAAATCTTGAGGCAAGAAATTTTATCCAATTATGAGGGGGAGATTATGTTAAAAGTGATTTCAAAAGATCATCAATATCAATATCAATATTCTCTTGATCAAGGTCGGGAGTACATTACATTGATGAGTTCAAAGGGAGATTTAATTTTAAGCCATCGAACGGGCTCATATACCGGTGCTTATTTAGGCTTGTATGCTACAGGTAATGGTAAGAGTACCAAAGCTTTTATGGATGTAGACTGGGTCTTTTATCAGGGATTCCCTAGATCTTAACTTTCTTTAACAATTAAATCTCGCCACCTGACCTTCTGCGACCTTGTTTTCTTTTAAAGTATCCCTCGATATTTTAAATTTGAATTTCATTGGGGACATGTTAAAAATATTCATTTGATACTTTTTATTTTCCTAGTGCTACATTTGTCGTCGGTATGAATATGGTTAAAGTTATATTATTAAGTTTTTTGGGCTTGATGGGGCTTTCATCAACTGCTTACAGCCAAGAGGTGACCGTAAGATTGGGCCCTGATCAATTTGCCATCAATCAACTTTGGACCATTACTATTACGGTGCAAAACGAACGCTTGCGCAATTACAGCAACTTCCCCGAAATTCAAGGGTTGGTGAAAAGGGGGACTTCTTCTTCCTCTTCAACAAATTATGTCAATGGTCAAATGAGCTCATCTCAAAGTATCATCCAGAATTATCAAGCCACAAGTGAGGGGAGCGTAGTCGTTCCTGATTTTGATATAACAATAAACAATCAGTCATTTTCAGTGAAGGGTAAAAGCATAACAGTGACCGCTCCTGCTCAACAGCGTCGTTCCAATTTTCAAGACCCATTTCAAGATTTTTTCCAACAAAAAGCACCATCTGAATTTATAGAAGTTGAAGCGGATGCTTTTCTAGCTTTAACTACGGACAAAAATGAAATTTACTTAGGGGAAGGAATTACCACTACCTTGGCTTTTTACGTAGCGGCCTCTAATCGCGCCGACATGAAATTTTATGATTTGGGTGCCCAAATAACAGAAATTATCAAGAAAATAAAACCGGAAAATTCTTGGGAGGAGAATTTCAATATAGACAACATCAATGGGGAATCTATTAAGATAAAAGGTGTTCAATACACGCAGTATAAAATCTATCAGGCCACTTATTTTCCATTGAATTTAGAGCCTATTACGTTCCCAAGCGTTGGCCTGAAATTAATTAAATATAACAAAGTCAAAAATCCTTCTTTTTTCGGTAGGAATCGCCAAGAAAATTATCAAACCTTTTACAGTAAACCGAAGACCGTGAAAATAAAAGAGTTACCACCACACCCTCTAAAAGACCGCGTTAACGTTGGCTCCTACAAATTGAAAGAATCCATCAGTAATGAAAAAATAACTACCGGACAAAGTTTTAACTATTCCTTTGAAATAGGAGGAGTTGGTAATATCAGCGCCTTAAATATGCCCAGTATAGACCCAAATGAATGGTTTGAGTTTTATGAACCCAATACTGTTCAAAATATTCGTAGATCTTCGAATCGTGTAACAGGGAGTAAAAAGTTTGATTATTTTGGAATTCCCAATGAACCAGGCGCCTATGACTTAGGAGATTTTATTCAATGGGTTTTTTTTGATCCCGTTCAAGAAAAATATGATACGCTAAGGTCAGAGATACAAATACAAGTACAAGGAGAGAGTAGAAAGAACGAATACATTTCTTCAAATGATTTAGGCTCGTTTTATGATAGGATCGAATTCGAGGACAATGAGTTAGTTTCAATTAAATCTGGGATGGGCTATCAAATCATTATCAACCTATTTATATTCGCTATATTGGTAGGAGGTATCATTTTATTCTTTAAAAAATAATGGGAAGTTCTTTCGGAAAAATATTTAAAATTAGCACTTTTGGCGAATCCCATGGACCAGCTATTGGTGTCAATATTGAAGGTTTACCCGCGGGGATCCATCTTGATGTGGATCAGATTCAATTTGAATTGAGTAGAAGAAAGCCTGGCCAATCTAGGATCACTACACAAAGAAAAGAAGCCGATGAGATCGAGATTTTGTCAGGCGTTTTTGAAGGTGTGACTACAGGGACACCTATGGCTATGGTGATTAGGAATAAAGATCAAAAAAGCAAAGATTATACTCATATCGCTAATCAGTTCAGGCCTAGCCATGCTGATTATACCTCTCAAGAAAAATATGGGGTACGCGATTATCGCGGAGGGGGCAGAAGTTCAGCGCGTGAAACAGCGACTCGTGTGGCTGCTGGTGCGGTCGCTAAGCAGTTTATAGCACAGGCCTTTGGCGGTGAATTTTATGCTTATGTTTCTCAGGTGGGATCATTAAAATTAGAAAAAGAATATGTAGACTTAGATCTTGATCGGATTGATGACCACGCAGTGCGTTGCCCTGATCCTGAAATGGCAGATAAGATGTTTAAGCTAATCGACCAAGTACGCAAAGAACAAGATACTATCGGAGGGGTAGTCACTGGTGTAATAAAAAACATTCCCATAGGACTTGGAGAGCCTGTTTTTGACAAGTTACATGCCACCCTAGGCAAGGCCATGTTGAGCATTAATGCCGTGAAGGGTTTCGAGTATGGTAGTGGATTTGAGGGAATTAAAATGAAAGGATCAGCACACAATGATGCCTTTTACAAAGAGGGAAATCGAGTGCGTACGCGAACCAATAAATCTGGGGGTATTCAAGGAGGAATTTCCAATGGCGAAGATATTTATTTCAATGTAGCCTTTAAGCCGGTAGCGACCATTATGCAGGACCAAGAAAGTGTAGACAAGGATGGAAATACCGCTATAGTGTCAGGTAAAGGACGGCATGATCCTTGTGTGGTGCCACGGGCGGTACCCATTGTAGAAGCGATGTCGGCACTGGTGATAGCAGATTTCTATCTTATCTGTAGAACTAATAAACTAACCCATTAATCATGAAAAAATTACCCATTCATGTTAAAATAGTCATAGGTTTAGTACTAGGAATTGTTTGGGCCTTTCTATCAAGCTTCATGGGATGGAATGAATTTACCATTCGTTGGATTGATCCTTTTGGTATGATCTTTATTCGACTTTTGAAATTCATTGCGGTGCCTTTGGTATTATTTTCGATCATTGGGGGTGTCTCTGGACTGAGAGATGTCTCTAAATTAGGACGCTTAGGATTGAAAACCTTGTTGGCCTATATGACTACTACTTTATTGGCCGTGGGTATTGGATTGACCTTGGTAAATATTGTCAAGCCAGGTACAAACATAGATGACGAGCAACGCATCAAGAATAGACTTTCTTATGAGGTTTGGCTGCAAGAGAATAATATTGGTGCTACCCAGGATGGCTTAAATTTTCTATCTGATCCTAAATACGCGGCTTATCTTTCAGAGGAGCAAGCGGCTGAGCAAGTCACGTCATCAAAGCTAGATTTGGAAAAGAAAATGAAGACCGTAGCGGTTCAAAAGGAAAGTTCTCCCTTAAAGTTTATTGTAGAGATGGTACCTGACAATATTTTTGCCTCATTGTCAGGAAATGGATTGATGCTTCAGGTAATTTTCTTTGCCATTTTTTTTGGAATAACTCTGGTCCTTATCCCAGAGGAAGCCTCTGCACCTATCATTAATTTGGTAAGTGGAATGAATTCGATTTTTTTAAAAATGGTGGATGTGGTCATGAAGGCGGCACCTTTTTTTGTTTTTTGCCTTTTGGCGGGTGTGGTGGCAAAAATGGCAGATTCACCCCAAGAAGTATTTGAGATTTTTATAGGTCTGGGATCTTATTCGCTTACTTTGTTCAGCGGATTGTTTTTATTAACCTTTCTGGTTTATCCCTTGATTGTAAAATCATTGGTTTCTAAAATGAGTTTTAAAGATTTTTTTAAGAACATCAGTCCGGCACAATTCTTAGCTTTTTCTACTAGTTCTAGTGCCGCTACCCTACCTGTTACGATGGAATGCGTCGAAGAAAATGTCGGTGTACCTAAGTCTATTTCAAGCTTTGTTTTGCCCATTGGAGCAACGGTAAATATGGATGGAACTTCCATGTTTGAGGGGGTCGCTGTTGTGTTTTTAGCACAACTCCATTTTATTGACCTGACCATAGCTCAGCAGCTCACCATTGTATTTACTGCTGCTGCAGCATCTATTGGTTCAGCAGCAGTACCGAGTGCCGGGTTGATCATGATGATCATGGTATTACAATCTGTTGGATTAAATCCGGCATGGGTGGCTATCATATTTCCAGTAGATCGTATTTTAGATATGTGTAGAACGGTTGTGAATGTGACGGGTGACATGGTCGTATCAACCCTGATCGCAAAGTCTGAAGGGGAGTTAGAAAAATATAGCTGAGGCCTACCTTTTTGAAAGGAATTGTTCATTTTGCCAATTATTCAGTCAATGAGGTTTATTTTTGTATTCTAAAGTTAAAAAAATGTCTGAATCTGTAAAAACACCTATAAATATTTATACTGAGGCCAATCCGAATCCTAACTCATTAAAGTTTGTGGCCAATTTTATGCTCATGCCCGAGGGAGTGAGTAGAGATTTTCCAGATATAAAAAGTGCAGAAGAAGCGCCTTTGGCGATCAAACTTTTTGAAAAATCCTATGTGAAGCGTGTTTTTTATATGAGTAATTTCATTACCGTTACCAAAGATGATGAAGCAGACTGGTATGAAATCAAAGGCGAGGTGCTTACCATTATCAAATCCCATTTAGAAGCAGGGTTACAAATTTTGACGGAAAAAGAGGTCAAAGAGGATCATCATGTAGCAGCATCGGATACTGATCTAGAAGTAAAAATTAAAGGAATATTGGATGAGTACATTCGGCCTGCCGTCGAGATGGATGGGGGTGCAATTACCTTTGATTCATTTTCTGAGGGGAAGGTAAAAGTACTGTTACAAGGGTCATGTTCTGGTTGTCCAAGCTCTACATTAACACTAAAATCAGGGATAGAAAATTTGCTGAAGCGGATGGTTCCTGAAGTAGAAGAAGTAGAGGCTTTAGGCGTATAGTTAAGTCGTGATAGGGTGACGGAATTTAAAGTTGACCAATCTAAATACATACATTTAATAGCTTAGACTTATATTTAAGCAAATCTTTTTAACTTTTTACGTTTGTCTGATTCCAGGAAATTTGAGTTAGTGCTGAGTCCTGAGATCGCTCTAGATGATCAAAATTTACGTGCTTTTTTGAAAGGTAAGCGTTGGCTCAGTGATGAACAGTATTTTTTGGTGGATCGTCGCTCTATTGATGCCCGAAGGTTAAAAGTAAAAGTCAATATCAGCTTAACGATTTCAGCGATTCCTTTGCGTCATGAATTTGTTGAGTACCAACCGGCGACCAAAACGGTTGAAAATGCACCAAAAGTCATTATCGTGGGCGCCGGTCCTGCTGGTCTTTTTGCAGCTTTAAAAGCCATTTCCTTAGGGTTTCAACCTGTAGTCATTGAACGGGGCAAAGATGTGAGAGGACGTCGACGTGATCTTGCTGATGTCAACAAGAAAGGAATTGTAAATCCTGAGAGTAATTATTGTTTTGGTGAAGGAGGGGCAGGGACGTATTCGGATGGTAAACTGTATACCCGAGCCACCAAGCGAGGTAACGTGCGCCGTATATTCGAGATACTGGTAGCACATGGTGCTCCTGAGGATATTCTGTTTGAGGCACATCCGCATATTGGAACGAATAGGCTCCCAAAAATTGTTACCGCAATCCGTGAAACTATTGAAGCCTTGGGAGGAACGATTCACTTTAATACCCGAGTGGACCAGTTTATTATCGAAGATAGATCGATGGCGGGGGTGGTTACCCAAGAAGGACAATTGCATCGGGGAGTAGGCGTGATCTTAGCCACGGGCCATTCAGCCAGAGATATTTTTAATCTATGTGTAGATCAGGCTATTAAGATAGAGTCTAAACCTTTTGCTTTGGGCGTACGGGTAGAACATCCACAGGAACAAATAGATCAGATTCAATACCACTCCAATGAGCGAGGGTTTTTGCCTGCAGCCAGCTATTCAATGGTATATCAGTCCAAATTGGCAGGCAAAGAAAGAGGAGTATTTTCATTTTGTATGTGTCCTGGTGGATTCATAGTTCCAGCTGCTACCTCCCCCGATGAGATTGTAGTAAATGGGATGAGTCCATCGAGAAGAGACAGTAAATATGCTAATTCAGGTATTGTGGTGGCTATTGAAGACCAAGATTTAAAGAATTTTGATTATTTTGGGCCTTTGGCGGGGATGGAGTTTCAAGCCAGTATTGAAAAAAGAGCGTGGCAATCTGTAAGTAAGGGCCAAGTAGCACCAGCACAAAGGTTAGAGGATTTCATTCGACGGACTCATTCTCCCTCATTAAATGCATCTTCTTACCAACCAGGTTTGGAATCAGTAGATATGAGCACGATTTTACCTAAATTTATTACTGAGCGCCTGAAACAGGGATTTCGTTCCTTTGGGCGAAAAATGCAGGGATACTTAACCAACGAAGCTCAAATTATTGGTATTGAGAGCAGAACCTCTTCTCCGGTACGTATCCCCCGAGATAAAATGACATGTGAGCACCAAGAGGTCAAAAGATTATTTCCATGTGGTGAGGGGGCTGGATATGCGGGAGGTATTGTGTCTGCCGCGATGGACGGTGAACGATGTATGGACCGTTTGGCTCAATTATACCCCAAATAGCCTCACTAAATACTTTCTTACGTTCCATACCTTAAGCCCATGGTGGACTCCTTATATGCCTTTACGACCATATTCGGTTACTTGTATATGTTTATCTTGAATTGTTCGAAATAATTGTTAGGCCGTCCGAAGTTACCTTGAGGATAGATTTCCATAAATTTTTTGACAGACAGGATCGTGCTTTCTCATGCGTTATAATATATGGGTTCATGATCCTGCAAATAATTTCTATCATAATTAAATCCTTACGAACTTTCCAACTCAGAGTTCCTAGACAAGGCAATTATGCGCTTGATACCGGTCACCAAGAGTTGACTACCAGATGGAGCCAGTTCAATTTATTTTCAAAAAATCATCAGATCCTTTATCGCCTTTGAAGCTCTGTTCAGGGAAGATATTCTCTCATCCTCTAGGTGACTTTTCTGTAACCGTATTCTATGTACACGGAAATGTGACATTTCACAGAAGGTTAGGTATTTATTTCCTTTTTTATCGAAATTTTCATGGATACGAACATACGGCCTGATAATGATTTATAAATGATAAAGATCTTTTAAACTTCAATGGGAACCCATCAATTTCAAGTATTCGATGATGATTGAAAAAAAACTAAAACATCCGACTGATTCAAGGATTCATTGATTAAATAGGTATCAAAGCGTCATATAGGACGGCTATGGGATGTTTGGCAATCCTACCCGTGCCATCTTTGATTTGATGTCGACAACTGGTACCAGCGGCCACGATTTCTACTTCTTGAGGTTGATTTCTGACAGTAGGAAATAAGACCAATTCACCGATTTTCATAGACAGGGCATAATGCTCTTTTTCATACCCAAAAGATCCTGCCATTCCACAGCAACCCGAAGGAATCATGTGTACCTTATGACCCGAGGGAAGACTGAGCATTTTTTTGGTTGGGGTCATAGAAGACAAAGATTTTTGATGACAATGCCCATGTACTTTAATCAATTTTTTATCTCCGTTAAAGCTTGAGGCTTTGATGCGTCCTTTATCAATTTCATGACTGATAAATTCTTCAATGGTCATGACATACTTGGCCAATTTTTTAGCTTTCTCTTGAAGTGCGCCTCGGGTCAAAGAGAGGTATTCATCCCTAAAAGATAAAATAGTTGAGGGCTCAATACCCACAAGAGGCACTCCTTCAGAGATAATTTCAGAAAATAAAGTAACGTTTTTTTTAGCCAACTTCTTGGCTTCCTTAAGCATACCTTTGGACATAAAGCTGCGGCCACTTTCTGGATGGTCTATGCGTCTCACTTGATACCCCAATCGATCTAGGATGAGCATGGTTTTTTGCCCAATTTCTACATCATTATATTCAGTAAACTCATCGCAAAACAAGTATAAGATTTTTTTAGACCCATTATTAAGAGGCTTGAAATGGGTCTTAAGCCATTTCTTAAAAGTCACAGAACCTAAAGTAGGCATAGATCTTTCAAAGGCAAAGCCGGCAATGGCCTTAGCGATCCCCCCAGAAATTTTATTAGAAAAAATCAGCTGATAAGCCCAAGGTACCTTTGAAGCTAAAGACATGATCATCGTAAAATTACCTATAAGTCGATTTCTTAATGGAATGCCTTTGTCTTGATAGTATTGATATTGCCATTCACCTTTTAGTTTAGCCATATCTACATTTGAAGGGCACTCAGAACTGCAGCCTTTGCAAGAGAGGCATAAATCCAAGACTTCTTTTATTTCGGGTCTTGAAAAGGGTTTTACCGTATCTGTTTTGCTTAACATTTCACGCAAAATATTCGCTCTGGCCCGCGTAGTATCTTTTTCGTCCTTGGTAGCTTGATAGCTCGGACACATGGTTCCTCCAGACAGTTCGGTCTTCCTGCAGTCACCCGAGCCATTACAAAGTTCTGTAGCCCTTACGATCCCTTGATTTTCACTAAAATCATACATGGTATCAAATACGGGTGTGGGCTGATCAGGAACAAAACGAAGATCCGTGTCCATCGGAGGCGCATTCACAATTTTTCCGGGATTAAAAATATTATGGGGATCCCACATGTTTTTAATATCCTTACAGAGTTGATAATTATGCTCCCCAAGCATCTGCGGAATAAATTCACCTCTAAGTCTCCCATCGCCATGTTCTCCAGAAAGGGACCCATTGTAGGATTTTACCAAAGTGGCAATTTCTTCTGCGATTGTTCTAAATTGTTTTTGCCCTTCCTTGGTTTTGAGGTTCAGAATAGGTCTTAGATGTAACTCGCCCGAACCCGCATGGGCATAATGTACGCTGTATAAATTATGCTTTGACAAAATCTTGTTAAAGTCGGCGATGTATTGCGGTAGTTGTTGGACTTGCACCGCGGTATCCTCAACGACAGGGGCAGCTTTAGCATCACCTACTACATTGGATAATAGGCCTAACCCTGCTTTGCGTAGTCCCCAAACTTTTGAAATATCAGAACCTTTAATCACTGGAAAAGCATATCCGAGCTGGGCCTCTTTCAAATCAGCAATCAGTGCCAAGGTATTGGTCTCCACTTCTTCCTCTGATTCGGCAATGAGTTCAACGACCAAAATGCCTTTGGGATCTCCTTGTACAAAAAATCTATTTTGCAAATACAGGGTATTTCGTTTGGTTGCTTCAAGGATGTAGTGGTCCATCAATTCGCAAGCTGTGGGATGATAGTTTAAGGCAATTAAATTGGCTTGAAGAGACTCATCAATTGTATGGTTGTGGATACAAATAAGTCGTTTATGATTCGGAGGTATTTTACTCAATTTTATTTTAGCCGCTGTAACAAAAGCCAAGGTACCTTCCGAACCAGCGATCAACGAAGCAAAGTTGAAAGCTTCTCGACTTTCTTTATTGAAGGGCTTTTGTTGTAATAATAGATCAATGGCATAGCCTGTATTTCTTCTAGGTATTTTAGAATCAGGATAGCCAGCCAAGATGTGTTCTTGATTTATTTTGTCCGATAACATTTCCTTGATACCTAGATAGATTTGTGTATGCAGATCTCCGCTGGTATCTAAGCCATTGCAATGAGCCAAAAACCCATGTTCATCAAGGGCTCCAAAATAGGCTTCACTACCATCAGATAAGAGAGTTTTCACTTCAAGTAAATGCTCTCTTACACTACCATAAACTACGGAATTAGCACCACAAGAATTATTACCAATCATACCTCCAATCATCGCCCTATTAGCTGTGGAGGTTTCAGGGGCAAAAAAGAAATCGAATTCTGCTAATTTTTTATTTAGATCATCCCGAACAATGCCAGGCTCTACCCATGCCCAACCCTCCTCTTGATTTATTTCAATGATTTTATTGAATTTTTTAGAAACATCTACTACGATTCCGCCACCGACTACTTGGCCTGCCAAAGAAGTCCCTGCTGTTCTTGGAATTAAACTGGTCTGATGTTGCTTAGCAAATAGGATCAATGTTTTAATGTCTTTCACATTAGCGGGAATAGCTACCCCTTGGGGGATTTCTCTATAAGCGGAGGCATCTGTAGCGTAAATGCGTCGCGTTGCCTCATCGGTAAGGAGGGTTCCAGTTAATTGATTTTGCAACGTTTCGAAATTCATTTTTTATTTTTTTGATTCATTAAAAATAAAGTATGAGATCACGGGGAAATGATCTGAGGGATAATGTTGTTCAATTAACTGCGAAATTATAGCAGTTTTGGTTGAAATGAGTTGTTCATTATGGAAAATAAAGTCGATTCGTCTATTTTCTTCGGGAGCGATATTAAATCCATTAAAAGTAGAAGTGCCTCCAAAAAAATGGCGAGTGGAATACCGACTATCAAGATATTGTTGAGTGATCAATTGAATGGGTGGTTCTTGCTCGAGGGCATTGAAATCACCCATTAAAATGGAAGGATGGTTTTGTTTATTGATCCGTGCCATTTCGTTAAGGATCAATTCCGAAGAGGCCAATCTAGCCGTTTTTCCCAAATGATCAAAATGGGTATTGAACACCCAAAACTCATTTTTACTAGTACTAAAATGAGCATAAGTACAGATTCTTGGCAATGCTGCATCCCAATCTTTTGACGGAATTTTGGGTGTTTTGGATAGCCAAAATGTGCCTGTTTGTTTAGGTGTTAGAATTTCTTTTTTGTAAAAAAGGGCACAATATTCTCCTTTTTTGCCCCCGTCATCTCGGCCCACGCCTAGATATTCATAATTATTTAAAGCGTCTTTAATATATTCAATTTGGTGGAAAAGGCCTTCTTGAATACCTATGACATCAGGGTCATAAAATTGGATCTGATCTGTCAATATTTTTTTTCTATAATCCCATTGATCGAGACCATCATTTGGACTATCGTATCGAATATTATAGGTCATTGCTGATAGGTTTTCTTGAGCGAAAAGTACACAGGTGATACCTTGAAAAAGCAGCCATAAAACAGCTTTGATCGAATAATTATTTATCATCTGTAAAAGAAGTCTCTTTGAATTATTTACAGGTAATTTAAGTGTAACGAGGAGGAGTCGCAAGACCCTTTTAAAATTATTCATTGGAGGGAAGTTTTTATCATCTGAAGCCATAAAAACCATTTTATCATATCGTTCAGGTATCCTTGCCAGATTAAGATTGGAAATTCATATTTTTGTAAAACAGTTTGAGTTCTTGCCTTTTAATAAAGTGTAGAGGTGAGTTCAACAAATACCAAGGTTCAGATAATAGGGGATACAACAAAAAAGGGGTATGGTCAAAAGATTAGTATATCAAGTAGTGAGGTATTATTGTCGCTTTGTTGTCCGTATATTCTTTGGAAAAGTAGAGATTATTGGTAAAGAAAATATTCCAAAGGATCAGCCAGTTATTTATTCTTCCAATCATCAAAATGCATTTATGGATGCTTTGATTATTGGAGGATTATCACCAAAAACCACTTATTCTGTTACTCGATCGGATGTGTTTAAGAAAAAGTATGAATGGTTTATGGACGCCTTTAATATGATTCCTATTTATCGGATTAGAGATGGATTTAGTCAATTGGCCAAAAACGAAGAAACCTTCAGAAGAATAAATAGGTGTTTGTCTCAAGGACATGCGTTAACGATTTTTTCAGAGGGGAATCATGGCAATGACTTTTTCTTACGTAGCTTATCTAAAGGGAGTTCGAGAATGGCACTTGAGGCACAAGAAAAAATGGATCATTTAGACCTTCAAATCATACCGATTGGGCTAAATTATTTCCATCATCAAAGGCCTTTGCATAAAATCTCTATTGTTTATGGTCGACCCATATTTGTGAAGGATTTCATACCGCTCTATTTTGAGCAAAAAGCCAAGGGGGTCAATCAAATGAAGGAGGCTATTGAGCGGGGTATGCGTGCCTGTCTATTGATTCCCCAAGAGAGTTCTGCCTATCTAGAAGAAAGAGATCGTATTAATCATCATAATGAATCACATCCATTTGAGCAATTAAGAAAAGGCATCTCATTGGGAGAAGGATTAAAATCACTAGGGAAGCCCAATAAAATTTTATATGGGGTAGGCAAATGTTTGGGAATTTTTAACTTCGGTCCCTTATGGTTGCTTCAATCTATTTTATCAGGTATAAAAGATATTGTTTTTTATGGCTCAATTAAATGGGCCTTGACCATGTTCATCTTCCCCATTTGGTTTTTGGTAGTATTAGGGATAAGCTCTTTATTATTCGATATTCAGGTGGGATTGATAATTACATTACTATCTATTTTAATGCTTTATTTGAGGCAATATCTGATTAAATGGTCTAATCTGTCTCATTAAGGCTTACGACTGTCATAGATCAATTCCCCTTTTTCATTCCATTCTCTTAAAATAGTAGGTGGTGTCCCTTTTTGAAAAGGCTCTTTTGGATATTTTATTTCCCGCTTAGACCTTCTATTTTCATAATATTCTCTCCATAACCCTATTTTTTCATCGAATAAATACTGGCCTGTAGCGGCTACATTACCGTTGGAATGGAAGGCGTAGTATGTGCCTTGTCGGTCTCCAAAATGGATAGGGATCACTTCTCTTAGATTTTCACGTTTGAGATCATAAAATCTCAATAATGATTGTTGCGTCCACCCTTTCCAATAGATTTCTTTATCTTTTAGGATATCATTTCGATCAAAAAGTACCCATCGCATGTGTTTTTTCCCTTTGTAATAAAATCCTTCTTCTATTATCTCATCATTGAGTTTTTTGATGTATTTGCCGTGAAGTAAGCCAATTTTTTGACCTTCCTTAATCTTTTTAGAATTAACGATACGCTTTTTTTTTCGATCGAAATAATAAAAATTCTGATCGAATAAACTCGGATCCTCAAAATCTTTGTCTTTTAAAAAGTAAAATAACTCCGAAGTGGTATTTCTTCCCCTGGTTGTTTTAACAAAACCTTTCTTTCCTTTGATGCCATAATAAACCTTAGGATTTGGCTTTTTTTTCTTTTTGGTCTCAGGGACAAGATCAGGATCTTCCTCTGTTTTGAGATCTTTGAGTGCGATGGTCAAAGGCGTTTCATAAGCCACTTTAAACAGGTCAACAATGGCAGCTTCTTGACCCATTAAAGGGAGTAAGGTGATTACAAAAAAGCTAAAAAGCAGGGTTTTCATGTTGTATTAACACAAATCAAATCAAAAAATTGTAATGCGCCGTGGGAAGCCATAAAAAAGTGGAGACACTGGTCGATTGCTTCATGATTGACTTTTTATTAAAAGGGCATGACCTAGCCATACCCTTTAGTAAGCATCTTAATGTGCGACCAGATCGACACTTCGCTTGATGAAGTCAGTCAGTGCTTTGCCGGTCAGCATACCTTGCGAAAGGAGCGCCAGGTCATAAGCTTGTTTGGCCAAATCAATCTTCTTGTCTTCTTTTTTGGCGGCAATGATTTTTTGGACAATACTGTGATTTGCATTCACCGCGATTGCTAGATTCACGGGCAAATCACCAAACATCATGGGACCACCGCCACCGGCCGCTTGCATATCCTTCATTCTTCGCATAAACTCAGGAAGAGTTATGGTAACCGGTAAATCATCTGTAGCCATGGTTTCTACCGTGACGCTATTATTTTTATCATTGATGGCTTTTTCAAAAATTTCTTTTACGGCTGTTTCTTCTTTTTCGCTAAGAACAGACGTTTTAGCTTCTCCTTTATCGATGAGTTTATCCACGACATCGGCATCAACTCGCTTGAAGGTAACTTCGAATTTTTGCTCACAATGATTGATGAAATGACTGTCGAGCGCCTCATTTAAAATTAAGACGTCATAACCTCTTTTTTGTGCAGCATCTATATAACTGTGTTGTTGATCTTCATTTGAGGCATACAAAACTACTTTTTGTTTGTCCTTATTGACTTGATTAGCATCGATGAAAGTTTTGTACTCCTCAAAAGTGAAAAGTTTGGAAGTTGTATTTTTTAAGAGCACAAAGTCCTTGGCTTTTTCGTGAAACTTTTCCTCTGAAATCATTCCGTATTTTACGAAAATACCAATGTCATTCCATTTAGCCTCATAACTCGTTCGATCCTCTTTGAATAGTTCGTTGAGTTTATCTGCTACTTTTTTAGTAATGTAACCATTAATTTTTTTAACGTTACCATCTGCTTGTAGATAACTTCTGGAAACATTTAAAGGAATATCTGGAGAATCGATAACACCGTGCAGCAACTGAAGAAATTCAGGAACTACGTTTTTAACTTCATCGGTGATGAATACTTGTCTCGAATATAATTGTATTTTATTACGTTGAATCTCAAAATCTTTTTTGAGCTTGGGGAAGTACAAAATCCCTGTTAGATTAAAGGGATAGTCCACGTTCAAGTGAATCCAAAATAATGGATCTTCACTCATAGGGTACAACTCTTTGTAAAACTTAAGGTAGTCCTCATCCTTGAGTTCATTCGGGCTTTTGGTCCAAATGGGTTTTGAGTCATTGATGATGTTATCTTTCTTGACCGACTTATATTTAGGTTTATCATCTTTATCCTTGCCATCCGGAACACTCTCCTCTTTGGTACCAAATTTGATGGGGATGGGTAAAAATTTACCATATTTATCTAGAACGCCTTGTATTCTTGCATCTTCCAAGAATTCTTTAGAATCCTCAGCAATGTGAAGTGTGACCACTGTGCCTCGTGTTTTTTTCTTTGAGGATTTAATTTCAAATTCCGTTTCACCATCACAAATCCATTTGGCAGGAACAGAACCTTCCCTAAAGGATAATGTTTCTATTTCTACCTGTTTTGAAACCATGAAGGCAGAATAAAACCCCAGACCAAAATGACCTATTATTTGTTGATCCTCACCTTTATCCTTATATTTTTCAACAAATTCTGTAGCTCCTGAAAAAGCAATTTGATTGATGTACTTTTTAATCTCCTCAGCAGTCATACCGATTCCATTGTCCTTAATAGATATGGTTTTTTTCTTTTTATTTACCTCAACCTCAACTCTAAGCTTGCCGACTTCTTTTTTATACTCGCCTAGAGCAGCTAATCGCTTGATTTTTTGAGAGGCATCGACGGCATTTGAAACCAGCTCTCTTAAGAAAATTTCATGATCTGAATATAAGAACTTCTTGATTATAGGGAAGATATTCTCTGTGTGTATGGAAATGTTACCTTTTTCTTGCATGTTCGTCAACTAAATGGGTTCTAATTTTTTAAAAGGAGTTCTCAAATACTATTCCATTCACGCAGATGGCCATTTAATGTGCCAACTTGGCAGTATTTATGTCAGTAAAGTCAGTAAAGTCAGTGGGTCAGTTTAAACCTTATCGAATACGGTTCATACTTTTGACCAAATTTTCATCTTTTCGGATGAATCGATTGGCAGCAAAATTACAAAATAAGGCAGCTAAAGGGAGGTAAAAACCGAAGAGATAATTCCCCTGCTGGGTAGGTTCAAGAAGCTTTTCTGCCTTGAAAACAAAGTACATCAATGCCCCAAGGGTTATTCCTATTATTAAACTGTTCAATGCCCCCAATTGGATTTGGCGTAAACGGGTTTTGTATTGAAAAATAGAGTAAATAGAGAGGGCTGCAGATAGGCTACCCAATAAGGCAATATAAAATGTGTTTTTTAAGATATTCTGCGCAGATCCGGTAATAGGGTCCAGGACTTCATGGGTTAAATAAAAAGCATCGAGGGTAGCTACTTCTGAGGTTTCAATACTTCCTTTTTGCCATAGAGGAAAAAACAGCATGAGTCCCATAGCTATGGCAGACATTGCAAGGAGAATAGATTGAACGCGTTGAATCATATTACTGTTGTTTTAAGCAAAAGAATACATCCGATTGTACAAAGACAAATAGATTAGCTTTATTTTGCGGCATGCGCTTTTTTCTAGAGATTAGCTATGATGGGTCAAAGTACCATGGTTGGCAATACCAGCCCAATGCGATTTCGATTCAAGAAACCATTGAAAAAGCCCTAGGTGATTTGTTAGGAGTAAAAACTCCTATAGTGGGGAGTGGCCGTACCGATGCAGGTGTTCATGCCTCTTGTCAAATTGCACATTTCGATGCTGAAAATATTGATAATGAACGACTTCAGTTTAAACTAAATTCTTACTTACCCCAAGATATAGCGATTCGTAAGATTCATTCAGTTACCCAAGAGGCCCATGCTCGGTTTGATGCGCTATCTAGGAGCTATACCTATCACATGCATCTCAATAAAAATCCTTTTAAAGTCGGGACTTCTCATTATTTGCATGCGCCTGTCGCCTTAAGTAGCATTTCAGCGGCTTGTGCTGTTCTTGTAAATTGGACGGATTTTGAAGCGATGAGTAAGGTAAATACGGACGTTAACCATTTTAATTGCCACATACTCAAAGCAGAATGGAGGGAAGTTGAGGAGGGCTATGTATTTTTGATTCAATCCAATCGTTTTTTAAGGGGGATGGTGCGAGCTTTGGTGGGGACCTTGCTTGAGGTGGGAACTAAAAAAATAACGATTGACCGTTTTAGTGAGATCTTAGCCGCAAAGAAAAGGGCTCATGCAGGAGTCACCGTTCCTGCTCCAGGTCTATTTTTATCAAAAGTTGAATATCCAAGAGATATTTATTTAAATTTAGATACGTGAATCAAGAGGCCATTCAAGCAAAAAAAATAATAGATTCAAAAGTTCTTAAAAAGCTTTTTGCTTTTGCTAAGCCTTATTTGTATCAGTTTTGGATACTGGTCTTTTTGACCGTTTCTATGGCTGCCATTGTACCCTTGAGACCTTATATTATTAGAATCATCATTGACAATCAAATTGCTTTAGGAGATTATGAGGGTTTAATTTATATGATAGTATTGCTTTTGGGTTTATTGTTGCTTCAATCCATAGTCCAATACTTACACACTTTTCTTTCGGGTGTCTTAGGACAATATGTAATTAAGGATATTCGAATTAAACTGTTCAGACATGTTCAGTCACTGAGGTTGAAGTTTTTTGATCAAACCCCCATAGGGAGATTGGTAACACGAAATGTTTCAGATATTGAGACCCTTGCGGAAGTATTTAGTCAAGGGGTAGCCGCCATCATTGGAGATTTATTACAGCTTCTGGTCATCTTTGGTTTTATGCTTTATATTGATTGGGAATTGGCTTTGATCAGTCTTTCGACATTGCCCGTTTTAATTTTAGCCACGTATATCTTTAAAGAGCGGGTCAAAGTTTCATTCAATACCGTACGCACTGCAGTGAGCAATCTCAATACTTTCGTACAGGAGCATATTACGGGTATGAACATCGTGCAAATATTCAACAGTGAGTCAACAGAGCTTAAAAAGTTTAAAGAAATAAACAAAGAACATCGTATGGCAAACATTAAATCAGTGATGTACTATTCGATTTATTTCCCTGTCGCAGAGATCGTTCAAGCTTCTGGTATTGGATTGGTGGTTTGGTTTGGTGCAGGAGGTGTAATTCAAGAACGGATTGAGGTGGGCGTTTTGATAGCATTCATTATGTACATTCAAATGTTTTTTAGGCCGATCAGAATGATAGCTGATCGATTCAACACCTTACAAATGGGCATTGTTTGTGCGACGCGAATAATGGATTTGCTAGACAATAAAGAAACGACATCCAATATAGGTATTTTAGCATTAGAGGCACTCAAGGGGGCGGTGAAATTTGAGCAGGTTTGGTTCGCCTACAATGAAGAGGACTGGATTCTTAAAAACATTTCATTTGAGGTGAAATCTGGTAAAACTTTAGCTTTAGTGGGGGCCACTGGGGCTGGGAAAAGCTCCATTGTAAATTTACTCAACAGATTTTATGAAATTAATAAAGGTCATATTTACCTAGACGGTCAGGAAATAGAGAATTATGAGCTTTCTTTTTTACGAAAGAATATTGCGGTGGTTTTGCAAGATGTATTTTTATTTTCAGATTCTATTTTCAACAACATTACCCTCAAGAATCCAAAGATCTCCCGTGAGCAAGTGTATCAAGCTGCTGATTTGGTAGGTGCCAGTACTTTTATTGAGCGGTTACCTGGGGGTTATGATTATGATGTAATGGAACGCGGAGCTACTTTGTCTGTGGGTCAAAGGCAGTTGATTTCTTTTGTGAGAGCTTTGGTATATGATCCTAAAATCATCATTTTAGATGAAGCGACCTCTTCGGTTGATTCGGATACAGAATTTTTAATTCAAGGGGCCATAAGTAAGTTAATGAAGGGTAGAACTGCCATTGTTGTGGCTCACAGGTTGTCTACTATCCAAAATGCAGACAACATCATGGTGCTGGATAGAGGAGAGATCAAAGAGCAAGGAACCCATGATGACCTATTAAGTAGAGAAGGCTATTATGCCAAACTGCATGAGATGCAATTTAAAGAGGTGATCCTGTGAAGTGGACCTCAAAAAATACCTATGCGGTTATCATCTTTTTTTCAATACTGATCATGACCTTTTGCGTTCATTACGTTTACACTTTTTTGGGTGGATACCAGGAGGTTGTAGTTTATCATTTAGGAGCGGACCACCGTTTGGTAGTTGGGCGATCTTTTTCAGGACGTCAAACCTCAAAGACTATTGAGGAATATTACACAGAAAGTCGTGCGATGGTTTTGGACAGTACTTTGAAGGGGACGTTGACTATAGTCAGTTTTGAAGATCCCAAATTGAATGAGGGCGAAGTGAGTCTTTTTATAGGGGTTATTCTGATTGAAGAAAGTGTAAAGGTGCCTATGGATTATGAACTCAAAGAATTTGATTGCAATCAAAAGTTGGTCGCTTTTTTAAGTATGCATCCCATGGTGATGCCTAATGCGATAGAGGTAGAGCTAAAATTAAAACAAAAAGCAGATAGTCTAAATATTGAATTAAGCAATTTTATTTTTGAAATGTATTATTCGGATAATTCTAAGATTATCGAAGCGTGGTCAAAAAATTAGGTTGGATTTTCTTTATCCTGAGCCAATTGCTGCTCATAGATGCCTTTGTAGGCCCCATTGTTTGCTAATAGATTCTCATGGGAACCTTGTTCAATAATGGAACCATCTAGGAGTACAATGATCTTACTGGCTAACTTTGCCGAGGATACCCGATGAGAAATAATTAATGAAGTACGTCCTTTCATGATTTTTGCCATCGCTTCAAGAATTGTATTTTCGGTCTTAGTATCCACGGCGGACAGGGCATCATCTAAAATGAGTATTTTGGGTTCTCTTGCTACCGCACGAGCAATAGATACACGCTGTTTTTGGCCTCCTGATAAGGTGATGCCTCTTTCTCCTACTCGTGTATCAAATCCGTTAGGTAAATCAACAATGTTATTGAGTAAATCTGCGTCCTTAGCCGCTTGAATGATTTTTTCTTCATTCATGTCCGGATTACCAAAAGCGATATTATTTCGAATACTATCAGAAAATAAAAACACGTCTTGTGGTACAAAGCCGATTTGTGATCTTAAGCAAGAAAGATTATATTTCTGAATGAATTGTCCATCTATTTTTAAGGACCCAGAAGAAATATCATACATTCGACAAATTAAGTTGGCGAGGGTACTTTTTCCAGCGCCCATATTGCCGATGATGGCCACAGATTCTCCTTGATTAATCTTGAATGAAATATTTTTCAACGCATGAATACCTGAATCGGGATAAACAAAATTCACCTTTTCAAATTCAATAGTTCCTGTTAAATTTTTTTCTAAATTTTCAGTAGAAATTATATCCGTCTTGGTTTGGAGAAATTCATTAATTCTCTTTTGAGAAGCGGCCGCTTGTTGGATGATACTGGTAATCCAACCCAGTGCGGCTACGGGCCAGGTTAATAAGTTCACATAAATAACAAACTCAGCAATCACGCCGGTACTGATACTTCCATTAAAAACCTCAACGCCTCCAATATAAATAGTGAGAATAACACTCAGTCCAATAAGAGACATGATAAGGGGAAAGAAAACTGCTTGAACAAAAGCGAGTTTTAAGGATTTATTTTTATAGTCCGTACTTTCTTTTTCAAATTGAAGGTTGATGTCTTCCTCTCGATCGAAAGCTTTTATGACTCGAATGCCAGAAAAGGCTTCTTGAACGAACGTTGATAAATTAGATAAGCTTTCTTGAATTTTTTCTGAACGCTTATGAATGATGTTATTGACCAGATAAATACTGAGAGAGAGTATAGGAAGCGGAAGTAAGGAATAAATAGTTAGTTTAAAATTAATAGAAAACATAAAAGGGATGACCATTAGGAACAAGGTGAGTAAGGTAATCCCATACATGATGGCGGGTCCGAAATACATGCGAACCTTACTGACATCTTCGGATATTCGGTTCATTAAATCCCCCGTATTGTTTTTTCTGTAAAAGCTTAAGGGTAAACTTTGATAATGCTCAAAAATTTCATTTTTTAAATCATATTCAATGATTCGAGACATCACGATAATAGTTTGCCTCATGAAAAACATAAAAATGCCTCTCAAAAGTGCAGAGATCAATATTAATATACCCAATACCCAAATAGATTTTGCAAATAATGCATAAGCATTGGTTTGAAGATCAAAACCATCAAAGAGTTTAAAAAGCTCATAATTACCTTTCAATAGGTCAAATGAATACCTTACCAAAACTGCAGGTATGATGGAAAAATAATTGGCGATGATGATAAATAGTGTACCCAATATAAGGTGATACTTATATTTAAATAGGTATTTATTCAAATAGGCTAAATCATGCACAGGTTATAAAAGGATTGAAATTCTGAGTGATAATTTGATATAAACAAGGTATTTTTGACTTTTTATTTATTGTTCTGACTTAAAATGATAGTAAAGTTAGATTAGAATTTCTTTTAAAAATGGGAAAAGACTCCATTCAGCTGAAAAGTCAAACAATTTTAGATAAAATGTCGGACACGTCACATGAACAACTCATTTTTTGCAGTGATCATGTGCTTGGATTGAAAGCAATTATTTCTATTCACAACACGGTGCTTGGCCCTGCCATGGGAGGGACACGTATGTGGAATTATACCTCAGAGGAAGCTGCCATACAAGATGCTTTAAGGTTGTCCAGAGGGATGACTTTTAAAAATTCGATTGCCGGATTAAATATTGGGGGTGGTAAAGCAGTAATCATCGGAGATGCTAAAAAAATTAAAGGCGAAAAACTGATGCGTCGATTTGGGAAGTTTGTCAATGGTTTGGGGGGGCAATATTGGACGGCTGAAGATGTCAATATGACCATGCAGGACATGGAATATATCCGCATGGAGACGCCTTATGTAGCAGGTCTTCCAGAAAAAATGGGTGGATCCGGAGACCCTAGTCCCATAACTGCATATGGTGTTTTTTGTGGGATGAAGGCTTGTGCTAAAGTAGTTTATGGAACAGATACCCTGGCAGGCAAAAAAATATTGGTCCAAGGTTTGGGAAATGTAGGTTCCTATTTAATTGAACTACTGGTGAAGGAACGAGCACTTATTTTGGTTTCAGACATTTTTGAAGATAAGATCAAAAGGATAACAGAACGTTTTAAGGTTACTGTGGTGGCGGCGGATGAAGTGTATCGTGCAGACATAGATATTTATGCACCTTGTGCTTTGGGAGCTACGATTAACAGTCAGACCATACCTAAGATGAAGTGTAAAATTATTGCAGGAGGTGCTAACAATCAATTGGAGGATGAAGCTTTACATGCAAAAATGCTTCAGGATCAAGGCATACTTTATGGTCCAGATTTTCTCATTAACTCAGGCGGTATCATTAATGTTTATTTTGAACAGCAAGGGAATTACCATCGGTCTAAAGTTTTAGAAAAGGCGGAAGATATCTATAAAATGACTACTGATGTGATTAATTTTGCTTCAGTAAATAATATTACGACGCATCAATCTGCCTTGAATATAGCAGCGAAGCGTATCGAAGATTTTAGTAGGCTCAAATCACCTACTTTTAAATAGATTAAAGTTCTTTAAAATGTTAAATAGGAGGGTTTTAAGAGTGAAGGCCATGCAGTCTTTGTATAGCTATTTCTTAATGAAAGCATCTGTATGTGATTTAATTGAAGAAGAGTTGGTTGCAAAATACTCTTTAGACCCTGCGCTGCATGATTTTTCGGATTGCGAGTTATTTGAGGCTAAACAAAATTTAATTAAAATCTGTTTTAGAAATAGGTTTTTAGATGAATCTTCGCATACGATGGTAGCACTGGATGAGGAAGATCTTCAAGAAGTTGAAAATAGCTATCTAAAATATGAAAACCTGATTACGAAAGAGGTAAAAAGCATTAGACAGAACATGATGGCCGAGCGTGCTCGACTTAAAAAATTATATCTAAAAATACTTTTGCTACCTGTCTCATTTGCCTTTGTGGATAAGCAGGAACAGGATAAAATAAAAAGTAGTCCTGCTAGGTCAGCTTCGAGTGGAAATTTATCTAGTAACGTGTTGATTGCGAAGATCAAAGAAGATTCTAACTTGTACGAAGCGGTAAAAAAAGGAGAAGTTGACTGGGAAGCGGAAAGTGATGTTGTAGTGCAGTGGTACAAAGATGTTTTGAGAGTAGATGAATTCATGATACGCTTTCAGGAACTCAAAGAGCCCACACAAGAACAGCAACTAGAATGTGTACAATACCTTTATAAAAAAGTCATCTTTAAAAGTGAGATTATTGGGGCCTATTTTGATCAAAATGACTTGAGATGGAATGAAAATAAATCCATCATTAGGAGTATGGTTCTCAAAACATTGAAGTATTTTAATTTTGAAAACCCACTGGAATTGCAGCCATTGAGCCACAACGAAGATGAAGATTTTGAATATTTTGAAACTTTATTTTCCGAAACGATGAGGCGCGAATATGAGTTGGAAATGATCATTTCTAAAAGAGCGAAAAATTGGGATGCCTCTCGAATGGCCATGACTGACTTGGTAATTTTGAAAATGGCTTTGGCAGAAATGATGACCTTTCCGAGCATTCCGATTAAGGTGACCATCAATGAATATATTGAGATTTCCAAAAATTACAGTACGCCAAGAAGTAAACAATTTGTGAATGGAATTTTGGATGTTTTGGCAAACGAGTTATCTTCGGAGGGTGTTATTAAAAAAAGTGGCAGAGGTTTAATAGATAATAAATAAAAAAATCATGAGTAAAAATTCAGGGAATTCATTTTTTGCCTTTCTATTTGGTATTTTTGCTGGAGGCATTTTGGGGCTTTTGTATGCTCCTGAGAAAGGAACACATACACGCGATCGGCTATCATTTTTGCTAGATAAGTATAAAAAAAGAGTGGAGGAGTTAATGGAAGAGCTGGTAGAAGGCAAAAATTTAAAAGACAATAAGGCCAAGTCAGAAGGAAAAAAAATCATCGATGATACCAAAAAAAAAGCCGAAGAGTTGCTTGATGATGTGAATGGTTTAATTAATCAGATAAAAAAATCAGATTGATTAAATAACAAAAGAGCTATATTAAGACGCTATTTTCTTTAAATTTGAATAAAATTTTAATACAAAATGAAACAGATAACTAAAATTACATTGATATTAAGCCTAGCATTGATAGGCTTCAGTTGTTCGAATAAAGAATTGGAATCACGCCTAGCTAAATTAGAAGGTAAGATGGCCCAATTAGAGACTAAAAACGGAGTAAGAACTACTCCAGCGGCACCGACGTCAGCCCAAGTGCCGGACGTAAAGCCAGATGGTCCACTTCCGACGTTCAAATTTTCAGAAGAAAGTTTTGACTTTGGTACGATTACAGAAGGAGACGTAGTAGATCATGTTTTTTCATTCGTGAATGACGGGGATGCTCCTTTAATCATCAGCAGTGCCACTGCATCTTGTGGATGTACCGTGCCTGTATGGCCTAAGGCACCTATTGCTCCTGGCGAAGAAGCAGAAATTAAGGTGCAGTTTAACAGTCGAAGTAAGCCAGGTATTCAGAACAAGACGGTAACCGTTACGGCCAACACTTATCCTAAAGTAACCCGCTTGAAAATTAAAGCAAATGTGAACAAAGCAAATCCATCATAAGTCGTTATGTTGGAAATCATATTTTTACAGGCATCAGGAAATAACTATTCCCAATTCATCATGCTGGGAGGCATGGTTGCTATATTTTACTTCTTTTTTATTCGTCCACAGCAAAAAAAGCAAAAGGACACTAAAAAATTTATTGAAGCGGTGAAAAAAGGAGATATGGTAGTGACGTTGGGGGGTATACATGGGAAAGTATTTTCGGTTGATGAGGCTACCATTACCCTTGATGTAGATCGGGGGAATAAGTTGGTGGTTGAGAAATCATCTCTCTCATTAGATACCAGTGCTCAATACGTATCCAAGAAATAGCTTAGGTATGATTTGATGATCAACTTTAGTAATTTTACAAATAATAACTGGAAGGTAGTATTGATCTCCATCACGGGGGCTGCTACCTTTTGGCTTTTTAGGGCACTGAATAAGTCACATAGTGCGCTCATCAGTTATCCGATTGAATTCGTTTTTAATGTAGACAGCACTGTAGTCATGAATCCACTGCCAACTACGATTAAAATAGATGTAAGCAGTGGCGGCTGGAATTTATTCAGAAGGACGTTGATATTTAGTATTGATCCTATCCAGGTAGAACTAGATAATCCTTCCGAAGTCAATTTTCTGACCCAATCATTCTTAAGACCAATTGTTGAAGATCAGCTAAAAGGGCTTACTATAAACTATATTGTTACAGATACTTTATTCCTTAGCATTGAACGAAAGATAACGAAGCGGATGATATTAAAGGTAGATAGCTTGAGCTTGCCCCTCGAAGAAGATTATCAGCTTATGTCTAATATAACCATTCAACCTGACCATGTTGTGTTGACCGGACCTAAATCTATTATTAACTCTTTTGAATCAGATTTCTACATTACCCTAGACGAGAATAATATTGATGAGGATTTTTATGGTAGGATAGAAGTTCCCATAGTATTTGAAGACCTCATTCAATCTGATCCTAGTGAGGTCAATGTAAGTTTTGAGGTGGAGAAGTTTAAAAATGTTAAGATAGGGGTTCCAATTATCTTGCAGAATTTTCCTTCCAATCGAGTGACTACGCTGCTAGATTCTATAGTGAATGTGACCTATAGGGTCAAGGAGTCTTTTAAAGAGGATTTTTCGTCAGAGGATTTTTATGTAGTCCTAGATTATGATTTTTTAAAAACAGATTCTTTGGGTGTACCTGTACTGATCAAGTATCCTGATACCTTGCGAACCGTGAGTATGGACTCCCAAAAAGTGAGATTTCGGTACGAAAATGAAGAATAGTTCGTTATTGATAGGTATTACTGGGGGGATCGGGAGTGGTAAGAGCCTGATAAGTAGTATTTTTAATAAACTGGGGCTACGAGTGTACGATGCAGATAGGCGAGCCAAATGGCTGATGGCTCATGACCCAAATATTAAGTCTCAACTGATTGAATTATTGGGTTCAGAAAGTTATACTGAGCAAGGATTGAATAGGTCCTTCATTGCACGTAAATCTTTTAATAACGAAAATATTTTGACTCGATTAAATGCGATAGTTCATCCAGAAGTAGACGCCGACTTTACCAGATGGGTAGCATTGCATGATTCCAGCCCAGTTTTGTTAAAAGAATCAGCCTTAATTTTTGAAACCTCTTCACATACTGAATTAGATCAAGTTATTTTGGTTTTGTCACCAAGTGCACTGAGAATTAAAAGAGTTTTGGCCCGTGATTTACATCGAGATAAGAAAGATATTGAAGCGATCATTTCGCGCCAGTTGCCAGCTGCAGAAACTAGTTTATTGGCACATTTCATTATAAAGAATGATGAAAGAAACTTATTACTTCCCCAGGTCCTGAGTATTCACAAAGCTTTGATAGCTCAGGCGAGTTGATTACAAAGGGCTAATTTTTTAGAAGTCACAAACTATTTGCTCATATTCATGGGGTCTATATGCTTGAGAGTGTATGGGATTACCACTAAAATCCTTGGTAATTACGATATGGAAAGGAGCGGCTGCAATAAATATTTCGAATTGAAAAAGGGGGGGGTTCTGATGTGAAATAGATCGGATGGCATCGTACTCAGCAGGATAATGAATGGATTGGTCCCCATAAATGAGTCCATATTTATTATTTTTTAAATAACGAAATACATTTTCAGTAATTTGTGTGTAAGTGCTCACTCCTTTTAGGATTTTTTTTTGATGATCAGTAATAAGGGACCAGCTGCTATCCGTTTGCACCCAAAACAAGGAATCATTGAGGCCTATGATATTTTGATATTTAAAGTCAATGATCACAGCACCCTCACGATTTATTAACCCTTTAAATGATCCTTTTTTCGTTAAATAATAAGGACCCAATCGCTCAGATACACCTTCGTATTGATCAGAGAGTTTAATGCTATGATTTAAATCAAATCCTGTTATTTTTCCATTTTTTAGTAATTGTGCGAGGTGATTTTTTTGCTCAATAAAATCATAGCCAATGGGAATGATCACATTTCCTTTTGGATCTAAGACTCCTTGTTGGTCGTTGAGGGTGATTTTAAAGAGGGAATCTGTTAGCGGATCTATGTGATCAAAATTACCCTTGAACATTAATTCGCCTTCTTTGTTGTAGATTTCCTGTGCATCTTTATGGGTTTTGAGTAAATAACGGGCCCGTACTTTTCCTTGACGATCGCGAGACAGCAGACTGTTTACGGTAACTTCTTTATTTATAAGAAGTGATTGCTCATTTGGGAAGAGTACATAAGAAGAATCAGAATCACGAATGACTAACGCCAATTCACGTAAGGATTGAATAGAATCTACCTTGATAAATGCACCTTTCGGATTGATTAAGTACCAATGATTTTTTTTGAGGCCCAACCAAGGGTGATGGTCAATGAGATTTTCAAAAACATTTGTACCCAAATCTTTAATGATTTGCTTATGATATATCTTATAATCTGATATGCCTTCCGTATAATGATAGGTATCACCAACATAAATATCACGGTCTGCTTCCCAAGGTATGAGGAGGTTCATATTACTTTCAAGCAAGGCTTGTTTGTTTTCATGATAAAGTAGCATTACGGAATCATTGATCAACTCATAGTCGTCTGCTAAAAAATTAGGAGTTAGTTGTTTTTTTTGAATTCCTTTTTGAACAAAAGATAGGTTATGAAAGGCGATTTCCTCCCCCACACGAAACGCCTAAAAGTCCCCTACCGTATTGATCTCATCATAAGTGAAGGGAGTGAGTATTTTACCCGTATAAGTAGCCAATGCCCAGCCCTCTTCTCTTCTGATT
>DBBU01000057.1:0-356 GCA_002292365.1 Flammeovirgaceae bacterium UBA976
CGAAGGATACCTGTCGCTTTAATTTCTATCTGCTCAACTCCCGTTTCATCAATAATTTGATAATCGAGACCTCTTCTTGACGAAATAAAATCAACATGTTCCACCACTTCTTGATAATTCTTGAGACTGTAGGCCAATTGGCCATTTATAAAGCGTTTCATTGCTTCATCCGCTTGAACACCTGATTTCAATTTCAGAACCGCTTTTAAAGGTAAATATCCAGGATTTCCGGGATCATAGACCCCCTCCTCAAAGACTACTTCTTCAATTACATTTTCATCAAAATTCAATACACCCTCAGTGCCTCTGGCATATACAACACCGAAATCACTTTTTGTTTTTACTCCCTCCATTTC
>DBBU01000057.1:466-38242 GCA_002292365.1 Flammeovirgaceae bacterium UBA976
AGCCAAAGGGCCACAAATATTCCAATCGCACCCCCATGGCTGGCCAAACCTCCCTCCCAAATTTTCAAAATCTCAATAGGATCTGACAAATAATAACTGGGATTATAAAATAGGCAATGTCCCAGTCTAGCACCCAATATAGTGGCAATAACCATGAACGTAGTCAAGGTATCCACATCCTTTTCAGCATGACCCTCTGCCTTGAAAATTCTATAAGAAATTTGTTGGCCGATAATAAATCCCATCGCAAACAATAAACCATACCACACAATCGGACGATCTGGTAAACCCAAAAAGGATAAGGGAATTTTAAAAATGACGGGATCAGGACTCCAAATTATATATTCCAACAAAATCATAACTATGTTTTTCTCCAAAAAAATGGGGTAAATAATATTAATACGGTAAAAAGCTCTAATCTACCCAATAACATCAACAAAGAAAGTATCCATTTCCCAACGGTAGGCACATGCGCAAAATTAGCAACAGGCCCTACGGATCCAATTCCGGGTCCAACATTTCCTAAACAGGTTGCGGCAGCACCTATGGCGGTCACCAAATCTACTCCCAAAAAAGCCATTCCTAAAGACCCTAAAGCAAAAATGGTCAGATATAACATGACAAAAGCAAGAATTTGAAAGGTAATTTCACCATTTACACTCTTCCCATTGAGTCTCAAAGGCAATACGGCTGAGGGATGAATTTGTCTATTAAATTCCAAAAAGCTATTCTTTACTAAAATTAAATGTCTGATGATTTTAATCCCCCCAGCCGTTGATCCTGCAGAAGCGCCCACAAACATGAGAAAGAAAAAAAGCATGGTCAACAAAGGTGTCCAAGCCGTATAATCCTGTGTCACAAATCCAGTAGTGGTGATGACTGAAACGACCTGAAAAATACTGTATCTAAAAGAATCTATTAAATTTTCATTTCCACTTATCCAAATCCCTAGCGCACAAAACATCGAGATAACCAAACAAAAAATACCATAGGTTCTGAATTCTTGATTCTGAAAGACTTTTTTTATCTGTCCATGCAAACCAAAGTAAATCATGGTAAAATTTGTGCCCGCTAAAAACATGAACGTCACAATAATAAAATCTATATACGCCGAATCATAAAAAGCAATGCTACTATTCTTAGTTGAAAACCCTCCACTAGCCATTGTCGTTAAACTGTGGTTTAACGCATCAAAAAAAGTCATATCTCCCACCATCAGGAAAATCATTTCTAATCCCGTGAAACCAATATAAATAATCCATAATCTCTTAGCGGTTTCTTTGATTCGAGGCTGAAATTTATCCGGTGAGATCCCAGGGGCTTCTGCTACAAAAAGCTGCATGCCCCCAATTCCCAAAATAGGTAATATAGCTACAGTAAGCACAATGATTCCCATGCCTCCTATCCATTGACTCATGCTTCTCCATAACAAGATCCCTTTACTGACTGATTCAATATCCTCTAAAATCGTTGCCCCGGTTGTAGAAAATCCGGATAACGTTTCAAAAAATGCATCTGTGAAATTTGTGATCTCCCCACTAAGCATATAGGGCAATGTTCCGATTAAAGACATTACCAACCAGCCAATAGTGACCACCAAATACCCCTCACGCTTACGTAATTCTTTATTAATCGAATTACGTGTCAATAACCACATAACTGTACCTAAAGATATGGCAATCAATGCAGATCCTAATAAAGCTCTAAAATCTTCACCCCCAAAATACCAGCTAAAAGGCAGACAAATCGACATGAAGATGCCGTTGAGCACCATAAGAATGCTCATGATTTTAATGATTAATTTATAATTAAACATCAAAAATTATTTAAAATAATGTTCCACTGCATGGATACACTCTGGTTTAGATAGTACGACGACACGATCTTCTGCCTCAAAATTAAAGTTTCCTCTTACCGTATAACCCTTATTTTTTCTAATAACCCCTCCGATTACCGCTGTCCGTGGAAAATCTAAATTGCGTAATTCATCATGCAAAATCTTTGCCCCCTCTTTCACCTCGAATTCGAGTACTTCTGCATCTACTCCGTGCACGCTGGTAATATTGACTACCTCCCCTTTTCGTATGTGCCTAAATATAAAATTAGCGGCAATAAGTTTTTTGTTTATCATCGTATCTACGCCGATACTTTGAGACAAATGAATATAATCAATATTTTCAACCAAGGCTATGGTTTTCTTAACGCCGGCATCTTTGGCCACCAATGAAGAAATGATATTAGTTTCGGAATTACCTGTTACAGCAATAAATGCATCCATGCTATCAATGCCTTCCTCTTCGAGTAACTTTAAATCTCGTCCATCGCCATTAATGATTAAAGTATCGGGGAGCTCTTCTGCCAATCGAAAACATTTTTCTTTGTCTTTTTCAATGAGCTTAATTTTATATTTTTTCTTAAGCTCTCGGGCCGCATTGATGCCAATCTTGCTTCCACCCAGAATCATTAAATGCTTGACATCAGATTTAATTTTACCGGAAAGTTGTAAAATTTGATCAATCCCTGTCGGCTCAGCAATAAAGTAAGCATGGTCATCTTTCTTGAATTTATTTTCACCATGCGGAATAATCGTCTCGTTATCTCTGAGCAAAGCCACCGTTGTAAAATCATGATTTGATGCCATATAAGCAGTTTCGGTTAGGGTTTTATTGAGGAATTGAGACTCCTCATCGATGGTAATCCCCACTAATGACAAAATGCCTTTATCAAATTCAAAAGTATCTGTTAATGCGGTCTTTTTTAACAATCTCTTGATCTCCCGAGCCGCCAATAACTCTGGAGAAATGAGCTCATCAATACCCACATCTTTCAAGTTGAGCAGCTCTTTTTTCTGTAAAAATTCAATATTGGAAATTCGAGCAATGGTCCTCTTAGCACCCAATTTTTTACCAATGATCGCGGCAGCGATATTGGTTTCTTGATCAGAAGTAACGGCAATCAATAAATCTGTTTTAGAAATATTGGCTTCAGTGAGAACACTAATGGACGTCGCACTACCCACGACAGTGACCACATCAAATTGGTTTCTCGCTTGATCCAAAACACTGTCATCCTCATCAATGAGTGTAATGTCTTGCTCTTCTATTGCGAGTAATTTGGCTAAGTGAAATCCAAGTTCACCTGCACCTGCAATAACTATTCTCATGTATTTTTTAACCTCATGGCCCCTGCAAATATATAGAGTTATCCTTTTTTAAATAACTATGCTCAAGTCAATCCCTGTGATTGAGATCCAAAAAACAGAATAAAAACATAAATAGCACCTAATTTTCAATCTTTTTGAAATAAATGTTAGCCGCTTTCATCACTTTAGGTGCCAATATCACCGCAGAAATCATGGTGGGAAAGGCCATCAAGCCATAAGCCATATCAACCAAACTCACGACCGCACCCAATGTAGCTACTGAACCCACAATAATGATTCCTACATACCAATAATTAAAATACCATCCGTATTTAGCCCCTATGATAAAAGACAAGCATTTACGGCCATAATAAGATAATCCTACAATAGTTGTAAATCCAAATACCAACACACAAAGTGCCAAAATATAGGAGCCCACCAAAGGGAGACTTGTCCGAAAAGCTTCTACCGTCAAGGCAATCCCACTCAATTCACTAGATTCCCAAACTCCGGTCGTTAGGATACATAAACCCGTTAAGGTGCAAACCAATAAAGTATCGATGGCAGGCCCCAGCATGGCCACAAGTCCCTCCCTGATCGGTTCTTCCGTTTTGGTAGCGCCGTGCATCATCGGAGCCGTACCGATACCTGCCTCATTAGAAAATGCCGCTCGGCGTGCCCCAGCCAAAATAATAGCCCCAACCGCACCCCCCAATACAGCATTTGCTGAAAAGGCATCCTCTATGATTAACAATAAGGAGGGAATAATATTTGATGCATTTAAAAAAAGGATGCAGCCTACACTGATTAAATAGAATATGACCATCGCTGGCACCAAACGTGCTGCCCAAAGACCGATCCGCTGTATCCCGCCAAAAATAACAATGCCTGTTAAAAGAGTCAGAACCAGTCCCATAACCAAGTCTCCAGATAAAGAAGCTTCTATTCCAGCGGGTTGAAATACAATCTCATTGGCTGCAGCTATGATTTGATTGGCTTGAAAAATGGGTGTGGCACCGAAAAAGCCTGCTACACAGAAAAATATGGCCAATAGACGCCATTTTTCATCCATTCCCTCGCTAATGACGTACATGGGACCCCCCTGTAAATCTCCATTGGAGTCTTTTCCCCGATACATAACCGCCAAAGTACACGTGAAAAATTTAGTAGACATACCAAAAATAGCACTGATCCACATCCAAAAAATGGCCCCTGGGCCGCCTGTCGCTATGGCCACAGCTACACCACTGATATTTCCCATACCAATGGTCGCCGCCAAATGACTCGCCAAAGCCTGAAAATGACTGATCTCTCCTACATCATGGGCCTTATCATATTTTCCCATCAACACCTCCAAAGCATGTCTTAGGTATTTAAAAGGGAGCAACCTTGAATACATCATGAAGAAAAATCCTCCTCCCAACAAAAGGATGAGCAGCGGCAAGCCCCACACAAAGTTAGCGCCTTGAATAAAAAAATATTCGATCTGTTCTATGATCATCAATTCAATTCTAAAAGTGGCAACAACGTTTCCCAGACCAATTCAGCTATTAAAAAGTGGCCTTCTGGAGTAGGGTGAATGCCGTCAGGTAAGTTCAAACTAGGCCGGCCTGCAACATCCACAAGTAAAAAAGGGATCAGAACTGCCGCATTATTTTTGGCAAGTGTTGGAAAAATATTACGAAACTGGCGGGTATAGGCTTCCCCTAAATTTGGAGGAACTTCCATTCCAGTAATGACGATTTTCACCTCAGGGTTAATCAATTTTACTTTATCAATGATGACTTGTAGATTTTTGGGAGTCTCTTTTAATGGGAGCCCCCTAAGACCATCATTCGCCCCTAATTCCAAAATAAAAATATCGGGTACGGTTCGCAGCACCCAATCTATCCTATTCTTACCACTGGCAGTGGTCTCTCCACTTAATCCGGCATTAATTACCTGATAGCTTAAGCCCAAAGAATCTATTTTTTGCTGAATTATGGCCGGAAATGCCTGATTCATATCTAATTGATAACCCGCAGTAATACTATTCCCAAAAAATAAAATGACCTTTTTTTGAGAGGGGGGCAAGGATTCTGCGACCCCTTTTTCCGGCAAAGTAGGGCCTGATTTTTCTTTTTTTGGACCCTGACAACCTACCCATAAAAGTACTAGGAAACCCATTAAAAATCTCATGATTTCGTCTTGATTAAGTTGTAAATTAGACAAGTCAAAGCATTAATATTCAAAAGGGGGCATTTAAAGATCTGAATCTGCTAAAGACCTTTTAAAATAAAAAAGGAACTTTAACCTTTTTTAACCTCTTATATAAGCCTCGCTGATTTATTATTGTAGGACATGTCTGAAATTCTAAAAGTTAAAAGCTTATCTAAAGTATATGACTCTAAAACCAATGCTCTCACAGTACTCAAGGATATTAATTTTTCTGTCCTCAAAGGTGAGTCTGTAGCAATTATTGGCCCCTCTGGTAGCGGGAAAACGACATTACTTGGTCTTTGTGCCGGGTTAGATCGTGTGACAGAAGGAGAAATTATCTTGAACCATATCTCACTTAATGAGCTTAATGAAGATGAATTGGCCCAAGTTCGCAATCAAAATATTGGTTTTGTTTTCCAAAATTTTCAATTGATTCCTACCTTAACGGCCCTTGAAAATGTCCAGGTTCCCTTAGAGCTTCGCGGTGTAAAAAACACCATGGAACCCTCTATTGCCTTGCTCGAAAGAGTCGGTTTAGGTGCCCGTAAAAATCATTACCCCTCACAACTATCTGGAGGTGAACAGCAACGCGTCGCCATTGCCAGAGCCTTTTCAAATAATCCTGAAATCCTTTTTGCCGATGAGCCCACGGGAAACCTAGATGAAGAAACAGGAAAATCTATTGAGGCCTTACTTTTTGAAATTAACAAAGAAAAAGGAACGACATTGATCATCGTCACCCATGACTTAGAGCTTGCTCAAAAGACCCATCAAATTATCAAAATCAAAGGGGGAACCATCATTCATTAAGACAGGCTTTAAACCGTGCATAAAAATTCTCCATTAAAAAAAATCAGATACGATCGTTCTTGGCCCTGGAAAATGGCCTGGAGAGATAGTAGAAAAAGTCGTGGTAAATTATTACTATTTATCGCTTCTATTTCATTGGGTATTGGTGCGCTGGTGGGCATCACTTCTTTTAGAGAAAATCTCATGGATGAAATTGACGGCCAAGCAAAAAACTTGCTGGGTGCAGACGTTTCTGTTCGTGGTAAAGCTGCGTTACCTGATTCGTTATTTTTCCAAATGTCCCGACTGAGCAAAGATGAATCTAATGAAGTTTATTTTGCTTCAATGATTCGGTTTCCCAGTACAGATGGCACCCGTTTGGTACAAATCCGCGCTTTAGAAGGTAACTACCCTTATTATGGAGACATAGAAACAGAGCCCCGCAGGGCCGCACAAGATTTTCGGATCGTGCAAAAAGCCTTAGTAGATGAAAAATTGATGCTTCAATTTGGCGTTCAACTGGGTGATTCCATTAAGGTCGGGAACATCAGCTTTGAAATCGTCGGAAAAATACAGAAAATTCCTGGACAAAGTGACGTCGGTTCATCGGTTGCACCAGTAGTGTATATCCCCCTAAAGTATTTAGATGAGACGGGTCTAATCCAGAAGGGAAGTATCATCAACTACATCACTTATTTTCAATTCCATCCTGATATAGATACGACCAATGTTTTTGAAGAATCAAGAAATATTCTTGAGCAGGCGGGTTATGACGTAGATAATGTGGAAGACAGAAAAGCACAAACGGGCAGGGCTTTTAGAGATCTTTCTTCATTTTTGGAACTGATCGCATTTGCTGCCTTGTTATTGGGGTGTTTGGGTGTTTCAAGCTCAATTTATGTATACATAAAAAGTAAAGTACAAATTGTAGCTGTCTTGCGCTGCATGGGTATGCAAGCTAAAGAGGCCATTAATATTTATTTAATTCAAGTGGGTTTTTTTGGCCTCATCGGTGCATCTATTGGCTGCCTTTTGGGAGTCGTCATTCATCTTTACTTGCCAGAAATCTCAAAATCATTTATTCCCTTTGATATTCAGCCAACCATTTATTGGCCTGCGATTATCGCAGGGTTGGTTATTGGTGTGGTTACCTCTATTCTCTTTGGATTACTGTCACTTATTGGATTGAGAAAAGTAAGTCCCCTCTCTGCCATTCGTTTTGGATATGAATCTTTAAAACTCAAATTAGATCTGCCCTTTTTCACTATCATTGGGAGTATTTTAATCTTCTTGTATCTGATCATGTTTTGGCAACTTAAAGATGCGTTGGATGCTTTGATCAATATATCCATTCTTTTGGCAGCGTTGGCCTTATTGTACGCCCTTGCCCATGGTCTGAATGCGTTACTTAAAAAACTCCTGCCCAAGCAGATGGGGTTTGTATGGCGTCAAGGCATTTCAAACCTCTATCGACCCAATAATCAAACGGTGATTTTGGTGACGACTTTGGGTTTGAGTACGGCGTTTTTAGCGATGTTATATTTCATGCAAGGATTACTTGTAGATCGCGTATCTATCAGTGGTAAGAATGAACGACCCAATACCATACTTTTTGACATTCAAACCAACCAAAAAGAAGCTATTCGGACCTTGACTGAAGAATATGACCTTCCGGTCCTGCAAGAAGTTCCTGTCGTCACCATGCGGTTGTTAGAAATCAATAATCAGACGCGTGATCAAGCCGACGCCGACTCCACTGTTGATCTTCCAAAATGGGCATTTAATCGAGAATATCGCGTAACCTATCGAGACACATTGATCAGTTCAGAAACGATCTCTCAAGGAACATGGCAGGGAAAATTAAAAAATCCAGATGATTCTATATTTGTTTCCATATCCGATGGATATGCCGAAAACTTAGGCCTTAACATTGGTGATCAATTGCTTTTTAATGTACAAGGAGCAATGATAAAAACCTATATAGGCAGTTTTCGTGAAGTAGATTGGCGTCGAGTGCAAACCAATTTTTTAGTCTTATTTCCCACTGGAGTTTTAGAACAAGCGCCCCAGTTCCATGTACTCATCACACGAATTAATCAAAATGATGTTTCTGCCCGCTTCCAGCAAGCCATTGTACGACAACATCCCAATGTATCCATCATTGACTTAGAACTCATCTTGAAGACCCTTGAAGATCTCCTGTCAAAAGTAGCTTTTGTCATTCAATTCATGGCCCTATTTAGTATCGGGACGGGATTGATTGTGATGATCAGTGCCATTGTCTTGAGTAAATTTCAGCGTATGCGCGAAAATGTTTTGCTTCGGACTATGGGGGCCTCTAAGGCCCAATTATGGAAGATCATCGCAGCTGAATATTTCTTTTTGGGAGGCTTAGGAGCATTGGCAGGCCTCTTTTTAGCCGTCGTTTTTACCAGTCTATTGGGTTATTTCATTTTTGAATTTACCTATGTGCCCGACTTATTAGAAATCATGGGATTCTTTTTTGGTATCACTGCCCTCACCGTATGTATTGGCCTGCTCAACAGTCGCACCATCGTCCGGCAATCGCCTTTAACTATTTTGAGAAATGAAACTTAATAGATTAAAATTACTTTTGAAATGAAAGCAGCTTTGCCAATAACTCCTTAATAATTTTTGCCGCCGTCATGGCGGTAACCCCATTGAGGTCACGATCAGGATTGTACTCAACTAGGTCAAGGCCCACAATATTTAAATCAAGTTTTTGTATCATCCGCAATACCTCTCGGGTAGTGAAGCCTCCGGGCTCATGATGAGAAACTCCAGGCGCAAAGGCAGGATCGAGTACATCCATATCAAAACTTAAATAAACGGGTCCCGATAAATTTAAATCTATGTCCGGTGACCAATTTCTCATGTCTATGACCTTTACACCAAACTTACTGACTTGCGTTTGTTGATGATCATTCAAGGTCCGAATACCTACCTGTGTCAATGCTTGCGCCAAGCCCTCTTCCATAATTCGAGCAAAGGGGCTCGCATGTGAATGCCGATTCCCTCCCAATGAATCATATAAATCCCCATGGGCATCAAAATGCAGAATACTTAAACTAGGGTAAGAAGCTGACATGGCCCGCAGAATCGGATAGGTAATCGAATGATCACCGCCTATCGAAAAAGGAATCGCCCCCCCCTTTAAAATCTCAGCAATGATGGACTCAATATCAAAATAATCTTGGAGCGGGGCATTGCCCAACCAACAAACATCCGAATGATCCGCTAAATCCATCAAGTCCTCGGTAAAATAATTGGCCGAGTCACTCTCAATGGCCTCGATGATCAATGGGGGTGCCTTGGCTGGCCCTTTGAGAAAAGAAGAATGATCATCAAAGGGGATACCTATAAGGGCAATATCCCCAAGCTTGAGGGTGGATATTTTGTCGCGATGTATGGGCATTAATTCAGAACCAATATGCTCTGCAAGTGGGCATCAAAATTTTGAAGTGTCGTTGCCAAAATGGTCACCTGGGACCGGCATTCCTCCCAATTTTCTTGTTCGATCGCCTCTCTTACGCCTGGGAGCGTTTTAACGCCATATCCCGTGTAAAAGCCCGGTGCATAAATCTGATGCCGGTACCAACTCCTTCGGGGTAGACCCGACACAAAAGTCAAAACCTGTTCAGCATGCATGAGTTTGTCATTAAGGGCATCTTTAGAAACCAAGGAAATGAGTGACTTACCTTCAAGAGTATCTATTGTGACCTTCAGATTGGCCAGAGCATTGTATAAAGGTGAAAAATCGACATAAGGCACAATGGCTTTCTTAACAGGCTGATTGAATGGTTTTTTTGGATCTGCGGTCAAAGAAAATACTTTCTTATTGATCAAGTTATTGTGTTGCTCAACTGCCCCACGCATCATATTTGTCAATGCATTAATTTCTGTTAAGTAACCCTGCACAGTCGTGTGCCATGCCTGAAACTCGAAAGGCAATACTTCAGCATTTGCCAATCTCAAAACTATGCGTCCCGCTATTTTCGCCAACGCAATTCCATAAGCCATGTCCGGATCCTTGAATCGTTTGAAATGAGCATAGGTATCATAAATGGTATGGTATTCTCCTCCCGAATTTTCACCACCAAATCCAATATTAAGCGCTGCAATACCTGCATGCTGGATAAAAGGGGTATAATCAGAACCTGAGCCTAAAGCATACAATCCCGGATTACCATCGCCTCCATTCAATAAATCTCTGGCCCCAAGTCGTTCCGCCACGGATACACCTTTTTGGGGATCCATCACATCTGTCGTCACCTCCTTTACCATCGCCTCAAGGGAATGAGATCCCCCTGCACCCAAAAATCCACGGCCATTACCATCTGTATTGATGTAGGCTACCGTTTTATGTTGTAGCTCTTCGAGATGATCCTCCACCCATTCGGTAGAGCCAATCAAACCTGGCTCTTCAGCATCCCATGCACAATAGATAAGGGTTCTTTTTGGGTTTTTCCCTGCTTTTCCCAACATTCCGACTGCCCTAGCCTCTTCCAACAAGGCGACCATGCCACTCACAGGATCAGCAGCCCCATGAACCCAAGCATCGTGATGATTTCCTCTGATGACCCATTGATCAGGAAAATCTGTACCCTTAAGAGTCGCGATCACATTATGAGCAGGCTTTAACTGCCAATCAAAAGTTAACTTTAAATGAACCTTAGCCGGTCCAGGTCCAATGTGATAAGTAATAGGTAACGCACCTCGCCATGATGGGGGGGCCACTTGCCCTTCAAGGGCGGCCAACAACGGCAAGGCATCTTCATATGAAATGGGTAATACTGGAATTTTTGTAATAGTAGGGGCATCCTTTCGATCAAGTCTTTTGGCATTTTTAGTAGCTCCATAACCCGGAGTAAGGACATCACCCGGATACAGCGGCATATCCATTACGGATCCCCTTTGTACGCCTGTAGCATTTTTAAAAGCTCCCTTAGGGTATACATCCCCAGCATAAAATCCATCATCCTTGGGATCTGAATAAATGATGCATCCAATGGCTCCTTTCTCTGCTGCCAATTTAGGTTTAATCCCCCTCCAAGAACCATAGTATTTAGCGATGACAATTTTTCCTTTGACATCTATCCCCCTTTTCTCTAACTCCTCATAATCTGCCGGAATTCCGTAATTAACAAATACGAGCTCCGCTGTCACATCGCCATCAGTAGAAAACGCATTGTAACTTGGCAACAAAGCATCCCCTTGATCCGTATCGGCATCTCCTGCGACGGGAACAGCGGTCAACTTCGCCTTGTATTTTTCAGGAGCTATCAACTCAAGCAAACGTACTTTTGGATAAGGAAATAATACCTGATAGGTCTCAATTTTCGCATCATAGCCCCATGATTTAAATTGCTTGACCATCCATTCGGCATTTTTTCTTCCATAAGCCGTTCCCAGATAATGAGGCTCTGCAGACATGAATTTCATCCATTGATCCAGGTTATCGGCTGAAAGTATTTTATCAAACTCCGCTTCAAGATTTTTTTGTTGGGATACTTGATGAGCTTCAAAACCGATAATGGAAGATTGAGAAAAGGTTAAGCCATTTTGCAAGATCAGCAGCAACCCAATAACTATTTTTATTTTCATAGTACTTATGTTTATAAAATGAAATTAACCCATCTTTGATTCATTCACGAACCGTTCAAATAAAACCTCTGTTTTTTAGTTGTTTTTCTTGGTCCAGCCGTCTCTTAAGGTGAGGGTCCTATTGAAAATGAGCTTTTCTGAATGGCTGTCTTCATCTACCCTGAAATATCCGATCCGTTCAAATTGAAACTGATCGCCCACTTGGGCATCTCTAACAGAAGGTTCCAAAAGCGCCTGCGTATTGATGGTCAAAGAATCTGGATTCAAATGATTTTTAAAGTCATCATCTATCTTATTCAGATTTTCAGTAAGAAATAAGCGATCATACATTCGTATTTCGGCCGAAACCGCATGCGGAGCGGACACCCAGCCTAGGGTTCCTTTTACTTTTTTTCCACTGGTATCTTGGCCACTCTTGGTATTGGGATCGTATTCAGCATAGATTTCAATGATCTCCCCTTTTTCAGATTTTTTCAATCCTGTACATTTAATGATATAGCCCTTTTTAAGACGAACTTCACGATCAGGCCCCAGTCTAAACCATTTTCGGGGACTTGGGGGATGTTCCATAAAGTCTGACCTATCAATGAAGAGTTCACGAGTAAAAGGTATCTCACGAGTACCTGAGTTTTCATCCTCCGGATTGTTTTCAGCCGTCATGATCTCCTGATGATCCTCTGGCCAATTGGTAATAATTAACTTAATAGGATCCATGATACCAAAGATGCGATGGGCTGTTTTATTTAAATCTTCACGTACCGAATGTTCCAATAAGGCCACATCGGTAATGCCATCTCTTCTCGCCAATCCAATGGTATCTGTGAATTTTCTGATTGATCGAGCAGTAAATCCCCTTCTTCGAATACCCGAAATCGTAGGCATCCTGGGATCGTCCCAACCCGCAACATAATGTCCTTCAACCAATTCACGAAGACTTCTTTTACTTACAATTGTATAACTCAAATTTAATCGGGCGAACTCTGTCTGCTTCGAAGGATGAATCTCTAATTCCCGAATAAGCCAATCATATAAAGGCCTATGTACCTCAAACTCGAGGGTACAAAGAGAATGGGTAATTTTCTCCATGCTGTCCGACTGTCCATGTGCAAAATCATAGGTAGGATAAATACACCATTTTGATCCTGTACGATGGTGCTCCATGTGCTTAATTCGATACAAAATAGGATCCCTCATATGCATATTTGGGCTACTCATATCAATTTTGGCACGAAGCACTCTTTCTCCCTCTTCAAATGCCCCTGATTTCATGGCTTCAAAGATTTCAATATTTTCTATGATCGTCCGATTTCTAAAGGGGCTTTCTTTTCCGGGTTCAGTCGGTGATCCTTTAAGCTCATTGAATTGAACTGCGCTTAACTCGTCAACATAAGCAGCCCCTTTTTCAATCAAGCGAATGGCGAACTCATATAGCTTTTCAAAATAGTCTGAAGTATGATGGGCAGATGATCCCCAATCAAAGCCTAGCCATTTAATGTCTGCTTTGATAGCATCCACATATTCAGTTTCTTCTTTTTCAGGATTGGTATCATCAAATCTAAGATTGCACTGACCTCCATATTTTTGAGCCAATCCAAAATTTAAACATATCGATTTGGCGTGACCGATATGTAAATACCCATTGGGCTCAGGAGGAAAACGCGTAATGACCTTTTGAACGTTGCCTTCCTTCAAATCCGCCTCTATAAGCTGCTCAATAAAATTTAATGATTCTTTTTTATTTTGGTCCATGAATGCTCCGTTTAAGATGCAAATTAAATCAGTTTTTTAGATTGGCCCTTTTTAATCTTAAATCGAATCCATATTAATGCTCAATTAATTTCTCTTAAAAAGAGGTGCTTAGATAAATTTTGAGCCTTTTGAAGGATTCATATTTGCCTTATTTTTAATAATTCAATAAAAACCCATTATATTCGCATTTCATTTTATGATCATGCAAAAAATTCAAATTTCGATTTTAGTAGCTATAGTAGCACTATTCTCAAACTGTTCGGATAAATCAGCATCTGCGCAAGTCCAACTTAAAACGTTTAAAGATAGCTTAAGCTACAGTTTTGGTGCCCTATTGGCAGAACAAATTAAACCACAGCTAGAAGATATCGATATAGCCATGGTTACCGCAGCATTTAGAGAAGCCCTAAGCGATACCAGCCGACTGACTATGGAGCAATGTCAACAAGTTTATATGGCCTTCAATGAGAGAAAAACGGAGAGCCTAGCAGAAGAAGGAGTAGCTTTTCTTCAAGAAAATGCTACTAAAGAAGGTGTCCAAACTACAGCCAGTGGCCTTCAATACAAAATTTTACAGGCCGGTACAGGAGAGTTTCCCACCGCTGAAAGTACTGTTACGGTACATTATACTGGTACATTGATAGATGGAACTGTTTTTGACTCTTCTGTCGAGCGCGGTGAGCCTATCTCTTTCCCTTTAAGTGGTGTCATCCCCGGATGGACGGAAGGAGTACAACTCATTAATGTAGGAGGTAAAATTGAACTTACCATCCCTTACGAGTTGGGTTATGGAGAAAGAGGGTCAGGTCCCATTCCTCCTAGATCTGTATTAATATTTGAAGTCGAACTGATTTCTATCGAAACCTAAAAAAAAACTCATTTAAAGGCCCTACTCATTCATTTTGGTTAGTTTTTTTAGGCTTAAAAAGGGCTATAGCTTAAGATTTTTTCTAGGAATATGGCTGCTGACTCAGGATGTATCCAAATACTGAAAACAATTCCATACAAGGCACCATACGAATGGGCTTCGTGGTTGATGTTTTGAGATAGGTTTTTCCCTTGGGTAAAAGAATAAATGAGAAAAATAACTCCCAAGATAAATCCAGGAAAACAAAGTACTGCGAAAAGACATATTTTGTTCAAGGGGGCATAGATGATACTCGCAAATACCATAGCTGAAACTGCTCCAGAGGCTCCTAAGGTATTATATCCAGGCCTATTTCTATTTTTTAAAAATCCTGGAAAATCTGAAACAACAAGGGCAGACAGATAGAAGAAAACAAATACAACAGCCGCATTTGATCCCAAAATATAACCGAAATATTGCTCCACAGCACCACCAAAAAAGTACAGTGTAAACATATTAAATCCCAAATGTGAATAGCCGTCGTGGACGAGACCCGAAGTAATTAGTCTCCAATATTGGTGCCTCTTCATGACCTCATGTGGATTCATCATAAGTTGGACATAAAGATTCGTATTGTTCTGTGCATAAATACTGATCAATAACGTCAACACAATAATGATTAAATTTAAACTCATCATTTAATTATTTGCTTTTATATTTACTAGCCTTCTCTTTTAATCAAGCTTTTTGCAAAATTATTGAAAAAATCAAGGCCTTCTTTATCACAATCAATGGTTTTAAGCAATCTAAAAGCCTCATCAAAATAAGCATCCATTTTAATTTTTACGAGCTGGGGGATTCCCAAGTCATTAAAGATATTTTTAACGCCTGCTACTTTCTCCATAGAATCTACATCCCTCATACTGATCCAGCCATTCAATTGGCTACGCACATCGGTTCCTGCAAGATCTAAAGCATTGATCATTAAAAATGTTTTTTTATTGGCGATAATGTCTCCCCCCACTTGCTTACCTACTTTTTGTTGATCTCCATAAACATCTAACAAATCATCCATCAACTGGAAGCCGAGCCCTAGGTTTTCTCCCACCTTATAGAGTCGCTCTTGATCCTCACGCCCAAAGCCGCCCATTATCCCTCCTAATTCCATACTAAAACCCAATAATACCGCGGTCTTCAACCTAATCATCTCCAAATAATCTGCTTGAGAAACATCGACGATCTGCTCAAAATCCAAATCCAATTGCTGCCCTTCACAGACTTCCAAAGCCGTTTCATTAAATCGATTCATAGCCAATAATAAGTAACTGGGATCGATCTTAGTGATCAGTTGATAGGCTTTTACGAACATCGCATCGCCACTTAAGATGGCGGTATTTTGATTCCACTTTTCATGAACTGAGGGCTGACCTCTACGGAGCGGTGCTGCATCCATAATATCATCATGCATTAAGGTGAAATTATGAAATACTTCGACCGCTAAGGCTGGATCTAATGCTTTTGGATTCTGCATCCCTCGCAGCTGTGCAGTCAACAAAACCAGCAAAGGTCTAAATCTTTTTCCACCCAAAGCCAATAAGTAGCCAATGGGTTCATAAAGGTTCCGAGGCTGTGCTTTTACCTCTAATTGAACCAAGCGAGTATCAATTGATTTTCGTAAAGTGATTATTGATTCCATTTATTTAATGTGTACTAAATCTGTGATTAAAAGGGCGCTGAAAAATTTATTACTCCCTAACGTCACCGTTCCAAATTAGCCCTATCCTAACAAAGATCAATCAAATCTTTCAAAGTAGGTTATTTTTCAACCCAAAGCAAATCTATCGTTCTTCGGTCTATGTCTGTTTTTACCACCTTGACATGAATCTCATCACCCAAGGAAATTATTCCCCCAGTCCGTCTGCCGACGATCCGATATTGCTTTTCATCATATTGAAACTGATCATGGTCTATATCTACAATTCTAATCATTCCCTCACATTTAGTGGCACTGATTTCTACAAATAAGCCCCATTCAGTCACCCCTGATACAATTCCATCAAAAGTTTCTCCTAACATTCCGGACATAAATTCAACCTGCTTGAATTTTATGGATGCTCTTTCTGCCTCGGCAGCCCTTTTCTCTCGTTCTGATGAGTGCATGCATTTTTGTTCGATGGCCTCTTTTTCGGGAGGGTTTTTTCCTTCCAAATAATCCCAAAGCAACCTATGAACCATTACATCGGGATACCTGCGAATGGGGGAAGTAAAATGGGTATAATGCTCAAAGGCCAAGCCAAAATGACCCTTAGCTTCTGTGGTGTACCGTGCTTTGGCCATGGATCTGATGGCTATGGACTCTAATACATGCTGTTCTGGCTTACCTTGTATGTCTGCCAATAATTTATTTAGATTTTTAGAGATTCTTCCTTGGGTCAAAAGTTGATGGCCAAACTTACTTGCAAAATTTGAAAAATTATCTAACTTTTCTGAGTCCGGGTCATTATGAACTCGGTATACAAAAGGAAGACTGTCTTCTGGTTGTTTACCTTTTTTCTTATCAAAAATAAAAGTAGCGACCTCCCTATTAGCCAAGAGCATGAATTCTTCGATCATCTTATGAGCTTCTTTTCGCTCTTTGGATATCACTTCCAAAGGCTTCCCTTTCTCATCCAATCTAAATTTTACTTCTACCGATTCAAAGTTTACCGCTCCATTGGCGAAACGCTGCTTCCGGATTTTTCCAGCGAGGTCATTGAGGAGTAATATTTCATCTTGATAATCTCCCGCATTTCCTTCAATAATTTCTTGGGCATCTTCATAAGCAAATCTTCTGTCCGAATAGATGACCGTTCTTCCAAACCATTTGCCAAATACTTTTCCTTGATCATTGATTTCAAAAACCGCCGAGAAGGTTAACTTTTCTTCTTTCGGTCGCAATGAGCACAAGCCATTAGACAATTTTTCAGGCAACATAGGTATGGTTCTATCCACTAAATAAACAGAAGTCGCCCGTTCAAAAGCTTCTTTTTCAAGTAAGGAATCGGGTGTAACATAATGCGAAACATCCGCTATATGAATACCTACTTCAACATGCCCATTCTCCATTTTTTTTACAGATAACGCGTCATCAAAATCTTTCGCATCGTGGGGGTCAATAGTGAACGTCACCTTCTTTCTAAAATCTCTTCGCTTGTTTATTTCCTCCTTTGAGATGGCTACAGGAATGAGCGCTGCCGCTGCTTCTACTTTTTTAGAAAATTCGAAAGGCAGACCATATTCTGCCATAATCGCATGAATCTCAGTGTTGTTTTCTCCTGCTTGACCCAAGACATGGGTTATACTTCCAAGGGGACTTTTATTTTCCTTATTGGCCCATTTATCAATCTTTACTAAAACCTTATCGTTATGAATAGCCTCTTTAAATTTTTGTGGGTAAACCATCACGTCGAAAAAAATATTTCTACTATCCAACACCACAAAACCAAATTTCTGAGATACTTCAAGTCGCCCTACAAATTCATTTTTGGCCCGCTTAACTATGGAAATCACACGTCCCTCGGGTCGTTGACTGGCCTTTGCTCCACTCATCATCTGAATAGTAACGGTATCTCCGTGCATGGCAAAATTCAAGTCTTTGGATTTTACCCAAACATCATCTGAAAGCGATGCCACCATGATATAGGCAAACTTAGGATTGACATGATCAACCGTTCCCTCATAATAGGTAGGCTCTTTAGCGGTAATCCATCGCCCATCAGTTCCACGACGCAATTGCCTTTCGGCCTCCATTTTAAACAATAATTCCTTTATAAACTCTTTGGATTTACCATCCCGTATTCTCAAGTGTTTAACTACCTGACTGAAACTAAACGACTCATTGGGTCTATTTTGAAAATGTAATTTGACCTCTTCCTTTATCTTGATTTTGACTCGTGGAATTTTTCCATGAGTACTTGATGATTTCTTTTTTCTAGACATATGTTATTGATCAACACGCGTAATATTTTTTTTCTTGACCGCGGGCAAACCTTTCAATTTTAAATAAACTTGAGCTGTGGCAATCACATCTCCTTGACAATAATTCACAATCTCCATGAGACCCTGATTATCACTGTAATATACCTTATTGACTTGAGAACCGTCAATATTTGATTTACTCGAATCGATATTAAATAAGGACGTCAATAAATCTAAAGACATATAATTTTTTTTGTCCCCAAACTTCCAGAGGTCCATGGTGTCGATATGCTGTACTTCCCATGGCTTTTTTCCAGATAAATTTAAGGCTTGAGGAATGGGTACTTCGTTGACAATCATGCGTCGACACAGAAAAGGAAAATCAAATTCTCTCCCATTATGACCACATAATTTTAAATATTGTTGATTGAATTTGGTCTCTAAAAATACTTTAAACGCATATAGCAATTTTGCCTCATCATGATCTTGAAAGGAAGTAACCCGTAGGGCAGCCTCCCCCTCAACTTCATGAAATATCCCCACGGCGATGACAATGATTTTTCCAAATTCAGCAAAAATTCCTGCTTTTTCAAAATACAAATCACTCGCTGATTTTTCATCATCATTGCGCAATTGAAGGGCTTTTCTTTCCCAATGATATCGCAAATTTTCAGGTAGTGTCTCAAAACTTGAGGATCCACTCACCGTTTCAATATCAATGATCAACAAGTTTTTTAATTCGGAATTCATAAATGCAATACTCCTTTTTGTTTGAGCTCTTCAATGTAGCTTAGGTTGGAAGCATTGATCGACGAAGGTAAATAGATATATTTCTTATCATAAATTTGTGCCCCAATGTAGAAACTAATCCAAAATTCATTGGTAAAATGAAAAACCTCAGGACTTATGGATTCAATTAAGGCCAAAGATCCCGCTTCTAAATAGGGAATGACATGGCGTAATAATGAAGTTTTTTGATCTCCATTGTACCCCTTTGAGGTAACTAAAACAGTTTCTAAATTGTTCTTATTCCTGTTGATTAAATAAACTTGCCATAGTTCATTCCCCTCTGAAGGCATAATGACCATAGCGACTTGCTCTACGGGTAAATAAAGAATATCTTTTTTCATCTTTATACAAAATTAGTCAAAAGGGTTTCGAAGTAAACAAGAGTGTAGTTTATTAAGTTAATGATTGGATAAACATAATACCATCAGATCATCAACTATTGTTCTTGATTGACTCCAAATTAACTATTCCATTGCAGGAGAATCCTCTTTCCATTGCATTTGAAAAAGTTCTGAAATATGTTGACGCAATCTATATTCGACTTCATTCAGCGCTACAAGTCTCCCTAGTTCTTGATGCATTGAGGTAACCGCTTTATCATCAATACCACAAGGAATAATATTTTTAAAATACTCAAGATCTACATTTACATTTAAAGCCAGTCCATGCATGGTTACCCATCTACTCGACTTGACGCCAAAGGCACATATTTTTCGTGTTTTATGAGGGTCATTTACATCCAACCAAACTCCCGTCAATCCTTCAATTCTCCCAGCTACCATATCATAAGAGGCCAAAGTTCGAATCACCGCCTCCTCCAAAAGCCTAAGATATTTATGAATATCAGTAAAAAAATTATCCAAATCTAGGATTGGATATCCTACAATTTGACCGGGCCCATGATAAGTTATGTCACCTCCTCGGCTGATACGGTGATAGGTCGCTTCCTTTTCAAGCAGTCCCTTTTTATCTAATAGCAAATGATCCTCTTTTCCACTTTTACCTAATGTATAAACGTGAGGATGATACAAGAAAAGCAAATAGTTGGGCGTAATTTCTTGGGCGTCTGGAGGCTGGTTTCTGTTTTTGATTTTTAAATCTATGGTCTTCTTGAATAGCTTTTCTTGATAATCAAGCGCCCTCAGATAATCAAGTAATCCCAAATGCCGAAATTCTACAACTTTATTTTGCATTATGCGATATAGGTTTCCAAAAGTATAACTTCAGCATCCGCTTTAATTTCATAAGTGGATAACATAGCAGGTATCAAAACCGTTTCCCCTTTTACTAAAAGAGTCTCTTCGTCACCATTAACTATTTTAGCTGAGCCCTCAATACACATATATATTTTGAATCCTGCTATTTGAGGTGCCTCTAATGTTTTTTTATAGGTCAAGCTTAGTTTGTTCGTCACAAAGTAAGGACATGTAACCAATGAGACCCGTTTGTTGGATTCCTCATCATAGCTAGTTTTATAATTTGGTTGATAGGTGTAGTCGATGGCTTCCAATGATTCTTCAATGTGTAAGTCCCGCTCATTTCCTTGATTATCTGTACGGCCGAAATCATGAATGCGATAGGTGATATCTGAGGTTTGCTGTATTTCAGCAATTAACACCCCTTTGCCAATGGTATGTATCCGACCTGCTGGTAAGAAAAAAACATCCCCTTTGGCTACTTGCTCTTGATTCAGAATTTCCATTAAATTTCCTGATTCAAACTTCTCTAAATACTCCCCTTGAGACATTGGTCGATTAAAACCGGTAATCAGTGAGGCCTTTGGATCCGCTTGTAACACATACCACATTTCAGTTTTTCCCAAGCCCTGATGCCGTTTTTTGGCCAATGCATCATCTGGATGCACTTGAATTGAAAGATCCTGATTTGCATCAATAAATTTGATCAACAAAGGGAAATCTGTACCAAATTTCTCATATAATTTTACCCCCATAATGGCAGCCCCGTGTTGCGCTAATAGCGATTTAAGATCCTGACCTCTCCAAAGACCATTACTAACCACGGAGATGTCTCCAGATACTGCAGAAAGCTCCCAAGTCTCCCCGCAATTAGGCAAGTCACCGTAATCTTTATTTAGGAGATTTTTAATCTTATTTCCACCCCAAATCTTATCCTTATAAATGGTTTTAAATTTTAATGGATACGCCATAAAGAATCTTCATTTTGGAAAACAAAGTTAAAGGAAAATTAGGGGAAGCCTTAGCCAAAAAACATCTAGAATCTGTAGGCACAAAAATTATAGAAGAAAACTATCGTTATAAGCGGGGTGAAATAGATTTAATTGGGATCTCATCCAACCAACTATTGGTTTTTATTGAAGTGAAGTATCGGAAAAATGTTAATTTCAGAAAACCTGAAGATTTTGTTTCTAAAAGACAAAAGAAAATATTATTTAATCTGCCGATACTTATATTCACCAAATCCATTGAGAAAAAGACATCCGCTTTGATATCATCAGTATTTTGGTCTCAGATGAAATGATTACCCTTCTTGAAGATGCTTTTTATTGATTTGCTAATGGTATTCGAAGGAGCCCATAGCCGTTTGTATAAGCAGCTCTTTGGTGGACGCTGACTCTACATGTCCCACCACCTGTGCCTGAACATTGAAAGATTCTGAAATTTCAATAAGGTCATCAACTACTTCTTCGGGAACATAAAGCTCAAATCTATGACCCATATTAAACACCTGATACATTTCACGCCAACTCGTATTACTCTCGTTTTGAATTAAGGAAAATAAAGGAGGTACTTCAAAAAGATTATTTTTATTGATTTTTAATTGGTCAACAAAATGCAAAATCTTGGTTTGACCACCTCCACTACAATGGATCATTCCATGAATTTGATCATGGTGCTCAGTTAAAATGGCTTTAATGATGGGAGCATACGTACGAGTAGGAGACAATAACAGTTTTCCCACATCCAAACTCGTGTTTTTTACCGGATCTGTAAGGCGTTTGGATCCACTAAAAATTAGATCCATTGGTACCGATGGATCAAAAGCTTCAGGATATTTTGATTGGTAAACCTTTGAAAAAACATCATGTCGCGCTGAGGTAAGGCCATTGCTTCCCATGCCTCCATTATAAGCTGACTCATAGCTCGCCTGTCCAAAAGAAGAAAGACCTACGATAACATCGCCCGGAGCAATGTGTTCATTATCAATAACTTTACCCCTGGGCATTCTTGCCGTCACGGTACTGTCTACAATAAGGGTTCGAACCAGGTCTCCAACATCGGCCGTTTCACCCCCTGTTGAAATGATATCAATCCCTTGATTTCTCAACATTTCTAAGACTTCCTCTGTCCCCTCTATTATTGCTGCAATTACCTCCCCGGGTATTTTATTTTTGTTCCTCCCGATGGTGCTTGATAACAAAATATTTTCAGTACAGCCCACGCACAGCAGATCATCTGTATTCATGACCACCGCATCCTGAGCAATTCCTTTCCAAACAGACATATCCCCTGTTTCTTTCCAGTACATATAAGCCAAAGAAGACTTAGTCCCTGCCCCATCTGCGTGCATGATGGCACAATAATCCTCATTTTTTGTTAGCAGATCAGGGACTATTTTGCAAAAAGCTTTAGGAAAAAGTCCCTTATCTATATGTGCAATCGCCCTGTGAACATCTTCTTTGACGGCTGAAACTCCTCGTTGTGCGTACCTATCAGACATGGTATATTTCATAAACTACAAATATCGCTACTTAAAATGAATCATGGTGCCTATTGCGCTAATCATTATTGATAGTCCCACAACCAATATCAAAGCTAAAGATAATCCATACTGCTCTGAGATAAAACCAATGATCGGAGGCCCTATAAAAAATCCTGTAAAGCTTATAGTTGATACTACCGCAATGGCCGATTCTGCCGTGTATCCTGGTTCATTGGCTGCAGAAGAATACAAAATGGGAACAATGCATGAAAACCCTAAACCCACTAGAGAAAATCCCACGATGGCTGCCCACGGTTCGTGTAAGATCAAAAGGGCTGACATACTTAGGGCTGATAAAAGGCCCCCACCTATGACTAGGTTTTTCTTACCAAACTTTGGAATAAGCATATCACCCGTAAACCTTCCTACTGCCATGAACATGGCGTAACCTGCATAAGCCATCCCTACCAGATAAGGGTTACTTTTCAGTGTCTCACGCAGGTAAACCGCACTCCAGTCTGCAATGGCTCCCTCATTTAAAAAAATACTAAAAGCAGCTAATGAAATGGCTAAAAGTGCCATATTAGGCATTTGGAATCCTTTCTTTTGCTCAGGGCTAGGCAATGTGTCAAACATCTGAATTATCTCAGGACTCAATAATAGAGGGATCAGTACCACCAGAGAAATCATTAATAAATGGATTTGCAGAGCAATATTCAAGCCTGCGATGATACTTCCCATTGCAGCTCCCATCATCGCACCCAAACTCCACATCCCATGACAAGTAGACATAATAGGCCTTTCTAATTTTCTTTCAACTCCATTAGCAGCAGCATTGATAACCACCCCCATCAAGCCCTCAGTAATCCCAAGATATATCAAGCAAGCCAAGAGGCTATTAAATGAGGTTATGTTGGCCAACATTACTGGAGAAAGAAGCAAAAGAGTAGAAAAAAGATACAAGGAACGTCCAAGACCTACCAAGGAAACAAGCCAACCGATAAAAGGCATGACCAAGATAGATCCCAAGGGTGCTCCTAGGAGTCCCATGCCCAAAGCCACATCTGTCAGCCCTAGACTTTCTTTTATGTCCGGTATTCTGGCCACCCAATTTCCAAACACAAAACTGTTGGCAACAAAAAGCAATCCAAGAATACGACTGTAGGTATTATAAAAATAAAATTTAAAATGCGCGAAGAGTGAGGTCATATAAATAAAATAAGACCCGAGCAACGAACCGGCAGATCATTGCTATTCATTATCCTGATTATTGTCGAAGAAGCGCTCATATTCATCTACAGATTCAGCTTCTGCTTCAATCTCCTTAAAATTATATTTCATTACTTTAAATTCGGTACGTCGATTAATCTGATGATCTGCTTCTGTTTGAGCATTTTCAATAATTAATTTTGACTCCCCGTAACCTTTGGCCAAAACTCTTTTCGACTGAATGCCGCGACCAATCAAGTAGTCAACTGCTGATTTGGCTCGCCGCTGCGATAAGTCTAAATTATAAATATCCGTATTTCTGTCATCAGTATGAGAGCCTAATTCAATATAAATCTCAGGATTATCTTCCAAAATCAGCACCAAACTGTCGAGCATAAAGGCTGCATCTGTACGTATTTCGGCTTTATCTAAATCGTAATAAATATTATTGAGCACAATTGTTTTCTCAATTACGATTTGATCTAATTCAACATCCAACTCAAAGGTAATATCGGTCTGAAATTGGGTAAGCGTATCTCTTCGAATACTTTTACCAACAGTAGAAAATGCTTTTCTAGCAGTAAAATAAGTAGCCTTTTCAACCCTAATATTGTAATTTTCATTCGCATAAACTCGGAACTTATAGGCCCCATCTTCTCGAGTAAAAAATTCATCCAATATTTGACCCTCCTCGGAAATTAAAGAAACCTTCGTATTTGATACTGTAATAGCCGCTCCACCATCATCCTTGGTCAGGGTATGCCCCGTTAAAAAATAATTGATGATTTTCAAATCAGGATCATCGTTAACAAAAGTGTAAATGTCATCATCCCCTTTCCCTCCCGGTCTATTGGAAGAAAAAAAGCCTCGGGTAAGATTGTATTCATAAAATCCAAAATCATCATCAGAAGAATTCATCGGAGCCCCTAAGTTTTCTATGATCATCGAGCCTCCCATCCTCGTCGCCTTAAAGACATCAAGGTTGCCAAAGCCAGGTTGACCATCCGAAGAAAAATACAAGACCCCTGATTCGGAAATAAAGGGAAACATCTCATTGCCTGGCGTATTGATTTCAGGTCCTAAATTTCGCACATCTACCCATCTTCCTCTTCGATCTAATTGTGCAGAATAAAGATCTGCCCCTCCAAAGCCCCCTGTTCTATTAGAGGCAAAATACAACGTATTCCCTTCCTTGTTTAGTGCTGGAGTACCATCATAGGCATTGGGGTCATTAAGGTTAAGAGCCTTTGGAGTTCCCCAATTACCATTGCGGTATCGGGCTGCAAAAATATTGACTTCAAGTGTCCCACTGGCCTTTCCGGAATTGCCTTTTGCGAATAATAGGTACTTCCCATTGGCAGCTAAAGCGAGCGAGCCCTCGTTGACTAAGGGATTATTGATAATAGGATCTAGTGGGGTCAAGGTTCTTACAGCTACTTTGGCACCCTTCGTCTCCACACTATAGATATCTGTAAAGGGAGTTCCTGTGCTTTTATATATTTTACCCCCATCACGATTAGAAGTAAAATAAAGCCTCCCATTTTGAAAAACAGGTCCATATTCTGCTCCTGAGGTATTAATTTCCTCCAAATTCTTGGTTCTAAAAAAAGTTTCGGCTCCATGCATGTCATCCAAAGAGGCCAGCCCATCTATTTCGTAGGTGATTAATTGATAAATCAACTCGTCCTTAACTTTGGACAAAGCATCACTTAAAACTTCACGAGCCTCATCATACTTTTGATTGGCTTTCAAGGAGCGAGCATAGTAATAATAAGCATCATCTTGATCAATCCCTGACTTTAGAGCTGACGCGTAGAACGGTTCGGCATTTTTGATTCTATTAGAAAGTCGATAAGCTTCAGCGATCTGATAGTTAGTTACACCATCATTAGTTTTTACATACTTCCCGTATTTGGCGATCATACCGTCATAATCTCCTTTAATTAATTGAGTAGCAGGAGAAGTACAACCACTCATTAAAAACAAAATTAAAAGCTTATAAAAAAATCTCATTATCAAAATACCTTGATAAAACTAACATGAAAAAAAATAAAAAATGTTCCCTTTTTTCGATGAATTATTTGTTGAAAATTTATGTGAAATATTTTTTACACCAAGACTGATCAACACTTTGATGCCATGATTTTTTAAATTCTGCTACACTGGAAACAGCATTATTTAAGATGATATCTTCTGCTTTGATTTTATTAGAAGCTATGGCTTTTTTTATTTTATTTAAATTAATTATCCTTATCTCCTGACCAATCATGAATCCGATCTGGGTCCGATCCAACAAAGAGACGCTATAAATTTGTTCTAATGATTTCATAAAAGCAACAGACGTATCGATACTACAACCACTTGCACCATGAGAGGACTCGTCCACCGAAAGGACAATAATCTGATCATAATACAGGGCATAAGCAGGTTTTAGTTCCGTTCCATGCGCCGTCCAAGACGCTAAAAATTCTTGTAACGAGGAATTGATAGCTTCTAATTCTGACGGTATAAATTTTCGATTGCACTGATATACCCACAATCGGGCATCATCAGGCATTTGATCAAAGGAATTGTTCATAAGGCTAAATCAAAATACAAAGTTAGGGCTTAAGTTTGAATAAATTATAGCCCCTCAGATTCGGCAATAAGTTCTGCCAAATCTTGCACCTGCACAGACGCTTCTTTTTCTTTATTCTTTACCCCATCACTCATCATGGTCATACAAAACGGGCAGGCCACAGCTATGGTGTCTGCCTGGGTCTCTAATGCTTCTTCAGTACGTTCAATATTGACTTCTTTATTCCCTTTTTCTGCATCTTTAAACATCTGTCCGCCTCCCGCTCCACAGCAAAGCCCTTTGGTTTTACATCTTTTCATTTCAACCAATTCTGCATCGAGGGCTTCCAATACCTTTCGCGGCGCCTCATAAATATTATTGGCTCTCCCCAAATAACAAGAATCATGAAAAGTTATTTTTCTCCCTTTAAAAGCGATTTGAGCTCCCTTTTGAATAACTTTCCCTTCATCTATAAGCTGTTGCAAATAGGTAGAATGATGGACTACTTGGTAATTTCCCCCCAGCTCAGGATATTCATTCTTTAAGGTATTGAAACAATGCGGACAAGCAGTTACAATCGTTTTAATACCATAACCATTCAAAACTTGAATATTGGCCATCGCCTGCATCTGAAAGAGAAAGTCATTTCCCGCCCTTCGGGCTGGGTCTCCTGTACAAGTCTCCTCAGGACCTAAAACGGCAAAATCAACCCCTACCTTATTTAATATTTTGACAAATGCCTTAGTGACATTTTTATAACGCTCATCGTATGATCCTGCACAACCCACCCAAAATAAAATTTCAGGAACCTTTCCCTCGGCAGCCAATACTGCAACTGTTGGTATCTTTATATTCATCTTATACTTTAATTATTTATCATTTTTTAACTCTTCTGACCAATTGAAACGATCTTGCGCAGAAAATTTCCATGGGGCAGCATTCGTTTCCACGTTCTGAAACATGGCATTCCACGAAGCCGGTGATCCAGAGGCTTCCATTGCCTGATACCTCCTGAGCTGGAGAATGATATCTAGAGGGTTGATCAAAACTGGGCAAGCCTCTACACACGCATTGCAGCTGGTACAAGCATTGATCTCCTCTTTGCTTATAAAGCCTCCCAATAAGAACTTTTCATCATGAATCTTGGCATTCGACCTGCACTTTCCAATCTCTTCCATACGATCCCTAGTATCCATCATTATTTTTCTGGGACTTAACTTTTTCCCGGTAAGATTCGCTGGACATTCAGCAGTACAACGCCCGCATTCAGTACAAGCATACGCATCCATTAAATTTTTTCGACTAAGATCACTGACATCATGTGCCCCAAATTTGAAGCCATCCGGCGGCGGAGTCTCTCCTTCAACAGGTATGCCCAACATCATTTTAACCTCAGAGGTAATTTCAGGCATCGGTTCCATGACCCCTTTGGGTGTCAGCTTGGAAAAGTAGGTATTGGGAAAAGCCATGAAGATATGCAAATGCTTCGAATAGGTTACATACAAGGCAAAACCAAAAATACCCACGATATGAAACCACCATGCCGTTCTTTCAATGATAACCAGCGTACTGGGAAGGTATCCATCAAAGATTGGGATAAGCCATGAACTCACTAAAAATGATCCCGTCAGAGGATACGCAGCATTGCCCATCTCCTGCAGAAGCTGATCTGTAGCATTCATGGAAAGTAGGGCGCCCATGAGGATAATTTCAATTACTAGGATAAGATTCCCATCTAAAGAAGCCCATCCCTTCATTTCAGGCTTTTGAAAGCGCGCTACCTGGATAACATTTCTACGGAGCAAGAATAAGACGCAAGAAAAGATTACTCCTGAGGCAAGAATTTCAAAAAATGAAATCAAGGGGACATAAAAATCTGACAATAACGAAGCAAAAATTCTATGACTCCCTAAAACCCCATCTAAAATAATCTCTAATACTTCAATATTAATCAATACAAACCCAACATATATTAATAAATGCAATAGCGCTGGGACAGGTTTTTTAAACATCTTCTTTTGTCCTAAGGCAATCAATAATACATTTTTCCATCGTTGCCTCTTATCCCCAACTACTATTTGTGGCCGACCCAAAGCGATATTTAATCTGATGAAATTGACCCTCTTTGCAATAAAAAAGACGAATATTCCTAAGATCACCGTGAAAATGACTTGTGAAATTATGCTCATAATATTTTTTTGATAAGATTAATCATTCAAATTACTTGCAACGTTCATATATTTTTCTACTTTTGCAACCACTTTTTAGGGTGCTATAGCTCAGTTGGTAGAGCATCGGACTGAAAATCCGTGAGTCGGTGGTTCGAATCCACCTAGCACCACTCAAACCCATTCAAATGATTGGGTTTTTTTATTACTAAGTTATGTATAATTGATTAATTTGTTATGCATGCATACATAAATTTTATTTCAAGACATTTAAACAAATGCTTTTTGAAATAGAAAAGGCCTTATAGCGCTAGTTTTCATTGGACATAGAATGATAAGCACTACATCTGAGTACTAGCTAATGACGGATTGATCCGTTCACACGGAGAATTTACCTTTTAAATTTCCTATCTCTTTGGGATGCAGGTGCCGCCATTTACCTCTAGATAAATTTTGCTTGGTCAGGTTTCCAAACATAACACGATCTAATTTCAGCACTTCATATCCATATTTTTCAAAAATTCTTCTGACAATTCTATTTTTCCCAATATGAACTTCAATACCTAAACTTTTACGATCATCCGTCAAAATCACCAAATGGTCTACGGATGCCAAACCATCTTCTAGATGAACACCCGCCGTAATTTCATTGTAATGCGCCTCAATAATGGGCTTATCTAACTCAAGTTGATAGATTTTTTTTATTTTGTATTTGGGGTGGGTCAGTCTTTTGGCTAAATCACCATCATTGGTAAACAATAACAATCCTGTAGTATGACGGTCTAAACGGCCGACTGGATAAATTCTCTCTACACAAGCCTTTTCTATGAGGGTCATAACTGTTCTTCGATTTTGTGGATCTTGCGTAGTTGTGATGAAATCTTTGGGCTTGTTCAATAACACATATTGAAGCTTTTCTGATTGAATGATTTTTTTTAGATAGGCAATCTTATCGGTCGGCATTATCTTGGTTCCTAAGACCTGAACCACCTGGTCATTGACCGTTATTTTACCACTTAAGATTAATTGATCAGCATCACGCCTCGAACAAATCCCCGCATTTGCAATGAACTTATTAAGTCTAATTTCTGCTGGTTCAGTAGTCTGAATTATTTTTTTTTTCATTCTTATTGATTTTCACCTATGGTGTTCTCATCCATAGAGAAGTCCTTTGGGGTGGGTAATTCTTTCAAATCATTAATACCAAAATAATCCATGAATTTTGGACTGGTTGCATATAAAAGGGGACGACCGACCGTTTCCGCCTTTCCTTTGACCAAAATCAATTCTTTTTCTAACAATCTGGTCACACTGTAATCACAATTGACTCCCCTAATATTTTCCATTTCGGAACGTGTGACCGGTTGTTTGTATGCGATAATTGCTAGCGTTTCTAGCGCTGAATTAGACAACTTTTTTTTAGACCCTCTTTTGAGCAAAATACCAATACTCGATTCATAAGCCGGCTTGGTTAAAAATTGATAACCACCCCCACTTTCAACTAATTCAAAGGAATACTGCTCGCTTTTATATCTTTGATTAATGTTATTAATCTCCTGATTTACCTCTTCCATGGGAACTTGGGCTTCAAACATTTCTTTGAGGCAATCCTGTATATCGAACTCCGTAATTGGTTTTGGTGCACAAAAAATAAGGGCTTCGATGTGCTGTGCCAAAAAATCCATTAGCTCTTTTTGAGCTTAGCGGCTATTGAATGCATCGTATGAGGTACCGACATTAACCTTTCTTTTTGAATCAACATTCCCGTATCTACACAAATACCATAAGTGCCATTTTTAATCCTGATCAGGGCATTCTCTAAATTATTAATGAACTTTTGCTGGCGAGCGGCCAATTGATTCATCTGCTCTTTTTCAGCTGTTTCAGCACCGTCTTCGAGAGTCTTAACACCTCCATAAGAACCATCAGTCGTCTCATCGGTACTGTGATTGATAGATCCCATTAACGTGTTCAGCTCTTCTTTGGCCAACCTCAATTTTTGAAGTATCAGATCCTCAAACTCCTTGAGTTCCTGGTGGGAATATTTATTTTTATCTGACATCTGATTCCATTTAAGCTGAAAAAAAACAAATTTATATTAAAACAAGAATAATTAAAAACGTTATTTTAAGACCTAAAAAGGCCTTATCGACTAAATTAAGAGAACCCTATGCTACTTCGGCCGATCAATCTTTAATATCATCTACTCTATTAAGCAGAGAATCTGGGAAATAGCGATTGGATAAGGTGACCATCTCATCTCCCTTAACGAACATATCAATATTAATCTCTTCAGTGTGCTCAAGACCACAGGTACCCAATAACTCCAAAACAGCCACGACGGTATTGTGATGGAATCGATAGACTCGTTCTGACTTATCAGTCACAGCCAATCCTTTGGCCAACTCTGCGTCTTGCGTCGCGACGCCCGTAGGACAATCATTGCTGTTACACTTTAATGCTTGAATACAACCCAAGCTAAACATGAAGGCTCGAGCAGAATTACAAATGTCTGCCCCAAGTGCTTTCATTCTCAATATAGAAAAAGCAGTAAGTACTTTTCCGCTGGCGATCACTTTAATCTCATCCCTCAATCCATATTTTTTAAGCGTACTTTGCACAAAAATCAATGCCGGCTCTAAAGGAACACCCACCGAATCTGCAAATTCTAGTGGGGCTGCACCGGTACCGCCCTCAGCTCCATCTACAGTGATAAAGTCTGGCCATATTCCTTCTGATTTCATTACCTCACATAATTCTATAAATTCCTCAGTTCTACCGATACACAACTTAAAACCAATAGGCTTGCCCTCTGACAAGTCTCTCAATTCTTTCACAAAATGAATCAATCCTTTGGCATCGTTAAAGTGATTGTGACTAGGGGGAGAAATCACCGTTGTATGTGGCTCAATATCTCGCATTCTGGCGATTTCAAGAGTATTTTTTATCCCAGGTAAAACCCCACCGTGGCCGGGCTTGGCTCCTTGAGACAATTTGATCTCAATCATTTTAACATTGGGAATTGCGGCCTTTTCTCTGAACTTGTTTGGCTCAAATTTACCTTCTTGCGTACGACATCCAAAATAACCTGTACCCAATTGCCAAACTAAATCACCACCGGGTGCAATGTGATAATCCGACAACCCTCCTTCGCCTGTATTATGATAAAATTCACCTTTCTTTGCCCCTTTATTAAGGGCTATGATCGCATTTTTACTTAGCGAACCAAAGCTCATTGCAGAAATATTTAAAACAGAAGCACTGTAAGGTTGCTTACAAAGACTGCTTCCCACGGTTACCCTTGGAAATTTCTCCACGGGCTCCTTGGCATAGATAGAATGCCTTAATCCCTCGTAGTGATCATCTAAAATATCTGCCTGAGTTCCAAAAGGATAGGTGTCATTGACCCCTTTAGCTCTTTTATAAACCAATGCTCGGTGATTACGACTGAACGGTTTACCATCGGTATTTCGCTCAATGAAATACTGTTGAATTTCTGGTGCAATCAATTCAAACAAGTACCTGAAATAGCCCAAAATTGGAAAATTTTTCAAAATAGCATGCTTTCCTTGCATCGAATTCATCAAGCCCACAAAAATCAGTGGCCCTAAAACAGCAAATATCCAAAGAATATTGGAATTGTCTAAAAAGAAGGCCAAAGCACCTACCAAAAGGCTACTAACTATTGCGAATTTATAAAAAAGGTGTCTCATTATATTAGATTGGTTTCAATCAATACTTAAAGTTCAAACTCTTTCGGGAGAAATTATTAAAAAAATAGAATTAATTTCTCTGAAAAGTAATAATTTCTAGGGATGGAAGCCCATGACGATAGCTTGGTAATGCGTCTGGAAAGATTGCTTAAGCCCATAGGTTTCTAAAACAATCAAATAACTCCCCACTTGGACCTTTGTGCATCTCTTTAAGCAAACACCTCTGCTCAAAATCATACTCCCGCATCTGCTGTTAGATTGGAATTCACTATTAGAAAGATCTTTATAAAAACAATATGAATTTACAGCTCAATGGCTGCCTATTTTCTCTATCGGAAAAGTCAAAAAAATTAAATGTTATCATGACTATTTTAATTTTGGACCAGACACCGCTTTCTGTGATCCCAAAAGTTACATTTGATTGCAGCTAAAGAAAAAAAGTAGCTAAATTTGAGTTCTTAATTTTATCTTTTCATAAAGATTACACCCTATCAAATTCAAAGAAGCAATAAAATAAATTTAAAAATAAAGTTACCCATTCATTAATAAAATTATATGAAAATTGCAGTTATAGGTGCTTCTGGATTGGTTGGACAGGAAGTTTTGCGCTTACTCGAAATGAGAAATTTCCAATTTCAATATTTAATTCCTGTGGCCTCACCTAAATCTATTGGTAAAATGGTTCAGTGTAAGGGCCAATCCTATCGCATCATCGGTATGGAAGATGCGATTGCATTGAAACCTGAAATAGCTATTTTTTCTGCAGGGGGTGGGACTTCTCTAGAATGGGCGCCAAAATTTGCTGAAATTGGTACGGTAGTTATTGACAATTCCTCCGCTTGGAGAATGGACCCAACGAAAAAATTAGTGGTTCCAGAGGTCAATGGAAATGTCCTGATGGCAAAAGATAAAATTATCGCAAATCCCAATTGCTCGACCATTCAATTGGTTTTGCCTTTATTGTGTTTACATAAACATTATCGAATCAAACGTATTGTCGTAAGTACCTATCAATCTATTACAGGTACAGGTAAGGCAGCTGTGGATCAAATGGAAGATGAGCGGGCAGGTGTCAAAAACCCTAGAATGGTATATCCACATACCATAGATAAAAATGTATTCCCCCACATCGATATGTTCCAAGCTAATGGTTATACCAAAGAGGAAATGAAAATGACCCTCGAGACTAAAAAAATTATGAATGATGATCAGATTCAAGTGACCGCTACCTGTGTACGCATACCTACCATCGGGGGGCATTCTGAATCCGTCAATATTGAATTCGAAAAAGATTTTGAGATAACCGAGGTCCGCGAACTCATTGCCCAAACGCCTGGCTGTATTGTAGCAGATGACCCAAAAAATAATCTCTACCCCATGCCCATCAGTGCCTATCAAAAAGATGAGGTTTTCATTGGTAGAATTCGTAGAGACGAGAGCCAGAAAAATAGTCTCAATATGTGGATTGTTGCAGATAATTTAAGAAAAGGTGCCGCCACGAATGCTTTGCAAATTGCCGAATATATTGTTGCCCATCAACTGATATAGCATGCCCCTTAACGGTGAATTTTATGACTTTTTAATCAAGAATGAAATTCAACAGTTTTTACGTAATCATGAATATACCGACATCAATACTTTACTACTCAATCCCCCAAAGCTTATTAAAGCCTGGACAAAAGAGATAATAGCTCAACTCGTCGCTCGTAAAAAATGCAAAAATAAACTTCCAATTTGGTATCAAACACCGAATATTTATTACCCACCCCCCTTATCGGTTGAGCAGTCCTCTTCTACCACAACCGCTCAGTATAAAGGGAGATTGGTTGAGGGCAGCGTACTTTATGACCTTACCGGTGGCATGGGTGTTGACTGTATGGCCCTTGCCACACATTTTGATACCTCATGTTACGTCGAGCAAAATAAAGATTTATGTCACAGATTTTCAATAAATCAAGAACTTTTAGGGCTGGGTCACATCAACATTCAACATCAGTCTGCCAAAGAAGCTTTAGCTCACATAAAAACTTCAGACGTTATATACCTTGATCCAGCAAGAAGAAACGTTAATCACAAAAAAATATTCCAATTTGACAATTGTACTCCTAACATTAAGCCTTTACTCTTCGAGCTAAGGAAAAAATCACAATCAATCATGATCAAAGCTTCCCCAATAATTGACCTTTCAAAGGGACTCCTTGACCTTGGCTCAGTGGCTGAAATACACATCATAAGTGTCCGCAACGAATGTAAAGAGATCATCTTCATCCTCAATAATGAAAGGTACACCCCTCCCACGCTATATTGTGTTAATCTAGACAGTCTTCATCCAACCCTACATGGAAATCTTACTGAAGAAAAAATCCTGAGTATTCAATACTGCATGCCGAAGAATATTATTTTAGATCCCAATACTTCCATATTAAAAGCAGGTCTGTTCAAAACCATAGGGCATCACTATGGACTTTCCAAAATCGCTATTAATACGCATTTTTATACCTCAGATAAGAAAATAAAAAATTTCCCTGGTAGACAATTTGAAATAATCAGTTCCCTAAATAAAAAAAACATTAAAAAATTACTCCCCGCTAGAAAAGCCAACGTCATCACAAAAAATTATCCGCTCTCCGCTGGGGAACTCAAAAGCCAATGGGGCCTCACTGATGGTGGAAATTATTTTATATTAGGATTTAGAAATCAAGAAAACGAAGCCCAATGTTGGCTGACAAAAAAAATAGATTAGCCCATAAACTGATCTCGCCATAATATTTTTAACTGCCTCCCTTTGCTCAAAACAAAAGCTATTACTATTTAGTAAGTATTGATTTTAGTATAACCCTTTGAAAAAATCATCCCATCTTTTCGGAAAAGATGGGCACTGGTTTTAAATTCTTTAGCTAAAATTAATGTATTTAAGGGTGCCAGTTGACGTGCCGCTATGCGTGTGCTCATTCCAAAAAAGACATACATTAATTTGATTAATTGCTTACTCCACCAGTTAGTATACTGAAAGTCTGAAACAAAAAGAGTCCCCTTTTTTTTCAGTATTCTCGCTATTTTGTCCAGCACTTCTCCCAATTGAAAAGGGGTGAATACATCGAGAAAAAAAGGACATATTACTATGTGAGTGCTTTCATCCCCCAGCGAATATTCTAAAAAATCTGCACAAATAAACTGTACGTTAGCAGGAGTCGACATCTGGGCTAATTTAATCATCTTAGCAGACTTTTCAATGAATATGACGCGATCTACATGCGTCAACTGCTTTAAAATCTTACCAGATCCTCCCCCTAATACCACTACGGTATCTGATTTATTTAGAGACTCCAACCACTGTGTACTCGCTTGATATAGTCTTTCTCCAAAAATGAGTTTTGCCATAAAGTCATAACACCACGCAATCCCATCAAAGTCATTTTCCTTCACCATAAAAAGATCAAAGGATAATAAAATATGGCATCGGCATAAATGCGAAAGCGCTCGCCCGACACAAACCAAGCCGGCCGCAATAAGATGATCGCAAGTTGCAGAGAAGAAAATAGATATATAATCTCTAAATGCATAAAATAAGGTTGATAATAAGTGATAATTATAGTAGATAGTGCTGAAATAATGAGTAATCCGCCCAGTAATTGGAACGTGCGTTTTTTACCCATTGACAAAGACAAAGACCCAAATTCATTAAAGCGATCTTCCTCCAATTCAAATGTCGAAATTAAAACAATGTTGACAAAAGCCAATAATGCAAGTTGCATCCAAAGGAGTCCATGTATTCCCTCTAATTGGTCCATCTGAATGAGAGGAAATAAAAATACACCTCCGCCATAGAGGAGTGCCACGATTATTTCTTTGACTAAAAAAGCTGATAATTCTGCAGATAGGATCAAATATACCAAGCACATCAGTGCAACTAACAAACCCGATTGGATTAATTCTAGCGGTAAATAAAACAGCAGGGTCAAGCCCAATAAGCCTACAAATAGTGTGGTTACAATAATTGCCTTTTGATTTTTTTTATGAAAAATTCTCCTCGCGCCCTTTTGATGTAATTTATGTCTCACATCACGCTGATGGTCCAGCGTATAAATGAGCCAAATACATACCGCCAAAGCCAATGATACTGCGACGGGGACCTCCACATTAAGTTCGTCTCCTATAAAATTAAGAAAGATGACCCCACCCAGCACAATGTCAAGGGACAGCCATCTTATATATTTTAAAATTTCCATCATCTCAGTTTTACCTGAAGTTCAGAAATAAATCTTTAAGATTCTTTTGCAAGTGCTTCTGCACCACCAACAATCTCCAATATTTCCTTTGTAATCGCCGCTTGCCGCGTTCTATTATAAGTAAGTTTAAGTTCCTTCAAGAGCTCACCTGCATTATCTGTAGCTTGCCCCATAGCGGTCATCCGAGCTCCATGTTCGGAAGCATTGGATTCTAACAATCCTTTATAAAATTGTATTTTCAAAGACTTGGGAATAATCTCATTGAAAATGAATACTTCATTTGGCTCAGCGATAAAATCAATGTTTAGAGCATTGATTCCCTCTGAAGGCCCTATAGGAAGAATGGGCAAAAACTGCTCATTCCGTATAATCTGAGTGGCCACATTTTTAAATTCATTGAATATGATCTCTATTTGATCATATTCTTGAGATACGAAAGACTTCATGGTATACTCTGCGGCGGCACGCACATGATCGAAATCAAGTGAGTTAAAAAGATCATAATAGTTATCTATGATTGAATAACCCCTTTTCTTATAATATTCAAAAGCTCTTTTACCTATTGGAAGAATATGTAAATTGCCCGAAGCTTCAATATGACTGTATTTTTCGGCAATTAAACTGCGGGTATGCTTAAAAATATTACTGTTAAACGCACCACACAATCCTCTATCAGAACTGATCACGACCAGAAGTACCGCATTGACATCACGTTCCTGCCCGTAAGGATTATCTACGGATTGGGTATCAACGGCACTCGATACGTTCTGCATAACTCCATCCAACTTCTCAGCATAGGGGCGCATTTGCATGATCCGATCCTGTGCTCTGCGCAACTTGGCTGCCGCAACCATTTTCATGGCTTTGGTAATTTTTTGTGTAGACTTTACACTCGCTATTCTTTTTTTTAAGTCGTCTAGTGTTGCCATATTTTAAGAATTAAAGTTCTTCTTAAGTTCAATGATAGTTTCAACTAATAATTTTTCAGTATCTTCTTCAAGTTTACCTGAACTTAAAACAGACTCTAAAATTTCTGGTTTTTCAGATTTACATTTTTCAATAATCTTAGACTCAAACTCAGCAATATCTTTAAGTTCAACATCATCCAAATAACCTTTAACT
>DBBU01000029.1 GCA_002292365.1 Flammeovirgaceae bacterium UBA976
AAAAGTATGCCTATTTTTTGTTAACTGAAAGTGCTCCGTTTCTCGGTGTGTACCTTCAGATGTTCCTGCCGTAATTAGATGAAAGTCATTATGCAAAGCTTCAATTTGACGAGATACTCTAGGATCTGTGCAGTGATCTGTAAACGATAGAATTAATACTCTCTTTTTTGAAGTTGGCATTACTTGGAATTTCCACTTGCAGACTTAAGCTGTTGATAAGAATTAAAGGCCTACTTGATATGATTTATAAATGATAAAAATATATTGCAACTATCAGTTAAATTACCTCGTAACATTGTATAACCTATTACCAAAAATAACATGAATTTAAGCACTATCTCACTTTTTCTTACGTTGTGACATACTTATTTCATAATCATTTTTAATTTCAAATGCGATCTTTACAGGATCATGCCATTTTTCAACATATGCTCTGCTTTGTTGAGCCAACACAAATAACTTTTGGCGAGGCATTTCAAGTACATCTTTAACCACTTTTTCAATGTTAAAAGAAGTGGCCCTTATAAATGGAAGCTCTTCTTTCATTTTGACGGGAATAAATTTAAGGTCTTCATCTCGTAAATACACAATGGTCGGCTTTCCTAAAGCCATAAGTTCTACTGCTAAGCCTCCATACCAACCAGCAAATAACTGGTCTACCAAAACATCAGCTTTTTCGTACATTTTACGTGCTTCTTTATTGCTTACCCCTTCGACTAGGAGTAATTCAAATTCGAAACCTTGTAGCTTAAGTTTGTCGAGTACATCAAGTAAGATGTCAGTACCTTTCGCTTTACGATGACTTGGTGCATGTAAAATTCTCAATGGCCGATTCTCTAATTGAGTATATATCGGCAACCAATCATCAAGAAAAACGTGTGCATAAGGAGTAAATTTAGCATTTGATGGGAGCACATGAAGTAAATCAGGATTCAAAGAATAAATTTGATCAGCAAACTTATCTAACCTGGTAATGTTGCGCTTTTTGAAGTTATCAGTTTTAACATTGTAGTAGTCAGAGTCAACCTGTGTGGCAATGCTAATTTTAAAGTGTTCTAGACAATAATTTCCTTGTCTTGCGTCATCACCTTGATAGGTAACAAATACGGGTTTGTTCATCAACTTTAATAAATAAAGTTCTATTAATTGTAAAAAATTTGTGTATGCAGCTCTCAAGAATTTTTTTAAGAATATTTTTAACCCAATTGAAAACTCGTTCAATCTAGGGTATGCGCTTGGCATTGCCATTGTCGTGCCGAAATTAAAATGAATTAAATCAAAATTTTTCAATTCATAGTAAATTGTTTTAATTCTTTTGACTTCTCGTACAATAACCCCATCACTATTTGAACAAATTATAATATCAACAGGATATTGGTAATAATTTTGTATAAATGCTAGAGATTTAGATTCAAGCCCTAAAGAATTTAAGGCAATACTAAGATTATGAGGGTTACCCCCAACGGTGGTTGGAGCATGGAGCACTTTAATTTTATCTTTAATCATCAGGTTGTCATATCTTTACTGATCTTATGTGCTGTCGAGTAAACAATAAATACTAGATTAGGTCTTTAATCCCATTTTTAAATAAAATTTGGGGCGTATGAAGCAGCCTCTTCATGGCCGTCGTATCCCCTATTAAGTCCATTGGTTCACCACCAATGTAATCAAATACTGGTTTTCGTCCTATAACATCACCTATAGTTTCTGCTATTTTTTTTAATGGTAATGTGGATGGGCCTGCAATATTTATGGTGTGACTACCTGCCATCTTTAACAACTTTTTGATCGCCAGAACTGCATCAGATACATGAATGGGATTAATTCGCAAGCCATCATTACCTTGTAAGCTAATCGGTGTATAGTCGCTCACACTGTCAATTATTCTCGGAATTAACATAGTCCTACGCTGTCCTGCTCCATATATAAAAAAGAACCTTAACGTGGTCACATCCATTAGTTGACTATAATTTTGAACCAAAACTTCTCCACATAACTTACTACCCAAGTAAAACCCTAATTGACTATGCGCTACTATCGATGAGTCTTCATCAAGAGCAGTTTCGCTTGAGTCATATATCCCCCCAGAAGATGCATAAACAAATTTTTTCACGTTAGTGCGCCATGCAAAATCTAATAATCGCGCCGTAGAACTTATATTAACGTTAAATATATCAGGCGATTGTTCAGGAAACTCTCTAAACCTTGAAGACTGGGCCAAATGGATAATGACATCTAAATTACTCGGTAATTCCTCAACGGACCATTGCTCGGACAAATCCAACATTATATATTTTACGTGATCAACAGGCTCTCTCGGCATTATATGTACCGCCGCATAAACCTCATATTCATCACAAAGTAATTGTATGGAATTCCGGCCTAAAAGCCCGTTGGCACCAGTCACCAATACCTTAGGTTTACTTAACAATTAAATACTCCTCTTGGCTAAAACTGTCTTTTAATAAGTAAGGCCTCGTCAAGCAATTCATATATCTCTATGAGAAATGTTTAGGAGGTACTCATTATTACCTAATAGTTCTTATTTTCGATAAAACCGTTCAAAAAAGTCCTCCGGTTGAAGAGCAACTAATTTCGTAGAATGACTATCAACGGCAAGCTTGCACTCCTCATTCCATGCACAAGCGTAGGCAGAGCCGCCCTCATAAAAAATTGGCATTTGACATATCCTCTCTAAACTTGATTCCCTGCCGTTCTGTGTAGCATGAATAGCGTACTCTATGAAGCTGTAATCATATCGTGTAGCGCGCTCATTATAGCCAAGCCAGTCTATCATTATAGCTGATGTTGCCCATTGATAGATCACTTCTTTTTGAGTTCGTAACGCATTGCTATATTCATATAACGAGAGAGGTATCCCCTGTCTTTGAAAAATACATTTCTTATCAAGATCCACTACAACATATTTACTCAACACTTCACTCCAGACCTCAAGCATCGTATGTCCATTATCATATGTATTGAGTGACTCAATGGTATGTGCATGGACTATACGGCTTTGAATGCCATATTGAGAAAGTAAATTATGTGCAAAGGCAACTAAGGGTCCACATGTCATGACCAAGAATCGAGTTTGTGCAATACATTCCAAAGTCGAATGATTCAAATTATCATCCCGATTACCACGCATACAGGTCAAAGCGACAAACATTACACTAGCAATAGGATCTTTCACGTCTAGAATAAGATGTTGCCTGTTTTCGTATTGAGGATTAGCAAAGCGGTATATGCCTGGTTCATGACAATTAAAGCAAATACTTTTGAATTGGTACTTATTTGGCTGAATAACTAAGCTACATGGCAGTGTGAGGCATCTTTCTTCACCACAATTTTCAAGGGCAGTAACCTCTGTCATATCCTGATGAAAAACAAGTGCGGGATCATTTGTACGACTCAAAATACGTTTTTTCTTCAGAGCGTTCAGAAGAGAACGATAAAATACGTACGGACGAGAACCAACAGCTACCATGTATTTCAAGAAGCCTTTACATTTCATTACAGTAAACCAACTTTGTCTCACGTAAAGCCTTGCCTCAAATAAATTTCAGTATTTTTGAACACCGAATAAAAACTCAGCAACAAATATAGTTTTGGTCAAAAACGTTCCACATATTATCAAAGCTCGTGATAATGCTTAGAATACCTGTTACGCAGATATTTAAAGGCAAATTTTCGTTCATCTCTGGTTGTAATAATATACAGTGATATTATACACATAAGTATGAAGGTACAAAGTCCAAAGAGGACTGATGTGAAGAAACTCATCGAATCCACATAAAAAGAATGGAACCAACCCACACATATCGTCACCGCTACAAATATCATAACTCTCCAAAACTTATACGGAATATTGATAAGTCTTTGAGCAAACCAGTAGTAAGCTAGCGATTGTGCAAATGAACCGAGTAAAAAAGAAAAGGCCGCCCCAAACGCAAAATAATCTGGGACCAATATTCTGTTAGCAATGACTACTACTACAAGAGTGATAATTTGGGCATAGGAAGTAAATACAGTTCGGCGACTTAACCAAATACCCGTAGCTAGGATATTATTAAGCCCCATCAAAAAACCTGCTGCAGCTAATAGAAAAACCATTTTATGCGCTGCATGATATTCACTTGGTGTTAGCACTACCAACATCGGTTTCGCAAAAGCAACAACGAAACCGAGGAAGCACCCAAAAATCAAAGCATAAACTGAAAATGTTTTCGCATAAATATTCTTAGCATCTGGGCTTTTCATAATGGATACTGCGTAAGGGTCGTACGCAAGGCGAAAAGCAGTCGTAACTAAAACTAATAAACTAGCTATAGTCAACGCAATAGAATAAAGCCCTTGCTCTGTTAATGTACTATAGTAATTAATGAAAAAACGTCCTGTTTGGCTTTGTAGCCAGTTCACTAAAACACCCGGCATTTGAGGAAGCGAATAAGTCAGAATAGGAAGAACGATTAGAATAGAAAGTGAACTGGCGAACCTATCATAAACGAATAATATTCCTATTAATAACCCTGCAATGGAACTTATGACACCCGCATAAAAGACCCCTTCTATTCCAACTCGCAACCACACAACCAATACTAAAACACACACTAAATTGACTAAAAGTGATGTCAACTCAACCAAAAAATATTTCTTTGCTTTACCTAGGATTCTAAGTATTGTCTGAGCGACACTCATTGCTAGCCCAAAAAATAAACCTACCGCACTGATTTTAAGGTAAAGGACTAAATCTAAATGTTTACTATCCTCTCCAGAACCGGAGTGGAGAAGTTGCTCAATTTGTGGCGCAAGCGCATACATTGCAAACGCAATTAAAAATGACAGTGCCAAAACTACAGCATAGCCAGAAGTCAGTAATTTAGCTCGCTCCTTCTCATCCTCATTTTTGAAATAATAATATGTTATGCCTGAGCCCAAATTCATTCCAGCACATACAACGACTAAGCCAACTGCCAGCTGGACAAGTGCTATTACGCCATAATCACTCGGTGCAAAAATACGAGTTAGTATCGGTGCCATAATCAGGCTAATCATCCTACCAATGGCAGTACTCAAACCATATGTTGCCGCGTCAGTTCCTAGCTTTTTAAAGCTCTCTATGAACTGCATTAAATTTCACTCCCCTTTATACCTTACCTTAAAGACAAAAAAAGAATCACTAGAATATACTAGTTCGAAATTACTAAAATCGTAATATGTACCAACTTGCGAATGAAGATTATTGACTGAACCGCGAGCAACAAAGATAAGATCGATCTTATACTTCTTGATAATTGGCGCTAGGTCGTTACTGATAAATGGGAAGAAATCTTTTAATATATTCTTGTATTCAACTCCTCGCTCGCCTTTGCCAATATTACTAAAAAACGTCAGAAATTTATTTTTGTTATTCTGATAACCAAGAAAGAAAGCTAGTCTAAAATCAATAGCCACACATCTTTTACCTTCAATAGCATCAAACCATATTCCTAATGAGGACAGATCTTTCTGATACTTAGACGTCGACTGTGGCACCTTCCAATGAGTATATATTTTTGTTAATAAAGGCAAAAGGGAAGCCAGGCATACAATTATAATAATCAGTATATTCAGAGAGCTTACCGAAATGAATGAAATCAGCAAAAAAGCAGGAATAATTCCAAACTCAAGATATCTTTCAGGTTCCCCCAGAAATTTCAGTGCCTCTGTAGCAGTTAGAAAAACGAGAAATACTGAAGCTACCAGCCAAAACATTCCCAAAGGATATGCCTCTATAGTCGAAGGACTAATAAGCATAACCAAAAGGAAAGGAATCCCATATAAAACTTTCAATATAGAATTATTAGACAACATGTATATGTAACTTGACCAGTTGTTAAACTTCAACAAATCACCATAACTACTCTTCAGGGATAAATAGCGTTGCGACAAATAGGATTGGTAGAAATAACTATGTCGGATAAGGCCTTTCAGAACCTTTAGTGAATAGCCTTGAGTTATGAATATACTTGCTAAGAAACATCCTAGGTAGATCACCACAAAGTCTATAGTAAAATTAAATGCCGATATAAGTAACGAGATAAATAACGTTGCCTGCCATGCAAACTTCGATGAGATACTAAAAACAGTAAATGAAACAACCGCCATCAAAACAAAATAAAGCTCAGTAGTTGTAACGTAGGCCACGGCAGAAAAAAGGTAGATATTGCCCCATAAAACGCCAAAGGCTCGTTCACTAAAATGTGCTGCTCTGCCATTATTATCCCAAAGGAGAGAAATAAAAGGGAATAACAATAACCATTCGTAATGCCCCCCCCCGAAAATGTTCATCGCAAAGTATGTTAGTAGCAACAATAGTGCATCAGATATTATGGGTAAATATCCACCATTTCTCTCAAGCCATGAAACAGGTATTCCCAATAAATAAAATAACTTATGAAATCCATACGGATAATCAGACTCAGACTCATCCAAAATATAGAGACATGACATATCAATCGGCTTCCCGCCAGTACGGTAAAACTCCTTAACAAATGTCAGGTGAAATATAGCATCACCTGTTGTCATAGCCGTTTCTCTACTCAATAAGTATGAAAGATAATATCTTGGTATAATTAAAACTATAAGTGCAATAAATAGGTAAACCATTCGAGCTTCCAGTTAATATGAACTAATTAATAGATTGCCATAGCAATTCAATAGTTT
>DBBU01000069.1:0-5234 GCA_002292365.1 Flammeovirgaceae bacterium UBA976
ATTTGATCTATTTGAATCAACAGCATTTAACATACAATTATAAGCTAAACTTGACTAACATTGATAGGTTCTTAGAAGAGATCCTTGAAAAGAAAAAGCACCAAACTAAGAGGCCAACTCCAATCCTTACTTATAGCTATAGAATTTCTCGCCTCCTTAAGTTTTCTCTGATTCAGGAAACTTCGTATAGGAATTAAGAATTCTCTTCAATCAAATCCAAATTAGGAGCCTTACCTGCAAAAGAATTCTTTTCTATCCATCTTTTACTACTCACATTCTGATGTCTTTGAGTGAGCACATTGTTAATCATAATCCTAATCATCCTCGAACAAATGTCTATCATTCATTGAAAATTTCAGATCAAAAATAAAATCCTATCAATAGCTGAAAATCATTTTGGGCCAGGCCCACTTTTAAAAAATAAATATACATCTAATAAGCTATTTTACTCCCTTTTTATCATTAACTTTCTAATGATAAATTAAGATTAATTTCTTTGAAGTCAAAAAATCATGAACCTTATCACCGGCTCCTCTTTAATCTTCTTCTGCTTCTCTTTTATAGTTCCACAAGTAAAACTATCTGCACAGACTCAACGGAAAATAGAATTTCCTGATCTACCTGATTATCAAACCCTTATTTCAGATTTACATCAGCATACCGTATTTTCTGATGGCAGTGTATGGCCAGATATTAGGGTAAAAGAAGCCCTCTTTGATGGTGTCGATGTTATCGCTCTTACCGAACATCTCGAATACCAACCCCACAAGGAGGATTTACCCCACAAGGATCGAAATCGTTCTTACGAATTAGCAAAGGAATATGCCAAGAACTATGACCTCATTGTCATTCATGGGGCAGAAATAACTCGTGATCTACCCCCTGGGCACAGTAATGCCTTATTTATCAAAGATGCCAATCGGCTGATTCATGATGATTATATAGACGCCTTTCGAGAGGCCAAAAAACAAGGTGCTTTCATCTTTTGGAACCATCCTAATTGGATAGGTCAGAGTACACAGGGCATTACCGAGTTATCATCCATTCATGAAGCATTAATGAAAGAAGGTTTACTTCATGGGGTTGAGGTAACTAACGAAAATACCTTCGCTGATCAAGCACTAACCATAGCCAATGAACATGAGTTAACCATTTTAGGGACCTCAGATATTCATGAATTGATTGATTGGCTATTTGATATTCCAGGAGGAGGCCATAGATCTGTAACCTTAGTTTTCGCAAAAGAACGTTCAGAGTTGGGTGTCAAAGAAGCCTTGTTTGAGGGCAGGACGGTCGCCTGGTATCAGAATAGTCTCATTGGTCAAGAAAAATACCTCATTCCTTTAATTGAGTCCTCTTTAGTTGTCGATACCGCTTATTATCAAATGTATGGAAATAAGGAAACTCAAATTGCTAATGTCGTCATTTTCAATCATTCGGACGCAACCTATTTACTCAATAATGAATCTGATTTTTCTTTTTATCACGCAACGGATATAATCCAATTAAATCCCCAAACCAGCACCACCTTGTCGGTCAAAACAATTGAATCATTAAGCTCATTTGAGTTAAATTTTGAAGTTTTAAATGCTATTTATGCCAAAAAAATGCATCCTAAAATCAGGCTTGACATTAATATTAAACCTTAATCTGAACCAATTTTAAAAACCCATCGCCGTTAATGTAAAAGAACATTGTTTTTGTGCAATCCATAATAGTTTTGCGCTGAATGAAAAAAATCACGCTTCAGTTCTTTCTCAGCTTATTTCTAGTCCAACCGATTAGTTCCCAAAATTTCGCTTCCCAAACAAATACCCTTAACATTAAAAAAACCTCAGAAAAAATAATTTTGGATGGAATACTCGATGAAATGGCATGGAAGCAAAGTGATTCTGCCTATAATTTTAAGCAAAATTTTCCTTCAGATACCTCTTTGGCCCTTGCTCAAACGGTAGTGTATATCCGCTATGATGACCAGAACATCTATATAGGGGCCAAATTGTACAATGCATCGGGGCCCAGGAAATATGTGACTACTTCCTTAAGAAGGGATTTTCGCGGTGAAGGAAATGATAGCTTTTCTGTAATATTTGATCCTTTTCAAGACAAAACCAATGGCACCATATTTGGAATGAATCCTTTTGGGGTCAGAAGGGAAGGTTTCATCTCAAATGGAGGCTCTGGTAGAGATGCTTATAGTTTTGATTGGGATAATAAGTGGGATGGCGCTTCAAAAGTTTATGATGGTTACTGGACGGTCGAAATGGCTATTCCTTTCAGTACGTTGCGTTACAATGAAAATCAAAAGGAATGGAATATCAATTTTTATAGGATAGATAGCAAAACTACTGAGAAGTCCTCATGGTCATATATACCGAGAAATTTATCCATTGGAAATATGGCAAGTAATCAAAAACTTATTTGGGATGTTCCCACCAAGAAAACAGGAGCCAACATATCTGTAATTCCATTTATCACCTCAGGGGTTAGTAAAGATTTTTTTAATAATAAAAAAGTTGACTATCCAAGAAACATTGGATTTGATATGAAATATGGTATCAGCTCTGGCCTGAATCTAGATCTCACTGTAAATCCAGATTTTTCTCAAGTTGAAGTCGATGACCAGGTGACCAACCTTGATCGATTCGAAATTTTTTTTCCAGAAAAAAGACAATTTTTTCTGGAAAATGCTGACCTTTTCGCCAATAATGGTAACCGAAATACCCGACCTTTCTTTTCAAGAAGAATTGGCATTGCCACTGATACCGCTACCGGCCTAACCCTACAAAATCCCATCCCTTATGGACTCAGGTTGAGTGGGAAGGTTTCCCAAAACACCCGTGTCGGTTTATTGAATATGCAGGGGGCAAGTGATGCCTCTATTCAGCAGCCGGGCATCAATTATACTGTAGCCACCGTACAACAAAAAGTACTCACGAGATCTAACCTAGACTTTATTTTTGTCAATAAGCAACCAGTCAAACTTAACCTTGGTGATAGCAGTTATAAAGTAGCTTCCAATCAAACCGCAGGACTTGACTTTAATTTACTTTCCTCAGACAATAAATGGAGCGGTAATCTTTTTTTCCATCACTCCTTTGATCAAGTTCAAGTTGATAAAGCCCATGCCATGGGGACTTACTTATCCTATAATACAATCAACTGGACATGGTATGTTTTCTCTCAGCAAATAGGTGCAGGCTATAATCCAGAAGTAGGCTATGTCAAAAGAACAGATATACGACAGTTATCCAGTACGATCCGATATAGTTATTTCCCAAAATCAAGCAAAGTTCAAAGTCATGGTCCAGGTCTTGATTTTGATATTTTAGGAAGACAATCGGTAGGTTTATTAGATTGGGATATGAATCTCCTCTATCGCATCAAATTTAATAATACCTCGTCATTGGACTTTAGATTACGAAAACAATTTACCCGACTCACCTCTGATTTTGATCCTAGCGGTAGTGAGGGACAAGAACTCCTAGAAAATGACTCCTATTATTACAACTTCATCATAGCGTCCTGGACTTCCAATGAAAGAAGAAAGCTTAATATTAGATTAAAAACCAATTCCGGTCAATATTTCAATGGACATAGACTCAACTTCAGTGGTACCCTGGGATATAGGTATCAGCCTTTTGGAACAACCTCCATAGACATTACATATAATCGCATTAAGCTACCTAGTCCATACAACTCTAGTCAGCTCTATCTTATCGGTCCTAAATTTGATTTCACATTCACTAAAAAATTATTTTGGACTACCTATGTGCAATACAACAGCCAGATTGAAAACCTAAACATCAATTCGAGACTTCAATGGAGGTTCAAACCTGTATCAGATCTCTACTTGGTTTATACCGATAATTATTTTGCGTACAACCAAATCGACGGCTTTTTTCAAATTGGGGCTGTGAAATATCGAGCCATTTCTTTTAAAATAACTTATTGGTTAAATCTATAAGAAGGTAATTCCATCATCCTCAATTGACCTGAGTCATAAGACTTTAAATAAGGAGGCCGCTAAAAAAGCGCCTATAAAGGGTCCCAAAAGGGGAATCCAAGCATATTTCCAATCACTGTTCTTATCTATCATCAGTGCATGAAAAATCCGAGGTCCCAAATCTCGAGCAGGGTTGATGGCATAACTCGTAGAACCTCCCAAAGACAATCCTATAACAGTCACCAGCAATCCAACGGGCAAGGCATTTAGAGAACCTATACCCTCTCCATCGATGAGATAAAAAACTCCAAAAACCAGCATACCTGTACCTAAGATCTCAGATAATAAATTATTGAAATTATTTTTAATAGCCGGTGCGGTAGCAAATACACCTAGTTTGGTACTAGAGTCAATGGTCGCTTTAAAATGATCTTTGTATTGAATAAAAACCAAAAAGGCACCCATTATAGCCCCTAACGTTTGTGCTAAAATATATCCTGGGACCGAGCTCCAGCTGAATTTCCCTGCGACGGCTAAACCCACAGATACTGCTGGATTTAAATGACCCCCACTAAATGGCCCAGCAATGACAACACCTATAAACACAGCCAATCCCCATGCCAAGGAGATCACAAGCCATCCACTTTCATTACCATAGGTCTTTTTAAGGGATACATTGGCATTGACACCATTTCCCAAATAGATTAAAACGGTAGTTCCTATAAATTCTGCTAAATAAGGACTCATTTAGTATTCATTTAACTCTAAAAATGATTAAAAATTTCTTAATTTCAAGTTTAAACTTTTTTTTGAACTTTTCCCTAACAAAAGCATATATGTCCAAATATATTTTAACTATTGACGCAGGTACTACCAGTGAAAGAGCTATTATTTTTGATAAATCTGGACAAATAGTGGGTGTCAGTCAAAAAGAATTTCAGCAATTTTTTCCAAAGCCAGGATGGGTGGAGCATGATGCTGAAGAAATTTGGACTACCCAAAAAAATACCATAATTAATGTATTAAAAAAGAATGAAATTAAGGCCTCAGATATCGAAGCCATAGGGATCACCAACCAAAGGGAAACGACTATTGTTTGGAATAAAAAAACTGGAAAACCTATTCACAAAGCCCTCGTTTGGCAAGACCGAAGAACTGCAGATTACTGCGAAACATTAAAATTAAAAGGCCTAGAATCCTTAATTCAACAAAAAACAGGTTTACTTATCGATGCTTATTTTTCAGCTTCCAAAATAAAATGGCTTTTGGATCACGTAGAGGGGGCTCG
>DBBU01000069.1:5304-14437 GCA_002292365.1 Flammeovirgaceae bacterium UBA976
CTTTTTGAGATTCCGAAAATTATGCTTCCGCAAGTCAAACCGAGTAGCCATAATTATGGATCCTCTCATGAGGATCATTTTGGCCATCCCATAACAATAAGTAGTATTGCAGGCGATCAGCAATCTGCTTTGTTTGGTCAAATGTGTATTGAATCAGGTATGGCCAAAAGTACTTACGGAACGGGTTGTTTTCTTATCATGAATACGGGTCCCCGCCTCATTTCCTCAAAAAACAAATTATTAAGCACCGTAGCTTGGCAAATTGGGGATGAGGTCACTTATGCTCTTGAGGGTAGCATATTCATCGGTGGTGCCCTCGTCCAATGGCTGAGAGACAATCTAAAAATTATTAAATCTGCAAGTGAAATTGAAGTATTGGCCGAAACCGTAACCGACTCAGGAGGTGTGGTTTTCGTTCCTGGTTTTGTGGGATTAGGTGCTCCGCATTGGGATCCTTACGGTACGGGAATTATGGTCGGAATTACTCGAGGTACCACACAAGGCCACATTTCAAGGGCAGCCCTGGAGGCCATCGCCCTTCAAAACTTAGACATTTTGGATACTATGGAGAAGGATTCAGGTATTAAAATCACAGAATTAAGAGTAGATGGAGGTGCTACGGCCAATAACTTACTCCTACAAATTCAAGCCAATGTGGCCAACTTAGATATCATCAGACCCAAAATTATCGAAACTACCGCCCAAGGTGCAGCATTTCTTGCTGGTTTGGCGACAGGTTACTGGAAGGATCTCGAAGAAATTAAAAAGATTTGGGAACCAGAGAAAATTTTCAGCCCTCAATCTGATCCCAACGCTACTAAAATGCGTAAAAATTGGAAGAAAGCCATTGACCGAAGTAAGAACTGGATCTCAGCGTGAATCGCGATACCATGCTTCAAAAACTCCAAAGTCATGAGGGTATTTGGGATGTTTTAGTCATCGGTGGCGGCGCCACTGGATTGGGTATTGCCGTAGATGCGGCTGCTCGAGGTTATAAAACCTTACTACTCGAGCAACATGATTTTGCAAAAGGAACTTCAAGTAGATCTACTAAACTCGTACATGGAGGGGTACGATATCTTCAACAAGGCGATATCTCCTTGGTCTTAGAGGCTCTGAAAGAACGGGGTTTAATGATTCAAAATGCGCCCCATCTCGTCTCTAATCAGGCTTTTGTTATTCCTAACTACAGTTGGTGGGACGGTCCTTTCTATCAATTAGGACTTAAATTATACGATTTTATGTCGGGTGATTTGGGCATTGGCACTTCAAAAAGACTTTCGGTAAAGGAAACCATTCGTCACATACCAACCATTGATCAAAAAGAATTGGCAGGTGGTGTCATCTATTTTGATGGTCAGTTCGATGATGCTCGCATGGCCATCAGCTTGGCCAAAACCGCTGCTCAATTTGATGGGGTCCTTCTCAACTATATGAAAGTTGAGAAAATCATAAAAAATGAGGAGGACATCGTTCAAGGTGTTATTACCTTAGATCTCGAAACACATAAGAAACATCATATTCAATCTAAGGTGGTGATCAACGCAACCGGTGTTTTTGCCGATGCCGTGATAAAAATGGATGATCCTAGTGCCAAAGAAATGATTCAGCCCAGTCAAGGGACACATATTGTCCTTGACCCTTCATTTCTTCCTGATAAATATGCCATCATGGTGCCGCATACAAAAGACGGCAGGGTTTTATTTGCCGTACCTTGGCTAAATAAGGTGATTGTGGGCACTACTGACACCATTGTGGAGAAACCCCTGCTTGAACCCCACTTTCAATTAGATGAGGTAGAATTCATTTTAGAAACAGCCAGTCAATATTTAACTAAAAAACCTACAAAAAAAGATATTTTAAGTATCTTCTCAGGTTTAAGGCCTTTGGCAAAACCTGAAGGCAACAAACAAACAACCAAAGAAATTTCACGTCATCATAAAGTCATGATTTCCACCAGTGGGTTGATCACAGTCATTGGTGGCAAGTGGACCACTTATAGAAAGATGGCAGAAGATACCGTTGACCAAGCCATGCTTATAGGTCAACTAAAAGCGAGTCCATGCACTACGCACAATCTACCCATTTTTGGATATGATGAAAGTCTCAACCTCACGGAAGATCCGCTAGCGGTTTACGGTATTGAGAAGCAAGCCTTACTTGATCTTGAAGATAAAATTCCAGTTTATGGGGAACTAATAAGCAAAAGCTTGCCTCTAAAAGCCTCACAGGTTATCTGGGCGGTCCGCCATGAAATGGCCAGAACTTTGGAAGATATGCTCGCCCGAAGGGTCAGGGGCCTCTTTCTTGATGTTAATGAATCTTTAAGGATTGCACCACAAGTAGCTCAAATCATGGCCAGCGAACTCAATGAATCCCCTGATTGGATTATTAATCAATTGACCGAATTTAAGGCTATAGCCAGACATTACCAGTTGATTGAACATTAAATATATAGCTATGACTAGCTGGTATTTGAAGTCGATATCTTTAACTTTATAACCATATTTAAACATAATAAACATGAAAAATATTTTAGTCCTCATCTGTATAGCGCTAGCGTCCACTCTTCAACCCGTCAAAGCCCAAGAATTTAAAGGTATAGACAAGAGCCCTATGGATATGGCGTATTTGCCTGATAACTTTGCTCATGATCACTCGCCCGGAGAAAAAGCGGTAGCACGTATTACCTATGGCAGACCTCAAAAAAACAATAGACTTGTTTTTGGTAAGATGGTTCCTTACGGAAAAATTTGGAGAACCGGTGCCAATGAAGCTACTGAATTCATTGCTTACCAGCCACTTACATTTGGCTCAAAAACATTACCCGCTGGTACTTACACTTTGTTTACCATTCCAGAAAAAGATGAATGGACCCTCATTTTCAATACGGATGTTGATATCTGGGGCGCCTATCGATACGATAGTAAAAAAGATGTACTCAGACTTAACGTGAAGGTAAAGTCCACGAATGAGGTTGTTGAGGCCTTTGCCATCAAGTTTGAAACTCTCAATGAAAATGAGGCCGCATTGAAACTTGCTTGGGATCAGACTAAAATCGAAATCCCTTTCAGTTATTGAAGTAGCCTATTTCTTAAATTTTTCTTAATCTAATGTGTTGCTATCTGTTTATATTGTGACGCAGAGGCTCCTATTTTTAATTCCCAAAATATCTCCCAAAAAAACTACAATCAATATTCTAGATAGGACATTCAAAAACTGCTAAAAAAATAAACAAAACAGAATTATTATTTAAAGCCTTTCATGAGCCTCTATAAATATTTCATGGAATTATGGACCGTTACAGGACAAACTCTTTTCAAGATTCAATCATAATTTTATCAAAAAAAGAGCCGATTCCTGTTTTTTTTTAATTAACAATCGCTTTTTAAAAAAATTGAATTTATATGGTTCAAGTAATGTTTTAAAAAAGTTAATAATTACTTTTGCTCACTTTAGCATGACCAAAATACTCTCCGACCGATTCAATAAATTAATGGCACCTGAACTGTTGCGAAAACAAGACTTGTATCCTTTTTTTCGTGTGATTGAATCCGAGCAAGGCACTTCGGTTATGGTAAATGGAAAGAAAGCGTTAATGTTTGGATCCAATAGTTATTTGGGGCTTACCACACATCCTAAGGTTAAAATAGCCAGTGAGAATGCTATAAAAAAATATGGCAGCAGTGTCGCTGGCTCTCGATTGTTAAACGGGACAACCGACCTACATATAGAATTAGAACACCGACTGGCACGTTTTTTAAATAAAGAAGCTGTACTTTTATTCACTACCGGATTTCAGGTCAACTTAGGGGTTATCCCTTCGATTACCGAGCCCAATGATTCCATTATTTTAGATCGTCTTAACCATGCTTCTATTATCGAAGGGGCGCGCCTTTCTAAGGCTCCTTATGTAATGTTTAAGCACAACGACATGATTTCCTTAGAGCAAAAGCTCCAGCAATCTGTAGATGCCGAAATGAGATTGATCGTAGTAGATGGTGTTTTTAGTATGGAAGGTGATTTGGCTGATCTCAAAGGAATCACCCAACTCGCAAAACAATACAACGCAGTAGTCATGTCAGATTGTGCCCATGCCATAGGAGTCATTGGAGAACACGGTGCAGGAGCTGCTTCTCATTTTGATGTTGAAGATCAAGTGGATCTTATTGGAGGGACTTTTAGTAAATCATTGGCTTCAATAGGTGGATTCATCGCAAGTGACGCACATACGGTCGAATATATTAAACATAACTCACGTTCATTGGTCTTCAGTGCAAGTCCCACGCCTGCTGCAGTGGGAGCGGCACTTGCGTCTTTAGATATTATTGAATCTGATGATTCCTTGAGACTTCAACTTCTAAAGAATACCGAATACGCCATTGCCGCATTTAATTCACTGGGATTCGATACCGGAAAAACTGAAACCCCTATCATCCCCTTGTTCATTAAAGATGATAAAAAAACACATGAAATGGCCATGCTATTGCTGGAAAAAGGCATTTTTGTTAACTCAATCGCAGCACCAGCGGTTTCCCGAAAGAATTCTATGATTAGATTTTCTTTAATGGCCACACATACCCGTGAGCAGATAGATTTTGCTATTGATACCATCTATCAATGTGCAAAAAAATTAGAGGTTCCTTTGTCTATTGAAGCCCATCAATAATGACTGTTTTTTTCATTCTATGACCCCACCTTTTTAGTTAAATAGAGTACCCTTTTTAAGAAGGTCAAATACTTTAATGTATTAAACCGTTCAAAAGTAAATGTTCATGCTCCTGCTCTTTGATAACCTATGTCTGCTCAATAAAAAAAGTACTGAACAAAGAATATAAAAAGTACAATTATTGAGAATTCAATTAGCTTTGGGTAATATTTATTCTCGCTTTTAGAAATAAGAATCGAGACAGTGTATAAAAAAATGAATGAGAGGGAAGTGCTGGCTATTAGGTAGAATGAAAAATTTACTTAATTACAGAAGCCTGAGCTATAGCATGAAATCAATGAACTCATTTATATAAAAGAAATGTCGCATGATCATTTTTAAAGAAAAGCATTTTACATGAGTCTAGTATTAGTAGAAGTAAAAGACCGACCCACACTTCTGAAATTCATTAAATTCCCTTTCAATTTATACAAAAATTGCCCCTCCTACGTCCCCCCACTTATTGATTTTGAACTCAGCTCCCTGACTCCAAAAAATCCAGCCTTTGAAATCAGTCAGGTAAAATTATTGTTGGCCTTAAAAGAGGGTGTGATTGTGGGTAGAATCGCTGGAATCATGTTGGATGCCGAAAAAGAAGATAAAAACCTCGTTCGATTTGGCTGGATTGATTTCATTGATGATAAAAAAGTATCTACTGCCCTGATCCAAGGTATCATTGATTGGGCCAAACCGTTTGGTATTACCGGTATTCATGGACCCTTGGGATTTACGGATTTTGACTTTGAAGGTACTTTAATCGAGGGTTTTGATGAATTAGCTACGCAAGCAACTATTTATAATTTCCCTTATTATGCTTCTCATTTTGAAAGTCTTGGATTTTCAAAAGCTTGTGATTGGCTAGAAGGGCGTGGTGAAGTCCCCAAAGAATTACCCAAAAGAATGGTGAGAGGTGCCTCTTTAATCAAAACCAGATTCAAACTTGAGGCAAAGAAAATAAAAAGTAAATCTCAAATAAAAACCTATTCAAAAGGCATCTTTCAAACATTGAATAGTTCTTTCACAAATCTTTATGGATTTTATACTTTAACCGATAAACAAATTGATTATTACGTCGATGCCTATTTAGGTTTCGTTAGAAAAGAATTTGTAACCATCATCGTCAATGAAAAAGATGAAGTTGTAGCTTGCGCAATTACTTTACCTTCCATCTCGAAAGCACTTCAAAAAGCCAAAGGAAAGCTTTATCCTTTTGGATTTATTCACTTACTTCATGCCTTTCGGAAGAATGATACCTTGGATATGCTGCTTATCGGTGTAAACCCTCAATATCAAAAGTTAGGAGCCAGTCAGTTAATATTTGTTGAACTTTTATCTAATTTTATTAAAAAAAAGGTAGATACAGTAAACACCGCTATTATGCTTGAGGATAATCACAATGTCATTAATCTTTGGAATGAGTTTAGAGGAAACGTAACTACGGTTATCCGTAGAAGATGTTTTATAAAATCTATATAATATGGAAAAATGGGCTTTAATTATCGGTGGATCAAGTGGTATGGGCCTGGCCACATCCCAAAAATTAAGTAAAAATGGTTTTAATCTGATCATCATCCACAGAGACAGACGATCTTTGATGCCTGTCTTCAATGAACATCTTGATGAAATGAAAAAAACGGGGAGAAAAGTAATCAGTTTTAATGTAGATGGTACCAATAAAGAAAGGATCAATGAAACCCTTGCTTTGATTACTGCTCAGATCCCAAATCTTTCCTTTGATCTGATTATTCATGCCCTTTCAAGAGGCAATCTAAAGCCTTTTGTATCTAAAGAGGATCAACCCACCCTCACAGCGCAAGACATAGCACTTACCATAGATGCCATGGCGACTAACGTATTAACTTGGGTACAAACTTTGAAAGATCATTTCCTCTTGAAGTCCGGTAGCAGGCTTGTCACCCTGACCTCTGCAGGTAGTGCCCGTTATTGGAAAGGTTATGGCGCGGTAGCTATGGCCAAATCATCTTTAGAAATACTCTCCAAATACTTAGCAGTAGAACTTGCTCCCTTTGGCGTACGAGTCAATTGCATCAATGCCGGAATTACAGATACCCCTTCATTGCGATTCATCCCTAATTATGAAGAACTCATTGAGGAAGCCTCAAACAGAAACCCCTTGGGTCGTATGACACTACCCGAAGATATTGCCAACGCCATTTATCTATTGACCCTACCTGAATCAAATTGGATCAATGGTAATGTAATGTTTGTCGATGGTGGAGAACATTTAATGGGATGAGTGAATCACTAAAAGAAATTATAGGGGCACTGCCCTATGGGCCGCCCTTTTTATTTGTTGATGCGTTAGAAGAAGTTACTGAAAATGGATCAAAAGGTTATTATCAACTTAAAAAAGACGAATATTTTTATCAAGGACATTTTCCTAATAATCCCATAACACCCGGAGTCATCTTAATTGAAATCATGGCTCAAATTGGATTAGTTTGTTATGGGATTTACCTTGCCAAAGAAAAATTAAAGGGTCAAGAAGCGCTGCTTGTACCCATATTCACCTCTGCTGCAGTGGATTTTTTAGGTCCCGTATATCCTGAAGATCAGCTTGAAATAACTTCCAAAAAAATATATTATCGATTCAATAAATTAAAATGTTTGGTAACCTGTAAAAATGTTATCACGAATCAAGTAGTTTGCAAAGGTGAATTTTCAGGTATGATTGTAAATAAAGATAAAATTGATCAATAATAGAGTTGTCATCACAGGCATTGGAGTTGTGGCGCCAAACGCGTTAGGCGCAGCAGATTTTGAAAAAGCATTAAAGGAAGGACGCTCAGGTATTCGTTTTTTTGAAGAATCTCAGTCATTAAATTTCAGATGCCAAATTGCAGGTAAGCCGCTGATTACTGAGGATTATAAAGCGCGCTATTTTGATGATTATTATCAAAATAAGCTAGATAATAATGCTATTATCTATGCCTGTCTCGCGGGATTTGAAGCTTGGGAAAACGCTGGCTTAATCCATCATCAAAATCAAATAGATTTCGATTCTGGTATGATTATCGGTTCTGGAGCTTTGGGTCTCGACGGATCTAATCATGCTGTGTTTTCTAAAATATTAGCGGGTGATAATAAGCGACTCGGTTCACGGGCGATCCCTGAAAGTATGAGCAGTGGAGCAGCAGCCTATCTAAACAAAATTTTAGGTCTAGGCAATAGGATATTATCGAACTCCTCAGCATGCATTACAGGTACTGAATCGGTATTACTAGGCTATGAACACCTCAAATTAGGAAAGGCCAAAAGAATGCTATGTGGAAGTACCGAAGGTGATGGGATTTTTATTTGGGGTGCCTTTGATGCGATGCGGATACTCACCAGTGATTCTAACGAAGATCCAACCAATGGTTCGCGGCCCATGTGCGACAGTAGCGTTGGATTTGTTCCGGGAAGTGGATCAGGGGCCATGGTGTTGGAGACACTTGAAAGTGCTCAAAGTCGTGGGGCTAAGATCTATGCCGAAATCTTGGGTACTTATGTCAATTCTGGCGGTTTAAGAGATGGGGGAAGTATGACGGCTCCTAATTTAAATGCGGTAATTCAATGTATGAAAAATAGCTTACGCGAAGCAAAGGTAGCTAGTAATGAAATAGATCTTATCAGTGGACATCTGACCGGTACAAAAGGTGATTCCACTGAAATAAAGAATTGGAAGAAGGCGCTCGGAGGCGCTCAAGATAAATTTCCACTCATCAACACACCTAAATCAATGATAGGACATTGTATTGCAGGGGCCGGATCCATCGAATTGGTGGCTACCCTAATTCAAATGGAAAAATCATTTGTTCACGGGAACTACAATATCAAAAAAGTAAATCCTGATATTACTGCAGAAATCCCATTGGAGCGTATTCCTATGAAGACCGTTCATAAAGAAATTAATACCGCTATTAAAGCCAATTTTGGTTTTGGTGATTTAAATTGCAGCATAGTACTTAGAAAATGGAAAGATGGATAAGGATACAATTCAAGAACAATTAAAAGAAATCATTGCCGTTTATGTCCCAGATAAGGAAATACTAGGTAAGCTTACCCCTGAACATGATCTCATCAATGACCTCAAAATAAACTCGGCACACATTGTAGATATCGTATTGGATGTTGAAGAGAAATATGATATCATGATCGAGGATGATGCCATCATGGAAATGGTCACGATCGGTCAAGCCATTGAAGTAATTTACGGTAAGGTGCAAGAAAAATAGATATGCTTGCGCTTGGTCTGAATTTAAGCTTCATTTAAATGAAATTGATAGGTTCTTTTTGGCTCATTTATGCTTTGTTCCCAATCACTCAAACTCCAGATTTCAGTATCGCTTTTTCTAAAATAGACAACAGAGTCTATGCCTTTGTCAATGATGAACTTGTTTTTGATAGCCAATTCATCGACGG
>DBBU01000041.1 GCA_002292365.1 Flammeovirgaceae bacterium UBA976
GAAAACTTAATTGATCAGGTTGCTAAAAAAGCCTTGTTGTTTAAGAAATTACTCAAACATGATCTAATCAAGTCGATTCGAAATCAGGGCTTGCTCATGGCCATAGAATTCGAATCTTATGAAGTTCTTAAAAGAATAATTGACAGAGCCTTAGAAGCTGGGATTATCACAGACTGGTTTTTGTTTTGTAACAACAGCATGCGGATCGCCCCACCCCTTACTATTTCAAAAATTGAAATCAAAGAGGTTTGCAAAACTTTACTAAAATCAATTGAATGGGTATCTAAAAACCCTCTCAGTTAATTAGCGCTTTTTAATAATAAAAAAAGGAATGCGCGTCAGCACATCCCCATTTCTCAAGTGAATATAATCTAAATTATACGTCAGCAGATTTAACTGTCCTTATAATCACTGCTGCAATTTTATAAGGATCACCGTTGGAGGCGGGTCTCCTGTCCTCAAGCCAGCCCTTCCAATTTTTCTCGACAGTCATTAAAGGGATTCTTATCGAAGCACCTCTATCAGATACACCGTAGCTGAAATCTGTAATTGCAGCCGTTTCATGCTCACCTGTCAATCTCTTATCATTATCCGCACCATATACAGCAATATGTTCTTTAACCGTAGGTCTAAAAGCTTCACAAATTTGATCATATGTCTCTTTGCTTCCACAAGTACGTAACATTTCGTTAGAGAAATTGGCATGCATACCTGAACCATTCCAATCTGTCGCTCCTAAGGGTTTGGGATGCCAATTGATGGCCAATCCGTACTCTTCCCCTAATCGCTCAAGTAAATATCTTGCCACCCACATCTCGTCTCCGGCTTGTTTTGCTCCTTTAGCGAAACATTGGAATTCCCATTGGCCGGCAGCCACCTCTGCATTAATCCCTTCAATATTAATTCCTGCATCAATACACAAGTCAATATGCTTCTCTACCATTTCTCTTCCAAAGGTATTGGAAGCACCCACCGAGCAATAGAATTGGCCTTGTGGTGTTTGATCTCGTGGAAAACCTAAAGGTAACTTGGTTTCAGGGTCCCAAAGAAAATATTCTTGTTCAAAACCAAACCAAAAATCAGCATCATCATCATCAATGGTCGAACGACCATTGGAAATATGAGGAGTTCCATCGGCATTGAGTACTTCTGTCATTACTAAGTATCCATTGGTTCTCGCGGGATCAGGGTAAATAGCGACGGGCTTAAGTAGGCAATCAGAGGATCCCCCTTCCGCTTGAAGCGTAGAACTTCCATCAAAGGACCACATAGGGCAATCTTTCAATTTACCTCCAAAATCGGCCTCAATTTTTGTCTTACTTCTTAAATTAGCCGTTGGTGTATAACCATCTAACCAAATGTATTCGAGTTTAGATGAAGGCCTTCTAAGAATATTTGCTTTTGTCATAACAAGGTATAATTTTACGTGATTTTTAGATTTTTTTAATTAATTCGATTAAATCAAGGTTTATTTTTAACCTATTTCTTCAATAATTATGAATTTAACTTAGAGTAAAGGTAAAAAATAAACCTTAATTAGAAAATAGTAAGACTTTTTATTTGGCTATTTATCTTATTTTGATGATTTTCTTAGAAGCTGTAAACTGCTGCAAGTACAAATGAAGACAATGAAGAGCCCACTGTTCCCTCTCCATCAACAAAACCATCGTATGACAAAGCATCTAATCTAATTTCAGGAATTATAGTTAAGCTTCCACTCGTAATCGGAGCGCTGAAAGTAGTTGCAAAAACACTTTCATCTCCAGCAATTGCTACGCCATTACCATCACTAAAATATTCTCCTCTTACGCCTATGGCGACGTTATCAGAAATCGCCAATTGTAGATAGCCTGCAGCACCATAAAAATCTCCCGAGGCATCACCTGTCTGAGACGTTGCATTGATACCCAAATAAAAGGATTCACTTAAATCCCATCCCGTGGTCAAGTCTATTTGAAAGAAATCTTCACTTGACAAAACATTCAAGTAAGCACTGCCTGCATCGGTTGAATATCCTATTTGAAGCCCTCCGACATATTCATTTGATGGATTGAAATCGGTGTAATCTGTCGGATTCATGATCGCAACAGCCAAACTCCATTTGTCACTTAGCGTGAAATCGGCTTTCAAACCTGTATGTGAAAAAGGTCCGTATGAAAACATGTATGAGGTTGAGTAATTAAAGTTAGCGGTAGGAGAAATTACCTCATAACCTAAAAAGGTATTGAAATTACCTAGAGTTAATTTGAAGTTATCGGTTACGTTGTAATAAGCGTAAAGCTGGTTGACTATATTGAGTGCTGGGCCAGAAGCAAATACGGCATCTGCACCTCTTGGACCAAAAACAAGATCTGCTACAAAACCTGCCTTTTCACCTTCGTATCCTATGACTAAGTTAGCCATACCTAAAGAGAAACCAGCACCATTAGCAAATGATGAAGAAGGCGCCAAAGTTCCACCACTAGCAGATGTATAACCATTACCATCATAAAGGTCGCCACCTGGATCATTAGTCCCTCCACTCAAATTGGTCCTGAAATAGGTATCTACTGATCCTGATATAGTAAAAGTGGATTCCTTTTGTGCTACTGCGGCAGCAGAAATGAGCATCGCCATTGCGACAATCATATTTTTTTTGATTAATTTTAAAAAGTTCATTCTGATTTATTGTTTAAAAGTGATTTGTAATTTGTTAAATTAGACTTGAATAGGTCTTCAAAAAGTGATTTTAGCGGTCAACTTTTCGAAGACTTTTTTTTTAATTATTCTACTGTAATAGTATAACCCCTGATACCATGCTCGTGACTATCAAGACCTTCTTCTTCATGCTCTTTAGTAACACGGATACCTGTAGTCATTTTCAAAACTGTGAAGATGATAAAGGCCGCAGGAAAAGCGACTGCTGCTACGATTCCTATAGATTTCAATTGCGTCATAAAAGAGTGATCCGCGTTGGTGGAAAAGATACCCACAGCAAGCGTGCCCCATATGCCACATGTCAAGTGTACTGAGATGGCTCCTACGACATCGTCTAATTTTAGTTTATCTAATCCCACAGCTGAGAATACGACCAAAACACCTGCAATCAGTCCAACTATTATCGAAGATCCAGGATTAATAACATCTGCACCAGCAGTAATCCCCACTAAACCTGCAAGAATTCCATTGAGTACCATACCTAAGTCCATCCTTTTGAAGACAAAATAACTAGTCACAAAACCACCGATACCTCCAGCACAAGCGGCAAGACAAGTAGTGACCAAAACAAAAGAAGTCAGTGCTGGGTCCGCTGAAAGTACAGATCCACCATTGAAGCCAAACCATCCTAACCATAGTAGAAAGACACCAATAACTGCCAAGGGCACACTAGAACCCGGTTTATCGATCACCTTACCATCTACATATTTCCCTAATCTAGGTCCCAATACAATGACACCCGCCAAGGCGCCCCATCCACCTACAGAGTGAACCAGCGTTGAACCTGCAAAATCATAAAAGCCCATCATATCAAGTGCGCCTCCACCCCATTTCCAACTACCGATGAGAGGATATACTATGCCCACAAAAATTACGGTAAAAATGAGATAAGAAGATAATTTAATTCTTTCAGCTACCGCTCCTGAAACAATAGTAGCGGCGGTTGCAGCAAACATTCCTTGAAACAAAAAGTCTGTCCAATAAGTATAACCTGCTCCTGCATATCCTGCAGAAACATCTGCCTTCTCAGGGGAACCCCAAAACATGGACCAACCTGTGGAGTCAAAAGCAAACCAACCTGAACTTCCTTCTGCAAATCCGGGATACATCAAGAAAAAACCAAGACCAGCATAAGACAATAGACCTATAATAGGTGTCAATGTGTTTTTAAATAAAATATTGACTGTATTTTTAGCTTGCCCAAATCCTGCCTCTACACCCGCAAACCCTAGATGCATGATAAAAACTAATGCGGTGGCTAACATCATCCAAATATTATTGGCAGTAAGTAAATTTGCCTCAATGGCAGCAGCGGTGGATGCGCCAGCTCCTCCACCATCTTGTAGTGCTTCAAAAAAAGTTAAAATTGTTGATTCGTTTTTCATACTTTGTTGTGTTTTAGATTTACTATTTCTATTCCATTAGGTTATTTATAGAGCGAATGTTATGTTATTTTCGTCGAAATAGAAGAGATAGGCTGTTTTTTTATCTTATTTAGATAAAATTTACATTAATTTTAAAAAATGTAGTTATTTTTAAAATGTCATTATCGACATACCTCTTAAGGAATCATAACAAGGAGTATCATGACTCTTTTTTATCCTTATGACTACTAAAACTGTTTAATTTTAACTTTTAAGACTATTAACAAATTTTCAATAAAAATTTGTAACGTACAGTATATAATAATTCAAATATGTAAATATTAAAAATATGATAGCTATTCAGTGAGATGAGTATCGATTATCTATTGGTGATCTATTTTAAAATTATTTCAGATCTAGCCATCTATAATTGTAAAAGATCAAGCGATTCACGGGGTAAATGAAACAATAGAAAATCAAAGGAATTAATAGCAATAGCGACATCTAATGATCAAGCTTTATTTCAAGGCATTTGATTTACTTTCCATTCACACCAGCACGGCTGAGTACTAGTTATTGAACTCTTCAGGAGGTTTCAGGAAAAAGCGTTGATTCCAGTTATATCTGCACCCAAAATCAATAAATGAATATCATGCGTACCCTCATATGTAACAACAGACTCAAGATTCATCATATGTCGCATCATGGGAAATTCCCCTGTAATACCCATGCCCCCATGTATTTGTCGTGCTTCTCTAGCTACATTTAAGGCTACTTCAACACTATTTCTTTTTGCCATAGATATTTGAGGCGTAGTCGCCTTGCCCTGTTCCATCATCAATCCTAATTTCCAATTAAGCAATTGGGCTTTGGTTATTTCTGTTAACATTTCTGCCAATTTTTTCTGAATTAACTGAAAGGATCCTATCGGCTTTCCAAACTGAATCCGTTCTAATGAATATCTGCGGGCGGCGTCGTAACAATCCATAGCTGCTCCAATCGCTCCCCAAGCGATTCCATACCGAGCACTATCGAGACATTGCATGGGGGCACCCAAACCTGTTTTGCCTTGCAATAAATTTTCTTTAGGCACCTTCACATCACTAAAAACAAGCTCTCCTGTACAGGATGCCCTCAATGACCATTTTCCATGGGTCTCCGGCGTAGTAAACCCCTCCATCCCTCGTTCTACTATGAGACCATGAATTCTACCCTTTTCATCTTTTGCCCAAACGACGGCAATATCTGCATGAGGTGCATTAGAAATCCACATTTTGGCTCCGTTCAACAAATAATAATCTCCTTTATCTTCAAAATTTGTCTCCATCCCAGACGGATTCGAGCCATGATTGGGTTCTGTCAAACCAAAGCAGCCTAACATTTCGCCTGAAGCTAGTTTTGGTAAAAACTTAATTCTCTGCTCCTCAGAACCATAAGTGTAAATAGGATACATCACCAAAGAACCTTGAACTGATGCGGTGGATCGCATTCCTGAATCACCTCGTTCGATCTCTTGCATGATGAGCCCATAAGATATATAATCCAGTCCACCCCCACCATATTGCTGCGGAACAGTGGGGCCAAAAGCTCCCATAAATCCAAACTTTGACACAATCTCGTTTGGGAAGTGATTTTTCTCTGCCCATCCTTCAATAAATGGGGTAATTTCTTTTTTGACAAAATCTCTAATAGAAGCCCGAATCATCAAATGCTCTTCACTCAGAAGGTCATCAATCTGATAATAATCTGGAGACTCAAAATGGTCCTGGTAATTATTGGCCTTTTGGTGGCTTGGAGAGGATGAAGTTTTGGACATTTCGTTAACTTTGTTTGACATTGAATTATAATTCAAATTTACTTTGCAATGCATTTACTTAATCCTTTTTATGAAAAAATATTTTATTAGATTTTAATATTTTAATTGTGGATAAAAACTATTATGTTCTTTTTTTTTCTCTATTATGGACTCCCATCTGTCAGGGGCAATTATTACTTCAAAAAAACTATTTTGACGAACAAAATCGAAAAATTAAAAGTATTATAAGTATTTCCGTTAATGACTCTACACTGGAAGGGCCTTACCTTGCTTATTATCCAAATGGACATAAAAAAATTGAAGGCTTTTATCATTTAAATCATGCTGACAGCCTTTGGAGCTATTATCATGCCAATAATTATAAAAAAGCCGTTGGCTATTTTATTAATAATAAGCAACATGGACTTTGGGAATATTATGACAGCTTAGGGATCAAACAAAGAGAAGTCACCTTCAATAATGGGCTGAAGAGCGGTATCTACAAAGATTTTTACAGTGAAGAAAAAATAAAATCATCAGGGGAATTGTTAAATGGTAAAAAAATAGGTCTTTGGAGAGAATATAATCAAGAAGGTCTTCTAAATAACACCAAATGGATTCAGAATGATACCGTCATTTTACAGCGCAGCTTTTATTCAAATGGCAAGATAAAATATCAAGGAACAAAAATAAATAGGGTGAAATCTGGTCAATGGACCTTTTTTTTTGAAAATGGTCAAGTGGCCAGAGAAGGCTTTTTTAAAAACGATAATCAAGAGGGTACTTGGGTTTATTGGAATGAAAATGGACTAAAAAAGGCTGAAGGAAATTACACGCAGGGAAAGAAACAAGGCTATTGGGAATTTTTTGATGCAAATGGCATACTCAAAAGTTCAGGAGATTTCTCAAATGACCTTGGCAATATAAAAGCTTTCAACACTGCCGGCAATATTCAATCGCAAGGAAGTCTTTTAAATGGTAAAAAATGGGGTGATTGGATTTACTTTGATAGTAATGAAGAAGTGATTGGTAAGGCCATTTTTGAAAATGGATTAGGTGTCTATAAAGGCTTTTATCCAGATGGTTCCTTATATATAACCGGTACTCTGGAAAACGATAAGAAAATTGGGGAATGGATGATCTATGATAAAAAAGGAAATTTGCAAGGTAAGTACACCCCTTTCTATGAGAATTCATCAGAAATCCAACCTCCAACGGACTTCAAGCAAATCATCAATCCAAACTTAAAAGCACAAAATCCTGATTTTTTTTATAAGCCCAATTTGAATAGGTACTTTAATAAAAGGAACCAAGAATACAGGGGGTTGATTCTGACCTCAGGTCTTCTCAACCCTATTTTCAACCAAATATCCATGGGTATAGAATTGTATTTTCAAGAACGATTGGGTTATGAAATTCTTTATAGTTATTACCGTGATCCCATCTTTAAAAAATTCTCAGATATCGATGATTATAAGCCTTACGAATATGGTCATAATCTCATGTTTAAGCAAAAATTCTATCAAAAAGATAGTGATTTAGGTATGGCTTATTTTGGACATCAAATTTCTTTGATGCTGCACAAACACCAATTAAATGGGCTAGATCAAACAGTACTTCCCTTTAAACCCCTATTCATCCGAAGTCGTGAAATATCTCTCGAGTATGGTATCTATGTTGGATATAAATGGATGAAAAAATCAGACGGAAAAGGTTTTGTCTTAGATGCTTTTACTGGGGTAAATATAGGCATGACAAAATGGAAAGAATTATATAATGAAAACATTAACTATGACAATTATTTTAACGATATTAAACTAGAATCTTCTCTACTTTCTTTTAACTTGGGTATCATGATCGGTTTTTCGACAAAAAGTATAAAATGAAAATACTCAAAAAAACGCTTATCATGGGGGCTTCACCGAATCCATCAAGATATGGAAACATAGCTGCCCTCAGGCTTCATGATGCTGGAAAATCATTTATCCCTGTTGGGATAAAAGCAGGGTTCATTGCTGGAAAAAAAATAGAAGATCTTGATGCTTTTAAAAAATATGATGAAATCCATACCGTGAGCCTTTATCTCAACCCAAAAAATCAATCTACCTATGAAGACTATATCCTTTCTATGAAACCTAAAAGAATCATCTTTAACCCTGGGACAGAAAACCCTAAGTTCATGGATCGTGCCCAAAAAGAAGGTATAGAGGTTTTACAAGCCTGTACCCTAGTTATGTTAGCTTCGAATACCTATGATTAATTAACGGGATAAGCCTGTTTCTCTAAGTACTGCTGATCTGACTCAAAGATTTTTTTTAGATCCCAATCTTTATTCCGATAATCAAAATTTTCTCGTGATATTAAGACTATTTTTAATTACTTTTGTAGATAGAATATACATGTATGTCAGAAAATAAAGCACCCAATAAATCAGAATACTCAGCCAGTAATATTCAGGTTCTAGAAGGACTCGAAGCCGTCAGAAAACGACCAGCAATGTACATAGGTGACATTGGAATCAAAGGACTTCACCATCTTATATGGGAAGTGGTCGATAACTCTATCGATGAGGCTTTAGCTGGACACTGTTCGAATATCAATGTCGAAATTAATACTAATCAATCTATTACCGTAACTGATGACGGTAGAGGTATTCCAACAGACCTTCACGAAAAAGAGAAGAGGTCTGCACTTGAAGTGGTTATGACTGTGCTTCACGCCGGAGGTAAGTTTGATAAAGACACCTACAAAGTTTCAGGGGGTCTTCATGGAGTGGGCGTCTCTTGCGTCAATGCACTTTCAAGTAAATTGATTGCTATTGTTCATAGGAATGGAATCATTTATCAGCAAGAATATAACAAAGGCATACCTAAATATTCTGTTAAACAGGTAGGCACTACTGATATAACAGGTACAATTATTGAATTCCATCCTGATAAAGAAATATTTACGGCCGGTGAATATAACTATGAGACCGTCGCCACTAGGTGTAGAGAACTTTCTTTTTTAAATGCCGGAATTACCATCACTTTAAAAGACCATAGAGAGCAGGAGGATGATGGATCAGCCAAAGGAGAAACTTTTTTATCCAGGGGAGGCTTAAAAGAATTTGTAGAGTATTTAGATGTCTCCCGAGAAACCTTAATCCCTCATCCCATCTATATGGATGGTGAAAAAGGTGCTATCCCTGTTCAAGTGGCATTGAGTTATAATACCTCTTATACCGAGCATGTCATCTCTTATGTCAATAATATCAATACTATTGAAGGAGGTACGCACATCGCGGGATTTAGACGCGCCCTGACGAGGACCTTGAAAGCCTATGCCGACAAATCGGGCATCCTTGATAAAGTGAAAGTAGAAATTACTGGTGATGATTTTAGAGAGGGACTTACTGCCGTAATATCTGTAAAGGTAGCCGAGCCTCAATTTGAAGGCCAAACCAAAACAAAATTAGGAAACTCTGAAGTAAGTGGTGCCGTAGATACTTGTGTGAGCGAGATGCTCAATAATTATTTAGAAGAAAATCCAAAAGAAGCTCGACAGATTGTTCAGAAAGTTGTTTTGGCAGCGCAAGCACGCCACGCGGCAAGAAAGGCACGTGAAATGGTGCAACGAAAAAATGTTTTGGGCGGATCCGGTTTACCAGGTAAATTGGCAGATTGTTCAAATAAAGATCCTGAGGCCTGTGAAATCTATCTAGTTGAGGGAGACTCTGCAGGAGGGTCTGCCAAACAAGGCCGCGACCGGATGTTTCAGGCAATTCTTCCCTTACGAGGTAAAATTCTTAATGTTGAAAAGGCGCAAGAACACCGTATATACGATAATGAGGAAATAAAAAATATGATTACCGCCTTGGGAGTTTCGTTCGGTACTCCTGAGAATGAAAAGGCACTGAATATGGAAAAACTGAGATATCACAAAGTGATAATCATGACAGATGCAGATATTGATGGCAGCCATATCAGAACCTTAATTTTAACTTTCTTCTTTAGGTACATGAACGATCTCATAGAAAAAGGTTATCTCTATATCGCTTTGCCACCACTTTATTTAGTCAAAAAGGGGAAAACAGAAAAATACGCCTGGTCTGATGATGATCGCGATCGTGTCATTAAAGAAGTTGCGGGCAATGGCAAGGAAGAAAATGTGAGTTTCCAACGATACAAAGGTTTAGGAGAAATGAATCCAGAACAACTCTGGACAACCACCATGGACCCTAAAAATAGAAGTTTAAAGCAAGTGACTATTGAATCTGCAGCTGAAGCTGATCGATTGTTTTCCATGTTAATGGGTGATGAAGTAGCTCCGAGAAGAGAGTTTATTGAGAAAAATGCGAAATACGCCAAAATAGATGCCTAGATACCTCTATTTTGGGTTCTTTGTATTTATATTAACGTATGATTAAAACTTTATTACTCCTTATTATAGCCCTACCTTTGGGAGGTCTCTCTCAACAGACTTATTGGCAGCAAGCAGTAGATTACAAAATGGAAATAGAAGTTGATGTGGAAAAACATCAATTTACTGGATCTCAAATACTGCGCTACACTAATAACAGTCCAGATACACTTCGTAGAGTTTATTACCACCTTTATTTTAATGCCTTTCAGCCTGATGGCATGATGGATGTACGGAGTAGATCCATAAAAGACCCCGATGATAGAGTCATGGATCGAATTTCAAAATTGAAGGATAATGAAATTGGATATCATATCATAGAAACCCTCTTACAAGAAAATACTGAGTTATCATTCAATATAGAATATACCGTGCTTGAAGTTCAATTGGCCCACCCCATCTTACCTGGATCCACAACGGAACTGACTATGAACTTCAAATCCCAAATCCCTGTTCAAATAAGGAGGTCAGGTAGAGATAATCTAGAAGGAATTTCTTATTCTATGGCCCAGTGGTATCCCAAAATAGCTGAATATGATTCGCGAGGATGGCACGCGGACCCCTATGTAGCCAGAGAGTTTTATGCCCCCTGGGGCCGATTTGATGTTTCCATCACTATAGATAAAAATTATATCGTAGCTGCCTCCGGAGTATTAGAGAACAATAATGAAATAGGATATGGTTATCAAGATGATCTATTGATTGACCAAAAGCACAAAGGTAAAAAACTCACTTGGCATTTTTTCAATGAACAAGCACACGACTTTATGTGGGCTGCAGATCCTGATTATATTCATAAAATAGCACAAGTCCCCAACGGACCCAAATTGCATTTTTTTTATCAGCAAGGCCATGCCACAAGGCATTGGAAGAAATTGCCAGAAATACTCATAGCTGCCTTTCAGTACATGAATACCCATTTTGGAGCATATCCCTTTAGCGATTTCTATGTAATCCAAGGAGGAGATGGAGGTATGGAATACCCGATGTCTACGCTCATCACCGGTCACAGAGATTTATTAAGTCTTGTAGGCGTAACGATTCATGAGGCTTTGCATAGTTGGTATCAAGGCGTATTGGCTACCAACGAAAGCTATTATCATTGGATGGATGAAGGTTACACCAGCTATGCGAGTAGTCTTACCTTGGACTATTTGATGGGAGCCGACAACAACCAATCCAATACTAGCAATTATACTGATTATTTCAGTTTGGTATCTAGTGGCAAAGAAGAGCCCATGTCCACTCATGCAGATTATTTTGAAACCAATTTTGCTTACAAAAGAGCCGCCTATTCAAAGGGTGCGGTAAGTCTAGCCCAGTTGGGCTATATTGTAGGTAATTCATGCCTTGAAGACATTCTATTAGCCTATTTCGATCAATGGAAATTCAAACACCCAAATATGTATGATTTCATCAAAATAGCTGAAAAAACTTCGTCGATAGAATTAGACTGGTACTATGACTATTGGGTCCACTCAATCAAAACAATTGACTATGCCATTACAGAGGTAAAGTCACTTGGAGCATCTACTCATATTCAACTCAAAAGAATCGACCCCATGCCCATGCCCATTGACCTAGTAGTCACTCAAAAAAATGGAACCAAAAAATCTTATTATATTCCATTAGGTATCATGCGAGGTACTAAAAAATCAGAAACTGCCATGGCGCGCCAAATAAAGAAAGACTGGCATTGGACCCATCCCACCTATAATTTAATAATAAAGCTCAATTTGAATGATATAAAATCTATAGAAATAGACCCAAGTCAAAGAATGGCCGATGTTGATCGATCCAATAACAACTATCCAATGAATTAATGGCGCTAAGGTATCTGAGCTTTTAGTGAGATTACCCGAGTTGAATTCAAGGGGTCATTGGTAAATAAAGTTAAGTTTTTAAACTGACGTCCTTTTCTATTGAGCGGATCGAATTTAATCTTCAAAATCGTACTGTCTCCTCCGGAAATATTCTCTTTTTTTAAATCCCAGTCAACACACTCACAATTAGATTTTATCATCCTGATATTGAGTACATCAACTCCTCTATTATACAAACTTATTGTATGAAATTTAGATTGATCAGCTGAGAATTTGCCAAAATCTATATTTTCATCAGATAATTCCAGTTTAGGATAATCCACTAAATCCCCCCTAAATGCTGATGTAACTTCAAAATATTCTTCAATCGTAGCTACCACACTGATTCGTTTTAGGGGCATCTCGACATCTGTTGTTATTATACCTAAACCGTCTCTAAGAAAACCTAAATCTGCTCTACGAACAGGATCATAATTTAAAAGAAGGGTCCCTATAGATTTGGGAGGCAAGGTATCTGGCAATATCCTCAATTGAATGAAGTCTGGAATCCTAGATGAATCCATCAAAAAGGTCATCGCACTGTCTGAATTATTATAAATTTTAAATTCTTTTTCTACTCTCTTATGATGCCATATAGAACCCATATTAAATAGTTTGTAAGGCAAAAAAAGATTTCCAAAATGAGCTGGAAATATTGATATTATATCTTTTGAACTGTTAATGACAAAACCAGTAATTTGTAAAGTAGTACTGATATTCTCATCACTAACCACGTGAATGAGCTTATGAAAAGCACCTGATCTATTTGAAGCATTAAAGCTTATTGTGATTGAATCAGTTGCATTTGGAGCTATTTTTTCTCGATTATAAGTCGTCATCACGCAATCGCAGGAAGCCTTTACTGAGGTTATCCTAACACTATCTATGCCCTCATTTAGAAAGGTAAAAGTATAGCTAACTTTTTCATTTTCAATGAGTTCTCCAAAACGATGAACTGTCTCCTGAAATCTAAGACTTGACTGACCATAGCCCAAAAATGAAAGAAATATAAAAACGATAGAAAGATGCCTCATTTATCTCAGCAATATTACACGAAAACTCACAATTTTAGTCGTTAATAATTGATTTCTCAACTAGGAATTATAGGTTTGTATGAAAAAAGAAAAATGGCCAGAATATTAACCGGAATTCAAAGTTCTGGAAAACCACATTTAGGTAATCTATTGGGTGCCATACTCCCTGCCATTGCACTCAGCAAGAAAGAGCGAAACGACTCCTATTTTTTTATTGCCGACCTTCATTCGCTCACCACTATCAAAGATGCTGAATTGCGAAAGGAAAATGTAAGATCAGTAGCTGCTGCATGGATTGCTTGCGGTTTTGATATTGAAAAAAATACGTTTTACCGCCAGTCAAAAGTACCCGAGGTTTGTGAATTAGCTTGGATTCTAAATTGCTTTACGCCTTTTCCTATGTTGGCCAATGCCCACTCTTTCAAAGATAAATCTGATAAGCTCAGTGATGTGAATGCGGGTTTGTTTGTTTATCCTGTTCTCATGGCTGCAGATATCTTATTATATGATGCTGATATTATTCCAGTAGGTAAAGATCAAAAGCAGCATTTAGAAATGACCCGCGACTTAGGCCTTACATTCAATCGAAAATTTGGTGATACTTTTGTTATTCCGGAACCCCAGATCAGTAATCAAATGGAGATCGTTCCTGGAATTGATGGAAAAAAAATGAGTAAATCTTATGGGAATATCCTTGATATTTTTCAACCTGATAAAAAACTCAGAAAAAATATTATGAGCATTAAAACGGACAGTTTAGCCCTTAAAGCGCCCAAAAATCCTACTACCTGCAATGTATTTAAACTATATGAATTACTTGGATCTGATGAGGAAATTGAAGTCTTGCGTAAGTCTTATTTAGGTGGTAATTATGGTTATGGCAATGCCAAGCAAGAATTATTTGAACTAATTCTTAAAAAATTTGATAAAGAAAGAAGTACTTATGATAAACTCATCTCTGATCCTGAATCATTGGAGAATATGTTGTGTGAAGGCGAAATAAAGGCCTCTAAAATCGCCCAGTCCGTGTTAGCTCGAGTAAAGGATAAAATAGGTTTTTAATAAATAAGAGCTGATCTAATCCTTTTTAAAATCCGTTACTTTAATAAAAAAATATAAATGAATTTCAAAGAAAAAGCTCAATCTTGGTTGAACTCAAGTAAATTAAGTGATGCTGCCCGTCAGCAAATTGAAATCTTAAAAAAAGACACTATTGCCTTTGAAGATGCCTTTTATAAGGATCTAACTTTCGGAACAGGTGGCTTAAGGGGCCTCATGGGTATAGGATCCAATAGAATCAATGAATACACGGTAGCCATGGCGACTCAAGGATTTGCGAATTATCTAAAAGAAGCCTTTCCAAATCAAAAAATAAAAGTAGCCATTGCTCATGATAGCAGGAATAATACTGAATTATATACCCGTATTGCGGCCGAAGTTTTCAGTGCCAATGAGATTCTTGTTTACCTCTTTAAAGAACTTCGTCCTACGCCTACCCTCTCTTTTGCCATAAGAACCCTCCAATGTCATGGAGGCGTCGTCTTGACCGCTTCTCATAATCCCAAAGAGTACAACGGCTACAAGGCGTATTGGAATGACGGAGCGCAATTAATCGCACCTCATGATGATCATGTTATCAATAATGTTAAACTAATTAAGTCCATTGATGAAGTAAAATTTGATAAAAAGAGTGAACTCATTAAATACTTGGATGATACCATCGATGGCCAATACCTAAATATGATCGCATCGCTGAGTTTAAGGTACCCTCAAAAAAACAGAGCAAGCGAACTGAAAATTGTTTTTTCGTCTATCCATGGAACGGGAATTACTTTGGTTCCCCGGGCTTTGGAAAAATTTGGGTTTGAAAATATCACCATTGTTTCAGAACAGGCCCAACCAGACGGCAACTTTCCTACCGTCATTTACCCTAATCCAGAGGAAGCAGAAGCTCTAGAGATTGCCCTTAAAACCGCTAAGGATGTCGATGCAGACCTCGTACTGGCAACCGATCCAGATGCAGATAGAGTCGGGATTGCTGCCAAAAATTTAAACGACGAGTTTGAACTGCTCAATGGGAATCAAACCGCTGTACTACTCATCTATTATTTACTTACAAAGTGGAAAGAAAAAGGCAAGCTAAAAGGACAGGAATACATTGTAAAAACCATCGTTACAACTGAACTCATTCGCGCCATTTCCACACATTTTAACGTAACTTGCTTGGATACATTAACGGGTTTCAAATATATCGCCGAAAAAATTCGTCAACTTGAAAGTACAAAAACTTTTATTGCTGGTGGAGAGGAGAGTTATGGTTATCTGATTGGAGACCAAGTACGCGATAAAGATGCCGTAATGTCCTCCGTGATGATTGCTGAACTAACTGCTTGGGCTAAAGACCAAAGAAAAACTCTATTCGATGTCTTACTGGACATCTGGATGGAATTTGGTCTCTATCGGGAAGGGCTTATCTCAATTACCAAAAAAGGTAAAGCCGGTGCTCAAGAAATTCAAGAGATCATGAAAACCCTAAGAAATACCCCTCCCATCTTTTTAAATGATTTTTTAGTAACTGACATTATTGACTATTCAAACCTTACACATTTAGAAACCAAAACAAAAAAAATCCTCCCTTTAGACTCACATAAATCTAATGTTTTGCAATTTATTACAGAAGATGGATCACGAATATCGATAAGACCCTCGGGCACCGAACCTAAAATAAAAATCTATTTTTCAGTATATTCTTCATTGCAAAGCAAAAGCGAGTTGAAAGAAAAAAAAGGTCAACTTGATAGCCAAATCTCAAAACTTTCAAAATCATTATTAAAGCATTTCTAATCACTTTGGGTACTCTCATGATTATTTTTTAAACATTAATATTTAATTCCATTTTTGCAAATTAAACATTAATAAAAAGCTCTCTTAAAAAAAAGGCTTAAGCATGATGATATTTTTCAATGTTATTTTTAATCTAAATTGAATTTCAATTACTCATAAAAGTAGGAATGCCCCCCATAAATGTCAAAGCCAACGAAAAACTAGATGCATCTCCTAATGTTGTTTCGGCTACCTCAAAAGGTAATTTTCCTTTCATATAAAATTGTCCACCAAATATTTTTGATAGTGCATAAATATTAAGAATTGTAAAGACACACTACCTTAGGACAATTTCAAATATCTTTTTAAACTATTAATATCTGTCTTTTCATCAATAGTTACTATCTCTATATCAACCATATCACAATAATCATCTAAATATTCATTAGACAAATTCTGACTAAAGCAAGTATGATGAGCCCCACCTGCCAAGATCCATGCCTGGGCTCCTTCCTTTAAATTGGGTTTTACATTCCAAAGTGCCCTAGCTGTTGGTAAATATGGAAGCCCTTCTTTTGGTTTTATTGTCGTTACATTATTAACTACCATTCTCATTCGTCCTCCCATATCCACAATAGAAGCATTTAATGCCTCTCCTGCAGCAGCATTGAAAACTAACCTCACCGGATCCTCTTTTCCACCGATTCCCAAAGGATGTATTTCACATTTGACATCACCCCCAGCAATCGAGGGACAAATTTCAAGCATATGAGAACCAAGTACCCGATCACTCCCGTGCAAGAAATGATAGGTATAATCTTCCATAAATGAGTTACCCCCTTTGAGACCGGCCGCCATAACTTTCATCGTTCTAACTAATGCCGCCGTTTTCCAATCACCCTCACCCGCAAATCCATAGCCCTGATTCATCAAACGCTGAGCAGCTATGCCAGGTAGTTGAGTCAAACCATGAAGATTTTCAAAAGTATCAGTGAAAGATGTGAAACTCCCTTCTCTCATAAAATTACCTAGACCAATTTCAATTCGGGCAGCATCTTCCAATGACCCTCGTTTGACTCCATCAAATTTTAATTGATCAGAAATAAGATAAGTTGATTCGTATTCATCTATCAAATTTTTCATTTCAGCATCGGAAACCATTTTGATATATTCAATTAAGTCACCAACTCCATATCCATTTACAGAATAACCAAATTTTATTTGCGCCTCAACCTTATCTCCTTCTGTTACAGCTACTTCTCGCATATTATCTCCAATCCTGGCTACCTTACCAGATTTTGCATCGTGATGAGCCGAAGCAACTCTGGACCAGATATTGATTTTCTCGATGACTTTACTGTCTTTCCAATGACCAACAACTACCTTTCTATTAATTTTTAACCTTGAGCAAATAAATCCAAACTCCCTATCTCCATGAGCTGATTGGTTTAAATTCATAAAATCCATATCAATTTTAGACCATGGAATCTCAGCATTATACTGTGTATGCAGATGCAAAAAAGGTTTGTCTAGCACTTTCAAACCATTAATCCACATCTTAGCTGGAGAAAAAGTATGCATCCAAAATATTAATCCAATACAATTCTTCTCATTATTAGAAATTTGGCAAATCGCAGTGATCTCCTCTGGGGTAGTAACTACTCCCTTATCCTTTATCGATACCAAAATTTCAGAATTCGCATTCAATGATTTAACTATTTCCTCGGTATGAGCTGCTACTTTTCTTAAAATTTTAGTCCCATAAAGATGTTGACTCCCCGTAATAAACCAAATTTCATTAACACAAATATCTATCATATCGCTTTATATCAAACTACCAAAAAATAATATATAATCCCACCACAGTACCTATGGAAGCGATCGCACCAATATTAAAAGAAATACTCGTATCAAAAAGTGTTTTGTTTTTAATGACTATGGCTTTATGATCCATTACCTCCATCTTAACATTAGTATATGTGATGATCCCCAACATTAATAATAAGAATGCCATCATAAATATAGATTCGAGCGCTAAATGCGCATAGGGAACAGCCCCAAAAATACCAAAGAGCAAAGCTATCAAACCTAAAATCCCCAATATGTAACTGACCCTTAAACCTTTATTCAAAGGTACTACTCCTTCTTCATTTTTTATTTTAAACTCCTTATCCTTAAAACTAATGATCGAAGCAATCGTACAAAGTATGATGAAAACATAACCCATTCTTAAAATCCAAGGAATTTCAAAAAGTATTGTTTTTATAAAAATTCCGATAGGAATGGTAGCAATTGCAGTCACTAGAGCCGCACGCGAAGTGATTTGCTTCCAGAAAAGACCCATGCCAAAAACACATACTGCCCCGGGATATATAAACCCTGTATACTCCTGAATATATTGAAATACTTGATCTAGATTTCTAAGTGCTGGAGCTGCTAATCCAGCAATAAAAATTGCGATAACACCCACCAAACGACCGATAAAAACAAGTGCCTTATCACTAGAATTAGGACGAAGATTTCTGTAAATATCAATAGTAAAAATTGTCGAAGTACTATTAATCATAGACGCCAATGAAGAGACAATAGCAGCCACAAGGGCGGCAAAGGCAAGTCCTCTTATCCCAGACGGGACAAAATTTTTCAACAACCATGGATAGGCTTCATCTGACTTCCCAATTGTTCCAATTTCTGACATCGACTTTCCCAACATGTCCGGGAGCTCTGCACCATAATCTTTGAGTAGCACCAACGCCGTAATTCCAGGTATTACAACTAATAGGGGTATCAATATTTTCAAAAAACTAGCAAATAATAGGCCTTTTTTCGCTTCGCCTAAACTTTTTGCTGCAAGCCCTTTTTGTATTATGTATTGATTAAATCCCCAATAACCAAAATTAGTCAACCACATAGCACCAAAAATCACTGCTAAACCCGGTAAATCAAGAAAAGCATCTTTTTCCCCACCAAAACCATCAGGTACGAATATAGATCCCTTGGAAATAATCATATGAAAGTGTGAACCTGCTTTATTATAAGTTTCTATGAAACCTGAAACAACACTCCCTCCCCCCAAAATTTCTAGAGCAAAATAAGTAGTTAGTAACCCCCCACCGATAAGAAAAATTACCTGAATTACATCTGTCCAAGCTACAGCTGACAGTCCTCCCAATACAGAATATAAACCTGAGAATGCCAATAAGCCGACAATACCCCAAATGAGTGGTACTCCCATGATCGAGTTCAATGCCAATGCTCCCAAATAACTTACAGAAGTCATATTCACAAAAACATATACAAATAGCCAAAACACAGCGAAAAATGTAGCTGTGGTTTTATTGAACCTCATCTGTATAAATTGAGGCATTGTATATATCTTCTTTTCAAGAAAAATAGGCAAAAAATATTTGGCAACAATGATTAAAGCTATGGCTGCAATCCATTCATAAGCTGCAATGGCTAGTCCTAGTGCATAACCTGATCCCGACATAGCAATAAAGTGCTCAGCAGATATATTTGCTGCAATCAATGATGAACCTACAGCCCACCAGGTTAACGTATTTCCTGCCAAAAAATAGTCCTGAACTGACTGACCCTCCTTACCCTTTCTTCTTTTAAATGAAATAAATACTCCAGTAAATAAGATAACCACACAATAAACTGAAAATACAAAATAATCGAGCGTGGAAAATGTAGCTATCATCGTTCTTTAATTTTCATGGAATGATAAAATTTAGGATTGCCCATAATAAGCATTCTTACCATGCTTCCTTTCAAAGTGCTTATTTCTTAATGCATCAGTTAATAAGGGAGCATCAGAACGAATTGTCTTAGTGATAAAAGCCATTTTTGCAATCTCTTCTAAAACAGCACTATGGTAGACTGCTTCAGCAACTGATGCCCCCCACGTAAAAGGTGCATGATTGGCAACAATCACCATCGGAACCTCTTCGGGTGTCATATTCCTATCTTTAAAAACATTTATAATCTGATGTCCTGTCCCATATTCATAATCTCCTTTAATCATATCATCAGACATGACCGGAGCACAAGGGACATCCACCGTCAAATGATCTGCATGTGTAGTCCCCAGAATTGGAATATCTAGTTGAGCTTGAGCCCAACCGGTGGCATAGGTAGAATGCGTATGAGCAATCCCTTTAATATTCTTCCAGTGTTTGTATAACACGGCATGTGTTTCTGTATCTGATGATGGCCGCATACTGCCCTCTATTACTTGAGCATCAAAGTCAATAACCACCATATCCTCAGGTTTCAACACCTTGTATGCTACCCCACTTGGCTTAATAGCAAATACTGCTCTTTCTCTATCTACTGCACTTGCATTTCCAAAAGTAAAAAGAACCAAACCCATTTCAGGCAGTTGCATATTAGCCTCATATGCTTCTTCCTTCAAGTATTTATATGTATTCTTCATTTCGTAATTTTTTCAACTGTTTGCCCCAATTCACAATATTTTTGATAAAGAATATTATAAACATCGACTCTTTCAACATTTGGAAAATAAGTTTTGTCAAACCCTCTACCCATTCTTGACATCGCCTCTTGGACTGATGTAAATTTTCCAGCAGCCGTTGCAGCAAACATAGCAGCACCCAAAGCACAGGTTTGACTCGAAGCCCCAACCTTTATCGGCTTATTTAGGACATCAGACAACATTTGCATAACATAAGATGACTTTCTTGCAATACCCCCTAAGGCTATAACACCCTTCACATCAATACCTTCATCTGTAAACCGATCACTGATACTCCTAGCTCCAAAACAGGTTGCCTCCACTAAACTTTTGAAAATTCGGGGTGCATCTATACCAAGATTTAATCCTGAAACTGCTCCTTTTAAAAATTGATTAGCATCAGGAGATCTTCGGCCATTCATCCAATCTAAAGAGACCATATCATTGACTGTAGGTGAGATTGCCGCCGCTTGATTTGTAAGTTGAGGAATAATTGCTTCTTCAATTTCTTTTCGGAGCGTTTGATCTTCTATCATCTCTAGGGGCCAGTTAATCACCTTTTTAAACCATGCATATACATCACCAAAAGCCGATTGGCCAGCCTCCAAACCAAGCATTCCTGGCAGAACAGATCCATAAACCTGACCGCAGATACCTCTGACCAAAATATTTTTTTCGAGTTTTGGAGTCACCATGATATCACATGTTGATGTGCCAATTACTTTACTCAAATAACCTGGTTCAATTTCACCACCTACAGCACCCATATGGGCATCGTATGCTCCAACGGCGACTACCAGAGCTGGTGGAAGCCCAAATTGATCAGCCCAAAAGGGACTTAACGAACCTGCTGAAACCTCTGATGAAAAGACATTTTCGAGTAAATTATACTTGAAATTAAGTAATACTGGATCTAACCCAGATAGAAAATCAACAGGTACACCATTGTAATCTTTATGCCAAAGTGCTTTATGGCCTGCAGCACAAACACTTCTCTTCAATTGCCTTACATCTCCGCCTCCCGTAATAAGAAAGGGAATCCAATCACAATGTTCCAACCATGTATAAGCAGCTAATCTTACTTTTCTGTCTATCCTACAGGTATGTAATATTTTGGCCCAATACCACTCTGAAGAGTAGATACCTCCAACATATTGTAAATAATCATTTTCGGATTTCTCATTCGCATTATTAATTTCCTCAGCTTCTTCAGTGGCAGTATGATCTTTCCAGAGATGAAACATAGCATTAGGATTTTCTTCAAATTCTGGTAACATAGCTAAGGGAATACCTGCTGCATTTACTGGACAAGGCGTAGATCCAGTTGTATCAACTCCTATTCCAATTACATTTAACCTTACATAGTCTTCAGCGCTGTTCAAGGCCTGATTAATAGCCTTTTTCATGGCATTTATATAATCCTTCGGATGCTGTCTAAACTGGTTATTAAGAGGATTACAATATTTCTGACTTTTCCATCTCTCATATTCAGCAACAGACATACCCACTTCTTCGCCTGAATCTACATCAACTATCAAAGCTCGTAAACTATCAGTTCCAAAGTCTAAACCTATCGTGTATGGCATTTTTCCTACTATTTTTTTTACTTATTCCAATGTGATCATTGGAAATATTATAAATATCCTTCCACAATTTATGAATACTTTATTCTTAAATCTACAGCAGTTTCTTTCCAAATCTCATAAAATTTAACTGCCGCTTGACGAAATTTATGGTAATCTAATTCGGTTTCAAAAATTTGGACATCGTTCCATAGCATATCTCTATCATGCCCGAGTAATCTTGCCTCAGGCCAGAAAAAAACTTGTCCCCAAATAAGGCGATTATTAGTATTGATACCTAGATTTTCATCGCTTCCATCCCCATTTATCTTTATATATTGATTATTACTTAAGGCCTCTTTTGTTGCACATGCTAAGTTAGATTTTATCCATTCCGACCTTTCCGCCATCGCAACATAGCCAACATTATTCTGTTCTCTTTGATGAGCCCACGATAAACATACTTCAGGAGGTGTCATACCTGTTTCTCCAGCCACTTGCTGAATAATTGGATGTAACATATCTACTTGATGTTCAGCAAATCTATCTCGACCTGGTCTTCGAGGAGAACCCAATGACATATAGCCAGACGGTACCACTTTTTCAGAAATTAAATATTTTACAAAATCTTGTTGTTGAAATAATGGATGAAGCTCCATTTGGTTATAAGAAGGACGGTTGAAGTGATCAGTGTCTCTCAACAACAACTCCATGGTCTTTTGAGTCTGATTTGAAGTTCCGATATTCTTCACTTTACCGCTTTTCTTCAGTTCTGTCATCTTCTCCCAAACTTTCATGAAATCCTCATGAATATAAGGCACTGCATGCGCATTGACCGCATCCCCTGCCGAACCCGGTTCGTGATAATTTGGCCATGGCCAGTGTACGAGGTACATATCTAGATACTCCAAACCAAGATCTTTTAAAGTTTGCTCCAAGGCCGGAATGACCTCTTCAGGCTTCATATTCTTATTCCATAACTTCGAGAGTACAAAAAGTTCTTCTCTTATTACCAAACTACTCTCTATTGCTTTTGAGATCGCTCGCCCCACAACTTCCTCATTTTGATAGGCAGTTGCACAATCAAGATGTCTATATCCCAAACGGATGGCCTCTATAATAATATCTTCCATTGCAGCCTCAAGATCTGGGTTATCTGAATGAAAGGTACCCATAGCAGCCTGTGGCATTAATGTACCATCTGACAGCTTTAACTGAGTAACCATCGCTGGATCAATTGACTCCACATTTTTATTTATTAAATCCATATAAATAATCTTTAAATAATTTTCAGTTGTAATCGGGCATAGCACCGACCGAGGCACATACAAATCCTGATATTTCAACCGCTTTTCGATGCAGTTCTTCAAGGGATTGCTCCTTAGAGAATCCTACCATCATCGCGGCGGTGAATGAATCTCCAGCACCAATTGTATCTTTTACTTGAACCATAAGTGTTTCCAACTCGCTTTTCTCCGTGGGAGTTACTAGTAAACTACCTTCATCCCCCCTTGTGAACGCCACAAGCTTAAGGTGGTATTTTTTAATCAGCTCTTTGATCTGCCCTACATCATCTGGAGATGATAGCTTTAATAATTCACTTACAATCGGTAATTCGTCTTCATTGAGCTTCAATACATTACATAACTTCAGTGAATTCTCAATGATCTCTTTCCCGAAGTAAGATTGGCGAAGATTGATATCAAAAACAATCAACGCGTCAGCCTTACAACTTTTTAAAATTTTCTCAATTGTTTGGCGTGTAATGACACTTCGTTGAGCCAAACTCCCAAAACAAATGATATCTGCTTCAGCTACCAATTTTGCTATTTTTTGATTGAATTTTATATAATCCCAGGCCACATTTTCATGAATACGATACTCTGGGATACCTCCTCGATTGAGCGTTACATCCACTTTACTGGTAGGCCTGTCATTGACTTGAATCAAACCTGTAAAGATTTTTTTTTCCTTGAGCACATCCATGATTTCCATGCCCAAATTATCATCTCCAACAGCACTAATTACCATTCCATTAGCGCCTTGTTGCTGTGCGTGATAGACAAAATTACATGGCGCTCCTCCCAACTTTTTCTCACTTGGGAGTATATCCCATAATAGTTCGCCAATACCAATTACGTTTTTCATACTTTGTAATTTCTAAAACTATAGGTCAATGATTACTTTCATAATTTTATCGCCATGTTCCTCGATGTATTTGTAGGCCTCTGGGAACTCCTCAAATGGAAAATGTTTTGATATCAGTGGATCTAATTTAATTTGTCCACTGGTAATCATATCGACCGCATCTAGGTAATCTTCATGTCTGTACATCATAGAGCCAAAAACATTAAGTTCATGCTCACCTAAGTAAAACATATTAACTGTTGGGTTTTTTGAATAAACACCAAGAATTACTATATCCCCCCCTTTTTCTACATTAGCCATCAAGGCGTCTAGAGAAGGCTGTACCCCTGCCGCTTCCAATCCAATTTGAAATCCATCATTTCGAAAAAAATTAGTCACACCTGCTGCAAAAGGTGTCTTAGCTACATTTAATGTACCATCAATTCCACATTGTTTTGCAATTTCTAGCCTATGATCGCTTATATCTGTAATCAGTACTTTTTTTGCTCCCCGTACTTTGGCAAATTGAGCGACAAGATTACCTATCGTTCCGGCACCGGATACAACCACATTTTTGCCTTCAATTCCAGAAGTTCTACTCGTTGAGTGCGCTCCCACTGCTGCAGGTTCTACCATGGCTCCTTGATCAAGTGTAAGAGCATCTGGCAAGACCACCAATCGATCCTCAGGCACCATAAAAAAATCTTGAGCGGTACCCGGTGCCTGAAAGCCTTGAACCTTCAATTTTTGGCAGGCATTGTATTGGCCCTTAATACAAGGGCCACACGATCCACAAACCAACTGTGGCCTTGCAGTAGCTTTCTGCCCTGGCTTTGCCTTAGTTACAGCTTCCCCAACAGCTTCAATAATAGCCGAATATTCGTGTCCTTGCACTACTGGGTAAGGAGTAGCAGGGTGTTCACCATGAAATACGTGAATATCACTGCCACATACCCCTATTTTTTGGATTTTTAATAATACTTCATTGGGAGCTAATTTTCTAGGAGCGGCTACATCATTGAACTCAATGATGCCTGGCTTTGTCATTATTGCTTGTCTCATATTTTTTATTTTAATACTATCATTATTTTTTCTCCTCTAGTAGTATTATCCAAATATGAGATATAGGACTACCATAAAACACATCAGTACACCTGCCATAATCCTAACGTCATTCCAACGAAGTATTCTATCCTTAAATATTTCCTTTGGACCATCCCAAGTTAATTTAACAATTTGATCCTGATTAGGTGCAGGCGTTAAATAACTTATTACGATAAAGAAAATGCAACACAGACAAAAAACCCACCAACTACGCATCAAGAAGTGTATTCCCAATCCATTGGTGATATATTTGGCACCACTGATCGACTCAAAGTCAAGAATAAAAAGACTCACTCCTAGAAGAAACCCAGATATTAGTGTGTAAAAAGCCGCCTCCTTTGTTCCCCGCCTCCAAAAAATTCCAAGTAGAAAAACTGTAGATATCGGTGGAGCTATCGCGGCCGCCAAATCGTTGATAGCTTGGAAAATACTATCGAATTTTCCGCCTTGAGTAGACCACAAAATAGCTAGTACCATGACCACCACAGCTGTATATCTTCCTACTTTTACCATCCGCTCATCAGAAACATCAGGTCTCAGTCTTTGGAGAATGTCGACCGCCACTAAAGATGAACAACTATTCAATGCGGCAGCGATGGTACTCATTAGAGCAGCTAACAAGGCTGCAGCAAAAATTCCTTTCAGACCTACCGGAAGTAATTCGTTGATAAGAACTGGTAAGGTATCGTTAGGAATTAATATTTGATCCTTGAATAAAATATAGGCCAAAGTACCAGGTAGAATAATAATAAATGCCGGTAATATTTTTAAAACTCCTGCAAACAATGGCCCTATTTGTGCATCTCTCTCTGTTCGTGCACCAAGGACTCGTTGGACAATGGTTTGATCTGTACACCAATACCAGATACCCAAAACAGGATATCCTAAGAAAAATGCGTACCAGGTATATCCTTCACTTCTACCTATATCTGAGTCTGCTGAAAGTAGCATCTTGAATTGATCTGGTTTAAGTGCCATTTTTAATTCTTCGATACTAGATATCCCAGTATCATAGACGGCCATAATGGCCAAGGCAGTTAAAATACATGACCCCGAAATCAAAATACCGGCTTGAACATTTTCAGTTACTACAACTGCCTTGAGTCCACCCGCGACTGTATAAATGGTCGTGATAACAGATATAACCAAAATAGAAACATAGACATTAAGTCCAAAAAAGTTTTGAAAAACGATTGCTCCTGCATACAAACTTATCCCAATATGGATAAATAAGGCTCCTATTATACCCATAAAAGCCAGGAATGTCCTTGATCTAGAATCATACCTTTTTTCCAAAAACTCTGGAAGGGTTGATATTTTAGTTCGGAAATAGAACGGAGCAAAAATGAGCGCAAGCAGAATCAATGTAAATGAGGCCATCCATTCCCAGTTTCCTGCGACTAAACCCAGTCGATAACCATCAGCAGCTAATCCTGTAAGATGGATAGTAGAGATATTTGAAGCAAACAAAGCGGCCCCAATAGACATCCAACCCAGACCTCGACCCGCGAGGAAATAATTTTCACTATTCATTTTCTGGCTTCTCGTAGACATTACACCAATGACCACAATACCTATTAAATACACTAAGACAATGCCTAGATCTATTGGCGCGATATTCAATTTCATTTCATTGTTAATTTTATAGACGCTCGGACTATTTTATAAAATGAATTTAATTTGAGATTAAAATTGTCATCATTTTTATATTCATCCACCACAAATTAATAACTAATCAACTCTACTTTAATTTTCTCATCAACCTATTTGCATTGGTAGCAAGAGATTTAAAATTGCTAACAGATTTAATCTTAAATATTTCTAAACTGAAATCGTTTTTTTATAGATATTCCTAAATGCATAACAATCAATCTATATTAGGTGAAAATAGAATCAGTATTTTACTTTTTTAAACACTGATAATTGATTGAGGTAGACATAAGAAATGATATAATTACTTTGCCGATTATCATGTCAATAATGCAGATAGAGTTAAATAATTAAAACACATTAAAAAAACTCAAAATAATCTTAGATTCAACTATTGAATTTTCCATTTCTTAATTAAAAAATAGGATTATCATGCTTATTTAATATTATCGTATCGGATAAAAAATTAGTTCGAATGGATAAAAAAAAGGGCAAGCAGTTAGCTTTATTTATATAGGATGAAGAAGAAAAAAAACCTAAACAGTTACTCTAGCTTACCCCCAAGTCTAATTTGACTTTACATTAATTTTTATCTACTCAACACTTAGAAAATATTTCCTTTTCTAACATAATCATTATTCCTTACCCACACTTATATCATCAAAATACAAGACACTTCCCTCTGCATCAGGTAACAAAGCACCAGCTGCGTCCGTCAATCCAACAATTAAATAAAAGCCGGCGAAAAGTTCGAGATCAGTTGTATTGGGATCTGAATCTGCCAAAGTACTTGACTTACTCAAATCTATCTCTACTTCGGTCATATCTTCGGCACCCAGAGTCATTATAAAATCATCTCCTGCAAATAACTGGCCTTCTCCTCCTTCAGAGTCAAAGAAATAAACACTAAAAATACTACCAGCTGGTAATTGATATTTAAATCTCAATAAATTATTTGAGGATAAGTCCATTGGAGTCTCAAATTCAAAACCTATGGCCGCTTCCAGCACCTGAGACCAAACCCATTTCAATTTACTATCCTCTATAGTTACTGTACCTCCATTTTCTGGATCATTAGCATCAGGCTGTGGCCATTCGGCAAAAACTCCATCATATGCTATTTCTTCTACTATTTCATCGTTACTATAATTGAATGATTCAACAAAACTTGGTGCTCCAACCGCTATATTGTCAAAATACAAGACACTCCCCTCTGCATCAGGCAACAAAGCACCAGCTGCGTCAGTCAAACCAGCAATTAAGTAAAAGCCTGCGAACAGTTCGAGATCAGTTGTATTGGGATCTGAATCTGCCAAAGTACTTGACTTACTCAAATCTATCTCTACCTCGGTCATTCCTTCAGCACCCAGAGTCAAAATAAAATCATCTCCTGCAAACAACTGACCTTCTCCTCCTTCAGAGTCAAAGAAATAAACACTAAAAATAGTGCCCGCTGGTAATTGATATTTAAATCTCAACAAATTATTTGAGGATAAGTCCATTGGGGTCTCAAATTCAAAACCTATAGCCGCTTCCAGAACCTGAGACCAAACCCATTTCAGTTTACCATCTTCTATGCTCACCGTACCCCCGCTTTCAGGATCATTGGCATCAGGCTGTGGCCATTCGGCAAAAACACCATCATATGATAAATCCTCAACTACTTGATTATTACTGTAATTGAACGATTCAACAAAGCTTGGTGCTCCTGAAACTTCTATCGTTGGTTCTAATTGAGAAACCGAGCAACCATTTGCATCTACACTTTCACCCGAAGGAGTATCTGGACATGTATCGTCTGCATCAGCTACGCCATCGGCATCGGCATCGATTATTTCTTCTTCTTCTTCTTCCTCTTCAACTTGCGTCTGATCATCAACGACAACAGCCGGTTCATCATCATCACTACAACTAACAAAAATTGTCAAAGTGGACAGGGTAATAATTAGAATAATATTTTTTAATTTTTTCATTATTTGACGGTTTTGAGGTTTAAGTAAGGAACAAAAATATGAGCTCAATTATATCTTAAGGTCATTATATCCGTCAAAAAGGTTCATTAAGTTTAAAAAATACTCTTAACAAATTAAGTATTCATTTTAACCCTTATTTTGAACTTCTGTGATAGGTTTTTACTCATCAAATTAAGTTAACAGTCTGGGGATTAGAAGATAACTAATCACAATGATGAGTAACTATTTCTTTAAATTTATCAATTTTTATTGCATTTTGGAGCGTATCCGTAATAACTAAAGAAACTCCCCAATCCAAAGTTCCTTGTCCGACTTGCATCAATACTTTATTCCATCCTTTAGCCAACTCTACTTTTAAAATATCCTGACCCTGCACATGAACACGACTTAAATTATTTTGATAAACTAAATTATTATTTAACCATAGTTTTGTTTTTCCATCTGAACCTACTTCAAAAAAAACAACTCGATCTCTAGGCATCCATATCTCAGTCCTTAGATAGGCATGACTATTAACAACCTCAAATTTTGACAATAAGTCGATTCCATCATAGCTTATATTTTGCCAATCAATAGGCATTTTACTCCAACAAAAGTCATTTGAATCTAATTCCAAAAAATTAGTTTTCTTTTGGATTGATCCTTCTCCAATTGAATCGTTCGAAAAAGGACCCGTAACATACCAGTTAGTAATATGTTCGAAAGGCTTACGTGTTTTTTGAGTGATTTTTCTTAGTTCCTCAGAACTGAATCTAATATCTACGTTTTCATCTAAAATGGGGGTATCCAACCTTTCATCTAAATTAGTTATCACGTGGTTACTCGTTGGAATTAACCATTCTTCTTCACCTTTTGTATTTTTTTTAATTTTACCTCCCATCTTAACTACAGCTATCCTTGCCAAGGATTCGCAGACGGAGAGCAAAGAAGGAAAATCATAACTACTAAATGCAAACTTAGTGGTTTGATCTATTCCGCTTTTATATTTTTTCGGTAAATGATTTATCCCTTTACTAGTTGCTAAGATTCCTGCCGCATTAGAAGGATTACAATCAGAATCTTTTCCACAAAGTATTGATATGGTTATAGTTTGATCCATATCTCCATCACCATATAAAAGCCCTAAAACAACATAGGCACCATTAATTTTTGCATCAATATTAAAATTTTTATCATTATCATTGCAGCTAAATTTTCTATATTTTTTATTCAAATTATATTTACTTTCTATTAATTGCCAAGCTTTTTTCCAATCATCCGGAAACTTCTCATGCCATTTAATTACATCATTAATTGCTTCTGCGTATTGGCTTTTAGGAGGAATATTCAATAACCCATTTTGAATAATTTTATGAATATCACTTTCAAAAAAAGCGGCAGCATACATAGATCCAATGAAGATGCCTCCATTCAATCCATCACCGTAATTCATTATACGACCAAATTTTTGTCCTAAATCATATACCATTTTTGGCAACCCAGGAGCTATAAGACCTGAAAAATCAGCCTCAATTTGATAATCAATATCATCAAAATGCTTATTAAAATTTGGATGACCAGAATAAGGAGGTACTATGCCCAATCGCAAATTCTCACGACCTGATCTATTGGCATGCCATAACTGATATTTGGTATTGGCGAAATCAATACCTGCTTGCCGATTTGAAACATCAAATCCATACTTTTCGAGTGTCCTTAAAAAAGTCATTTCTACATAAATATCATCTTGAAAATGCTGATTAATCATACTTTGCTCCCATTTAGGTAACTGGTGTTCCGGAATGGTCGACGAATTATACTTAAACTCGGTAGGTGCTCCCCATCCAACACCCGCCATTTGACCGAGCCAACCTGCCATCATTCTACTTCTATAATCTTCTAGAGTGATTTTTCTAAACTCTTGATTAGGACTCTGACAAGCTAAAGAAAATGAAAGAAGGAAGCCTATGATAAGATATTTAACCATCTATTTAAATATTAAGATTTTCTACTTAAATCAAGATTATAAAAATCAAAATTCATCCCGTTTTAATAGCTCTAATTATTACTTAATTAATAATTAGTTTACCATTATACTGCGGAGTTAATGTTTAAACACCTTTTTCTAAATACCATCGATCACCAGCCCCGGAAACTAAAATAACATTTCCATAGGCTGTAAAATCTCCGGTTCTAATCACCACTTTTACATCTTTGGACTTAATTTTCAAGATGTGGTGTTTGACTAATTCTACCTCCACATTTGGTCCGAAAGAGTTTTTTATGCCATTAAATAATGTAGGACTTATATTCTTCGTTTCATGGGCTATGATCATTTTTTCCACAGAATAATAATCTTTTAAAACTGCAAGTACCTGCAGTACCGTCGGTACATTTATACTTAGGGATAGATCGATCACATCCAAATCTTTATGAATAGCAAATCCTGCATCGACAACCATAAGCAAATCTTGATGGCCTTGTTGAGAAATAAATCGAGCTAACTCTCTATTTAATAATCCTACCTCTTTCACACCTCCCTTTTTTTAAAAAACTGTCTATCCAAATTGGTATTAGCATATATTTAAATAGGCTTAATAGAAATATCAAATGATTTATTGCTTGACTTTTCTATCCAAATAAGTAATTTAAGTGATCCATCTATATCACTGACGATCCCTTGTTTGGTACTTACAGGATTTCCATCGATTAACATTGATGCTTTTGCTTTCATATTCCAATGTTTGATGGCCACACAAAAATTTTCTATGGGTTTATCATCGCTAGCTAGTAAAGTAAATGACAAATTATCTGCTTCTTTTTCTAAAACATATGCGCGTTCTTCTTTATTATAATTCCCCGTAGCACCTTTTAAATTATGCATCATGGTCGGTGTCAACCAAGATTTAGCCAATGGAATAATATCTAACGGTTGCTTCTTCATCATCCCTTCTAGAAGAATCTTCTTTTGAAAAGGCCGATTACCAAATTGTTGATCATGATCTGCCCAATAGATATGGGATAATGAACTATGACTCGTTCTATCAGGAAAACTCGCATATCTCCCGTCAGATGGCATCTGTGCAACTGGCCAATGATTCCATGTGGGGAAAATAGCATAATCTGTGATCTCTCCACCATAGACGTTTGACCAAATAATATCATCGGTAATGGTTACAGGATCATAATCTCCCTTATAATTGATATGATGAATATTAGCTCGCTCAGGACTATCGATACCATCTGGAGGTAAGGGGTTCCAGTCATAAGTTTTAAAAGCACCATCAGTTACTCTAATTAGGGTAAAGGTTGAATCTCTTTCAATCAGATCATTTGGATGCTGATCAGGGCCAAATATTGCCATAGATTCTTGCCATTCATGAATCCGTTCGCCGCTTGTCCATAGCTGTTCCACCTTAGAAGCGACACCGTCGGGATAAATGTAATAATACCAATCAGCCACATCGTACCATCCACTTTCTTCAACGTAGTTAGCCTTGAATTTATTGACATCTACTAGAGGAAATCTATAATGAACTACTGCTCTGGCAGGCGTATTTTCAAGTATCCTGACATGATTATAAAGCACTTGTTTGTCTGACATAGGCTCCTGACATCCTTCTCCTCCGGAGGTGCTCCAAGTCTCATTGAATTCATTACTATACCAGAAGTTTTGGTCATTCACCATCATAGGGATATAACTGACACCCTTCCAAAAAACAAACTTACTTGGATTGTTATCAAACTCTACAACAATATCAGAATGCTCGCTAAACCTCCACATATTGTCCCAATTATCATAAAATTTTAGATTAGAATAATAAGCACCAAAGGTTTTTCTGTTTTCTCCTGAAGGTAGTATTCTGGCCTGAAGGTCCGCTATACCCTTTCCATCATACTGCTTAAATGTTTTTGTAATTTGTTTTGGAGAAAGTGCAATATCATAAATTTTTATCTCGTCGATCAATCCATCAAATGAATAGGTACCAGGAAACGTATTCTCACGAACAGGATCTATGGGCCTTCGCTCTTTTCCTCTACCAATTTGAATATCATTCATAGATAGCTCTATTGGAGATTTTGAAATCTTTAATTGATCTGTTTTTTCTCCATCAATATATATATTCATATTGCCAGTCATCTGATCATAAGTCGCTGCCAGATGATACCATTTCTTCCTTTCCAGGGATACAACGGACGTAAGCTCCTCCCAAGCACCGCCAACTCTAATTTTGAATCCCGGATGACCATGCCCATCAATTCCAAAGAAATATCCTCTATCGTCTTCTTTTTGATATTTCACAATAAAGTCAATCTCATCAAAATCAATTTCCTGCATCACCTCAGTATCTCCCTCTTGATTATTGGGATCTCCTCCTACTAATCCTACCGAAAGATCTCCTTCATTTTTTACTGCGTCTGTAATGTCGTAATTTCCTCGAAATAATCTTACAGTTTCAGGTACATCGTCAGCTTGCTGTATGATAGGACACCAATTCCATGGATAAGCACCAATACTAATCCATCCTTCAATAGTGATCGCATTTCTGGGTTTCGGCCCTTTTTCATGGGGTATTTTTACCGTTGTTTTGTAGCCATCAAATTGTAAGGCTGTTCCCGAAATACCTTTTTTCCAAACAGTTTTATCTCCCGTTATTTCGGCTTTACCATTTCCGAACATTTCATAGGTATAATCTCCCTCAGATTCGTCAAACTTGAACCATGCCTTGGGATCAAGAACAGTATTTGATACCGTAGCCACACCCTGAGTTTTACTCACAGTTTTGGAACGTTGGGATTCAACGAGAGATTCAATTTTAATTCCTGCTGGATGAAGATAAAAATATTGAGTAACCTTATTCTTGGGGTCTCTCCAAGCATCAATTTTATCAGTACCTTGCTTTATAGTTCGTATCACCTTCCCATCGAAGGCAATTGTAAAATACTCATCAACAAAATTGGTTGCTGTTACCCCTGCATGTGGATTACTCCCACTAAACTTCGGTAAGTACCTCCAATGTATAACCGCAGTTTCATCCGTAATACTAATCAACTTGACATGAGAATAAGTGTTGACACGATCCGGCATATTGACTGAACCGTTGCCACTTCTTTTTATGATTTCATCCACATAAAATCGCTCTCCATCAGCATTTACCCAATAAGGCAGATAACTAGAACCCCTCCAAAAAACAAACTGTCCATTTTGAGTTCCTACGTTTATAATAATGTCAGCATAATCACCAGTCCTGTCAAAAGTTTCCCAGTCTGCACCAGTATTTATTTTGGTATAATATGCACTAAAGTTAGGAACAGACTCAATCTCCTGAGCAAAAATTCTCAAAGAGATCAGAGAGCAAATAAAAATTGAAATCGAAATGTTTTTTAATTGACGCATATTTTTGTTTTTGTGAGCTTAAATTCTTCTAATTTGAAATATTGGATAAATAGTTGGTATTGGATGCCTTTGCAATAATTTCAATACTCGAGCTTTCAAGATTTTCAGAGCTTACAGAAATCTTTATTCTTCCTTCATTATTGCTTGATTTTATAATGAGTAGACACAAACCATGGAAGGCAGAACGCTCATTTTTTTGATAACTCTCCAAGGAAGTAGGATCTCCATTACCTACACTTAACAAAGTCCCTTCGCCTTCAATATCGAATCGAACTAGATTGGAAGCGTCAGGGCATAGATTTCCCTCCTTGTCGGTGATTTTAACTGTAATGAATGATAGATCATCTCCGTTAGCACTTATCTCAGTTCGATCAGGAACTAGTGAGATGTTACTTGGTATTCCAGCTGTTTTGATTTCTTTCTCACACAGAATGTTGCCGCTCAGATCGTATCCAATTGCCTTTATGCTCCCTGGTTGATAGGTGATCTCTTCCCATTTATGTCGATATGTATTTTCTGTTTTTTCTTTTTTACCTTTTGATTCACCATTTACAAAAAGTTCTACTACCGCACAATTAGAATAAATATAAACGGGAGTAACTTCACCCTCTCTACCATTCCAGTTCCAGTGAGGAAGCAGATGAACCATAGGTTTTTCCGACCACTGACTTTGATAAAGATAAAATCGATCTTTTTTGAATCCACACATATCTACGATACCAAAATAAGAACTGTGAGCCGGATAATTTCCTACCTCATAAGGATCAGGCTCTCCATGATAGTCAAACCCAGACCAAACAAATTGACCCGCAATCCAAGGTGACTTCTGAAGTTCAAATTCTACATCTGGAATTGCGCCAAAACCCGTATTAATAAGGTCATATGAAGAGATCTGTTTAGATGGGTGATTGTATCCTTTGTAAATCTCCTCTACAGGAAAATGATATTCTCCTCGTGAACTCAGAGTTGCTGAAGTTTCTGTAGATAGCAATGGCAAATTTGGGAACTGCTTATGAATAGTATCATAGCGATCCTGCCAATAGTTCATTCCAAAAACATCAAAATAGTTTTTTAATTCATCATCAAAAATAGTAGAAAGATGAATACCGGCATTTACAGGTCTCGAAGAGTCCATCTCTCTACAAATATCTGAGAGTCTTTTAGCATTTTTTTTGGCCTTCTCTGAGTCGAGATTAGGAATTTCATTACCAATACTCCACATAATTATTGAGGGATGATTTCGATCTCTTTTGATTAATGCCCTCGTATCTTTTCCCGACCATTCATTAAACCAAATATTATAGCTATTTTCAACCTCATTTTTTGCCTCGGACCATTCATCGAATGTTTCATCAATTACCATTATCCCCATTTGATCACACAGGGTTAATTGTTCGGGGGATGGAGGGTTATGTGCCGTGCGAATCGCATTAACTCCCATCTCCTTCATAATCTCTAGTTGCCGCTGAGTTGCCCTTATATTAACCGCTGTACCTAAAGGTCCCAAATCATGATGTAAATTGACACCTTGCAGTTTAACATGTTCGCCATTAAGAAAGAACCCTTTGTCAGGATCAAAACTGAAATATCTTACTCCAAAAGGTGTATGGTAAGTATCGATCAACCTTCCATCATGATATACCTCAGAGATTGCTTCATACATTTCAGGAGACCTTATGTCCCATAATTTAGGATTTTTAATGTTTAATTGATGTGATAATTCAATTTCTTCTTTAGATGGGATTTTATTATTTTTAGATTTATTTGTAGCTATAATTAACCCTTCTGAATCTATAATTGATGTTTTGAGCTCAATATTGACATCTTCATCTTTAGTATTTTTAATCTTTGTTTTCACCATTACCGTAGCAGCTTTTTCTGTGACCTTTGGAGTAGTAATAAAGGTACCCCAATGATCTACGTGCACTGGGTCAGTTTCAGTCAACCATACGTTTCTATATATTCCCGAGCCTGGATACCATCGCGAAGAATGATCTTGATTCTCCACACTTACGGCAATTAAATTTTTGCTCCCCCTTTTGATTTTATCGGTAATATCTAATGCAAATGAAGTATAACCATAAGGCCAACCTCCAATGTATTCACCATTCAACCAGACTTTTGAATTGCGCATAATTCCGTCAAATTCTATAGACATATTTTTGGTGTCGGATGATACAAAAAACGATTTTCGATACCATCCCCTTCCCGGATATGGAAGATACCCTCCCTTGTAACTCACCTCTTTAGTAAATGGTCCCTCAATAGCCCAATCATGAGGTAAGTCAAGTTCTCTCCATTGGCTATCATCAACATCAATTAAATGAGCTTTTTCATTAGCCTCTTGCGAAAATTTCCAGTTGGAATTAAAACTTGTTCTAGATCTATGGTTGATTGATTCCTTATTATCACACCCTTGAAGTAAGGAAATAATTAGGGAAACTATAATAACATGACAAAATTTAATCTCTTTCATTATTTCTCAATTAATATTTATTTGAATGCATTACTATATAACTACTCAAAGCAGATTTACTAAAATTAGTCATCTAACTTTTTGATCGTAAATTCATTTGTCGTTGAGGATTCCATTTCAACCCAGATAATTAAATCGGTATTTTCTAACCCATCTCTAAACCCATACCTGAAAGATTTTCCTCGCTTAAGATTTTTTCCATTGACATTTAAACTGATCTCCGAATGATCCCAATTAGAAATAACAAAAGCAGGGTTTTGTAAAGGAGATTTAGTACTAGCCATAAGGTCAAATGATAACTCTTGAACTGACTTAAACATTACCAAATGGTATGCTTTTTCCGTTTGATCATATTTAGCTTCTTCGATAAATTTATTTTTACCCACTATTAGAGGTGCATTGATCCAACTATTAGCAATATTTATTAAGTCGGAAGTTTCCTTATTGGTCATACCTATCAGCATCAGTTTCATTACAGATTTATCAGTCATCTCATAGGCATTCCAATGCCAGTGTGAAAGAGAAGAATGTGCTGGACGATCTGAAAAGTATGCATATCTCCCATCTGTTGGTTTTGTAGATACAGGCCAATGATTCCACCAAGGAAATACAGATATCACTCTTCTGATTTCACCAGCATAAATATCATATTTGGGTTCATCTATCGGACGAATGATAGAAAACGGCTGGTATTCAGATTTCGTATTTATTCTCTTTATGTTGGCATTTTTTGGCTCTCCAGGCATAAAGGGAGGTACCTCATTCTCCCATGAAAAAGTCTCAATTTCACCCGTCATGTTTGCCATCGTAAGTGCCCCATATTCTAGAACATCTTCAGGACTTTGACCCGGACTAAGGACCACAATGTCTTCTTGCCACTCATGAGCTGCCCTGGGCGCATTGGAATATAAAATATTTTTGCGAATACCTGTCATATCCGGGTACATATAATAAGTCTCTTCTACCCAATCACCCCAACCAGTATCAGGATCTTCAAAAGCAAATTTATTCCAGTTATCAACAAGACCATATCTCCATAGTATTACCGCTCTGGCATCACTGTTTTCAATTATTTTTACATAAGAATAAGTATTCCGTTTATCAGACATAGGCTCGCAGCTCCCGTGCTCATTCCAACCCTCATCGAACGCATTATTGAACCAAATATCATTTTCACTGACAAAATTTGGAATATAGTTGGCTCCACGCCAGAAAACGAACTTGCAAGGAGAATGATCAAATCGAATAACTACATCTGAATTGTCTCCTGCATGCCAAGGAGCATCCCATGCAGGGTAATATTTCAACGTGGTACTTATAGCTCCAAATTTGGCATGTCGATTTGATCCACTCGGGAGGGATCTATCAGGTAAGTCAACGATGGCACCCTCTTTGCCCAGTTTATAATGGGTTAAAATAGTAGTTGAAGACAATGAACTCTCATATATTTTGATTTCATCAATTAATCCGTCGTAGTAGGCATAAAAATCTTTTGTCCCATAAGGTCTCATTGTCCCATAAGGTTTTGATTTACTTCTGCTTCTTCCAATCAGCAAGGAAAGATTGGATATTGACTCGTCCATCATGACACCTACTGCAGGTCTAAATGGGGCACTAACCGATTTTGAGGATACTAATTCACCATTTTGATATATTTTCAAACCTTCATTTTTAGAGTAAACAGCTGCCACATAATACCATTTTTTTAAAGAGAGCGTTTCAGGAGCTGTAATCTCTTCCGTCTGACCATCAGTAGCCACTCTAAAAGATAATCGACCTAATGCATCAATATTGAATGAGTATCCATTTTGATAACCCATATTAACATCAATCTTATTATCAACCAATGGACATAAATGGGTAGGATAAGCACCTAAGGCAATCCAGGCCTCAATACTAAAATCCCCAGAAAATATAGGTACACGATCATCAGTCACCTTGATGTAAGAACTCAATCCATCCAATAATAATGACTTACCAATCACACCCGGTACACTCTTGGAATACTTCCCAAGAATCTCACTTTTTTCACCACTGACTTGATCATAAATACTCACAATTTTTTCTTTGGGTAAATATGTTTGTCCACGAACCATTTCAACCTCAATTTGTTCATTGTTAACTGTATCAAGTGACAACCAAAAAATAGGCTTTTCTTGAGATTTGGCAAAAAAACAAAAAAGCAACAAGGGGAATAATATTCTTTTTTTCACAAAATATATGATTTAAAATCTTATTAGTTTGATCGATTAGTAACTACTTTGCTAAATTTTGCTTGAATTCTTTTTGCTGAATCCATAGTCAATTTGACTGGGTTTTTTGATCCTGATAAATCACCACTCCAACTTGAAAATTCATATCCTTCATCTGGATAGGCAGTAATAATTATTTCAGATTGCTGACGATAATATCTTTTAGAAGGGTTAATGTATCCTTGACCTTGTGAGGATGTCGTTAATTCAAAAATTTCCTTAGATTCTGCTATTGGCTCTGATAATTTCAAATATTCTGTATTCCCAGCATCTACAAAAATCATGTACGCTCCATCAAGCGTATTTTCAATGTATTCTCCTGCCTTTTCTCCTTCAATATCTCTAGATGTAAAATCCCAAACAAAATTTCCCAAACTATCGGTTTTGATAGCTAAAATTCGCCAAGAATCCCAATAAGAGGAACCTTCAAAAAAACCAGGTTCTATTCCAGTACCGCATGACATAATGTATCCTCCGTCTGAAGTTGATCTGACACCATAACATTCATCGAATATTTTCCTCGGATCTCCATTTAGTGGTTCACCAAACCTTTTTTCCCATACCATCAATCCATTTTTATCTACCTTGATTAAATAAGCATCCCAGCCAACTGAAGGTGGAGAGCTTGTATGACCCGTCATGATATATCCACCATCCAAAGTCAAGTCCATATCGTAACAGTGCTCATCTTTATCCCCTCCATATGCATAAACCCATAGAATTTGCCCTGCTGTATCTGTTTTTAAAAGACAGAAATCCATGTTAGTATTTCCTTCTTTAAATACTGTGGAACTAATAATATAACCCCCATTAAACTTATCCTCTAGAATTCTCATTCCGGAAGGTATTTTTATGCCATTATCTTTATCAATGAGTTTTTTCATCCATAATAATTCGCCGATAGAATCCGTTTTCATAATGATAGCTTCACTCTCCATTGATAAAAACCCATTCTCTTGAGCTCCATTAACATATCCTGTCATAATTATATCCCCATTATTAACTTCCTCTACCCCCTCTATGGCCCCAAATCCGTCATTAGGATAGTGCTTAATCCAAATTAAATTACCAGACGTAGCATTAAGCTTTAATAATACCCTTTCCTGAAATTTATATTTACCATGAAAACCCCCGATCAACAAATGTCCTTGAGTCGTTTCCTCAATGCTTGTAGCCCCATATTCATCAAATTTTCCACCTATTCTAGAAACCCATTTTGTTTTACCTTCACCACCTATCTTTATGACAATTAATTGGTTTCCTGTAACACCAGCAGAGACAAATTCACCTTGAGTGGTTGCAAGACCACATTTTGGGAAATCCTCTCGACTACCTTGAATTTGATCGTGCCCTACGATCCATTCGACCTGAGATGTTTGAGCTTGAATCAATGGACACTTAAGGAGTCCTAAAAGTATAAAAACAGCAATGTATATACGATCAAATGAAAATTTGAAAAAAGAATAATTCACTTAGTTTGTTGAGTTGCATGTATGGAAAAGAAATATTTTAAATCAACTACTAATCTCCCTTATTTTATGTGTTAATTAATCGTAAATTAATATCCAGGATTTTGAATCAAATTTTTATTCAAATCAAGCTCTGATTGAGGGATTGGCTGGACATCACTTCTGCCATTTACAAATGTTTCAAAATTAGGATCTCGTTCAACATTACTGGCATTATACATCCCCCAACGCTTTAAATCAAAAAATCTGGTTACTTCTCCGGATAGTTCTACGACCCGTTCGTGCTTTAACTGTTCTAAAAATGAATCCTTATCGAGGCTTGGCTTGGCAATACTTAATGGCTCCATATTAGATCTTTGTCTGACTAAATCAACATAAGCATACGCTTCCGACGTTTGACCATTTTCATTTAACGCTTCAGCATATAATAATAAAACGTCCGCATAACGAATCAAAATAAAGTCGGTTCCTCCATCAAATTCGGTCGCGAAATTTTCTATGAATTGTTGCTCAGAGTATTTAAAATAGCCGGTATTGATTTCAGAATTTCTGAACCTCGATTCCCACCAACTGTAAGGTTCACCGATGAAGAGTTGGGTTGAGCCAGGGTGAAAAAGTGTTACATCTAGTCTTGGATCTGGATTTCCATCAATATCAAGTTCAGTAAGAAAAGATTCGTAAACAAATTGAGTAGGCTGGACATCTCCATAAGTACCTAATTTTTCTCTCGGACTGAAACCTTGGTGTCTGGTGGTTCTATTTGACTCGGTCGCAGGACCGTCGTGTAAAAAATTTATGACAAAAATTGCTTCTTTATTGATCCCATTGTTTTCATAAAAATTATCTCCATATGAGGGTAATAATTCATACTCATTCGAGTTTATAATCTCTTTTAAAAGAGGCTCTGCATATTCAAAATTTTTCTGTTGCATATAAACCTTAGCAAGTAAAGCCTGAGCTGCTCCCTTCGTTACTCTCCCATAATCGGCGTCACTATATTCACTTGCTAATTTGAGCTCGAGAATTGCCTCATTCAACAGTTGCTCCATCAGAGTATAAAGTTCTCCATCCTCTGCTCGCTCAGGAAAGTCAGAGGCCTCCTGGATTCGATCTACAAAAGCAATATTTTCTCCATAAACGGCAACTAAATTGTAGTAAGCTAGAGCAACTAAAAATTTGGCTTCAGCTTCAATACTTTTAACATTTTCACCTTCGATAAGTACCGCCCTGTCGATTACTTGATAGGATCTTCCAATCATTGCATAGAAATGGATCCACATCATTTCACTGAGATAAATGTTAGAATTAAAAATTTTAAACCGAAATGGAGCATAATATTCGTTTGTAGATTCTCCTGTACCATCATCAGAGAGCCCCGTCAAAATAACTGGGATATTACCAGCATATAGCCCCCCTAATTGCAGGGCATCATAAGCAGCAATTACTCCTTGAAATAAATCATTTTCAGATTTCCAAAAGGAAGCCTCACTGACTGTATTAGGATTTTCAAGTTCTAATTCGAAGCAAGATGTCACATTCAACAAAAGTGTTATTATAAATATTATCTTAACTTTTTTATAAATCCACATCATTATTTTAATTTAAGTTTATTTAAAAAGTGATATCTAAACCTAACATGAAAGTTCTAACGCTAGGGTACGCTCTAGGGTCCAAACCTGGTGTAAATACACTCCCTCCTTCAAATTCAGGATCAAGTCCTTTATAATTGGTAAATGTTAGTACGTTTTGGCCACTCACATATACACGCAAATTCTCCATCATTTTTTGTGGAATATTTGCTCCTATTTGAAAATTTTTGAGTCTTAAATAAGCTCCATTTTCAAGAAACTTTGTGCTCTCAAGGTTATTTCCGTGCCCCTGAAAAAAATGAGGCCTGGGATCAGTCCCTTGACCATTAATATAAGGATCATAATCGTATGGATAATTTGTAAAATGCCCAAAGTCTTCAGTTGTCATCAAAGAGTAGTAGGTGTTATATACATCTCTACCGGAAATACCTTGAACAAAAATTGAGCAATCAAATATTTTATAAGAGAGATCTATATTAAATCCATAGATTAAGTTAGGAATAGGAGAACCGGTAATTATTCGATCATCATCTCTACTTATTTTTCCATCAGGAACGCCAGTTAAAAAACCATTTTCATTTCTTCCATTAGTATCCTTATATTTAGCATCGCCCACTTGTGGCGTTTCCCCTTGTACTGTAAAATCAGAGGGCAGTCCAGCAATATCTTCAGCTGTATAAATACCTTGGTAATCCAGTAAATAAAATTTTCCAACAGAATACCCCAATCTTGCTGTGGTCTTACTAGAGATATCCGTTCCTACTAATTCCGTAAGGCCGTAATTGAGCTCTGTAATTACATTTGCGGTATGCGAAACATTAGCTGTTATGGCATATTGGAAGATGCCAGCTTGTTTTCGATAGGAAATTGCAGCTTCCCAACCCTTTCTTTGTAACGATACTGCATTGATAGATGGAGAACTTCGAGTTATTGCACCAACGGTTCCTGGCAAGGGAACTTGAGCCAAAATCTTGTTTACTTGACCTTTGTAATAGTCACCAGTAAAAAACAGTTGCCCATTGAGTATCTCCAGATCAATTCCTAAATTTGATTCTCTAAGTTCTTCCCATGAGATATCTGCATTTCTTAACATGTCTGAACGAGTAGCACCAATTACACTTGCGCTTGTTGGACCTAAGTTATAGTTTACCCCAGGATTATAAATATCACTACCTGTAGCTGTCCTATAAATGTTAGTGGTGTATTCATAATCTCCAAGGCTGGCATTCCCCACAATACCATATCCTGCTCTGAGTTTCAGATTGTCAATGAATTGAATATTAAAAAAGTTCTCTTGAGAAAGAGCCCAACCACCTGAAGCAGATGGGAATATACTCCACCTGTTCTCTGGTGCAAATTTCGATGAACCATCATTTCTGAGTGCCATACTGATGAAATATTTTTGATCAAAATTATAATTGAGTCTGCCTAAATAAGATCTTATCACACTTTGCATCTCTGAACCACTTGAAGAAATACTTCCCGTACTGTTGCTTAATTGCCAAAAATTAGTTTCATTATCATATCCTCCAACACTAGTACTGGCTAATAATTTTTCTCTACCCTTTTGCTCAGTTAGTGCACCCACCAATGAAAAATTATGTTTCCCAAAAGATTTTTCATATGAAATTCTGTTTTCAATAAATAAGGCAAAATTTTCATTTCTACTTTCTGTCAATCCTGAAAAATGAACAGTTGACATCCTTATTTGTCCTGCCTCATTGTAACCTTTAAAGTTTGTGAAGGACCCATTTAATCCGATGCTAAGTCGAAAATCAAGTCCTTTCATAATTTGATACTTGACATAAATATCACCTAAAAAACTAGAGTTTTCGGAAAAGTTTTTATAGAGATCCATGACACCCAATGGATTCTCAGACCAAGTTTGCGCCTTTCCAATCTGTCCTATTCCGTATCCACTCATTTGAGCAGTATCATAAATTGGAATTACTGGAAGCATTTCAAAGGCTGCTGAAAAAGGTGAAATTATATCTCCATCCGTATCAGGGTCAATAGCACCTGCAGTACCATTTGTTGTACTGTTTCCGACAGTAAGATGTTGACCTACTGTGATTTTTTTTGATAATTTAAATTCAGAATTTAATCTTGTAGATATTCTATCAAATTGCGGACCTTTGATTACACCTTCTTGGCTAAATTTATTGACTGAAAAATAAACATTACTGTTGTCACCGCCAGCTGAGATGGCCAAATTAGTATTATAAGTAAAGGCTGTATTATCAAAAATTTCATTCTGCCAATCAGTATTAATATTTTCATTAAAATCTTCGTTAGCTCCAGATACTCTGGGAGCCCCTGCATTGTCGTGCGCAGCATTAACTATTTCTGCCCATTCGTAATTATCCTTCAAATTAATTCGTGATGGAATTTTCTGCATCCCAACGGTTGAATTAAAATTAATTTTAGGAGCCCCTTTAACCCCTTTTTTGGTTGTAATAATGATTACCCCATTTGCTGCCCTACTGCCGTAAATAGCTGATGCTGCAGCATCTTTCAATACTTGAATTGAGGCTACATCACTTGGATTGAGATTTGGATTATCACCGGTTAGTATACCGTCGATAACATACAATGGATTGTTTCCACCAAAAAATGATGCTCCTCTGATTTTGATATCTCCGATTGATCCCGGTTTGCCAGATGTCGTAACAGATACTCCTGCTACACGACCTTGTAATTGATCAGTTATTGATGAAGAATAATTTTTTTTCAGTTGATCCGTATCAACTATTGCAACAGCCCCCGTAATATCACTTTTTCGCTGACTCCCGTAACCGATAACAACAATTTCTTGAAGTTCAGTAAGATCTTCGTTCAAAGATGTGTTAATAATGGATTTGGAACCAATGTCAATTTCTTTTTTTTGAAACCCAATGTAAGTGAACTCTAAAACACCTCCTTCTTCTGGGATATTAAGTGTATAATCTCCAACAATATCAGAGATAGTCCCTGAGTTTGTTCCTTTCAAAATTACATTTACCCCAGGCAGTTCATTGCCATCTGCAGAAGTGACTTTTCCTGAAATCATTCTTTGCGAAAATGCTTGATTAAAGAACATCGAAACATTTAACACCAAAAGCAAAATATTCTTCATAATCGAAAAAAATTTTTATAAATTATTTGCATTGACTAATAATTTTTCAAGTGTAACTTCCTGACAAAATTAAATAATAGTAACCTTTGAAGGTTAAAACATCCTTCAAAAACGTATGCTAAAAAATCAATAAGTGATTGATGTGAAATAAAAAAGATTAAACTCCTTTTTCGCTGGATATTGGGATACCGATACTTTGGTAACCAAATATCCAACCATAGGAGGATTCATTTAGATTGATTTATGAATATGAATTTTGACACAATCAACTTGCATTTCTTCTTTCCCATTACAGTTAAATTTAAGTGTTTAATCTGTTTAAAATACGCTCTTATAATTTAATCCTTATTAATTCACTTTTTGCTGACGGTATACAAGCGCTGGCAATTTCAGACACCATCAAAAACTAATAATAGAATAGTTTAGGTAATTAAAGAATAAGTCAATTTATAGAACAATTAAGTTAGTAGTTGGCATATATTCTTTTCATTACTTTCCAAGAGATCTCCCCTTCTAGTGGGATCTGCATGGGGTCACATAATTCTAGCCAAAGTTTGTTTCTAGGTTCAGCCTCCAGCAACTTCATATCTGATTCAAAGTCGCTTCCCCAATATTCATAATAGCCAAACTCATAGTAGCTACTATCCTCCAATTGGGTCATGAAAATGGAGAAGTTTCTCAAATTGTATTTAGCTAACAAATCTCTGACTCCAGGCTCCGAATCAGAATGAACAGCTAAGTACTCTTCTAACCTATCTGGTTTGATCTTGATGACCATACCCACACGTTTTACCTCCTGATGGGCGACTAGTAATTCGGTCTCTAGATGAGCTGACTTTGTTTCTTCGGCATCATTGGATTGACACGAAAACAATACGCTAATTATCAAAATCGGCAAATTTAAGTTTTTGAAATTTATCATTATCATTAAATCATTTTTGAACTATCCATTAGTCTCTTTTATTCATACATAGAAGAAGATTTAAGGAATATTGCTTATTTCCAAAATCATCCCGATCTCATGCCTATTGGTCATAGCGTGAGAATTGAGTAAAATCAATCAACAAAAATCAGAACAATTTTCGAAATTGAAGAAACTATTTTACTCCACTGAAGATAATAATACCCTTGTTTTACTTTTGGCTTTATGCTTTATCCAGACAATCAATTTCAAATTACCTTCTGCGTCATATTCAGTTCCAGTTCTAAAATCTTTTCCTTTAGCGATATCCTTCCCATTTAAACTAAGTGCCACTTCTTCACCACCCCAATTATTCACTACCAGTGCTAAATTGAACAATGGGTTTTCAATATTTACATCAAATTCTAGTTCAATATTGACTCCCTGCTTTTTAGTATCTATAATGTAAGCCCGTTGGGTATAGTCATAACCTCTATTTTTATGATCGTCCCCTTTGAGATTCATTTTAGGCGGTTTATTCCAAGATTTAGCCAAATCAACAAGGCTGGTAGGTTCCTGATTTGTCATTCCGTACAATGCTGCTTCACCACCAGGATCACCCCAGCTTAAAGATGAGTGTGCTGCCCTGTCAGGTGCATTGGCACTTCTTCCATCGGAGATAGTTTGGGCTACAGGCCAATGGTTCCACCATGGGAAATGTGAATATTCAGGTCTTACCTCAAGATCAAAAACAGCAAAGCTCCCACCTTCACGGAAAATCATAAAGGGTTTGTACTCCGCTTTAAAATGGGTAAGTTGGATAACAGCTTCTTCTAAATCAAAAATTGGATATCCATCTTCCCATGAGTATGATTTACTCTCTCCTTTTAAATTCATAAGTGTACAAGCTTCCAATTCGACATTGTCTTCCGGTCGAGTTCCGGGCTCATTCAGGAAAATAGTCTCCTGCCATCCACCCATACCTGGTAATACTTTTCTTACTGTTACACCATCGGGATAGATATAATAGTATTCGTTACCCCATTCACCAAAACCCGTTTCATTAGGTAGATCTATTTGCCTGAATTTTACATCCATTTGAAGGTATCTCCAATTGACTAGTATTCTTGCATCATTATTTTCTATTATGGCTACACGTGAACTCCTGCATTGGACATCGCTCATGTGTTCTACACAGCCGGTTGGTATATTTTCCCTTGAATCATCTCCTAAGAACCAATTACTGCCTGTTTCTCTGCTTTGGTCCGCCATCCATTTTCCATTTTCGGAAACCTGACAAGCTGAATATCTTGTGCCTCTCCAAAACATAACTTTAGTAGGTAATTCATCAAACTGTACGACTACATCCATATAATCCCCAACAGGCCATATGGCATCCCATTCAGGATAAAATTCGAGCCGAGTATAATTTGCCCCAAATCTTCCTGAAGGTTTAATCGTCGGGAATCTTCGAGAATCGAAAGATGGCGACTTTTCAGGTTGTACCGATTTGTAAATTTTTACAACTTCATCTTTAGAAAGTGCTTTTTTATGGACTTTTAATTCGTCCATGATACCATCAAATGTATAAGATGATGGGTAAGTTGCCCAATCGCGAATGGGATCGGTTGGAGCTAAATCTACACTATTTTTGCCTATTGAAAACCCTTCTTCTAGATTACTGTATACGATACCATAGTCAAATGTAAAATCATTGTAGGTATTAGCCAATTCACCATCAATATATACCGCTAACCCACTTTTTGGATTATAGGTGCCAACAACATGATGCCATTTCTGAATATCTAGTCCCAGCTTGGTTTTCGGATTTAGTTCTGAATTACATTCATGCCATACTGAAGTCGCATCTGACATGTGAAATCCTACACGTCCTCTAGAATCAATACCAAAATAAAAGCCAGTAGTTTTATATTTACCCAGAGTTAGAATAGGTGCCCAGTTCCAAGGGTAAGCGCCAATAGCTATCCATGCTTCTATACTAATCGCTTCAGGCATTGGATCCGTTTCATAACCTTCTTCATCGAATACTTTTGGTAATTTCGGCCATCCTTTTATATAGGACGAAAATCCGTCAAATTTCATTGCACTCCCTTTTACACCCTTCACATATTTAGCAAGACCATGTATTTCAAAATTCGTTTTGGTTACCCTTTCTTTTGTTGTGACTAATGAAATCTCTTCCCCTTCCTGAGGTGAATCAACATTGAAATTTGGCACCCTTTTTTCATCATTAAAATCCCAGTATAAAAAATAATCGTCTTGACAATTTGTTGTAGAATTAATGACAAAAAAAATAAATAGTAAGGTGAATGCTTTTTTCACAGTTATTTTTGTCGGAATACTAATGTTTATTTGTGGCCTATTTTTTTTTAGTATCATTTTATTGACGATAGAAGGTTATTCAACAAGTATTAAAGTTAGAGTATAAGTCTTTTAAGTCTCTCATTAAGTTCATTACTTGCTATCGCTTTCTAGTCTAAAAAATAAATTAAGATTTAAGGGATGACCTAATCTATGACTATGACTTTACTGGTATAATTACCTTCAAGATTTTGCATTGTTATAAAATAAATTCCCACTTCTAAACCTCTAATATTGATAGGTGAAATATGATTACCTTGTGGTAATTTTTCATCTATGATTTTTTTTATCAGACGCCCATGTATATCATATAGTTTTAAGACTACTCTTTGATCTTCTTTCAAAACATATTTCACCACGCTTTTTGCTGATAATGGATTTGGAAAAATTTCAAAAAGTGGCAGCTTTGGCTGCTCATCAATTGATAAAACCTGATCTTGATTAAACAAAAACTCATTTTGGGCACCCGGGGTTTTACTATACTCCGAGCTCATCCAGTTTTTATTGTAGGCATTATCAAACATTGGATCAATTAAAGCCAAAGAATACCCACTTACCGGCCATGGATAAACCGTTTTATATTCCACATGATCGATTAATTGGTTTTCTTGATTGTATAGAAAGATATGATCTCCTCTCTTACTCAGACCAAAATTAAAATCACCGACTACGGAGGGAGAATTAAAACTTTCTTTGAATTTCTCTATATCTCGCGAAACAGCGAGGTACCCACCAGAATTCAATTGACTTCCTTCCGGAAAAATAAATGGCTCATCGGAAGAATCAGTTAGTTTCCAGTTGGATAAATCAATTCTATCTTCTGTTGGATTAAAAAGCTCAATCCAATCATTTGTCATTGCATCAGCATAACATATTTCATTGATAACTATCCTTTCAAAATCAGGAATTGGAAGAAATTTTGGGGATAATGATTTACTGTCATTCATAATAATCTCAATCGAAGAATTGATCAAATCCACTCCTTCCCATTTTACAAACTCAAAGCCGATATCTGGAATTGCCGTTAGCGATATTGATAGGTCTTCAAAGTAATTGTTACGAAATGGGAATTCGACTATAATTTTGTTATTAACCTCTACACTACCCCCCCCTTCAGGTAAAGAAATATTCAACTCGTTCAGCTCACCACTTAAGTTGAAATAATCCTTAAAATGTTCATGAACATACTGTCCTCTTTTATCCAAAAAATCTTTAATGATTTCTTTAATCTCCTCGATGTACCAGCGACCACTCACATTCCATCTATTTTCATGATTATCAATCTCCTTAATTACCAAATCAGCCCTTGCATCTACCCATCGTTTTGAAATTTCTGGATTAAAATTAGTTGCCATTAAGTCGCATAACGTGGCTATAAAAAAATTTTCAAATTCATTATTTTCCAGTAAACTCCTCAATATAAAGGTCGACCAGGGTGGGTTGGGCCATGTACTCTCTACACCCCATGGCAAAGTGCTCGGTCCATTAGGAGCAGTTGCAATTTCTAAGGTATTGTAGGTAGCATCAAAACCATCTTCAGTCCAAGCAGCTAAGCCAGCATCAATATCAAAAACAATCCATCTCCACTTACCATTATCTCCTTTCTCTCGCCAAAATTTAGTATTATTTCCAGGCCAATCAACATTTGCCATAAATATTTCAGCGATCTGGTAGGTAGCATAACTAGGAATGTCAATCATTGCTTTAGCTTTTTGATAATTCGCATCAATACTGAGATCATGAGTTTGTAAAAAATCAGTAAGCTCAGCATATTTATGTATGTCCCCAGCAATTGGCCAGTCTGCATGATAATAAGGATTGTCTGTTTCAAAGCCATTCAAGACATCGACACTATCGGCATTAATCTTAAAATTCCCCGTTATATAATGTTCATTTATTTTTTCCATCATATTTAAAATACCCCAATATTCCCCATTAATAAAAACTACAACAGGTTGAAATGCCTGCACATCCAAAATATCCTGTACCAGCCCATTTCCAACAGCATCAAAAATATTATACTCACCATTATCATTTCGCATGATAAACGATTCAAAATTGTCAATATCTTTTTCTCTAAATAAACGGTAATTAAAAGCACCATCCCCATATTTACTGCGAGCAAACAAAGCTAAAGACTGTTGATAATGGTAACCTGTACCTGATTCATTACCGAATATTTTCATACCTGCGTTAGAGCTAAATGCGGATTCATTATCAGAATCGTAAAACTCAAAATATACTTGCTTTTCAAGATTTCCCGGATCAAGATTAAAAAGACCACTACTACCAAAAAGATCATCATGATCGGCTGATATAGAAATCATAGGCAAACTCAAATCATCAACCTCAGATTCTATTATATAACTTTGCGTTACTATTGGTCCCGGAACTTTTCCATCCTCAATAATTCTGGCTTTTATCACCATGCTTGATGATATATTGATTTCTGAACTATAAACTTCTGAAGAAGTAGTGGGCTGTGAACCATTTTTCGTGTAGTGAATTTTTGATCCAGATTCTGAACTTAATGAAACATATTGCCCGCTACTACTAACGTAACCGCTCGCTAGTGAAAATGTTGGAATCTCAGTAATTAATCCTAGATTATCTGTGGAACCATTAGCTTGATCCGGAGTCGGTGATTCAAAATAAGTAAAGTTTGACGTACCATCAGGACTGCGACCGTATGAAACATCTGCAATAAGCTTAACGGCTGTAAGACTATCTATAATAATTCGATCAGAATTTGATAAATAAATTGACTCTCCAGATGCTTTTAACTTAAAATTTGAATGTAAAATATCAACATCAAAATTAGTTTTTCCAGATGCAAAAATTAGAACATAATGACCAGCATCAATTGATATTTGCGGAAATTGCCATTTGTCTAAGACACTTAAATCATCCGACAAGCTAAAGTTTTCTAAATCGACAGATTCCTCACCGCTATTATATATCTCAATCCAATCACTGAAATTGCCATCTTCATCTACAATGGTACTTAAATTTGAAGACATAATTTCATTTATAAAAACCTGAGCATATGATATGTTTGACGATAATAAAAGAACTAAAATAATATTCTTGACCTTTTTCATTTCTTATATTATTGTTAATAAAATTATTTATTATGCCTTTTAGGACGCTTACCTTCTTTTACCCAAACTAAAAGATCTTTAAATGATGTTTCAATATCATTATTAGAAAATTCACAGTGGCCCGCACTGCTAGTGTATTGTTGTGCATAGTTGTGATTGGAATATTTGATTTTTGTAATCTGCTCATAGTATTCATAATTGGAAACTGGCAGTAGCTCGTCATAAATAGTATGCAATGCTAATACGGGGTCAAATAACTCTCCTGTTGGACTGTAGTTTTGAATAAAATATTCTTCCGCAAAATTATTTGCTTCATACCTTTTAATATCTTTATTAATGTGCTTGTCTAGATCTCCAAAGCCACTATAGATCGTTTGAATATTTCCGGATGGCAGCCCTCCTAACCAACTAATGATTTCTTTACTCACCAATTGATTAAAACTAATAACTTCAGCCAAATGTTCAACTCTAATCATGAAATGAGTACTAAAAAGTGCAGCTAATTTTGGTTTTCTATCTAATCGAACTTGTATCTCTTCTTGCTCAATAAATTCTTCTCCAGCTATAATTTCACCATCATTACTTCCAAAAAGGTAATCATAAGTCACTAACATATCCAATGCTCTCTTTGTTAAAAAATGAACTGGAGCCAGCCAACCACAAAGAGGTAAAGCACCATCATAGAGCTCTGGAAATTTCTCGATCGAAGCCAATGAGATTATTCCACCCATAGAGTGGCCAGTAATAAAACATAGATTTGGATTTCCATATTTTTTTGCAAAATATGCCCTTAAAGCCTCCGTATCATCTATCCCTTCTTTAATAACTAATCCCTGCTTCCGAAAGTTTGATGCCGCATAAGCGTAGCCTCTGGAAGTAAAAATTTTCATAAAATCATCAATGACTTCTTCAAATATTTCTCCCTCTTCGCCAATCGTTTCATAACCATGAGCATACATAACCAATCCCCCATTCCAATTTTCAGGTAAATATATTTTGTACTTTGCATTTTCAATTTCGCCAATATCAAATTGCTGAGACCATCCAATATTAGATATGGAGGTTATTAAAAAGATGATAAAAAGCCGCTTCATATTATAAACTCCTATTTATTTTATTTGTAAAAATGATATCCAGTTAGAAACTTTATAGATTCATAATTTTTTTTGCTACTCATTATGCAGTAAATATTCTATTCTTCTATTATTCAATTCGTAAATTAAGGATTGATTCAGATTGCATTTCGAGCCAAATAATCAGATTATTTCCATTGAATGTTTTATCATACCCTATTTGATAATCAATAGACTTTTTTAAGGTAATACCATCCATTTTTACAACTGCATCAGTATTTATCCAGTTTTTAATCACAAAGGCAGGGTTAACTAAAGGTGAATTTTTACTGGCATTTATCGTTAGTGACAATGGATTTAAATTATCAGATGAACTTTTGTTGATTAGGTAAGCCGCTTGAGAAGGATCATAACCTTGACTTATATAACCAGAGCTATTCAAAATCAATTCAGGTGATGACAACCATGATTTTCCCAAAGGAACGAGATTCTCAACGGACTCATCTGTCATTCCATGTAGCATTATTTTAGTCACTTTCTTACCTTCAAATTTGAAAGGCTTCCATTCAGTATCCGCCATTCCTGTTAAACCGATATGACCAAGAGACGAGTGAGAAGGTCTTGCAGCTGATAGTGCAATTCTACCATCGCTCGCATCCTGAGATACAGGCCAATGATTCCAAAAATGAAAGTTGGAGCTGGGGGCGTGACCAAGATACGAAGTTATGAGCCCGTCTCCATCAGGAGGTGTCACAAGAGCGAAAGGTGAATAAGGAGCTTTAAGATTAACTTTAAAAATAGATGCAAATTCAGGTGCATTATCAAATTCGGGTGCTCCTTCCTCAGTCCAATAATAGGTCTTACTTTGCCCTTGCATATTAGCCAAAGACATGGCACCTAATTCGATATTATCTTCAGGCATGGTTCCAGGCTGATTAATAACGATGGCTTCCTGAAATTCTGTCCATAGATCCGGACGATTTGTTTGTATCGTTATTTTTCTGACCGATATCCCGGAAGGATAAATCGTATACACCTCGTCTACCCAATCACTCCAACCTGTGTTAGGATCCGTAAAGGGATGCTGATAGTTTACATCAATTGGTGCATAACGCCAATGAATAACTACTCTTGCATCGGTATTTTCTATAATTCGGACATGAGAATAACGACATTGTTTATCAGACATAGGCTCAACGCAACCCTCTGTATTGGCACTGTGAAACCCTCTACGCTCTACAAATTCATTGGTATACCAAATACCTGTTTTGGTTACCCAGCAGGGAATGTAACTAGTGCCTCTCCAGAAAACAAATTTATATCCTGCCTTTTCAAAATCAACTACAATATCCGCATGATCACCAATACGCCAGTGTTTATCCCATTCTAAATCATATTTCAGGCTTGTATAATAAGCCCCAAATCGACCATTAGAGTTCAATCCTGAAGGCAAACGTAAAGGGATGTTATTGAAAATATCATCTAACTTTTTAGATGCTTTAGAAAGCTGTTCTTTATTTTTCTCCATTGTAAGAAATGCAGCCACCTCAAGTGCCTGTGATTTAAATTTGGACTTGTAGTCATTCCATGCCTCATCATTTTTTTCATGTGAATCATCGAGATAAAGAATGTTATCAAATTTACAAGTGAGGTAATAAAGCCCTCTAATTATGTCAATATCAATTTTTCCACTGGCAGATTTGAGATAATTTTCGCTGTAAACTGCTATTGAAGGTATCCGTTTTATCTTATTTATATAATTTTCAATAATTTTAATTTCATCATATGCTTGTACTTGAGAATTCCAAATGCCATCCTTTTTTTCTCTTTCTATCTGGAATATAGAATGGTCATCGGGAAAATCGATCGCTAATTGAGTCCATATTTTTTCCATTTCGATCCTGTAAACATCCGCAGATGGCAATAGAGAAAAGAAAAAGCCTTGAGGATTACCCCGGTTATTGATTTTAAGCATTACACTATTTAAGCCTTTCTTGAGTTTTAAAGGAATAAACTCCTGATTGGGTTCTAATCCTCGGTCCGCATTATTTTTAAATATCAACTCATCATTCAGCCATAAATGCAAACCATCATCACTACTCACATAAGCCATAATATCCATATCTTGTGACAACTGAATAGTCCGCCGGACATAATTAACCTCAATTGCCATACCTTCGAAAAAATGAAGCATACCGTCTTTCCAATCAGGATGTGCCATCCATTTTTGCCCTCCTTCAAATATCTGATCCAAATCCTTATTTCTCTCTGGCTCGAATTCTATGCTAAATAACTTCTCAGGTTCACCAAAAAATGGTCCAACTGAATACCAATCACCCAGATCAATTATACTCTCATCTGTTAGGATAGTATTAAGCCTTTCTCGTTCGAAATGGAAAGATTTTATAGAGTTAGTGATCGTTTCCTGCCATCCTATACCCTTAGTATAAAATGATGATCTTGTTTGAGCATGCAATTCGCGAATTGATGTACTGACTAAAATTATAATACCTAGTATCATTAATTTCTCTTTGATATTATTCATTTTTTATATTTTTATTTTAAGCTGCCTAAGTATGATATTTTTTTTGAAAAATTTAATAGAATTACTCAGCCCTTCTTCTTACGATTTGCCAAAATAAATTACCATCTACAAACCTTCTACTTCAACTTTTAGAGGCTCCATACTTGTCAATTTCATCCATATAATAATTTTGGGTCGCCCATTCTCATCATAAGCTCTTCCTATTTTAAAGTCGTTATTTGACGATAAAAATTTTTCATTTATTTTAATTTTTAAGTTTTTATTATTACTATTTTTAAAAACAAAAACAGGATTAATTACTGGAGAACTCTCATCTGCTTTGATTGTGAAACTAAGAGAATTATTATCCGAATTTTGGAAATAATAAGCCTTTTCTTCCTTAATAAATCCCAAACTTTGCCCACCTCGCATACTTGATACAGCTGGAGGGTTTTGCCAATATCGAGCAAAAGGTATTACGGCGGCTATTTTATTTTTTGTAAACCCATAATGAACCATAGAGCCATAATTTTTTGCATTATCATTAGCTCCCAAAGCAAAATGAGTCACACGATCTTGCGCAACGGCATATCTTCCATCGGATGGTATCAAACTAATGGGCCAATGGTTCCATGGGCCTGCAAATGGATCATCGGTATATTTTGACTGTTCAAAATCACCCCAAGTACTGATGCCAGGACCCTGGAAAATTGCAAATATTTTATACTCAGACTTAGAATTTAACCATTCAATAGTCGCATCCTTAAGGGGCTGTTCCGGATTTTTATTTGGCTTCTTCCATTGTAATTCAGTAATCTTTCCTTCGGTGTTAGCCACCATAACTGCATTCATATGAACCACATCTAAAGCGGACTCTCCTGGATTTGTGAAAAATTGAATATCCTGAAAACCAGGACTCGTAGAATTATTGAAAATTACTTTCCTTATCGCAGTACCGTCGGGATAGATTGTGTGGTATTCGTCCGACCAATTACGCTTGTTACCGCATACATAGCCGACATCAACGCATGGATATCGCCAATGAACCACGACTCGTGCGGCATTGTTTTCTATAAGTCTCGCATAGCTGTGACGGCCCTGTTTGTCGGCCATGTGCTCAGAACATCCATATTTACCCCAAATCTCAGTGCTCTGATCGGCCATCCATCGGTTATTATCCACTACATAGTTAGCCGCATAATTAGTCCCGTGCCAATAGACAATACTTGCAGGATTATCCTCAAATTTCACAACGATATCGGAGTACTCTGTTAAGCGCCACATACGATCCCAAATCTCATGATGACTTAATTTTTTATAGGTTGCACCAAAATTGTCTACCAGACCTACTTCTCCTGGAAGGACTGCCTTTTTTAATTCGGATTTTCTTTCATTAGGCAAAAAAGCTTCAAAAGATGCTTTTACATCTTGTGATGATAAGGCTTCATCCCTCAGTTTAACTTCATCAATTAATCCCTGTATACCATAAATAAAAGGAATATTTTGTTGTTTAGTACGAACATAATCTGTGCCTCTCCTTTTTGAGTCATTGATCCCTACCATCAATGGTAACCCCATCCAATCTACAGTTCCCTCGAAAGTTGCAGTTGCTACTTCTTGACCATCCACGTATAATTTCATGGTATTTTGATTTACTGTTGCTACTATATGAGACCAAGTGTATAATGGCAGGATCAGATCGGCTTCTATTTTTGTTCCATTTATTGTAATAAATGGATGTCCATATGCATCTATTCCCAAATAGAATCCTTTTTTACCGAATTGAGATGATTTGTGGATAATAGGTGCCTCGTTGAAAGGGTACACATCGAGTGCAATCCAACCTTCAATTGAAAAAGAGGATTTATTTGCGATTTCTCGATCAGTAATTACACCCGTGTAATACCCATCGAATGCCAGAGCCGTACCTGATACTCCCTTCTTATAAAGCGCACCATGACCCTCTATAGGAACCAACTCATGATTTTCGTTATCAACCGTTTGGCCGTAAATTACTTCTCTAATATCACGCCAATCCTCATATGGGAAAATCCCAAAGTCACCCCCACCCTCGTCAAACGAAAATGAAACTAAAGAATTATTAATAAATGGTACTATTACTTTGCTTTTAGGTATTAATTTGAGTTTTGGTTCTTCCATTTCACTCCAACCTACCTTCCCATGATCGATACCGTCTTCATTCAAAAAAAGTATTTGCTCATGCCTAATCTTAGGGTTTTCCCAAGCATCAATCGAAGTGGATCTTGCATCTAAAACTTCTCTTGAGACCTTACCAGAAGGATAAATAGTGAATATTTCATGGACAACATTAGTAAAGCCTTGAATAAATAATGGATCAATATTTTCATTGGCTTTCTTGAGCAATGATATGTCTGGAACATATCGCCAATGCACCACAATTTTATCTGGGCCTTCTTCTAACAACCTAACAAAACTATATTCAAATGAATAATCAGGTGTTCGTTCAGGAAAAAACTCATCAACCCTATAACTCTTATCTAAAACATGCCACAAAGGTGCATAATTGGTTTGACGAGTAAATTCAAGCTGTTTCCCTTCACCAACAACTATAATTAGGTCAGCATACTTGCCAACATAATCCGTCGCTGTTTGAGCTACTTTGGTGTGATATGCATGAAACAAAGACTGAGCATGCAAAGAGCCTGTCCCCAAGAGGAAGATTATGCATTTTAAAAAAGTACAGAAGATATGTAATTTAAGACTTCTTGTCTGTAACATTAGTTGTCTGTAACATTAGTTGAACCAATATTTAGCTCAAAAATAAAGTCTTTGGACAAAGAAATAGTTCTCCATAAGTGCATTTTGGTACTCCTAAAATTCAATTTAACTTTTAACAAGATTTTTTATGATCCCTTATTAATTGTTTTTTTTTAATTAACGTTTACTATAAATTAAGCAAATTTTCATTGATTTATGTTTTATTTTATTTGCAAAGTCTGGAATGTGTCAAAATACCGGAGTTAAAGTTAAGCTATAAAACCAAAATGATTAAATTCAAGTTTTATGGCAGAAGAAAGAAAAAAGTACAATAAGGAGTTTAAGCAAGCCTATTAAGGGGCGAGGTAAAAGAAGTAGCAGAGGAGTATGGGATAGACCCGCAAATGCTCTCATCATGGCGATCTCAATACAAGAACCACAAAGAGATTGCATCCCCTGGAAATGGTAAGAAAATGCAAACAGAAGCAGAGAAAGAAATTTCAAGACTTCAGAAAGAATTAGCAGATGCACGCATGGAACGTGATATTTTAAAAAAGACCATAAGCATCTTCTCCTCGAGCGACAGGAAAAATATGCGTTCATAAAGGCGCATCAAGAAGAATTTACTGTTGAGAAGATGTGTGATTGTTTCAAGGTTAGCCTCAATGCATTTTATGACTGGAAGTCGGGTAAATCGACAAAACGTATCCAAAGGGAAAAAGTATTATCTGAGAAAATAAAGTCTATTTGGGAGGACAGCAGCTACACATACGGAAGTCCCAGGGTTTGGGAAGAACTTCAAAAAGCAGAAGGTAAAGTTTCTAGGTCTTTGATTGCACGAGTAATGCGTAAATATGGGTTTCGCTCGGTCCATAAGAAGAAATTCAAAGTGACAACCGATTCTAGGCATTCGTATCCGGTATCTGAAAATGTGTTAAATCGCAATTTTACAGCTGAAAGAGTATCACAAAAATGGGTTTCTGACTTGACATACATTCAAACGAAAGAAGGTTGACTTTATTTAACAGTCATTATTGATTTGTTTGATAGAAAAGTCGTTGGTTGGTCATTTAGTAGTGCAATGACGGCGCAAGAAACCGTTATTCCAGCGTGGAGGATGGCGTGTCGGAATCGCCCGATTCAAAAGGATTTAATATTCCATTTTGACAGAGGAGTTCAATATGCATGTAAAGCCTTTAGAAATCTGCTTAAAAGCAATTTAATCACTCAAAGCATGTCTAGAAAAGGAAACTGTTGGGACAATGCTGTTGCTGAAAGCTTTTTTAAAACACTAAAGGTGGAAAGAGTTTACCAAATGACTTATGCATCTCGAAATGAAGCTAAAATGGATCTTTTCCGATACATCGAAGGTTGGTATAACACACGACGAATCCATAGTGCAAACAAAAATCGATTTGGCAGGTCCATGGTATCGAAAAATTAAATTACATTAGCAAAGTAGCTTAACTGACTCTCCGGAAATCGTAGGCAAGTCCAGTCTGCCTCTCTTGAAATTAATAAATCTCTAAGTGAATTAATTTAAATACTAAATCTATAGTTAAAATATTATTTTTGAAATGACTCCATTTTATACTTCGCGTAAATTCTTAAATATAATAATTTCAAAAAAATTAAATAATTTATTGGTGATTTTTAGAATAAAAAAAAAAATCAATAAAAAATTTAAAATGCCTCAATTTAGGATTCTATTCATAAATATTTTATTTATCCCAGTATACCTAAATTCACTTTCAGCTCAACAATATAATATAGAATTTAAGCACATAGGACAGCAAAAAGGTCTGTCAAACGATCATATCACTGATATTCTCCAAGATGATTTGGGATATATGTGGATTGCTACTAAAAGAGGTCTCAATCGATACGATGGAAATCAAATGCTCAACTTCCGGAGTGAACCAATCTCTTCTACTAGCATCGTTGACCTTGAAAGAAATAAATACGGTGGAATTTGGATACTCACCAAAAAAGACTTGACCCTTTATCATGAAGGCACATTCGAAACCAAAATCTCATTCAATGATACAAATATTAGTATTGATCATATGAAAATTATTGGTGATGAAAATTGGTTTTTTACTAATAAAGGAGTCTACACTTATGCTCGCAAAAAAGGTGTATTTAACAAAATACAAATTGTTCCAAACACTAATTTTAAATATTCCTTCATCAATAATACTGGCATTAGCACTGCCCTTTTAGATCCTGAAAAAAACCAGCTTTGGATATGTACTGCCAATAAAGGTGTCTACACAAAGAAGTCAGGAAAACCCTTGAAACCTTATTTGCTTGAACCCAATGAAAGTCAGAGCATAAATAACATAATAGTGAAAAAAATCCTTAGAGACAACCAAGGAAATATGTGGTTTGCGAGTACAAGAGGTTTGTATTACAAAAATAAAAATGAAATATCACCTAAAAAAATCAAACTAGAAAACAACGAAATTCGAGATATAACAATAGATTATGAAGGTAATATTTGGTGTTCTATTTCAGATTTGGGTATTATTTTACTCAGTAGCAATGGCAAAATAATTGAGCAATTCGACGCTGAAAATAATCAACATAAAACAGGTTTATCTTCAGGTTTCATTAATAAAATTACATTTGATGACCATAATAATTTATGGCTCGGCCATGAGGAAACCGGAATAGACTTTTTAGCAACAAGATTCAGTAAAAAAATTGCTTATTACAAAAACTTAACGAATGAAGTAGGCTATATGACTACAAAAGTTAAAAGAATTCTGCCTTTGGAAAATAAAAAAATCCTCATTGCCTATGAATCCTTCAATAATCCCAATATTTCAGGTTTAAACGTAATTTCAACAGGTGAAGGGAATTTCTTTTCACAACCTAAAAAGATACAAAAAATAATTCTTGAACAAGATGATCTTGATATTACCGAACTCATAGCAATTGAAAATAAAATCTCAGTAACCACCTATGAGTATATCTACACTTTTAATGATGCCCTCCTCAACTCAACTAAACCTATTATTAATATTAATCCAGTGTCAGCTAAATTTAATGAATTTGTGAATTTTAATTATAACAGTGAAAATAACTATTGGTTATTAGGTAATAATCTTCGCACTTATGACATCTTAAAACAGCAAGAAAAAATTTATATTAAAGATTTGAATCTAGATAGATTTTTTATCGATGATGAGGGTTTAATGTGGGGCGCAGCATCTAATAATGGTCTGATAATAATCGATATTAACAAAAAAGAAAAAATCCAAGAATATATTAGTGATCCGCTCAACGAAACAAGTATCAGTAATAATAATATCAATTGTATTTATAAGGATAGTAATGGAAGTATTTGGATTGGAACTGATTTTGGATTAAATAAAATTAAAAACTTACCCGATAAATATAATCAACATGACACTTTCGATATTAAAAATGGATTAAAGAACTTAAAATTTGAAAGATATAAGCTAAAGAATGGTCTCTCTGGCAACTCAATTAAAAGCATTGTAGAAGACAATCACAAAAGATTATGGCTAGCTACAGATGAGGGCATATCCATGATTAATTTGACTACCAATAATATATTCAAATTAGGAACTGAAGAAGGCATTCAGAATGGGGCTTTCATTATAAATTCATTTGCACAATCAAATGATGGTACTTTATATTTTGGAGGTGAAAAAGGATTAAATTTTTTTCATCCTGATAGCATACACTTTAACAAAAAAATAATCCCAATTTTCATAAATGGATTAAAAGTAATGAATAAAAAGATTGAAACGGGTCTTAAATACGGAGATAGAATAATTCTAAAGAAGGATATTGAGTATACATCAAAAATTATGTTGAGCTATCAAGAAGAATTAATCGACTTTAATTTTATTGGTGTTGATTTTGAAAAATCAAGTGATCTCGAATATTATTATAAGCTAGAAGGATACGATAACGATTGGATACAAACCAAAAATACTCAAAGCGCAACGTACACTAAAGTTCCTCCAGGTAAATATACATTTAAAGTAAAAGCTTTCACAGCTGATAATTATTGGACCAATGAAGCTGAGCTTCAAATTGTCATTGATTCCCCTTTTTGGACTAGTTGGTGGTTTCTTTTGATCATTTTACAGATTCCCATTTGGTTAACTGTTCTTTATGTGAAATTAAGGCTAAGTAGTATCAAAAAACAAAAAACAAAACTTGAGCAAATTGTAAATGATCGAACCCAAGATTTAGAGAAAGCAAACTTTGGCCTTCAAAAGCAAAAAGGTGAAATTCAAAGTCAAAGAGATCAATTACAACAACTAAATTCGAAAATTAAGCAATCTAATGAGTTGAAATTGAAATTTTTCACTAATATTTCTCACGAATTAAAAACTCCTTTAACACTCATTCTAGCACCTATTGAACAACTTATCAAATCACAAGAACTCACTCCTCAAATTCAAAAAACTCATGCCTTAATTTATGAAAATGGCCACAGACTGAATCAATTGATTAATCAACTCCTGCAATTTAGAAAAATAGAAACTGGCAATTTAGAACTAAGAGCGCGAGAAGGCGATATTATTGGATCTATTGTAAATCTATCAGACCATTTTCTTGAATATGCGAAGGCTACTAACATTAATTATCAACTGATGTGCAGCCATGACCCCATCATAACTTGGTATGATGAAGATAAGCTTTATAAAATTATCAGTAATTTGCTTTCTAATGCCTTTAAATACACACCAAATGGTGGAGATGTGCTATTAAATGTATTTTGCGTGTCGGATCAAGCGCATGAAAAATACATCAAAATTGAGGTCTCAGATACAGGTATCGGAGTAGAAAAATCCCAATTAATCAATATTTTCGACCGTTTCTACCAGAGTAATGATATCAATTATGAAGCTGAAGGCACAGGTATTGGTTTATCTTTGACACAATCTTTAGTGAAACTACACAAAGGTAAAATTGAAGTTGAAAGCGAATTGGGAAAAGGTAGTAAATTCATAGTAACTATTCCTTTAGGTGAATCATATCTTGAGCAGCATGAAAAACATCATTCAGCGGATAAAGCCTTAAATTATTTAAGAGAAAAAAGTAAAATATCCTCCTTAAAATATCGAAAATACGAACTAAAAACAACCCAATTCAATATAGAAAAACATACTATCCTAATAGTAGAGGATAACTTTGACTTGTGTGAGCTCATGTATAGTCTATTGAAAGAAAATTATAATATTGAAATAGCTAATAACGGAAAAGAAGGTTTAGAAATTCTTAAAAATAATGAATCAATAGACCTTATTATCTCTGATATCATGATGCCAATAATGGATGGTATCTCCTTTTGTAAAATGGTGAAATCTAATATAAATACCTCACATCTACCAGTCCTACTCCTTACAGCAAAATATGGAGAGGAATCTGAGATAGAAGGCTTAAAATCCGGTGCTGATGATTACATAACCAAGCCATTCAATGAAAAAATATTAAACTTTAAAATAGTGAATACCCTGGCCTATCGAGATAGTCTCAGGAATCAATATCAGCAAAAAATTTCCATTGAGCCATCGGAAATAACCACAACCTCACGTGATCAAGAGTTTATAGATAAGGCCATCAAAGTAGTAGAAGAAAACATGTCTAATGATAAATTTAATATTAAAGAATTTTCCTCCGAATTAGCCATGAGCCCCAGTACCTTATTGCGAAAAATAAAAGCAATCACTGGTGAGCCCAGCGATGGATTTATTAGAAAAATTAGACTTAAGCGTGCTGCACAGCTTCTCCAGAAAAGCCAATTATTAATCACAGAGATATGCTATAGCATTGGCTTTTCAAGTCAAAAACATTTTAGCACTGCATTTAAAAAGCAATTTGACTTATCGCCATCCGAATACAAAAAGAAATACAGTGAGCATAAAGATTCAAAAATATTATAATCGAGACTACTTTTAAACCCAGCACCCAAAATTTCAAGATCATCGACGTTAAAAATACAAGCAAATAATATGCTTTTAATTGAATTATTCAGACTCTTCTCGTTACGAGAAAAATTATTTAAATGTATACCGTCAGCAAAATCTGAACGTATACCCGGTTGAATCCACTGATACGCACCAACAGAGTACTTGTACTTTTTCTTCTTATACAGCCTCTTGACTTGTGCGTAGGTTAAATCCATTAGACAAAATTAAATTGGACTCAAGCAATACTTCGGATGATACTAATTCACTAAGGGTGGAGAATTTTTATTAGTTTTGGCATTAACTTGGAATTCTTCAAATAGTTCTTCTTAGTAAGTATTATCTGTTCACTGCTATCATTTGGGTCTACAATACGATCATGGTAAATTAATGAACCTGGTCCACAGTAAGCTTTATTCAAAGAAGCAATACTCTGAAAAAGGCTTTTACACTCCCTTGAGGATACCATTGGATCTGGAATACACCTGGAGCTAGTGAGATAATTAAACCTTTATAAAATAATGGGGAAAAGTTGTGTAAAACAATTCCCATCATCCTGAAATCCTTACTACCAGAAATGTAACCTTTGTAAAGCTATGAATAGATTCAACAATACAATTGAGTTCAAACACGCTGGTGACTCAAAACTATTCAACCACTATCGTAAATTCTTCGATAACAATGTGGTTGAGGAGTTCAGGAGGATAAATGATTCTGATACTTCTTGGGAAGGACACAAGGCATTAATGGCTAAGATTAAAGCCCATGTTGAAAATAATGTGACTTATAACAACAAAGCGGAATACTCCGCTCTGGTGGATACTCTGAAGCTCCTGGCTGAGAATGATGTTTGAATTATTCCATATAGTTTAGTGCTTCCTCCGGATTCACTTGAAAGAGAATATCTTCTTCATGAGACCACGAAAAACTATTGGTTTAAAAAGAAAATACTAAACTGCGATTAGATGTGCTATCAAATCAATAACAAATTATTTATAAGTATTTCATTATTAGTTCTGACCATAGTAAGTAACCTTTACTATTTAGATGGGTACCATCATATGTCAGCGATGTATTAATCAATCCATCATCAGTGGCGAAATGTGGATTAAGATCAATTAATGAATAAGTTCCATCTGATTGATGAATTCTAATTGAAGCGTTTACAATATCTATTTTTTCATTTATGAAATCTCTAGCGGTGGGCAAAAGTGTTTGAAGATAAAGCTTTGTATTGGGTAATTTTTCGTGTAGCAGAGTAGTAATTTTAAGTAAATTGTTAATTACATAATCGGGCGAGGGGATTTCTTTACGATAGTAAAGATTGAAGAGGTCATTTACACCAATCATTATAAAAATAGACTTAGGTTCATACTTAATCAATTCACCAAGTCTCGAAAGAACTCCATCCGTAACATCTCCAGAAATACCTCTATTTTTTACATTATCAATTTTCAATTTAGCTCCCCAATCTTTACCTCCCTCAGTAATGCTATTACCTATGAAAACAATATCTCCCGGATATATAGGTTGCTTTTTAAATTTTTTTATCCTTTTTTTATAATGATTTTTCGTCCATCGATCATGATAATCTATAGTAGTATTTTTGGAAGGATAAATAACTTCTAAATTAGATTGACTTAGAGCATATTTAGAATTAGTTATGATAATTAGAAAGAGCAATTGAATAAGAATTTTTCTATCCATGAATTTTCGCAGGTTAAGTTAGTTTTGGTGACTATTCATGACATTTGGTAAACATTGTCCTTAGTTACTCTGAGATACCCACTCAAGGCATTATACTTATCTTGACTAAAAGAGCTAAAAGAGATAAGAACAGCAAATGATAGTAGTACGTTTTTCATATGGGTAATTTAAGGAATTATTATTTTCAAAGAAAATCAAAAAACCTGTAGCGTTAAGAGTATGGGGTTATNNTGCGGATTGCGGACTCGGAATGGGGTACCCTCGAATTTGACAGTTCAAATGGCTTTTTGACTACTGATTTGGTACCCGATACCCTAAAACAAGGCTTTGAACTATGCCAGCATTGAAATTGATATTTCTTTTTAAAATCTATTTTTCTCATTCTCTATTCTATTTTTCAATAGCTACAGCATCCTGCCCCATAAAACATGGTTAGTCTATTCCAATTATGCACTAATCTAAAGGAATCTTGATACCAAGCAAAGCCGTATTTAAAATATGATAAAAATCTCTGTCTTAAAATTAGACTCATGACCTAGAGGCATTTGAATATATCTATAGGCAAATTAAAAAGTATTTTGTAACGAAATTAAGCAGCCTTTTTCTTGCGTACCAATGCTTGGAAATGAACAAAAAAGTGCCTATAATTGCATTAAACGAGGATTATAAATACATATATGCAACTATCATCAATCAATAATTACAATCCGACCCAAACTAAAAGTTGGAAAGAGCTAGACCAGCATTTTAACGAAATCAAAGATCAATCTCTTATTGATCTTTTTAAGGAAGAACCCAATCGTTTGGCATATCTTTCCTTTGATGAGAGAAATTTTTATTTTGACTTTTCAAAGAACCATCTAACTAAAAAAACTTTATCCTTATTTGCATCACTAGCCAATGAAATGGGTTTAAGCAAAGCAAAAAAAGCTTTATTTCAAGGTCAAAAAATCAATAAAACCGAAAATCGTTCGGTCTTGCATACCGCCCTAAGAAACCCTACTGATAAACCCATTATTATTGAAGGTGAAAACATAATGCTGCTTGTATCCGAAGAATTAAAAAAAATGAAGGATTTCAGTACCCAACTTCATCAGGGTGATCATCTAGGCTATACCTCAAAAAAAATACAAAATATCGTCAATATTGGCATTGGAGGCTCTGATTTAGGGCCTCATATGGTTTGTGAAGCCCTCAAGTCTTATTGGATTAAGGGAATACAAACATATTTTGTTTCTAATGTTGATGCTAGTCACATAGATCCTTTGCTTCAAAAATTAGATCCTGCTACTACCCTCTTTATTATAGCTTCGAAAACATTTACTACTCAGGAGACCATGACCAATGCCATGACGGCTAGAAATTGGTTCATTGAGCATGCATCAGAACAAGAAATTAAAAAACATTTTGTTGCCGTATCTACCAATGAAGAGAAAGTCCGTGAATTTGGAATTGACCTTCAAAACATGTTCAAGTTTTGGGACTGGGTAGGTGGTAGATATTCCCTCTGGTCATCGATTGGGCTGAGTATTGTCTGTACAGTAGGTTATGATAATTTTTCAAAACTACTGAAAGGTGCCCAGGAAATGGATGACCATTTTATGCAGGCTCCTTTCGAAATGAATGCACCTTCCCTAATGGCGTTTATTGGCGTTTGGTACAATAATTTCTTTAAAACACAAACCCAAGCCATATTGCCTTATGATCAAAGATTGGCCTACTTTTCAAAATATCTTCAACAAGCCGATATGGAAAGTAATGGTAAGTCTACAGATCGAAATGGTGATCAGGTCAAATATGAAACTGGTCAAATCATCTGGGGAGAACCAGGAACCAATGGTCAGCATGCTTTCTATCAGCTAATACATCAAGGAACCAAAATGATCCCTTGTGATTTTATTGCTGCTGCGCTACCTGCCCATGATAAAACAGATCATCATGACAAATTAATGGCCAATTTTATTGCTCAAACCGAGGCATTAATGAAAGGGAAGGATGCCGCATCGGTCAAGTCAGAGCTTGAGCAGCAGGGGATGAACCCTGAAGAAATCAAAGCCTTACTCCCCTTCAAGGTATTTGATGGGAATAGACCAACAAGTACCATCTTAATGGATAAATTGTCTCCTGAAAACCTCGGAGGTCTCATTGCTCTTTATGAACATAAAATATTTGTGCAAGGATTCATATGGAATATTTTTAGTTTTGATCAATGGGGTGTAGAACTGGGTAAGCAACTTGCTGGCAATATCTTGGATGATATTAAAACAGGTGATATACATCAGTCTCACGATGACTCAACTCGAAAAATGATTCGAAAATACTTGTCACACCAAGGATCTTAATTGATACAAAAGGATATTGGCGGTCATGGCTACATTTAAAGACTCTGCACTTCCATATTTTTTTATGGTCAAACGGTCTTTGAGCAGCGCTTGGATGGCTGGGCTGATGCCATGAGATTCATTCCCCAAAATAAACCCACATTTATTAGGGTTTTTAAAGGTATCTAAAGGTTTTCCATCTAAATCTAAACCATATAGATCTCCCTTAAAGTGGTGTAGATAATCATTTAAATCAACATATAATACAGCGACCCGTGTGAAAGAACCCATCGATGCTGCTAATGTTTTTGGATTGTGGAAATCTGCGCAATTTTTACTGCAAACGAGATGCTTAAATCCAAACCAATCAAGGGCTCTGATAATGGTCCCTAAATTTCCTGGATCCCCTACACCATCTAAAATAATAGTTTGTCGCTCATTCAAAAATTGATCTGGATCAACTTCTATACACTTCGTTACTGCTAAGCATGCATTGTTGGTATTAAAGGTTCCCATATTCGATAATTCTTCTGGAGAAATAAGCTTACAACCATAATTATTAAATAAATTTGCATAAGTTTTTGTGCAATAAAGCTCTAAAACATCATGTTTCGACTTAAATAATTCTTGTACATTCTTAAGTCCTTCAACTATAAACTTATTCTCTTTAACCCTAATCTTTTTAAGTTTGAGTGACTTAACAAATTTGATATCAGATTTAGTTGCTACTTTATTCATATTTTGAGACCTATTCTTCTGTATATATCTTTAGTCCTATCCCTGTCCTCTTGCATAGGGTATCGCTTCTTGCCCGAAGGGGAAAAATTACTTGTCAAAGATCCGAAAATAATTGGACTTTCGTCTAATCAAGAAAAAGAGATGGAGAACTTCGTTATTCAAAAAGCAAATAGAAGACTGACTGGCCTACTCCCGGTTGCCTATCTCGCATATATTTACGAGCTAGGTGCTCTTAAATATGACACTGCCCTTTATAACGAAGAAATAAGAATCCAAGATGCCAAGGATGATCTTGTAATGGGTAAAATCAATACTACTCGAAAAATTAAACGTCTTCAAAAAAAGAAGAATAGAAAAAAAAATAAAATCAATACTCAGTTAACAAAAGGAAATTACTTTATGCGATTGGGGGAACCATTGGCCATATACGATAAAGAAAAACATATTAAATCTATAGATAAAATTGCACTTTACCTATCCTCAATAGGCTATTTTAACAGTTCTATAAACCTTTCAGAAGAGATAAGAAATAAAAAAATAATGCTCAACTATGAAATCAAATTAGGGAACCAATATTTCATTGACTCCATAAGATATGATATCGATGATAAGGGTATAAAAGAGCTGTTAGAAGAAGATCAAGCAATTGCTTTTTTAAAGAAAGGAAACCCATATGATCAGCAAAATATCAATAAAGAACGAACACGTATATATAATTTCTTATCTGATCATGGCTATTATAAATTTGAAAAAAAATATATAACTTTTGATCTAGACACTACACTCATTAAAAAAAATAGCCTTTGGGTGACGGTAAAAATTTCTTCTCCGCCACAACAAAACTATCACAAAAAATATATTGTAAAAGCTGTTAATTTTTACTCATCAAAAATTACAGGATCCAAAAAAAAGAATAAATTAACAGAAGATCAAAAGGTGTTTTTTGATCAAAAAAGTGATGGTTACAATAAAAAAATATTAAGCCGAAATATTTCAATTAAACAAAATCATGTATATAGCAAGTCGGAAACGCTATCAACCCAGCGGCGTTTAAATCTGCTAGATACCTATAAATTCATTAATATTAACTACGATACAATAGGTCAAAATAATTTGATCGCTCAAATTTTCTCAAGTCCGATGGATAAATATCAAACCAGCAACGAAATCGGATTTTTACAAGATGACTTTTCACAAGTTTTACCAGGACCTTTTCTTAATCTTGGGATTAAAAAAAGAAATGCATTTGGTAATTTTGAAATGGTAGAATTAAATTTAAATTTTTCGCTATTAGGCATCTCCAATATTGATTCAAGAGATCAACCTTATTCTCTTTTTGAGTATGGAGGAAGATTGTCCTTTACGTTCCATCATTTTTTATTGCCGTTATCCGAAAATTTTATTGAAAAAACCAGTGAATTGAATCCACGTACCAGACTCTCTTTCTATTACAGTTATGAAGATCGAGCCAAAGAATACGAACGAAATCAAATTTTTACTGATTTCTCCTACCTGTGGTCTAAAAAGAAGGAAAAACAGTTCATACTTACGCCTTTTGGAATTAGTTATACTGAAATTCGTCAGATAGACCCCTCATTTCAGTCTTTTTTAAATGCACAAGATACTTTGGGCAATCGCTCATTATCTGCTGCTTTTAAACCTTCACTGACTACCCTAAATTCTTTCGAAGCTATCTTCAATCAAAATAATTATGGCAATCTATCCTCACATTCTAGCTTTTTAAAATTATTGACCGAATCGGGGGGTCTTTATGTCAATGCTTTTGAAAACTTACTTCCAAACTCAGATTTTACTTTATTTCAATGGTTAAAATTTAATTTCGAATTCAGATCTCACATGGTTTCTGAAAAGGGTCAAATTGCGTTCAAAATTAATTTAGGTGCTGCTTATGCTTATGGGGATGCCCAAGGACTTCCTTATGAACGTAGATTTTATGCCGGTGGTAGCAATAGTATCCGTGCTTGGCCCGTAAGAAGACTTGGCCCAGGTGCCTATGGTGAGGCGATATCTATAGAAAACAGGACTCCTGATAAGCTAGCTCAAATAAGCTATCAAAGAGAACAAGGGGGGGATCTCATAATAGAAACCGCTGTAGAATACCGAAACAAACTGACCAAGAACTTAAATTATGCTTTTTTTGCAGATATGGGGAATATTTGGTTGCTCAATAGCAATCAATCCATCAAGGATTATGAGGGTGATGATGGGAAGTTTCGTGTTGACTCCTTTTACAAAGAACTGGCCGTGGGCATTGGTTTGGGACTCAGATACGACTTTTCCTTTATGATATTAAGATTGGATGGTGCCATCCAGGCAGTGGATCCTGGACAGCCCATAGGCCAAAGATATATTTTAAACCAACTCTTATCTCAAAATGGATTTCTCAGAAATAAATCTAATATAAATATAGGTATTGGATTACCTTTTTAAAATGAAAATAGAACGAGATCCTTTGCCTGACTAATTTCATATTATATTCAAATCTCTTTATATTTAACCTTATTAATTCAAAAGTAATTAAACATGAAAAAAACCATAATTATATTATTTATGCTATCTATAGCGAGCACTGTATTTGCTCAAACTAAGCTATACGATATTGTCTTTAGTAAAGGCGAATGATATTGCCGCTTACGACCAATATTTAAAAGAGAATTGACGAGGGGATGCTCCTGCAATGGGATGTATGGAAGGTTGTAGACAATCCACAAGAAGATTTTACCCATATGATTACCTATATATTTGATATTGATAAATTCGGCGAGTCCATAAATCCACAATCCTATCTAGGTATGACCGATCGGTAATGGCAGATTATGCAGCAAGATGTATCTGGGATTAGAACACGCGTGGGTCAAGTGAAGTGGAACGATTTGGGTTCAGCGCGGAAAAAAGGGGTAGATTACCTTCCCGAGATCATGGTATTAAATTTCATGATGCTTAAAAATGATCAATAGGAAACTTATGAGCAGGCGGAGATCAATGCAACCAAGAGCATTGACAATAATTCGGTGCGAGTAGGCTGGAATTTTCACAGAAGAATTGATGATTATGGCACAGTCAATTATTTTTCACATGTTACCGTTGACTGGTTTGACCAATACAAAGATTATTTAAAATTGGGAATGGAGCCCTTAATAGGTGCTTCTAAAAAAAATCAAGACTGGAATGAGTTGCGAGAGCTTAAGAATAGTGGTGATGCAAAAACTCATCAGCTTGAGCAATTGATAGATAAACTAAAAAGCCCTCTATTTAATTAATAGAGGGCTTTTTATTAAAAGAGACATCATTTTATATATTATAAACTTGGCTTGGAGAATTGATTCATGAGTACAATTTTACTCTCTACAATCATGAACGCTTCCATATATAGTTCAGAAGTTTTTTTACCTTCTGGTGAGATGACATCTACTTGATCCCACAGGAGTACCCATTCATCACCGTTATTTCCAGTGACTGCTAAGTTGACTCCAACGCGATAATTTTCAAAGGTCACTTTTGAATAAACCGTTTCCATTACTTCCTTAACCGCCGCAATTCCTTCGGTGGTAGAGCCATCTGCATTCCGAAAAACTACGCTGTCCGAGAATAGGCCATATACTTCATCAAATTTTTTAGCAAGAATCCGTTCATGCATTTTTTGAACCAATAAAACATTTTCAGGATTACCCATCTCAAACTGATCTAAATAGGTAGCTTCATAGATATATTCAGTACTATTTTCTACGAGCGTTTTTTCGCTGGCCTGTTCATTTTTCGGTTCAGCCGTTGGATTACAAGCGAACAAAATGAGAATGATAGCGGTAAAATAAATTAACTTTTTCATTTTTTTGTGTTTTGATTTCTTGTAAAATTAAGTGATGTTTAATTATAATGGAACTCATTCAATTATTTTGGAATGAAAATCAGCTCTAGGCTCTCAAAACAAACAGTATGCGTCGGTAGGGATTGATGTCGAGTACTATTTAATTTTTTTTTTAAAGGTCTCCTTAAACTCAACGAGGGCTTATGAAAACAAATTATTATATTACGACTATATGAAAAAGTTTTTGACTAGAGAAATTCTTATCGGGGCAGGGGTTCTTGGAGCTTTAATTTTGGAGTATCTGGTCTTATCAGCGCTTTTTGGCTATGATGTGAGTGATCAATACTTGGGCCTTTCTCTGCGGATTATCTTGATATTGGTGTACGGGATCATACCCATATTTATGGTGATTAAATGGAGCATAGGCATATTGAAATCTAATGATAGTTGGCTAATTTTTAAAATTATATCCTATCATATTTAATTAGATCGTCCGATCGAACAAATTTAAGTGGACGGAAAACAGACTGATTCATGATATTAAGTAATTTCAAGAATATTAAAAAAATTATCGAATAAGTCCCGATCTGCTGTAGGCAACTAAAACGGCCAAGGCAATAATGAAAACGTTAGTTGCGATAGTTTATGTAGTGGGAAATCGCTAAACAGGTCGGGTGCAGTTCATCAAGAGTTACATACATCAAAAAAGGTGTCTTATACTCGGATATTCAGTGAATATAGAATTCCACTTACTATATTTGTTTTTTGTGTAAAAAAAGCTACTTTAGATTGGCTAATGAAGGATTTATTGAGTCGGATTTTTTTTAAATGAAAACAGAGATCAGTACCAAATTCAAAAAACTTCAAGATCAGATTTGCTTAGGCTTAGAGAAAATCAATATTTCCTCCAAATTTTCTGAAGATTTGTGGGAGCGACCCGGTGGTGGTGGTGGTCGCAGTCGTACCCTCTCTAAAGGTAAAGTGATCCAAAAGGGAGGTGTGAACTTTTCCGAAGTAAGCGGACCGACGCCAAAGGCTATTTTAAATTCTCTAATTCTTCCACCATCAGATTTTTATGCTACCGGTGTTTCTATTGTTATTCACCCTGTGAATCCATGGGTGCCTATCATACATATGAATATAAGATATTTTGAGATGTCAGATGGTACTTATTGGTTTGGAGGAGGCATTGATCTTACGCCACATTATGTGATTAAATCAGATGCTATTTTTTTTCATAAACAACTAAAAGAAATTTGTGATCAATATGATTCCGGCTATTATGATCAATTTAAAAAATGGGCCGATGACTACTTTTTCATAAAGCACAGAAATGAAACCCGCGGAATCGGCGGCATCTTTTTTGACCGTCTGTCTTCCCAAATAGCCAATGAAAAAGAACATATTTGGCAATTTGTACTGAGTGTAGGTAATGGATTTTTACCCATTTACACCGAATTAATATTACGAAACAGAGATTGCCCATATACAAAAGCTCAGCAAGATTGGCAGTACCTAAGAAGAGGAAGATACGTGGAATTTAACCTTGTTTTAGATAAAGGCACGAAATTCGGATTAGATACAGATGGGCGGACGGAATCCATATTAATGAGCCTCCCTCCTTTTGTCAGCTGGGAATATAACCATCAACCAAAGAAAGAAAGCCCTGAGGCAAAAACATTGGCCTATCTAGTCAAAGATATCGATTGGATAAATCATGATTGAATTCATCAAATCCATAGATCTTCTAATATTAGATCTGATTAATGGCACAGGAAGACCTTTTCTTGATCCCATTATGATTTTTCTATCCGGTAAATTCGTTTGGATTCCTTTGTATTTGTATCTTATTTTTTTACTTTATGAACAGTATGGTAAACGTTTTTGGATTCCCTTACTCTTTATTCTGATCAGCTTAACCTTATCAGATCAGTTTACTTCTTCGTTTATGAAACCCTTTTTTCAACGCTTAAGACCTTGCTTAGATCAGAGTCTTACCATCGTTTTGGAAGTGGTGAAAGGTTGTGGAGGTAAATATGGATTTGCTTCTTCGCATGCTGCTAATACCATGGGACTCGCTGTTTTTTACCTTATGCTTTTAAAAAAAAAAAAAATACTGGCTTATGCTATTGTCACTTGGGCCCTAATGGTTGGTTACTCACGTGCCTATCTAGGTGTACATTACCCTGGTGATGTCATTGTTGGCTTTTTTGTAGGAGGCTTTTTTGGGTATTTATGCTATCAATTACATAGCCTAGTACTCAAAAAACTAGGATTTTCTCTTACTTAAGATTTTTTCGACATACTTACCAATAATATCGAATTCAATATTGACCCTATCTCCTCCTTTGAGAATCCCCATATTAGTATGCTCGTAGGTGTAGGGAATGACTGCTACCTGAAATTGGTTTTCCGATACATTGAAACAAGTAAGACTGATTCCATTTATCGTCACGCTTCCTTTTTCTACCATAAGATTGTTAAGGTCATCAAACATGAAAGTAAAGAGCCAACTGCCCTCCGCATCTTCAATGGACAAAATTCGAGCAGTCTTATCTACATGCCCTTGTACCACATGACCATCAAATCTACCATTGGCAATCATGCATCTTTCTAAATTAACTGAATCTCCAATACAAAGAGTTTCAAGATTAGTTTTTCGCATGGATTCATCCACTACAGTTACCCAATGCTTATCACCCTGAGTCGCTGTTACAGTTAGACATATACCATTGTGCGCGACACTTTGATCTATCCTGAGCTCCGAACCAATTGAAGAGGTAATACAAAAATTGTAATTTTTATCTTTTCTGACTATTTCAGAAACTTTGCCTTGAACCTCTATTATTCCAGTGAACATACTATAAAATTATCGATAATTAGTTTTGATTTGCAATGATATGAATAATTTGGAAGATAGTTACAAAGCTAAAGGCTTGAGAAGACAACTGGTAAAAGAGATTGAAAGAAAAGGAATAAAATCCGAAGCAGTACTCTCAGCTATTGGGAAAATGCCTCGACATGCTTTCTTTGACTCTATTTTTCTTGAACATGCCTATGAGGATAAGGCTTTTCCCATCGGTGAAAAACAAACGATCAGTCAACCCTATACCGTAGCCTTTCAAACTGAATTGCTAAATGTTTCAAAAGGGAATAAAATTTTGGAAATTGGTACGGGTTCAGGCTATCAAGCAGCTATCTTATTAGAATTAGGTGCAGAGGTCTTTACCATAGAATACAACCAAAGGTTATTTCAAAAAACCATCGATTTTTTACCTAAAATAGGCTACCATCCTCATTTTTTTCGAGGAGATGGATCTCAAGGCTTGTCCAAACATGCTCCTTATGACAGTATTGTGGTGACGGCAGGTGCTCCTAATGTCCCAGAGACCCTCATCAAACAGCTAAAAATTGGTGGTGTTTTGGTAATTCCAGTGGGGGATCAGAAAAAACAAAAAATGATTACCATCAAAAAGTTATCACAAAACAAAGCCTCAAAAAAAGAATTTACCCATTTTAGCTTCGTACCTTTACTGGGTAAGAATGGATGGTAAGAAAAATGAAAAATCCCTGTAAGGAATCAAGAGTCACTATGACTGAGTTGATTCTGCCCAATGACACCAATAATCTCAATAATCTTTTTGGTGGAAGGCTGATGCATTGGATGGACATAGCGGCCGCAGTCTCTGCGCAGCGGCACAGTAATAACGTCGTGGTAACCGTCTCAGTTGATAATATTTCGTTTTCACAACCCATCAACATCGGTAATGTAATTACCATCGAAGCTTTCGTTGTTCGTGCCTTTACTACTTCGATGGAAGTTTTCATCAAAGTCATCGCTGAAGATATTCCAAATGCTAAAAAAACTCAAACACATACGGCTTTTTTTACTTTTGTGGCTGTTGATAAAGAGGGGAAGCCATTGAAAATTCCTGAAGTAGTGCCTGAATCACTCTTTGAAAAAGAGCTTTATCGAGGCGCCTTAAGAAGAAGGCAACTGCGCTTAGTGCTTGCCAAAAGGATGGAACCTAAAGATGCACATGAATTAAAATCTTTATTTATCGACTGATAAAAAAATATGTGAACTTTTTGAATCATTAGGAATAATTTTTGGCTTGGAGGGTTATAGGTATCATTTATGAGCTAAAAAAACGGTAGAGATACTAAAGAAGAAATGAAAAAAAGAGCTGAAAATAAGATAAAACCAAAACCTTAAGAAAAAGAGCTCTAAGAAATTTTGAGCTTAATATCTATAGATTGCATTTATCCCAATCAAGTATGATCAAAAAAATATGAGATCTTATCTGATTTACTATTTCCTCGATCTTCTATAATTCCTTGCCAAGGAGATGCCTTGTTAGCAAAAATGAGATTATAACTAAAATCAATTTAAGACAAAAATCATCAATTAATGATGGTGTCTAACAGTCCCGTTTAGGATTTTATCAGAAACAGCCTTATATTGAAAATTAGAATAGACTTTGTGAAATAATTGACTGATTAAAGTTAAAAAATAATGAAAGTAGCGACAGAAAACCTTCATCTCATCCTTACAGATGAATTGTATAAAGTTGATGAAATAGGAGCTACGAATCAAACAAAACCTCCCGAACCTATCCAATCTGAAGAACTTCCGCTTGAGATAAAAGCAGTCACTCGATCACCCGGTCTACAGGTCATAACCGAACCACTCACGGATACTTCTAGAGCCACGCTAACCAAACTACTCAAAGCCATTCATCAAGATATCGAGACCACCTCAGTGATTGAATCATGGCAGGGCGCTATCCTTTTTGAAAAAACCCTCATTTTTGGCCATCAGAATGAAGGAACAAAGCTAAATACCCTTCAAGCCAAGGAATCCTACCAAATTTTACACACACACAATATTCCTTTTTTAGACAGTCATAAGGAAGCTAAAATTAAACTTTGGCTGGTTCTCAAAACCTGGTTTAATGCTTAATCAAAAAGTTCTTTAAGCTTGACTTCCAAGGTAGGGCCTCTTAATCCTTTGGCCACAATGTTTCCTTCCGGATCGATTAAGAAAGTTTGAGGTATGGAACTTACTTGATAATCTTTTGCGGCTTTGGTATTGAAATAACTTAAATCTGAAACATGAATCCATTCCAAGCCATCTTCGGCTATCGCTTTTCTCCAAGCACGATCTGTTCGGTCCAATGAAACCCCTAAAATCTCAAAATTTTCATTTCGATATTTATTGTAAAGTCTTACCACATTTGGGTTTTCTTGACGACAAGGTCTACACCAAGCCGCCCAAAAATCAATCAATACATAATTGCCTTGCAATGAACTCAGATTAAACATAGATCCCGAGGTGTCGGGTAAACTGATTTCAGGTGCCCGTCCTCCGATGGCGAGGCTTCTCAATGCATTGACCTTTGACAAAAGATCTGAGGTAAAGATATGATCAGGTAATGCCTTCTTATAAACGGAGGCCAAGCTATCGACAAAATTAAAATTGCTCTCAATATCAATATAATTCAATCCGTAAATACCTGCCAATTGAGGACTGGCATCTCGTATTTGATCCATTAGATGAGCATCATGGCGCTTGTTTAGATAATTAAATTGGTTGACTACAGCATTAAAAGTATTTATATCCCCTTGTGATCTCGCTTGCATGGCTTCTTGGTTGAGCAACTGCATATCGCTCTGCTTCTTACGTACCGTACTGTCCATAGCAATCATCAATGAAGTCTGTATAGACCCTTCGGCTTCGACGAGAGCAGCGGATTTGATCGAGGTCCTAATGACAACCTCTTTTTTATCTTGAGGTCCTACAATCAAATTGATATTTTTTCTTCCAAATACGTCCAAACGATAAAATTCAGATGGTCCAGGTTCAAAGAAAAAAACAGCCGTTCCTGAAGACAGCTCAGCAGAATCAATGGCTACCAAGCCAATTTCTTGTACTTGTTGCAACCAAACCCACTCTCCAGTGATGTCATCATCCAAGATAAGACTTACTTTTAACAATGATGATTCAGGACTGCAGCCTGAACCTAATGCCAGCGTAATAATTACTAAGAAATACTTGATCATTTTATCTTATCTAAGGTTCCTTTAATCATTTCATTAACTTTCTGAGGGTCTATTCTACTAACCGCTTTTTTCATGATCAACCCCATAAACATCCCTATAACGCCTTTTTTTCCATTATGATATTCTTTAACCTTAGCTGGATAAGCTGCTAAAACATCTTCTATTAACTGTTGCATTTCAGAAAAGTCATCTAGTTGAGCTAGACCCAAAGTTACAATGGATTCGCTCACTTCAATCTGTGGATGATTCAAAATATACTTAAACGCTTGTTGTGTGGCATCTGAATGGCTTATCTCTTTTTGCTGAACCGCATGGATCAAGTCTGCTAATTTTGAGGGGGTTAAATTCAAGATGTCTATACTTATTTCATTTTCATTCAAATAAGATTTCACAGGGCCCATGATCCAATTTGATATGAGCTTATAGTGCTTACAAAAACTTGCCGTTTTGAAAAAATACGCTGCAGTTAAATGATCATCGCTCAATAAGCTGGCATCATAATTGGGTAGGCCATAATCCTCAATTAATATCTTTTTGACCTGGGCTGGTAAGATTGGAAGTGACTTTTTTACAGATTCGTACCATTCATCACTGATCACAATCGGACTGATATCGGGCTCTGGGAAGTATCTGTAATCATTCAATACTTCCTTGTTGCGCATACCTGAAGTAGTGTTGTTCTCAGGGTTATACGTTCGCGTCTCAGAAATAATGGTTTGGCCGGCAGAAATCATTTTTGTTTGACGTTTAATCTCATGATCGATGGCCTTGCGAACATTCTTGATTGAATTCATGTTTTTGACTTCTACTTTGCTCCCTAAAGGAGCTCCGGATAGTCTCACAGAAATATTGGCATCGCAGCGCAAGGATCCTCGCTCCATATTCCCATCGCTGATACCCAAATACCTGACCAATTTCCTGAGTTCAATCAAACATAAGCCGGCCTGCTCGGAAGAGGTAATGACAGGCTCCGTCACAATCTCTACCAAAGGAACCCCTGACCTATTGAGATCTACATTGGTAAAATATGCATTCTGAACATGTATGGATTTCCCTGCATCTTCTTCCAAATGAATTTTGGTCAGCTCAATATTTGAATGTGGAAAATCATCACTCCTTATTTTTACAATACCCCCTTTACATATGGGTGTGGCATCTTGAGTAATTTGATAACCTTTGGGAAGGTCAGGATAAAAATAGTTTTTACGATCAAAAATTAAATTTCTATTAATCTTACCTTCCAAAGCAATTCCCAGTTTCATACCCATGTCAATGACCTCTTTGGAAACCATCGGCAGGGTACCTGGGTGTGCTAGGGTAATGGCACCAACGTCTGAATTGGGATGATTTCCAAAATCATTGTGATCGTAGGAAAATATTTTACTTTTCGTATTCAATTGGACATGTACTTCCAATCCTATTACTGTTTCTAACATAGCCAATATGCTTAAATTTTTTCTTTCAAAATTTGATTTCCTATCTCCAAAGCTGCAGTCAGACCTTCTGTATTTTTACCTCCAGCCGTTGCATAAAAATCTTGTCCACCCCCGCCACCTTGGATAGACTTAGCCATCTGGTTGATCAATATTGAGGCATTCAGATTATTCTGCTGAACCAATTCTTCTTGAATCATTAGGGTTAAAAGAGGCTTCCCTCCCACGTTGGCTCCAATCAATAAGATCAGAGGGGCCATTTCTCTTTTGAGATCAAAAACAATTTCTTTGACGGAAGCAGCATCAGGAAATACACCTTCAAAACTAATGATGTTTACGCCCTTATAGACTTCAACAGCCTCCATCATCGTCTTTTTCAACTCTTTTGTTTTAGCTTTATTAAAAGCCTTAATTTGCTTGATCAAGTCATTTTTCTCATTGAATAACACCTTTAAAGCCTTTAAAGTATCCATAGGGTGATTTAGGGTTTGCTCAATTTGGTCTAGCAATCCTATTTTTTGCCACAAAAAAGATTCCGCCATATCGGCCGTAATGGCCTCAATTCTTCTTACACCCGTCGATATGGAACTTTCAGTTATGATTTTAAACAGACCTATGTGGCCGGTAGCCTTCACATGGGTGCCTCCGCACAACTCTACTGAATAAGGGGCATCGAAAAGAATCATACGTACGTGGTCTCCATACTTCTCTCCAAATAAGGCCATAGCTCCTTCCTCCTTAGCCTTTCCAATCGGAACAGATCTTCGCTCCACTAAAGAAATATTCTTTCGAATTTTCTGATTAACCTGCTGCTCAACGGCCAACAGTTCTTCAGCACTCAATTTAGTAAAATGCGAAAAGTCAAAACGTAAAGATTGATGATTGACTAAAGATCCTCTTTGTTGTACATGACCTCCCAATACCTCTCTTAAAGCCGCGTGGAGCAAATGGGTTGCTGTATGATTGCTCTCAATTAAACTACGTTTATCTTGATTGACCTCTGCTCTATAGATACCTTCCAAGTTTTTTGGGAGCCTTTTAGCCTGGTGAATAAACAAATCATTCTCCTTTTTAGTATTTATGATGTCAATTGTTTCCTCAATCCCTATCAGCTGACCTGAATCACCGATTTGACCCCCACTCTCGGCATAAAACGGGGTCACACTTAGTACCAACTGGTAGGATACCACATCTTTTTGCTTTATTTCACGCCAACGAATGATTTGGGTATCAGTTGTCAGCAGATCATACCCTACAAATTCAGAAGCGACAGATTTCTCATATACCAAATTCCAATCGCCCATGTCCTGAATAACTGCATTTTTGGACCGACTTTTTTGCTTGCCCATTTCCTTTTCAAATTCTGATAGGTCTACAGAAAGGTCATTCTCCTTGGCAATCAATACAGTCAAATCAATGGGGAAACCATAGGTATCATACAACTCAAAGGCATCCACCCCAGCGATCTGTTCTTTAACTTTCATTTTTAACATACTAAATCTAGCGAGACCCTTCTCAAGGGTACGCAAAAACACTATTTCTTCTTCTTTGATTACCTTTGCTAGGAATTTCTCTTGCGCTTCTAGTTCAGGGAAGGTTTCGGAGAATTGATGAGATAATATCGGTAGCAATTCAAATAAAAAGGGCTCATTGAATTTCAAAAATGTATAGCCATACCTTACGGCCCTTCTCAAGATTCTCCTGATTACATAACCTGCCTTAGTATTGCTAGGTAGTTGGCCATCTGCAATGGTAAACGAGATGGCACGAATGTGATCTGAAATCACACGGATAGCCACATCACTAGAATCATCAGCTCCATATTGGATTTGGGCACGTTGAGCTACTGCTTGAATCAGGGGTTGGAATACATCTGTATCATAATTGGATTGCTTTCCCTGTAAGGCCATGGCCAAACGTTCAAAACCCATACCCGTATCTACATGCTTTTCTGGAAGATTTTGCAAAGCTCCAGAGGTCAAACGATTAAATTCAACAAAAACAATATTCCAAATCTCCACTACTTGAGGGTGGTCTTTATTTACCAAGCTAGCCCCTGGGATCAATTTCAATTCCTTTTCATCACGCAAGTCTATGTGTATTTCTGAACAGGGGCCGCAAGGTCCTACTTCACCCATTTCCCAAAAATTATCTTTCTTATTACCATTGATGATCCGATCTTCATGTACATGAATCCGCCAAAAATCTCTCGCCTCTGTATCCGTCTCAAGTTGCTCCTTTTTATCCCCCTCAAAGACGGTTACATACAAACGTTCCTCAGACAATCCAAACTCTTTGGTCAATAAATCCCAGGACCATGCAATGGCTTCCTTTTTAAAGTAATCGCCAAAAGACCAATTACCCAACATCTCAAACATAGTATGATGATAGGTATCAAAACCAACTTCTTCAAGATCATTGTGCTTCCCAGAAACACGCAAGCATTTTTGGGTGTCTACCACCCGTTTTTGATCAGCTTTCTTGTTTCCCAAAAAATAATCTTTGAACTGATTCATACCTGCATTTGTAAACATGAGGGTAGGATCATTTTTTACCACAATAGGTGCAGAAGGTACCCATTGATGTGATTTTGCTTTGAAATATTCAAAAAATTTCTTTCGTATTAATTTGGACTCCATTTTGGGCTAATTTTTAATTATAATCCTAATTTGCTATTTTTAATTAAATCTATAAATTTGCAACTGTAAATTTGTAACTGTCTGAAGAGATAAGTTCAATCTTTAAAGCCTTTCACTGCAAAATTACTTCTATAAAAACCAATGGCAAGAATAAAGTATTATTACGACACTGAATCCTGTAGATACGAAAGAATTCGTACTTCCAAGCGGGATATATTCATGAACTCACTTGCTTTTTTGACTGTAGCAACGATCATTGCGACCGGTTTGGTCTTTGGGTACATGGTGTATTTTGAGTCTCCCGAGGAATTGCAGTTAAGAAAAGAAAATCAAGAATTACTCATATACTACGATCTCATGGGCGAAGATATGGAAAGAATTTCTCAGGTGCTGCAGAGTATGCAAGAGCGAGACGACGATATCTATAGAGTGATCTTTGGCGTAAATCCTCTTGCTGATGAAATCAGGAAGGGAGGTACTGGAGGAGCCAACAAATACAGGGCATTAATGGAAAAAGGCCTTTCACGAGAAACACTCATTGTAAATGACCTTCAAAAAATTGACGCTCTAAAAAAGCAGATGTACATACAATCGAAGTCTTATGATGAAATCGTTGAATTGGCCAAAAACAAAGAAGATTTTTTAGCAGCACTTCCGGCCATTCAACCCGTATCAAATGAAGAACTCAAACGTCTTTCTTCGGGTTTTGGATATCGAATCGATCCTTATTTAAAAACCAGACGAATGCATCCAGGAGTAGATTTCTCTTTGGAAGTGGGCAATCCCGTGCATGCTACCGGAGACGGTAAAGTGAAATTTACAAAAAGTTCACTGAGTGGATACGGAAAACAAGTACATATTAATCACGGTTTTGGTTATGAAACTAAATACGGACATTTAGACAAAATATTAGTAAAAAAAGGTCAACGGCTTAAACGAGGAGATATCATTGGCTACTCCGGACATTCTGGCAAATCTACAGCACCACATTTACATTATGAGGTAATCAAAAATGGTGTAAAAGTGAATCCAATTCATTATTTCAGCCGTGATTTATCAGCTGAAGAATATGAAGAAATACTCAGATTAGCGTCGATTGAAAATCAAGCTATGGGTTCCTACTGATTGTGATGTAGATTTAAGCATGTACTTTAATCTGACAATAAAATACGTCATGCTTTCATCAAAGCCTTTCGGATTCCAACCCTGTGGATGAGTGCTTCTCTGAGTTTTCTCAAGTATCAAATGTTTACTGAAGATAGGGTGCAGACTCGCGCTATCATCAAACTCGGTAATTGGGATGGTCATAATTCAGGAAAGTCCTCCCCATGTCTCTTTGACTGTAGAAGTAAAAACTTTGCTCGACTCAAGGCGTGATTTGATAATGTAGATCAACTTCTCTATCAAATCATTCTTCAGATAGCATATACATTGTGGGCTGAATATGTTCTATACTAATCACTTTTGGTAGCTTAGGAGGGATATTCTTGTTAAGGACAGAACCTTGATGTGTTTATAATTTTAGCCATTCCCTCATTGATGCGGGCGCAGATGTATTGATCGGATATATTCAACATGTAGTCAGAGGGATTGAAATCTACAAAAACAGAATCATCGCCTACAGTCTTAGAATTTTTTCGCCTATGGCCGATTCAATTTAAATGTCTTGAATGCGCTAACCCCAATATTTAGAACTTAATATCAATTATGATGATTGATGATCACTACAGAGAGTCATTTTTTTTACAAACTTATGACAATCGGCCGTGGATAAATAACGAAAATAAAGCAGATTTGCGCACGAGGAAAATAAAGAAATTTTATTTTCAAAAAAAACCATATTCATTAATGATTTTCGGGGAATTAATTATCTTAACCTAAAAATAGAGTAAGTGCCCTATAAAGAGAAAGAAATAGAGAAAAAATATTTTACCATTGGTGAAGTTGCTGGAAGCCTCAAGGTCGCCACCTCTCTCGTTCGGTTTTGGGAAAGTGAATTTGATATTATAAAACCGAAAAAAAATCGGAAAGGAAACCGACAATTTACCCGTGAGGATATCAAAAACATCAAGCTGATTTATCATCTTGTAAAAGAAAAGGGTTTTACCCTGCAAGGCGCACGTGATTTTATTGCCCAAGGGAGTGAGAGCATTCAGGATAAACTAGAACTCATCAAGTCACTACAGAGTGTTCGTGATTTTCTGATCAAATTGAAAAATGAATTACCCAAAACTTAACTATTTGATGGCTCCCAGTTAATGCTTCAAAGCAAGGACTCATGCCTATTTATGCCCTCACCCAAAGACTACTTATAACCCAATACAGGTGCCAACCAACGTTCAGCTTCTTGCTTACCCATTGCCTTCCTATTTGCATAATCATCTAGTTGGTCCTCTCCGATTTTTCCTAAACCAAAATATCGCGCCTTTGGATGCGAAAAATAAAAGCCACTGACCGACGATGCTGGATACATGGCATAAGATTCTGTCAATGTAATCCCTGTATTTTCTTCAACTTGTAGTAATTCAAAAAGAGCTTTTTTCTCGGTATGATCAGGGCATGCGGGGTAGCCTGGCGCCGGTCTGATCCCTTGATACTTTTCCTTGATCAATGCTGCGTTTTCAAAATCTTCTTGTGGTGCATAGCCCCAGTATTCTTTTCTTACCTTCTTGTGCATTAATTCGGCAAAGGCTTCGGCCAGTCGATCGGCGATCGCTTTTACCATGATGACATTGTAGTCATCATGATCTGCTTCAAAATCAGCTATTAATTTTTCAATACCTATCCCTGCCGTGGTTGCAAAACCACCAATATAATCTTGTTTTTTGGAGGATTTAGGAGCAATATAATCGGCCAATGAAATATTAGGAATCTTTGATCCCTTCTTACCTTGCTGTCGAAGAAAATGAATCCTCTTTATGACGTTATGTTTGATCTCAACATCATCTTGAACAGCTTGTGCTTCAAAAAAACCAATGACTGCATTAGCCTGAAGAGAGCCCTGCGCTATGATTTGATCGAGCATTAAATTCGCCTCTTTGAAAAGTATCTTTGCCTGACTTCCCACGATCACATTTTCAAAAATTTGAGGATATTTTCCCTTCAACATCCATGTGGAGAAAAAAGGCGTCCAATCTATGTACTTTCTGATTTCCTCCAATGAGTAGCTTTCAAATTTTTCAGTCCCCAAAAAAGAAGGTTTAAGTACTTCATGTTTTTGCCAATCAATCCCTACTCTATTGGATCTGGCAGTACCTATCGTGATTAATGTTTTGGCTTCTTGCCTGCTCTGATGATCCACGGCCAATCCATCATATTCAGACCGAATCGACTCACTGAAATGGACTGTGTCTTCACCCAAAAGTCTGGAAGCTACGGCCACAGATTTTGAAGCATCTAGTACGTGAATCGTAGGGCCACTGTATTTAGGTGCGATTTTTACTGAAGTGTGGATTCTTGAAGTCGTAGCCCCTCCAATGAGCAACGGAATTTTCATTCCCTTACGTTCCATTTCTTCTGCCACGGTCACCATCTCATCCAAAGAGGGAGTGATTAAACCACTCAATCCAATTATGTCAACTTGATGATTTACTGCTTCTTCCAATATTTTTTGAGCAGGAACCATCACACCCAGATCTATGATGTCATAATTATTGCATCCCAGCACCACGCCCACAATGTTTTTACCAATATCATGTACATCCCCTTTGACCGTAGCCATTAATATTTTTCCCTTACTACTGTTATTTTCTGTCTTATCAGCCTCTAAATAAGGTAAGAGATAAGCAACGGCCTTCTTCATGACCCGTGCACTCTTCACCACTTGAGGCAAGAACATTTTACCTCTACCAAACAAATCCCCAACGGTATTCATGCCTGCCATCAAGGGCTGCTCTATCACATGAAGGGGTTTTGAGTATTTGAGTCGGGCTTCTTCGGTATCTTCCAATACATGATCAATGACGCCTTTAATCAAGGCATGTGCCAATCTTTCTTCTACCGTTCCTTTCCGCCACTCATCATCAACGATTTTTACTTTACCGGTACCCGTGACACTTTCGGCAAAATCCACCAATCGCTCGGTGGCATTCTCACGCCTGTTGAGTAGCACGTCTTCTACATGAAGTAATAATTCTTTGGGAATCAAGTCATAAATCTCCACCAAGCCCGCATTTAAAATTCCCATATCCATTCCATGGTTGATGGCATGAAATAAGAACGAGGAATGCATCGCTTCTCGAACGACATTATTACCTCTAAATGAAAAAGAAACATTGCTTACCCCTCCACTTACTTTAGCTCCCGGCAGATGAGTTTTGATCCATTCTGTAGCCTTAAAAAAATCAATGGCGTAGTTGTTGTGCTCCGGGATGCCGGTAGCGACAGGAAAAATGTTGGGATCGAAGATGATATCCTGTTGTGGAAATTTGACCTCGTCTACCAAAACTCGATAAGCCCGCTCACAAATTTGAATCCGCCGACCGTACGTGTCGGCCTGACCGTCTTCGTCAAAAGCCATCACGACCGTCGCAGCACCGTACCGTTTGATTTTTCGAGCCTGATCAATGAAAATCTGTTCCCCCTCCTTGAGTGAAATAGAATTGACGACTCCCTTTCCTTGAACACATTTCAAACCTGCTTCGATAATTTCCCATTTGGATGAATCTATCATGATAGGTATTCTAGCGATCTCAGGTTCAGAAGCGACCAGATGTAGAAACTTAACCATCGCCGCTTTACCATCCAACATGCCGTCATCCATGTTGACATCCAAAATTTGAGCACCTCCACGTACCTGATCCAAGGCTACTTCTAGCGCCTCATCATATTTTCCCTCCTTAATCAAACGAGCAAAACGAAGACTTCCAGTCACATTGGTACGTTCACCTATATTGACAAAGTTGGTCTCAGCAGTAACAATTAATGGCTCAAGGCCCGATAACATCAAGGGTTTCATATATTGGAAAAAGGATTTATGAAAATTACATTACAACTTGCCATGAATCGTCAGATCCACCATGCAACCAATCCTTAAACTTTTCTTCACCTCCACGAGTCGCCCAATCAGAATCTATGGTCAACCTTGAACTGATGCCCCCTCTTGGATTGCAATTCATCACAATGCGAAGTCGTTCAGGATCATAGACCTCCGTCAGGTGGTCATAAAAAACATTAATTAACCGCTCATAAGAAACTACTATGTCACGTAAATGAAAGGCATATTGCTTCAAAGACTTTAACTCAATGACCTTACCTTTTGGATAAAAAGTAAGGTATACATTGGCGAAATCCGGCTGTTCTTGAACGCCCAAAAAGGTAAATTCAGGAATTTTTATTTTGATTTCGTAAGCCTCCTTTGTCGGATTAGGAATGGCTTTCAAAATACTTTTGTTGATGGCTTGATGTAATTTAATGGGCATATGCTATTTGTCTAGGTTTGTAATTTTTAGCCAATGTGGCTATTGCTTGAATGTGATCAGGGGTCGTTCCACAACAACCTCCAATGATATTGACCATATGGTCTTCTAAATAGGCGGTGATTTGGTCAACCATTTCTTCAGGAGTCTCGTCGTATTGGCCAAACTCATTAGGCAGACCGGCATTGGGATGAGCACTGACCATAAAGTCAGATTTATCTGATAATATTTTTAAAAAAGGTCGCATCATTTCGGCACCAAAAGCACAATTTAACCCCACACTGAACAGCTCACAATGTGAAATAGAGATCAAAAAAGCTTCGGTGGTTTGACCTGAAAGTGTCCGTCCCGAAGCATCGGTAATCGTACCCGAAACCATGATGGGTATATTGATATCGCGCTCAGCTTTGACTTCCTCTGCGGCAAAAAGCGCTGCCTTGGCATTTAGGGTATCGATAATCGTTTCAAAAAGAAGTAGATCCACTCCCCCGTCCAGTAGGGCTTCCACTTGATGTCGAAAAGCTAATTTTAATGCGTCAAAGGTCACCGCTCTAAATCCTGGATCATTGACATCGGGCGATAACGAGGCCGTCGTATTGGTAGGGCCAATAGAACCCGCAACGAACCTGGGTCGATTGCTGTCTATTGCCGTATATTGATCCGCCGCCGCGCGGGCAATGCGGGCAGACTCATAATTGATTTTATATACCCAATCTTGCAAACCATAATCCGCTTGTGCTATGGTCGTACTTGAGAAGGTATTGGTCTCTATGATGTCAGCTCCCGCTTCTAAATAGGCTTCATGAATTGATTTGATGATGTCAGGACGGGTCAGAGACAACAAGTCATTGTTGCCTTTGAGAGGAATAGTATGGTCCTTAAGTGCCTCACTTCTGAAATCTTCTTCCTGCAGGTCATGCCGCTGGATCATGGTACCCATGGCACCATCGAGGATCAATATTCTTTCTTTGATAACTTCATGAATGGTCATTTCTATCTATTAAGTCATCAAGAAGGATGTTAAAACCTCGTTTGTTATCTTTCTTCAACTATCTGAAGTAGGAATTGGCACCTTTCTTTACAGGGGTTGCCAAGGTTTCAATGGGCCTTACCCCTCTACCTTTCTTGATAATAACGCAAATATAGATCACCCACGGAATAAGAAAAATTATTTCTGACTTAGATATTGGTAGCCCATAGACATACTGGCGATAAGAAGACCCCCAAGCTCTCGGGTCCCTTCAACATAAGATTTTTCAGCCTTCATTTTACCCACCAGATCCATTTTATCTGATGCCGATAACCAAATGATTAAATCAGGAATATAAAGACATCCATATGCTAGCAAACTTAAGGATATGACTACATAAAACTTAAGCCAAGTCGAGGAAAGATTAAAAGGTGACGGAAAATGGGTTTTGAATAAAACTAATAAGTGAACCAACCCAATGAATACGTACAAACTGACCCATAACAGAGGATCGGGATCATTTAAATTCAAGTAGGCAAAAATGAGAAAGGTCGCAGATAAAACAAGACTTACCGTTTTATTTTTCATAGGATAAAAAATTAAATCTTCACAACAAACCCTGCAGGTTTTTAAAAGAAGTCGCAATGCTCTTTTCAGGATCTACCGATTGGTCTTGTTCAATGAAAAAATGTTGCATCCCAGCCACCTGAGACTGGTCAAATATTTCTTGGAAATCAATCACTCCATTGCCGACCTCAGTGAAATCTCCTGCCAAGTTCATATCTTTGACATGCCATAAAGAAAAACGATTTTTGTATCTCTTAAAAAGATTTAATGCTGACGCTCCTGCTTTCACAGTCCAATAGAGGTCCAACTCAAAATCGACTACCTCAGCATCCGTTTCCTTCAACAACAGCTCCATAGGCACAACACCACCAATGCTGTCGAATTCAAAAGCATGATTGTGATAGGCCATCACTTTATCTAACTGACGCAGCTCTGCACCCTTCTCATTGAGCAGTTCAATCACCTCATGATATACCTCAAGGTTCCTTTCGTTCTCCTCTAAATGAGGAAGCACTACATATTTTTGACCTGTATCTTCCAGCATTTGAAGCACTCGATCCCAATCAGACTTTAAATCTTTAAATGAAATATGACCGCTTACCATTTTCATCCCTAAATCGGTGACGATCCCATCAAACTCAGAAGGATCCAACCCATACATTTTTCCCTCACTGTAACCTGCTGTTTCGAGTTCCTTGTAGCCTACTTTGGCGACATACTCGAGTGTTTTCCTTGGATTTACCGACATTAAATCTCGCAGTGTATACAATTGCAAACCCGTGTTTGGCTTCGCCTTAAATTCGCATCTACTCAATAATGGCAAGGTGCCCAGGCCCATTGCGGCCGTTAACGTGGTTTTTAAAAATGATCTTTTGTCCATTTATAAGGTCTTAATTTTGATGTTTCT
>DBBU01000035.1 GCA_002292365.1 Flammeovirgaceae bacterium UBA976
AAGACGAAGACTTGCAATTTAAAATGGTGGCAAATAAACTAATAGTTAAAGATACAGCCGATAGAGATTAGTGGGATGAGGACACAGTGAGTGAAACTAGTCATTACTTACTGATCCGTACTCCTGAGATTGAAAGTATCAGCTTAAATGATGCGATATCAGGTGAAATTAATTGCTTCCAATCAGAAAACCTTGAATTGATCTTAACAGGTGCTACCTCCATAGCGGCAAATGTTAAGGTTAAATTTCTAAAAGCCTATCTAACGGGTGCCTCGACACTACAATTGACAGGTGACGCTGGTGGAGTAAGTAGCATCATCTATGAGGGTACCAATAATACAGAAATTCAAAGTGGTCACCTGAGTAATGTTATCAAAAATAATATCTAAATCAATCACTTTAGATTACATTCGCTTTCAGTTATAAATTAATTCCTCCTTTTAAAAACCCTAATGAATCAAAAAAGAACATTTTCAAAAAATGCACAAAAAGATTTTAGTCTCATTGACGATATCCTTCTATGTAAAAGTGAACATGCTTGTCGTGAATTAATGGAACGATACAAAAAATCAGTTTATCATATGATTCTTAAAAAGGTACGTAACAAGGAAGATGGGAAGACCTCACCATTAAAACCTTTGCAAAGGCATTTCATAAACTAGCCCTTTTTAAAAAAAAATCATGCTTTTACTACTTGGCTTTTTGGTATTGCTACCAACCATACTATCGATTTTACGCGAAAAAAATACAGATCACAAGTATTCACAGCTCTTTTTCAGATGGTCAAGACGCAATACTCAACCTCGACCTATTGGATCAAAATTTAGTGCCTGATGAGGTGATAATTAATGATCAAAAAATTGAAGTAGTAAGATTATTTGTCAACCAAATGGAGTCAAAATATCAACAACTTATCACTCTTCGTTATTTTGATGAATAGAGTTATGCAGAAATAGCACAACTACTTGATACCCCTTTGGGTACCATCAAAGCTCAATTGTATTGCTCGAGGATTCTACTCTCTAACTTACTGAATAATAAAAGGCAACATATATAAGCTTGCAAAGCCTACCCTTTTTTATTATTTCAGTTTTTTAAATTTAATTCGTTTTGGTACCAGATCTCCTAATCTTTTCTTCCTGTTTTCTTCATAATCAGAAAAATTTCCTTCAAACCAAGATACCTGAGAATCTCCCTCAAAAGCCAATATATGGGTAGCTATTCTATCAAGAAACCATCGATCATGAGAAATTACTACGGCACATCCTCCAAAGTTTTCAAGCCCTTCCTCTAGTGCTCTCAATGTATTGATGTCCAAATCATTGGTAGGCTCATCCAATAAAATCAAATTGGCTCCTTGCTTGAGGGTCATGGCTAAATGGACTCTGTTACGCTCTCCTCCAGATAAATCACCCACTTTTTTCTGTTGATCGGTACCACTGAAATTAAATCTACTGGTATAAGCACGCGCATTCATTTCTTTCCCGCCCAAATTGATGGATTCATTTCCTCCTGAAATGGCATCAAATACCGTTTCTTCAGACTTTAATTGATCGTGCTCCTGATCAACATAGGACAGAACTACAGTAGACCCTACTTTAAAAGTCCCTGAATCTGGAGTCTCTTTTCCTGTAATTAACTTAAAAAGGGTTGATTTTCCTGCTCCATTAGGGCCTATAACGCCAACAATTCCCCCTTGAGGTAGACTAAAATGAAGATCATCAAAAAGCAGTTTATCTCCATATGATTTAGAGACTCCTTCCACGTCAATCACATTACTCCCTAATCTCGGACCTGGAGGTATAAAAAGTTCTAGTGTCGCTTCTTTTTGATTTACTTCTTCCCCGAGCAGTTTCTCATATGCCCCTAATCTAGCTTTTGATTTTGCCTGCCTTGCTTTGGGCGCCATCCTGACCCATTCTAATTCGCGCTCTAAAGTTTTCTGCCTTTTAGAGGCAGATTTATCCTCCTGAGCTAATCTTTTTTGTTTTTGATCCAACCAACTGGAGTAATTACCCTTCCATGGAATACCCTCTCCTCTATCAAGTTCCAATATCCACCCGGCCACATTATCCAAAAAATATCTGTCGTGAGTAACCGCTATGACCGTACCTTCATATTGTTGCAAGTGATGCTCCAACCAAAGCACCGATTCAGCATCTAAGTGATTGGTAGGTTCATCCAACAACAAGATATCAGGTTCTTGCAATAACAACCGACATAAAGCGACTCTTCTCTTTTCCCCTCCAGACAAGTTCTTAATCAACGCGACTTCCGGAGGTGTTCTCAAGGCATCCATGGCCCTATCTAGCCTATTATCTAAGTCCCATGCACCCAATTGGTCAAGTTGTTCTTGGAGCTTGCCTTGTTGCTCAATGAGTTGCTCCATTTTGTCTGGGTTATCCAAAATCTCAGATTTACCAAACTTCAAGTTAATCTGATCATATTCCTCTAGTAAGCTGGTAACCTCCTTTACACCCTCCTTGATTACATCAATTACCCTCAATTCAGGGTCCATTTTAGGCTCCTGTTCGAGCATTCCTACCGAATAGCCTGGAGAAAAAACCACCTCTCCTTGAAATTGATCATCCAACCCAGCTATGATCTTAAGCAAAGAAGATTTACCAGATCCGTTGAGTCCCAGGACCCCAATTTTTGCTCCATAAAAAAAGGATAAATAGATATTCTTTAAAACTTTTTTCTGAGGTGGATAGACTTTACTCAGCCCCGCCATTGAGAATATAATTTTATCTTCAGACATGCTTTGTAAATAATTTAAAAAGATAATTTCATCAAAAAATAATCAATAAATTTACATGATATAAAAAAATTCATCGTTTTCCAATCCAAAATAATGACATTTCGTAGTTCTACATTTTACACTACAACAATTGATCCAAAAGTTAAAAACTAAAAAAGAAATTAGTAAAAGCGAGCTAACCAAATATAGGTTACAATTGACCTCTTTTAATAAAAACGGCCTCAACCATACAAAGTTGAAACTTCTACTCACCGAAGGAAATGAATGGCTTGACCTCTCCGAAGAGCTCCTTTTTGTTGATGGGCTCTGCCAAAAAAAAATATTTAAATTTTCATGAAAAATCCATGAAGTAACAGCTAGCAATAAAGGTTCAAATAACTCATAAATTACTTAAAAGGAATCAATCTGAATTGAAAAATTTGGAAGATAACTCCATCATTTTCAACAATAAAAACTCCGCTATCTTTGATATAGTAGCAGAAAAATAAAGTTTCAACAAAAAATAAAGGTAAAAAAGAAGTTATTTTTGAATTTTGACAAGTTAAAATTTTGAGAATACAAAAATTCTACTCTTTTTAGCCGAAATTATTTAAATAAAGGTAATATAAGTTTGATAAATTCTTTTTATTTATACTTTTGCGCGAATATTAAATATTACTAATATGTATTGGACATTAGAATTGGCTTCATATCTTGAAGATGCACCTTGGCCAGCTACCAAAGATGAGCTGATCGACTTTTCGATTCGCTCTGGAACCCCTTTAGAAGTTGTAGAAAATCTACAGGAATTAGAAGACGATGGGAATCCCTATGAAAATATAGATGAGATATGGCCAGATTATCCAACGAAAGAGGACTTTTTCTTCAATGAAGATGAATACTAAGCCAAATCTTTTGATAAAAAGATTTGAGCTAAATCAAGATCCTCGTCAGTGGTGATCTTAATATTTTGATAAAACCCTTCGATCAAATGAACATCATGGCCCTTAGAAGCCACTAATGAAGCATCATCTGTGAAACGGTCATCATTAGTCGTTTCATAGGATTTTTTTAGTAGGTCTATGTCAAAAGTTTGAGGTGTTTGAATCAGATAATATTTTGATCTGTCTCTGGACACCGTAGTACCACCAGATTTTTCTCTAATAGAATCCTTTAATGCCACCGAAGCAACGGCTGATTTATGGATGGCTGCAGCCTCATAACCGGCATTGATTAATTGAGCACTTACGCAAGGTCGTGCTGCATCATGAATAGCCACAATCCCTGGACCTTCTACCCATTTTAATCCGTTCTTCACTGAATGGAAACGAGTCTCCCCGCCGTCGACTATTTGAATGGAATGTTGGGGTAGCCATTGCTCTTTAATGCTTGCCCAACGTTCGAAGTAATTTTTGGCCATGACCAAGATTAAAATATCTACCCCTACCCTTAAAAATGATTCTAACGTATAAACTAGGACGGGTTTCCCTGATATTTCAATAAACTGTTTGGGCACCTCATTATTCATACGCGTACCCTGTCCTCCTGCTACTATAACTGCAAAACGACGGCCTATTGACATATCATATAATCAACATGGCATCGCCATAGGTGAAAAATCGATATTTTTCCTTGATCGCCAATTGGTAAGCTTCCATGATCAAATCATATCCTCCGAAAGCTGAAGCCATCATGAGCAAGGTCGATTCAGGCAAATGGAAATTGGTCACCAACGCGTTACATATTTTAAAATCATAAGGTGGAAAGATGAATTTATCTGTCCAGCCCGTACTTTCTTTCAACCGTCCACCTGCCGAAACAGAAGACTCTATCGATCGCATGACGGTCGTGCCAACCGCACAAACTCTTTTTTTGGCATCCAATGCCTCATTGACTCGTTGTGCTGTTTTATCTAATACTTCGTAATTTTCACTGTCCATTTTATGCTTGGTCAAGTCTTCTACATCTACAGGCCTGAAGGTACCTAAGCCTACATGCAATGTAATGGTTTCGATATCTACACCCACAATCTCGAGTCTTTTAAGCAACTGCTTTGTAAAATGCAACCCGGCAGTCGGTGCCGCCACAGCACCTATTTTATCAGCATAAATGGTTTGAAAACGCTCTTTATCTGAAGCCTCTGCTATCCTATTCAGCATCTTCGGGAGTGGTGTTTCTCCCAAATTATCAATCAATTTATAGAAGTCATGCTGTTCGCCATCAAATAAAAATCTAATAGTTCTACCTCTTGATGTAGTATTGTCAATGACTTCAGCCACCAACTCGCCATCACCGAAATACAACTTATTTCCTACTCTTATCTTTCTTGCGGGATCTACCAATACATCCCATAGATGCATTTCCTTATTGAGCTCTCTGAGTAAAAAAACTTCTATTTTAGCACCCGTCTTTTCCTTATTCCCGTATAATCTGGCAGGAAACACTTTGGTATCATTAAGTACCAGGACGTCGTCTTCATTAAAATAACTGACGAGGTCTTTAAAAGTTTTATGCTCAAACTTTCCTGTATCCTTATGAATTACCATCAAACGTGATTCATCCCTGTTTTCCATAGGATGTAACGCAATGATGCTTGATGGAATATCGAATTTGAATGCTGATAGCTTCATGAAAAAAAATTATAGGATGACAATAATTTACGAAATACGTCCGCAAAATTAAACAAATGTTTTTTATAAAATTTATATTTTTCATTTCTAGCCAGTTATCTTGCTCATTGATATGAAAATAATAACAAAACTTGTCCTTGAAAGCTTCCTATTTGCATGTAACGCATTAAAAATAAATATGCTGCGAACCATACTATCATTATTGGGGGTAACCATCGGCATTTTTGCTATTATTTCTGTTTTCACACTCGTTGATTCTTTAGAGCGCAGCCTGAAGGAGAGTTTTAATTTTTTAGGTGCCAATACGATAATTGTACAAAAGTGGCCTTGGGGATTAGGAGGGGACGAACCTTATCCCTGGTGGAAATATTTAAAACGTCCACATCCCACATGGGAAGAATACAAGTTTTTAGTAGAAAATGTCCAAAATGCAGCAAGTTTATGCATCATGGGCAATAAGGGAGGTATTGTAGTTAAATTTGAAAATAACAGCAGCAATGAGGTAAGCCTAATGGGTGTTTCTAATTCCTACAAAGACGTTTACGAAGTAGCTATCGAAGAAGGTCGATATTTTACTGCACAGGAATCCATCGGAGGCAGATCGGTAGCTATAATAGGTCATAGAATTGCTGAAGATTTATTCGCAGAGCTCAATCCTATCGGCAAAACTTTAAAAATTAAAGGAATCTCTTATTATGTAATTGGTAAATTAAAAGAAGAGGGAGAAGGGTTTCTTGAAATGGAGTCCAAAGATGATCAGATCATCACTCCTTATCATTCCTTCACCAAGCTTTATTATATAGGCAAAGGGGGTCTAGAGCCCTACATTACCCTAAAAGGATATGACTCAGATTTAGGGCTTATTGAACTTGAATCTGAGGTAAAAGGTCTTATGAGGTCTAAAAGAGGATTAAAACCTAGAGAAGAAGAAAACTTCGCTATAAACCATCCCGATGCAATTGCTGAATTTATCGGTACGACATTCGATATCATAAGTGTTGCGGGATGGGTCATTGGCTCATTCTCCATTCTTGTGGGAGGATTTGGAATCGCAAATATTATGTTTGTTTCTGTTCGGGAGCGTACCAACATTATAGGTATCCAAAAATCACTCGGAGCCAAAAATTATTTCATCTTGTTTCAATTTTTATTTGAATCCGTATTTCTTTCGTTGATCGGCGGACTGCTCGGTATATTTCTTGTTTATTTGTTGAGTTTCTCCAATTTGGGGACCTTAGAACTTATACTTAGCCTAAATAATGTGTTCCTTGGATTAGGCGTTTCCGTAGTCATAGGTATCGTATCTGGAATTGTTCCGGCGGCCCTAGCCGCAAGAATGGATCCAGTAATGGCCATTAGAACCCAATAGATATGCTACAATTGATCCTAAAATCAAGTTTTGATAAAGATTAATGTAATATCAACCATGAATCTTTTCCTTTATCAAACGCTCCAGATCATCCATAAGCTCTACATTATCCTCAAGAAGTAACTTAACCGCATCTCTTCCTTGTCCCAGCTTATTCCCATCATAGGAAAACCATGAGCCCGATTTCTGAATAATTTCTAATTCAACACCCAAATCCAAAATTTCTCCAGATTTACTGATCCCCTTACCATACATAATATCAAATTCTACGACTTTAAACGGTGGGGCAATTTTATTTTTAACCACCTTCACCTTGGTTCGGTTTCCCAATATATTATCAGCACTTTCTTTAATTTGACCTATTCGACGAATATCTAGCCTTACTGATGCATAAAATTTAAGTGCATTTCCTCCGGTGGTCGTCTCGGGATTACCAAACATGATACCTATTTTCTCCCGAAGCTGATTAATGAAAATACATGCACAGCCAGATTTACTGATGGCTCCCGTTAATTTTCTTAATGCCTGAGACATCAATCTCGCTTGTAGTCCCATTTTACTATCTCCCATCTCTCCTTCAAGCTCAGCCCTTGGTACCAAGGCCGCCACAGAATCGATCACAATAATATCAATGGCACCTGACCTGATAAGATGTTCGGTAATTTCTAATGCCTGCTCTCCATTGTCTGGCTGAGATATGAGTAAATTTTCAGTATCAATCCCTAATTTTTCAGCATAACTCTTATCGAAGGCATGCTCAGCATCAATAAAGGCTGCCAAGCCCCCTTGCTTTTGTGCCTGCGCAATACAATGCATGGATAAAGTAGTTTTTCCAGAGGACTCAGGACCATAAACTTCTATCACCCGTCCCTTTGGAATACCCCCCACTCCCAACGCAAGGTCTAGTCCAATGGAACCCGTCGAAATAACGGGTACATCCATCACTTTTTCGTCGCTCAATTTCATGATGGTACCCTTACCATAGGTTTTTTCTAGCTTATCGATAGTCAGCTGAAGAGCCTTGTTTTTTTGTTCTTTTTCTTGCATTGTCTTCTAAAGTTATTATTTTACTAAAAATATTAGCTAAAATATAAAATTATTAGGAAATTTAATATTATTAGCTAAATATTTTAGTTTTTTTTTGTTTTTCCAAATCCTAAAATTAGCTTTTTAATATTCTAAATGCTGGACCATAAAAGTAGTCCCTTCCACGTGCAGAATTGAAGTTACTTCTCAATTATTTTGACTTAAAAATTATTATTTCAATATAATTGACCTTGATTTTTATTACTCCGCTACTCATTTTCTAACAATATGAAGCTAATGCTGGCTGAGTAAAATTCGACAGGAATACTGGGTATTCCGATGATAGCCATGCTTTAAAAGATCGAAATTAAATCTTTACTGCTTCCTATTTTATAGGTTTCTCCTATATTGGGTGATTCATCATAAGTTAAAGAAATCCCCTTTATAAAGAAATTAATTACGGAAATGGATTTGAATGGAGTATTATATTATTTCGAAAGCCTATGGCAGGTCCTATCAATTATTTATGACAAATACGTTACCCTTTCTAGATCGAACGCCAACTGAACACACTTAAAAAGGATCCATAGTTAACTTGATGAAAATAAAAACAAATCTTGCTCATACCCCTATTATTCATCCTTTTCTCAGCGTTTTTATCTTACCAAGAAGTCATCCTTTATAGTGCGCTACAAGCCAAAAGACAAGTCTTAATTCTTTTGAAAGCACGGCCAATTACCACCTATCTACTAGACGATGTCGATTATCCTGACTCGCAAAAACTACGCATACAACAAATCAAGGCATACAGCGAGAAAATTGGATTGAAGCCAACAAACAATTAAATGTCCCTTTATGACCAAAAAAACAAAGCCTTTTTATGGAATTTATCCGCATGCCACCCTTACAAGTTTGAAAATAAAACCTAGTGTTTCCTTTTTTTAGTAAGTTTTGAATGCAAAGGCTTTTTCGCCCTCAGCCAAGCCCAAATAGCAGAAACCTTATTTCACGAATTAATGAATAATACTTTGTTTCTAAAAAATCGATTACAATTTAATGAAAATTTGGCTTCCTTTTTCGGTAAAAAAGCAAGCATAGATTATCTCAATTTCTTTCATGACCCACATACAAAGCAAATGGCTGATTATTTATCTGACCTTGAAGATTCAGAAAAATTTAGACAACACATATTGAGAGGTAAACGAATTTTAGAAGTTTTATACCAAAGTTTTGGTGCTTCGGATGACCTCAATTTTAAAGCCGCTAAAAAAAGCAAACCCATCCGTGACATTGTAAATCATCTGGATACCATTCAGTTCACAAATATTAATTATTATAGCATTTTCGATGAATCATTACCCAATAACACTTATTTCATGTCCTAAACCCGTTATTACGCTGAGGAGCAAGAGCTTGATTCTATATTTAACTATTATGAGAAAGATTTAAAAAAATTTATAACCCATTTTGAATAGCCATTGAATATTAACAAATTGTGAATTATTTCATGTTAATTTAATTTTTAAATAACATGACCCTTGTATTTTTGATTTAGACTTGTACCTACTTATTGCACATTTAAAGACTCATTTAAATTATTCAAATGAACTTAAATACGTATAAAATATTGGTCGTAGATGACGATTCTGATATTGTCGAATTACTAAAGTACAATCTGTCTTCCGAGGGCTATAAAGTCAAAAGTGCATCCAACGGTATTCGAGCCGTGTCTTTAGCTAAGGAGTTTATTCCTGATCTGACTATCTTAGACATCATGATGCCCAATATGGATGGTGTCGAAACTTGTCGCCAAATCCGTTCCATTCCTGAATTGGCAGATAAGTTTATCATCTTTCTTACCGCAAGGTCTGAAGAATACTCAGAGATCGCAGCATTCGAAATAGGAGCCGATGATTACATTACAAAACCCATCAAACCCCGCGCGCTGATCAGTAGAATTAATGCCTTGTTCAGAAGAAAGGTCAAAAAGGACCCGGGGAGCTCTAAAATTAGTTTGGGCAATTTAGAGGTTGACCGCGCTTCTTACACCGTCAAACTCGACAACAAAAAAATTATCTTACCAAAAAAAGAGTTTGAATTACTGTTTTTTTTAGCACAAAATCCTGATCAAGTTTTTGGTAGAGATGACTTAATAAAAAATATTTGGGGATCAGATGTATACGTTTTAGCCCGCACAGTTGACGTCCATATTAGAAAGATCAGAGAAAAAATTGGTGATGGTTTTATCACAACTATTAAAGGTGTTGGCTATAAGTCTGTTAGAGATTAACTTACAATATGACACTCAACTCAAAGGGTCTTGCGCTTATCCTAGCATTAATTATAGCCGTTACTACCACCACTGCCCTTTATTTAACACCAAACGTTCCTGATCGGGCTATTTTTTTAACTTTTATTTTATCATTTATTTCAGGATTCAGTATTATTCGAGTCATGGCCGAATTATTGTTTTTTAAAGAAATCAATAATATTTACAAAGCCCTAGAACATGTCCAAGATCAAAAATTGGCTTCAATTACTCAAACAAAAAAATCTTATTTTAATCCACTCAAAAAAATAAATCAAGAAATTTCGTCCTATGCCAATCGAAAACAAAATGAAATCGATGAACTCAAGAAAATGGCAGCTTTCAGAAGAGAATTCATTGCCGATGTTTCTCATGAACTAAAAACTCCAATATTTTCAGCCCAAGGATTCGTCCATACACTCTTAGATGGAGCGATGGACAATGAAGCTGTAAGAGAAAATTTTCTAAAAAAAGCAGCGAAGAGTCTGGATCGACTTAATATCTTGGTTCAAGACTTAATGACCATTACTCAAATTGAAAAAGGTGAGATCAATATGCATTTTGAATCCTTTGATTTGGTTGAACTCAGTGCTGAAGTAATGGATCAGCTTGAAAAAAAGGCCCATCAAAAACAAGTGAAAATACAATTATTCAATTCAATAGATCATCCTATCTATGTCAGCGCTGATTATCGCAGAATTTACCAAGTAATCCTTAATTTACTGGCCAATGCCATCAATTATGCTGGCACTGGGGCTGAAGTAATCATCACGATCACGGCTTCATCTAAAAAAATTATTTTTGAATTAGGTGATAATGGTATAGGAATTCCAGAAAAAGATCTCTCCCGAATTTTTGAGCGTTTTTATCGAGTAGACAAAAGTCGATCCCAAGAAACCGGCGGTTCGGGGCTGGGTTTGTCCATAGTAAAGCATATCATTGAAAGTCACCAATCTAAAATTTATGTTGAAAGTAGTAGTAAAAAAGGGACAAAATTCTGGTTTCCACTCAAAGCAAGTGGCCCACCCAAATCATAAAATAAAACTGCGATCTCGACGACATGAAGAAAAAATTAAGCCCTCATTCCCCATTCAAGGAAATCATTATTTTTGAAAATAGTAATTTCATCATTATTAATAAACCCCAGCATATTTCTACCTTAGAAGATAGAAGTTCACCAATGAATATACTTAAATGGGCCCGGACCTATTTTAATGAAGCAAAAGTCTGTCATAGATTAGATAAAACCACCTCAGGCATTTTGGTTCTTGCAAAAAATTATGTCACCTACAAGTATTTCTCCATGCTGCTTGAACAAAGATCTGTAACCAAAATTTACCATGCCCTTGTCGAAGGTGAGCAAGATATTGACGAATTAGAACTTAATAAACCTATTTATTCCTCTGGCAATCGCTCAAAAGTTGATTTTCAAAAAGGAAAACCCTCCATGACTTTGGTATCAACCCTAGAACGATATAAAAAACACTCCCTTTTGGCTTGTATGCCCTTTACAGGCCGTATGCATCAAATAAGAGTTCATCTGGCAAATTATGGACTCCCTATCATTGGAGATCAGCATTACGGTGGAAAAAATCTTTTCCTCTCCGAAATCAAAAAAAGTTATAAAGCTTCTAAAAATGAAGAGGAACAACCATTAATTGACAGACTAGCTCTGCACGCTGCGGGTATTCAATTTGAGGATAGAGATGGGAAAATAATGAAACTAACGGCGCCTTATCCCAAAGATTTACAAGCTGCAATTCGACAACTTGAAAAAAACAAGCGTTAATAAAAGTAGGTATCTTGTTTTTCCAAAATATAAAATCTATTTTTGTGTCCCTTTTTAAGGTTGAAAAAGGAGCAACAGTATAAAAAACAAGGACTCATAAAGTGGAAACATTAAGTTATAAGACCATTGCATCAAACAAATCAACAGTCCAAAAGAACTGGGTGATCATCGATGCAAGTCATAAAGTATTAGGGAGATTAGCCAGCGAAGTAAGTAAAATTATTAGGGGCACACACAAACCTTCATTTTCTGCGCATGTCGATTGTGGAGATAATGTTATTGTTATAAACGCAGACAAGATCCGACTCACCGGCAAAAAATGGACGGATAAATTATACATCCATCATACAGGATATCCAGGGGGTCAACGAAAGCATACTTCCAAAGAGCTCTATAAAAAATCGTCAACCCTTTTGATAGAAAGCGCAGTACGTGGTATGCTTCCAAGAAATCGATTAGGAAGGCAACTATTTAAAAATCTTTACGCATATGTGGGCACTGAACACCCACATGAGGCTCAAAAACCAAAAGAAGTCAAAATATAATTTAAATGGAAGTAATTAAAACAATTGGTAGACGAAAAACTGCCGTAGCTCGTGCCTACTTATCGAGTGGGAAAGGAGAAATCAAAGTCAACAATCGTGATTTTAAGGAATATTTCCCGTCAGAAGTACTTCAAATCATTGTTAAGCAGCCTTTGATGACTACAGAACAAAACGATAATTTTAATATCAGCATCAATGTTTTTGGTGGTGGACTTTCAGGTCAGGCTGAAGCTATTAGGCTCAGTATCGCTCGTGCTTTGGTTGAGTTAGATCAAGAAAGCAGACCTGCCTTAAAAGCAGAAGGATTTCTCACAAGAGACTCAAGAATGGTTGAACGTAAGAAATATGGACGTAGAAAGGCAAGAAGAGCATTTCAGTTTAGTAAACGATAAGTTTATAATTAAAAAATGGCAAAAATTACTACAAAAGAATTGTTGGATGCTGGCGTCCACTTTGGACACCTTACTCGTAAATGGGATCCTCAGATGGCTCCCTTCATTTTTATGGAAAAGAACGGCATTCACATCATTGACCTTAACAAGTCACTTAAGCACCTTGAAGAGGCTGCTGCTGCACTACAAGGCGTCGTGCGGTCTGGACGCAAGGTAATGTTCGTAGCTACTAAAAAGCAAGCGAAAGAAGTCGTAGAAGAACAGGCTAAAAAATTAAAAATGCCCTACGTGACGGAAAGGTGGCTCGGAGGTATGCTAACCAACTTCACTACGATCAGAAAGTCATTGAAAAAAATGACCTCAATAGATAAGTTGCTCAAAGAGGATGCGTATAACAATCTTGCTAAGCGTGAAAAACTGATGCTTTCTAGGGAGCGAGCTAAATTAGAACGTGTACTTGGTGGTATCGCTGATCTCAACAGATTGCCGGCTGCCCTTTTTGTAGTAGATATCAAACGTGAGCACATTGCCATTGCAGAAGCACAGAAACTAAATATTCCAGTATTCGCAATGGTGGATACCAACTCCAATCCAAATGAAGTTGATTATCCTATTCCTGCAAATGATGATGCTTTCAAATCTATTTCCTTAATCACCAATTACCTGAGCGATGCGATGGAAGCGGGTCTGGGTGAAAGAAAAAAGGAAAGAGAAGATTCGAAAATTGCTGAAGAAGCAAAAAGACAAAAAGCCGAAGAGGTTGTTGTAGAAAAGAAAGATTAATCACTCAAATTCTTACAACTTTTACAAGAATTTAATCAAATATTAAAATTGAACATCAACACAAATGATGTTCAATTTTTGTTTAAAAGAATTTATAATTAGCATAAATAATAAGTATGATGGCAATTAGCGCTCAAGAAGTAAATAAGCTTAGGCAAATGACCGGTTCGGGTATGATGGACTGTAAAAAAGCATTGGTAGAAGCCGATGGTGATTTTGACAAAGCAATTGAATTTTTAAGAAAAAAAGGTCAAAAAGTCTCTGCCTCAAGAGCAGATCGAAAAACATCCGAAGGTATTATTTTCACTAAGATCAGTGAAGATGGGTCCAAAGGAGTTTTAGTTGCTTTTACCTGTGAAACTGATTTTGTTGCTAAGAATGATGCATTTATCGCTTTAGGGGAAGAGATTTTAGCTTGCGCATTTGACCACGGACCGGCAGACATAGATGCCTTGAAAGCTCATAAGATAGGTGAACTCACCCTTGGTGAAAAAATAATTGAAAATACGGGTAAAATTGGAGAGAAGCTAGAAATTAGCTCTTACGAAATATTGAAGTCCGAGGGTGTGGTCTCCTACGTCCATTCAAACAAAAAGCTGGGAGTATTGGTAGGCCTAGGTCTTACCAATGGAGTGGCTATTGAAGATGCGGGTCGAGATGTCGCTATGCAAATCGCAGCTATGAATCCAGTAGCCGTAAATAAAAATGGCGTCGATCCTTCAATTATAGAAAAGGAAATTGAGATAGGGAAAGATCAAGCAAGACAAGAGGGAAAGCCAGAAGCTATCATTGAAAAAATTGCGATGGGAAAACTAAATAAATTCTTTAGTGAAAACACACTCATGGGACAAAGATTTGTGAAGGATAATTCTATGACCATCGCTCAATACTTAGATACTATTTCTAAGGGTATGACCGTAACTGAATTCAAAAGAATCACCATAGGATAAATCTTCTTATCCTATCTAAAAAAAAGGTCACTGCTTGATTGGGTGACTTTTTTTGTGTAGCAGTCGTCGAATTAAATTGTCCCAATACTAAAGCGCCCCTCTCACGGCTTCCAATGATTGAAATATGGCCTATAAATGCATCTTTGTCCAACTGCGGTTGTGCTCCTCAGTCTATCATATCAATTTCTTCCATGATTTCCATCTCTTATGAACAAAGAATCTATTGGGCTTTTTATAATCTTATTGTCCTCCAGAATCAATTCATTTAATATAGGTTGACCATCATCTACCCAGCAGGTAAACCAAAAATCGGCAATTAATTTAATTGATGCTCGAATTTTTCGTTCTACCATATCTTGTAACCGTTGATGGCAGGCCTCAGAAAATTCATATAAATAAACTTTAACCATCTGGGTCCCCTTACCACAAAACTGTATTTCTTAGTTGGAGAAAATTCTTGACTAATTTGAGCTTCGAAAATCAATACCGAATCTAGGGCCAAATGTGCATTGACTACAGCATTCCAAGCGGCAGAATTGACATTCTCGATATATTCTGCCTTTCCGACAAACAAGTCATATTGCTGGTCGCGTGCAATGGCACATGCGCATCTCCAACATAATGACCTAAATCCGCCGAGATTTTTTTAAATTTGGTCAGCATCCTGATTTAAAAACACCTGTGATAAATAATATTTTACCTGAACCAAATGCCAAGGTACGATCCCGTGCTCTGTTAAAATACTGTCCCCATACTGCCCAATCGCTTCTTGCCATTTTTTAGGTAGTTGAGCTAAGGGATCACTTCCGTATGCATCTAAATCAATAAAATACCTGGGGCCTTCATTTTCATTTATATATCGCCGCTTATCTGGATTCACTGATCTTTCAGTAACCGTCCGCATATGAGGTTTATAAAATTCAATCATTTTAGGTGATAGCGAAAAAATAGCAATCTCATTTATTTTTTTATGTACATGAAATCCCCATTCAGCCTTCCTTTTGGGCTCAAAATGTTTTGGAAAAAATATTAAGAGTAAAGGATATAATAAAAAATGCATAGCAGTAAATATAGCTTCTCAGAATAAATACTTATAAATCGATTTCGCTTTTGTTTTTTCAATAAAAAGCCTAAATTTGCAATCGTTCAACAGAACAAGGTAATAGAAATGGCAAATCACAAGTCGGCAAAAAAGAGAATAAAATCAAGCGAAGTCAAAAGACTAAGAAATCGCTATCAACATAAAACAACACGAACTTATCTAAAAAAGCTTCGTCAATCAACGGACAAAGTTGAGGCTGAAAAATTATTAAAAGAAGTGATCAGAATGCTAGATAAGTTATCAAAAAGAAACATTATACACAAGAAAAAAGCAGCCAATTTAAAATCAAGTTTGACCAAGCAAGTCGCTACTCTTTAAAAAAAATATTAAGTAAAGGCTCCTCAATATTAACAAATGCTGGATTATTAGGGTTTTTGTTAGGATCCGGATACCAAGGAAAATTTACCGCAGGTCTTGCCAAAGATATTTTAACCTCGGGAAATAATGTCCTCCATCAATTGGCACAATTATCGGAAGACCATCTGAATAAAATAGGAAATGCCAAGGCCATAAAAATCATCAGTGCTCTTGAATTAGGCCGCAGACGAGATGAATTCAAACTCAAATAAAATAATCACCTACTCTAAGGATATATATTAATTTATGCGTGCCGTACTGATGGACACTCAACTTTAAGAATGTTGGATAATTTTATTGAAAAGAAACAATGAAATCATTGCTAAAAAGCAAATATCTAAAAGTGGAATTTCAGGAACACTCGTGGATCCTAAACTCGTTTTCAAGCATGCTCTCGATTGGCAGACAAGTGCTCTAGTTTTGATTCATAACCATCCCTCAGGAAATATAAACGCTTCTGAAGCAGACATTAACTTGACAAAAAAATTAAAAAAACCGGAGATTTACTTAATATTTCTATCATTGATTATATCATACATACCAACGCTGGATATTATAGCTTTGTAGATCATTCTTTAGTTTTCTAACCACTACTTCAATGAAAAAAATAACTTGGCTCTTGATCCCAATACTCCTATTGCTCCTTTTTTATTCATTTTCGAGTGATGAAACTGACGAAAATTATGTCTCATCAGTTGAGAAAGAAATCAGCAAGAGACATAAATATTTAGCTTTCAATCAGAGTTCTCCCTTCAAACAGTTTGATGTCGTTTACCAAAAGCCCAGCTACTATCCTATTGATAAAAAATATAAAGTCAATGCCTCAGTAGAAAGAATCCAAGAACGCCAAATCGTAGTTTTAAATGCAAGCAATGGTGAGCAAGAGCGATATCAAAAATTTGCTTGGTTGAAATTCTCCCTGGATAGGCAATTATTGAGGTTACTCGTGCTTAAACCTATAGGTTTCGGCACTGATAAAACCCTCTTCTGTGGCTTTGCAGATGATACCAGCAGCAAGGGTAGTTATGGGGGTGGGCGCTATTTAGATGTCACCATAGGAAAATCAAATAAAACGAGCATTGATTTCAATTTAGCCTACAATCCCTATTGCGCCTACATTGATGAATACATCTGCCCACTTCCTCCGACCGAAAATATTCTTGCCATAGCCATAGAAGCGGGTGAACGAGCATATAAAATTGAATAGTTAGCCCATTTTAATGCCAACACTTTATATTTTTGTACCCAAGCTCAAAAAGGAGCCGTAAATATGAAAATTTCGCACAACTGGCTCACTCATTTTATTGAACTTCCCGAAACTCCAGAAACCATTTCTGAGATCCTAACGCAAACGGGCCTAGAAGTGGAGTCTGTCGCAAAAATTGAAAAAATAAAAGGGGGACTTAAAGGCTTAATCATAGGAGAAGTTATGAGCTGCATACCGCATCCCAATGCAGACAAATTAAAATTGACACAAGTGGATGTTGGGTCAGATGATCTAATCAGTATCGTTTGTGGTGCCGCTAACATAAGCGTGGGACAAAAAGTAGCCGTTGCTCCTGTCAACTGTTTGATATACCCAATCAAAGGAGAACCCTTTCAAATAAAAAAAGCAAAGATACGTGGCGAAGTATCTCAGGGTATGATTTGCGCCGAAGATGAAATCGGCTTAGGTTCAAGTCATGAGGGCATCATGATCTTGACAACCGATTATGCCAATGGTACCCCTCTGAATAAAATCTATGAAAGTGAGGAAGACATCGTTTATGAAATTGGCCTTACCCCCAATAGAGGAGATGCAACTTCTCATTTAGGAACGGCAAGAGATCTCAAAGCTTATTTCAATCGAAGCTTAACCCTACCTGTTCTTAAAGATTTTGATCTCAGTCATGCAAAAAATCCAATCAAAGTAATTGTTGAAGATCATAAGGGCGCTCTCAGGTATTCTGGGGTAACGCTACGAGGTATTCAAGTTTCCGAATCACCAGATTGGCTCAAATGGAAGCTCAAAACCATTGATTTAGAGCCCATCAATAATATAGTAGACATAACTAACTATGTCTTACACAGCCTTGGACAGCCTATGCATGCTTTTGATGCCGACGAAGTAGGAAGTTTAATTATCGTTAAGCGTTTGCCAACCGATACACCTTTCACCACCTTAGATGGTAAGGAAAGAAAGCTCAGTGATCAAGACCTAATGATTTGTAATACCGAGGGGGGCATGTGTCTTGCCGGAGTGTTTGGTGGTCAAAAATCTGGAGTCACCAATGAGACGACAGATATATTCTTGGAAAGCGCCTGCTTTTCCCCTGAATACGTGAGAAGTACCGCGCAGCGCCATGGATTAAATACAGATGCCTCCTTTAGATTTGAGCGGAGTACGGACCCAGAGATGACCATTTTTGCTCTAAAGTACGCGACACAGTTAATTCTTGAAATCGCAGGTGGGTACATCGCTTCTGACTTTATAGATATCTACCCACATCCCGTAGCTACCAAGACCATCCCTACTGCCTTTCAAACCTTTGATAAACTGATTGGAGAAACAATAGATAAAAAACGCATTGTAGATATCTTAAATAGCTTAGACATCAAGACCACTGATATTAATGCAACTACTTTTAATGCCCATGTTCCTCCTTATCGAAGTGAGGTAATCCGAGAGGCGGATTTAGTTGAGGAAGTCTTGCGTATATACGGAATCAATAACATTGCTTTCGCTGACCACTTCTCTACCGAATACCTTGCGGAATTCAATGAGATAGAACCCTATAAATGGCAAGAAAAAATATCGTATTTCTTATCCGGCAAAGGTTATCAAGAAATTTTGACAAATTCCTTGACTAATAAGAAATACGAAGATGATTTAAAACTAGCTAAAAATGAACTTGTCGAAATCTTAAATCGATCGAGTGAGGATCTGGGCATACTTAAACCTACTCCTTTGTATACGGCACTGGAATCTATACGCTTTAATCTCAACAGGAAACAGGAAAGTCTTAAATTTTATGAGTTTAGTAAAACCTACGGCCGTAAGAATGGTCAATCGATTGAAAAAAATAATCTATGCTTGTTACGCGTTGGAAACAAGCAAGAGGCATCATGGATAGATGAAACTACTCCTGTTACTTTTCATCACCTTTCTGGAGATATTGAAAATTTGGTTCAAAAAAGTGGTAATCGGTCACCTAAATTTATCCCAACCACCTCTACCGTTTTTGAGTATGGAATAGATCTTTATCTTCATGACAAGATCATTGGTCATATTGGAAAACTAGCTTCCAAAATCACACAATATTTTGACATTAAAAGCACGGTTTTTTATGCTGAAGTTGATTGGGATTATTTAGTAAAAAATGCTCAAAATACAGTCTCATTTCAAAAAATATCGAAGTATCCAGAGGTTCGTAGAGACCTATCTTTAGTCATAAAAAAGACGGTAAGCTATGATGAAATCAAGCAAATCGCGAAGTCAACTGAAAATAAGTTATTATCCAAAATAAATGTGTTCAGTATTTATGAAGGTGATAAAATTGGAAGCGAAAATAAAGCTTATGCCATCGCTTTTTATCTTCAAGATCAAGAAAAAACCTTAAACGATAAGAAAATTGATAAAATAATGAGTAAACTTATATATCGATTTGAAAATGAATTAAATGCTGTCATCCGCAAATGAGCTCTGAATCTTTAAATAACGAACTCAATAACCTCGAAAGAAGAATAAAACTCATCATTTCTGAACAGGAGAAATTGAAAAATGAGGTGGAAATATATCAAAATGAGAACCTCCAGTTGAGAGAGAAGATCAGTCAAAAAGAACATGAATTAAATAGTTTCCAAAATAAATTTAAGCTAAATCAAATTGCAGATAATGCCATAGAAAGTGCGAATCCAGATGAGCTCAAAAAATTGCTTAATAAGTATATTATGGAAATCGATAAATGCATCCTGCATTTAAGCGAAGCTTAAAAAAAATGAGATGCCAGAACTTTCTATAAAATTAAGAATCGGGAATAGGGAATATCCTATGCGCATAAAGGCTGAGGATGAAGAACGAATCAGACGTGCAGGGCGCATATTAAATGAAAAAGCGCAAACCTACAAAGAAAGATTTGGTATTGATGATCAACAAGATTTATTGGCTATGGTAGCCTTTGACTGCCAAAATGAAAAAATGAAAGATGATGAAGGCAAAAATAAAGGAGATACTTCAATTTTCGAGAAAATAAAAAGCCTGAATCAATTAATTTCAAATTCTTAAGAACAAAAGAAGGGTTATGAATCCTGACCCTTCTTTTGTTCTTAAAAAATAATATTTCCTACATATTAGATATGATCTCATTTCCAAATTCTGAACATTTTAAAAGAGTTGCCCCTTCCATCAGTCTTTCAAAATCATAAGTGACTCGCTTTCCTGCAATCGCTTTCTCAAGTCCTTTATAAATAAGATCAGCAGCCTCTGTCCAGCCCAAATGCTCTAACATCATCGCTCCGGAAAGAATGACAGAACCTGGGTTAACTTTATCTTGTCCGGCATATTTTGGTGCGGTTCCGTGAGTCGCTTCAAAAATCGCATGACCCGTATCATAATTGATGTTTGCTCCGGGAGCAATACCAATACCTCCCACAATAGCGGCCAGTGCATCAGATATATAATCGCCATTTAAGTTCAATGTAGCAATGACATCGTAATCTGCGGGCCTTGTTAAAATCTGTTGTAAAAAAGCATCCGCAATGACATCTTTGACAATTACTTTATGCCCGTCTTTTTCAAACACTTGCCAAGGACCTCCATCTAAATCAACCGAATGGTAATCTGTCTTGGCCAATTCGTAACCCCAATCTCTAAATGACCCCTCTGTATACTTCATAATGTTTCCTTTGTGTACCAAAGTGACAGAATCTCGTTTATGGGCAATGGCGTACTCAAAAGCGGCCCTAACAAGTCGTTCAGTTCCTTCTTTTGAAACTGGTTTGATCCCAAAACTTGCAGTTTGGGGAAATCTTACCTTTTTATATCGATCAGGAAAAGTTTCTGATAATATTTTTTCAAATTTTTCAGCATCATCTGTACCATATTGAAACTCTATTCCTGCATAAATATCTTCCGTATTTTCCCGATAAATCACCATATCTGTTGTTCCCGGATTTTTTACCGGAGATGGAGTTCCTTCAAACCATCTTACTGGACGCAAGCAAGCATAAAGATCTAACTCTTGCCTAAGCGCTACATTTAAAGATCTAATACCTCCGCCTACAGGAGTCGTCAATGGCCCTTTGATACCAACTAAGTATTCTCTAAACATATTGAGAGTTTCTATAGGCAACCATTCCCCTGTTTTATTAAAGGCTTTTTCTCCCGCTAAAACTTCCAACCATTCTATTTCTTTCGTTCCATTATAGGCCTTTTTGACTGCTGCATCAAAGACCTTTTTAGAAGCTGGCCAAATATCAACACCCGTACCATCCCCTTCAATAAATGGAATTACTGGGTTGTTTGGGACATTTAATTTCCCTGCGTTTAAGGTAATTTTTTCTGGCATTCGTTTTAAAATTTTATGTGATTAATTAATAACTCTCATTTTTATTATTGGGAAAATCTTCGGATTTAACATCCCTAATATAGTGTCCAACAGCTTCAGTAATTATGCCATTTAAGTCCGCATAGCTTCTCAAAAATCGGGGCTTAAAATCCTGAGTAATTCCCAGCATATCATGAACCACCAAAACTTGACCATCTACGTGTGAGCCTGCACCTATCCCAATCAAAGGAATATGCAAGTGCTCAGCTACTTGTTTACCTAATAAGGCGGGTATCTTTTCTAATACAATGGAAAAACATCCTAGCTCTTGGAGTAGCACGGCATCATTCAATAATTTTTTTGCCTCATCACTCTCTTTGGCCCTTACCGCATAAGTCCCGAATTTGTAAATTGACTGTGGCGTCAATCCCAAATGACCCATTACCGGTATACCTGCATTAATCACGCGTTCAACACTTTCCTTTATTTCTATTCCTCCCTCCATTTTTACGGCATGGGCTCCTGATTCCTTCATGATTCTAATGGATGATCTCAAAGCCTCTGATGAGTTCCCTTGATAACTTCCAAAAGGGACATCTACAACCACTAAGGCACGGTCGACCGCCTTAACTACAGCTTGTGCATGCCATATCATGTGATCCAGCGTAATAGGCAAAGTAGTCTCATTCCCGGCCATGACGTTGGAAGCAGAATCTCCCACTAATAAGATATCAATTCCTGCGCTATCTAAAATTTTAGCAATTGAATAATCATATGCGGTGAGCATGGAAATTTTTTCACCAATCGCTTTCATCTCTCGAAGCTTCTGTGTGGTTATTTTTTTAAAGATATTTTTGGCTGTACTCATCAGTAAAATAGACCACAAAATTAAAAAAAAATAGTGAATTTGTAATTAAGACCTCCATTTTATGTTGCAACCCATACTTGGTAACTGAATCAACGACTGCGGTTGGCCTGAATTAAGAAGCTCCAATGCCGTAATCAAGTCTGTACCCGTAACTTCAATATCATTCCCAGGCCTTGACGGATCGAATCTTCCTCTGTAAACCAAATCATCATACTGGTCAAACAAATAAAAATCAGGCGTACAGGCGGCCTCATAAATTTGAGCCACTTCCTGTGTCTCATCGTACAAATAAGGAAATTTAAATCCCAGATGCAAAGCAAACTGTTCCATCTTAACGGGATCATCGTCTGGATAAGCAACTACGTCATTACTCGAAATGGCCACTACCCCAATACCCAGCTCCAAGTACTTATTCCCAACCGCTACCAAAGCATCTTGCATATGCAAAACATAAGGGCAATGATTACATATAAACATGACCAACATCCCCTTGGCTCCTTTTAGTGATTCATAGGATTTAGTCTGTTTACTTAAAGTATCGAACAGATTAAATCTCGGGGCCTTAGCACCAAGTGCTAACATGTTAGAGGACGTTAAGGACATATTTACTGCTTACTCAATGAAAATTGACTCTAAAGTTGTCTACACAAATATAGTTTGATTAATTTTATTTTATGCTGTATTCTTCGAGTGAGCCTTAACTAAAAATCAGCTCAATCTTAAAAGAAGTGTGGCCTCTATCATCAAGTTAAAGATCAGTTATAAGTCATAAACAGATCCTTAGAAAGTATCGATAATGGTGATCAATTGAACATGGCATTATTTTGACCTAGGGTTAAGCGAAAGGATATGCACTATGACTAAAGAAATACCAACACAAAATGAACAATAATTGAACCTGATATGTCCAAATTGGTAACTTTAGTAACTAAATTTACAAACAAATGAAAACTACCACCTCAACAATCGCCTGCCTATTCTTGCTTATCGCTTGTATTGAAACCGACCCAAGTAGTGGTAAACGGATGATAAGTGATCGAAACAATAAAGCAGTAACTCCCTTCGAAGTCGATAAAGAATTAGAAAATAAATTATTATCAGAAACCGATAGATCGAGTGCTGAACGAATCTTATTAAAAGTGGAAAAAACCTTTAATGAGAATCCTGAAAATGAATTTAATATTATTAACTACGGAATAAAATTAGCTGATCTTGGGAGGTTTCAAGAAGCCATTAATATCTACGATGAAAGCCTGATAAAATTTCCAGAATCATATAAAATAAGAAGATATATTGGTCAGCAGTATCTAACCACGCGGCAATTTGATGAGGCAATTACATCCCTCTCTGAAGCCATCACCTATGCAAATGACTCCCCGGTCATCGAATCTGAACATTCAGATTTAAAGAATAGTAAGAAAAAAACCGTGTACAATATCAAATTCAATATTTGGTATTATTTAGGTTTGAGCTATTATATGAAAGGAAACTATGATAAGGCCATATCTAGTTTTAGAAAATGCGAGAAATACACCAATAATAATGATCTGAAGGTCGTTATCGCAAATTGGCTTTATACCGCCTTTGCCAAAATTGGGAATCTAGACTTAGCAGAAGCTGAAATCATGTCCATTCCTACCAATATGCGTCTACTCGAAACCAAAAGCCGAAAATACCATGACCTCATTATGCTTTACAGGGGTCTAGTAACCCCGAGTATCTTAATCAAGCGAAATGGTATTGATGCCGATGTTGGTTACGGTATTGGTAACTATTATTTAATTAATGGACAAGTTGAAAATGCGATCAGTGCCTTCAATAAAGTCATTAGCACTGACCAACAAGAACGGATTGGTTACATGGCTATTGAAGAAGAGTTAGCGATATTGTTAGGAAGTCAAATCTCAGATCTTTGAGGTGGCGATCAACTGTTGATCGCCTTACGTATTTTGACCAACTCTGAAGGAAAATCTGTTATAATCCCATCAACCCCCATATTCAACATTTTAATCATGTCTTCTCGAGTATTTACTGAATAGGTAAATACCTCAAATCCCCTTGAATGCATTCTGAATATTCTTCTAGGAGAAAGCGTTTTAAATTCTGGATTCAAAGTTTTTAAATTACCTTTTGAATCCCCATGACCCAACTTTAATTTGGTTTCAATATAAAATGCCAGGAGGGGGGTTGAATCTTCTCCAATTAACATTTTATTGATTTGAATACGATCATCATAAATTTGTGCTTCCTCTAAATATTTATCCTCATAAGATTGGATTAATACCCAATCAAAACCATTATCTTCTAATTTAATAACATCAACCAGCTTATCTGCAAAATCATGATAATGGGGGTGGTCCATATGCTTAATTTCAATAAGCACTTGGCAGCGACCATCAACAAGATCAAGTACTTCTTTTAGCGTCGGTATTTTTTGATCTGAAAACTTAGAGGAAAACCAAGAACCTGCATCTAATTGCCTCAATTGTTCAAGGGTATATTCATGAACATTGCCCGTCCCATTGGTCGTCCGATCTAGAAACTGATCATGGAAAACAATGATTTCCTCATCTTTGGTTTGTCGTACGTCTAATTCTATAATGTCAACCCCAATATCTAAAGCTGCTTGAAATGACGCCAATGTATTTTCAGGTGCAATTCCTGAAGCACCCTTGTGCGCAATAATTTTAAAATCTTTTTGCTGAATATTTTCTATATCATCACTCGTTAAAAGATTCCTGTAAAGCCAAGGCTCCATGATCGTTATACCTGCAAATAATAATAATAATGGCGAACTGTATAAAATAAATTTACTTGTCATGACCCCTTCAATTGTTAAAACTTAAAAATACAAATAAATTTTTAAATTAAATCTTTTCTATTTGTTGTATACCTAAGCTCGTTAATTGTTCTTCATCAAGAAATGAGGGAGAATCGATCATCACATCTCTTCCCGAATTATTTTTAGGAAATGCGATAAAATCCCTAATACTCTCTGCACCTCCAAATAAGGAACATAATCTATCCAAACCAAAAGCAATGCCTCCATGAGGAGGTGCTCCGTACTCAAATGCACCCAAAAGAAATCCAAATTGTGCTTCTGCCTCTTTCTTTGTGAATCCCAAGGCATCAAACATTTTGGACTGTAGCGCTTTTTTGTGAATTCTAATGGAACCTCCACCTATTTCTACACCATTGATGACCATATCATAGGCTGATGCTTTGATGGACGCTGGAGCAGCGGTATCTACTTGATCCATATATTCAGTCTTTGGGGATGTGAAAGGATGGTGCATCGCATGATAGCGTTGGGTCTCTTCATCCCATTCAAGCAATGGGAAGTCAATGACCCAAACGGGACAGATTTTATCATTGGTCCTTAATTTCAATTGATCACCCATTTCGAGACGTAGTTCATTCAATGCTTTTCGAGTCTGTTCTTTTTTCCCCGCCAAAATAAGCATTAAATCTCCGGGTTTTGCCTCAAAAGATTTTGCCCAAGTACTCAAGGCGTCCTGATCGAAGAATTTATCTACTGAGGATTTGAAAGAGCCATCCAAATTGTACTTTACATAAATCAAACCTGCAGCGCCCACTTGAGGTTTCCGGACAAAATTAATCAACTCGTCGAGCTGTTTTCGTGAATAGGTGGCACCATTCTTCGCATTGATTCCCACAACCAATTCTGCGGCATTAAATAGGGGAAAATCTGTTGGTCCAATAACTTCATTGAGTTCAACAAAACGCATCTCAAACCTTAAATCTGGCTTATCTGAACCATAATATTTTAAAGCATCTGTATACGTTATTCTTGGGAATTTGGTTATATCAATTTGCTTTATCTCTTTGAATAAAAAGGTCACGAGCCCCTCAAACATTTCTAAAATATCTTCCTGTTCTACAAAAGACATTTCACAGTCAATCTGTGTGAATTCGGGCTGTCGATCTGCTCTCAAGTCTTCATCTCTGAAACACTTAACAATCTGATAATATCTGTCTAGACCAGAAACCATTAGCAACTGTTTGAAGGTTTGCGGTGATTGTGGCAAGGCATAAAATTGCCGTGAATTCATTCTTGATGGAACGATGAAATCTCTAGCCCCCTCTGGAGTGGATTTGATTAAATAAGGTGTCTCTACCTCAATAAATTCTTGGTCGTCAAGATATGCCCTAGTTTTACGACTGACTTGATGTCTGAGTTCTAGATTTTTTCTAACTGGTGCTCTTCGAAGGTCAAGATACCTGTATTTCATCCTCAACTCATCCCCTCCATCCGTTTCATCTTCGATCAAAAAGGGAGGCAACGCTGCCTCGTTTAGTATTTCTAAATGATGTACCTGTATTTCAATATCCCCAGTAGGCAGCTTAGGATTTTTCGACAACCTCTCGATTACTCTCCCTTTTACTCTAATGACATATTCTCTACCTAAAGTACGCACTAAGACCATCAATGTTTCGGGTGTAGATCCTTCTTCAAACATCAATTGAGTCATTCCATATCTATCTCTAAGATCAATCCAAGCCCTACCTCCCTTGTCCCTGATTCTTTGTACCCACCCACAAATGGTCACCTCCTGACCTACATGAGCCTCTCTTAATTCTCCACAATTGTTTGTCCTGAGCATAGCCACTAACCGCTTTAAAGGGTAGAAATAGTATTTTTAAGTATAGATTTATTTAAAAGATTTCTCGATCACTTTAGGGACTTGTTTTCATTGGTGACCAAAAATCTGAACTTTTAAGATCAAACTTTAAGCTTGACTTTGGTAGCAGTTGGACCCTTCGGACCCATCTCTATTTCAAATGTGACCGCATTATTATCCTTAATTGGGTCTATTGTATTATTAATATGTACAAAAATACTGTTCTGATTCGCCATATCTCTGATAAACCCATATCCTTTAGAATCATTGAAAAATGTTACAATTCCATTTCTTATCAAGTCTTCCGGTTCAGCCGCCTCATCTTTAGGCACACTAATAGAAATGCTTTCTGCAACTACTTCTTGATCTTGAAAAGAAGGGTCAGGTGGTGTTTCAGAAATATTCCCAAATTCATCCACATAAGCTATCATATCTTCCAAATTTCCTGACTTATCAGATTCCTTTCGGGCCGCCTTTTTTTCCACTTTAAGCTTTCTTTTCTTTTCTTTTTTATTCCTTATTTCTTTTTTATTAAATGTTTCTTGTGATCTAGCCATATATCCTAATCTATAATTTTGAAAACAACGACGAATGTCATTCAAAAAGTCATCATATTCCAATGTGCAAATGTACTTTATGTAATTTAAATGAACATTATTAAATTAAAAAAGTATGAAAAGTGACTTAGCAATTATGATGACAATGCTTGAGCCATGGTTTCTCCAATGTCTGCGGGTGAATTTGCAACGAAAATACCACATTCCCTCATGATTCTCATCTTTGCTTCAGCAGTATCGTCAGCCCCTCCGATAATCGCGCCAGCATGTCCCATTCTTTTGCCTTTCGGGGCCGTTTGACCCGCGATGAAACCTACTACTGGTTTTGGATTATTTTGAGCGTTGATCCATTGAGCTGCATCAGCCTCATACTGACCCCCAATTTCACCAATCATGACAATTACTTCTGTTTCATGATCAGCCATCAATAGTTGAATGGCCTCTTTGGTAGAGGTTCCTATAATGGGATCTCCACCAATGCCGATCGCAGTCGAAATCCCATAGCCTGCCTTAACCACTTGGTCCGCTGCTTCATAGGTCAGTGTTCCCGATTTTGAAACAATACCCACATTCCCCTTCTTAAAAATAAAACCAGGCATGATGCCTACCTTAGCTTCATCTGGGGTGATTACTCCGGGACAGTTCGGCCCTATTAATATGGCTCCCTTTGATTTGGCATAGGGTTTGGCCATCATCATGTCTTTCACGGGAATACCCTCGGTAATAGCGATAATTATCTTAATACCTGCATCCGCTGCTTCCATAATTGCATCTGCAGCAAAAGCTGGAGGGACAAAAATGATGGTGGTATCTGCTCCAACGGCGTCAACAGCCTCTTGTACTGTATTGAATACGGGAAGTCCGAGATGTACTTGGCCTCCTTTTCCTGGGGTCACACCCCCCAAAACAGGAGATCCATATTCAATCATTTGAGAAGCATGGAAGGAGCCTTCTGTGCCTGTAAAACCTTGCACAATTATTTTTGATGATTTCTTTACTAATACGCTCATGATTTATATTATATTCATGCAAAAATAATCTATTTGAGGCCAAACTCAAATGATCTCAAAGAAGATATCTGCTTGTCGTTCTAACTTATAGATAATCCGCTTTTTAAGAGGTGATGATCTATAAATTCTCTTACGGCTCCAGCTCCACCATTTTTGTTCATAATCCGTTGTGCAATTTTAAGTACTTCCTCACTTGAATCAGCAGGACAAGCAGCACAGCCTACTGCTTTCATCACCTCTATATCATTGATATCATCTCCCATGTAAGCGACCTCATTTCGGCTCCAACCTAACTTAATAAGCCATAGATCCATAACCTCTAATTTAGGCTTTTGTCCTACATAGACATATTTCAAACCTAACATATCAGCCCGGTCATCAATCATTTTACTTGAATAACTGTGACTGATAATGCCCACTTCAATCCCCTGAGAAATAGCCTTTCTAATCCCCATACCATCTTTTGCGTTGAATTTTTTAAATTGCTTCCCTTCATCCGATAGGTAAATACCTCCGTCAGTAAGGGTCCCATCTACGTCTAGAATTAAAAATTTTATGTCTCCCATTATCATTATGATGTTATTGCCTTTCTTACTTTGACAACTTTTTGTAAAAGACCCCTCAATTCATCAAGAGGTAGCATTGATTTTCCATCACTCAACGCCTGGTCGGGATTTGGATGGGTTTCTATAAATAAACCGTCTGCACCCGTAGCGATAGCAGATAAAGCCACTGAAGCGATCATTTCAGGATCTCCACCGCTGATACCATCTTTTTGATTGGGCTGTTGTAATGAATGTGTACAATCCATGACTACCGGTACACCATGATTTTTGAGCTTGGGGACTGCCGTGACATCGACGACTAGGTTTTCATAACCAAAAGTAAAGCCCCGTTCACAAAGCCATATATTTTGATTACCTGTGGACTGAACCTTTTCCAAAGGATATTTCATAGCCTCTGGCGATACGAATTGTCCCTTTTTGATACTTACACCCTTCCCCGTTTGGCCTACCGAAAGCAACAACTCTGTCTGTCTACATAAAAAAGCGGGGATTTGTAATATATCTACATAATTGGCTACCAATTCGGGTTCATGACTTTCATGCACATCCGTGATAGTTCGCACTCCCAGTTCTCGTCCTACCCCTTGTAAAATCTCTAAGCTTTCTTGGGACCCAATCCCTTTAAAACTATCTATTCGAGTCCTGTTTGCTTTTTTATAAGAAGCTTTAAAAATAAAATCAATGCCCAACTCATCACAAATTGACTTGACTTCCTTTCCGATAAAAATAGAGGTCTCGCCATTTTCAACAATACAAGGACCTGCGATTAAAAATAATTTATTCATTGTTTCTACTTTTTTTTCCTAAATAACCACTATGGTGCCTTTTGGCATAATCTTCTTTAGTAAAATTGATTTTTTGCATCAAAGTGACTACCAAAATATCACCCAAAACCGTCATAACCGTAGTACTCGTAGTGGGCGTCAAACCTAATGGACAAATTTCTTTGGGATTGCCTGTAGCGATAGAGACATCGGCTAAATGTCCCAATTCGTTTTCAGGATGCCCAGTGAACGTAATCAATCTCATCGTTGGATACAATACTCTTGCCAATGACACCAATTGAATAATTTCTTCGGTACGCCCAGAATTGGAAATCAATAAAAGAATATCTTGCTCTTGAAGCATGCCTAAATCGCCATGCTGTGCTTCTGCCGGATGCATAAAAACAGCAGGTGTTCCTGTTGAACTCAATGTTGTCGCAATATTATATCCTATTTGACCTGCTTTTCCCATACCACTCACGACCACCTTCCCTTTTTGAACATGCACCGCTTGAAAAATCAAATCTATAGCTTGCACTATGCTGTTATCAATAGGTATATTTTGGATGGCCTTTAGCTCCTTTTTAATTAAACCCTCAATTAATCCTGCCATTGTCAATGAAAAAATATTATCTAATGCAAAGATAAGATAACAGCCCAAAGAAACATGATTAAAAAAAGTTAAGGCCCCTTTAGCATTACTCAAACTATGAAGTTTTGAATCTTTTAATTAAAATTTGAACTAAAAAGGCAAAAAAAGTGTGAGCATTCAGGAAAATGTGTGTAGTCATTAGTTGGAAGCGGACCTAATGTAATCACTTTTTTTATTTTTACAACTTCATTAAGCAACACAAAAAATAAACCTACTTTTTGTTTTCATTCTTCACAAAAAAATTGATAAAATACAATTTTAATGGTATTTTCAGCGAATCTTTTAAAGTAATGACTAGAAAAAAATTATAAAACAAACGCATTGAGCTCATGATTGACTTAAGAAGCGACACCATAACTAAGCCAACACCCAATATGCTCGAGGCCATGTTCAGCGCTCCTGTTGGCGACGACGTATTTGAGGATGACCCTTCTGTTAATTTGCTCCAAGATAAAGCCTCAGAGCTGTTTAACATGGAGGCAGCCTTATTTTGTCCCTCTGGAACCATGACGAATCAAATTGCAATAAGGATTAACACATCTCCTCAAGATGAAGTTATTTGTGATCAAAATGCACATATCTATTTGTATGAAGGTGGAGGAATGATGCTGAACTCTATGGTGTCTCCAAAATTGTTAACGGGTGATAAAGGAAGACTAACTGCGGAAATGATCGCCGCAGCTATCAATCCTGATGACATACATCGGCCCAAGACCAGTTTAGTTGCATTGGAAAATACCATGAATAAGGGGGGAGGTGCTATTTATGACTTTAAGGAGATCATCAAAATTGCAACTGTGTGTAAAAAAAATGAATTGAAATTACATATGGATGGAGCCCGATTGTTCAATGCATTGGCTGAATCACAGGAGACTCCAGCAGATTATGGTACCCTTTTTGATACCATTTCCATTTGCTTTTCCAAAGGTCTGGGGGCCCCTGTTGGATCCATGTTGATCGGTACAAAAGATGCTATAAATCAGGCAAAAAGAGTTCGAAAAGCCATGGGCGGGGGCATGCGACAAGCGGGTTATCTCGCCGCAGCTTGCACGTATGCATTGGATCATCACCTAGATAAAATCAAGGATGATCATAAAAGGGCACAAACCTTAGCTTCAGCTATCGAAAATCTTTCTTTTGTGAGTGCACTCTATCCCGTCCAAACAAATATCATCATCATAGCATTAAAGCCAGATCGCTCAACAAAAATGTTTCTTGATCAATTAGAAAAAAAAGGCTTGCTGGCCATTGGTTTTGGTACAAGACTTATTCGATTGGTCACGCATTTAGATTTTAATGATGATCAAATGGAAAAAGTCATCCATATTTTCAAATCTCTTGAATAAATCTCTTTTCTTTACCTTTACCTTTACCTGAGTTAGTTAGTCCATTAATTAGGCTCTGTCGACATGAATTATACAAACTATTCAGGCATTCACATAAATTTTGAAAAAAATGAAAAATAAAATAAACATATTGATTCTAGGGTTTTTATTAGCTTCTGGAAGCTTGATGGCTCAAAAAGCCGAATTCGGAATAAAAGGAGGGGTAAATATTCCTACCTCTGACGCCGTCATCGGCACTAATTTGGAGCAGTCTGGTGCTTCGGGATATCATGCCGGAGTTTTTGCCAAATTCAAATTTGCATTTATTGGTATTAGCCCTGAACTTCAATACTCGTTTCAGACTATAGATTTCAATGATGGTTCTACCAATAAAAATCAAGAATCTGCCTATTTGGACATTCCTATCATGCTGCGCTTCTACCTACCCCTTGGTCTGAATTTCCAACTTGGGCCCCAGTTTGGCTATTTGATGTCTGCCAAGCAGATTACACATTCTACCGATGCTGAGATAAACATAAAAGATGAGTTATTAAATTCTAATATATCTGTAAATCTAGGTATTGGATGGGATCTGCCCTTTGGACTCGATGTCTATGGAAGGTATAATATTGGTGTTTCAGATGTCAATGACCCCAGTTCCGCTTCAACTGCCATTCAAAATTCTATGATTCAAATATCCTTGGCCTATTCTTTAAAGAAGTGAAGCCCTCTTTTTAAAGAAAGATCCAATGAAGTATAACTTATTGGACCTTTCTTTTTTAGTGAAAAACTAAAAAAAATTAATAATAAGCACCAAATAAGATCATCATCTCATCTGTACTTCTCAAGCCAAATCGAAGACTGTTTGAACTTGGGTTATCATAAGTCGTCTCTAGTCTAAATCCTTGACCGGACTCTAGTACCAATGGTGGATCAAACTCCTTGATTGGGGGATGTTCCCAATCATAAGTGATATAAACCAACTCCCCATCATTTTCACCCCCCACAGCATACACTCTAAACTCAGTCATATTGCTGTGTGCATGGGAAAAGAGCTGAAAAACATTCATTTCCTCTTCAGCGATAAAATCATAAACCACTTTATGCTGCAAGGTATTTGCTGGGATATAAATATCATCATTATTTATATCTAACAACTTAGCCACATGAACCACCTCACTCTCTGGAACCGTATGCAAATTGGCATACACTTCGCCTTCAATATCCTCAGTGCCCTTATTTACATAATGGCTATTCAAATCAAATCCAAAATCGGCTGGTATCTTGAAGGCGACACCTTCAGGATAATGATAATCCATCTTGGGCCACTGCGTGCCTGTCACAAAGTCATGAAACTGCAGATGAAATAAGACTGATTCTACATAATTATCCGACGCATCGTAAACATCTCTGGTTGCTCCCTCCGGCGGGTACAAAAAGGTAGAGAGTCCATTATTAAACTGATAGATTAAAAAATGATGACTCCCCGATTGCATAGCAATTTCTACCCGATTAACGTAAATGGGTTCGGCATTATCTAATTTTTCGTAAATAAATATTTCTCGATCCATTCCCGGTCCAACAGTGAAAGGTTCGATATGAAATTGATAACCACTTTCAGGAACAGCAAGTGCTTCAAAAGGAGTCGGAGTATATCTGGCTTCATTAGTCAATAATTCCAGACTCGCTACTTGACCCGTCTCAGGTGCTCCTGCCTCAATCCATTGGCGGATAAACTCCAGTTCACCATTGGTCAAAAAGTCATCTCCCAACGGCATAATCGCCCCATATTCTGGATGATCTTGATAAAAATGGTCCATGTCATTGGCATTAATTTTTTCCCATAAAAAGCTTTTCGGCAAACTAGCATAGCCTTCCTCACCCACCAGCAATAAACCATCTTCGGCTGCCGCAACATTGTTAGGCACTCTATTCATTAACTGCTCATAAGAAACATCTGCAGTTAAAATAAGTCCAGATTGGTTGGCATATGAGGCCCCTGTCATATGGCAGCTAATGCAAGATTGATCCCATATTTCTGTTTGAATAACCTCGTAAGTACTCAAATTGACCAGGTCATTATTTGGCTCCGCTATTTTTGATTCTTCCGTGTTGCACCCAACCATCAGTAGCAACAAAGAAGGAATCGAATAAAATATTATTTTCATTCTTTTCATTTTATAAAAATTAATTTTAAAAAAAATGGTCGTCAAAGGCTAGGTCGTTCCTACAAGTAACGGAATCTTATCATTATCGTATGTTCAAATTTACATACTAAAAAGATGGCAGGTAAGTGTTTTTGTTGATTTTTCATCCGGATACTTTAATGAATAATTAGACCAAAATAACTCTAAATGCTTTTAAATTAAATATATTGAGTTTCACTTAATGCATTCTATTTTGAAAATTAAAAAAATCTGGCCCATCATAAAGTGGGTTTTATTACTCCCAATTATGTTTCTCTTCTACGTAGTCGTGAGTCTTTTTCATGCTACCTTAACCGACTTTGAACCTCCTGAAAAAACGGTTTTAAACATTCAAAGTAAGAATGAAAACACCCTCATTACTTCACCTACACTTAGTTTTTTAAATTGGAATATAGGGTTTGCCGGTTTAGGTGCAAAATCTAATTTTTTTTATGATCGCAATCAAAGTTTTTTCTTTTCTGATGGAAAAATGGTACGCTCGCCCGAGGCTTTCGTGGATGAAAACTTAAAGGGTATCATTGACTTTATTCAGTCAAATCCAACGGATTTTGTTTTGCTACAGGAGGTGGATCGATCTTCCAAGCGAAGCTATTATCGAAATCAGCATGACTTAATATCAGCAAAGTTAAATGGATACTCACAACATTTTGCATTCAACTATCAAGTAGCTCGGGTGATTATACCGTTATTCAATCCATGGAATGTATTAGGTAAGGTGGCCAGTGGATTGAGTAGTTTTTCCACGTATAATCCTATCAGCAGTAATCGTTATCAATATCCAGGAAAATACAGTTGGCCGGATTATCTTTTTCATCTTGATCGTTGTATGTCCGTTCAACGATATCCTACATCGCTGATCTCAGGCAAAGAACTGGTAGTGGTCAACACTCATAATTCAGCGTACGACGGAGGGTATCTGAAGCCTCTAGAAATGACTTATCTCAAAGGATTTTTATTGGCAGAATATGAAAAAGGAAATTATGTAGTGGTCGGAGGTGATTGGAACCAAAATCCACCCGGCGTTAGTAATGATCAGGTAAGTATAGCTGCGGGCGTCTTACCTAGCACCTCTTATCAACCCTCCCAAATTGATGAAAAGTTTATGCCTGGGAACTGGCAATGGGTTTTTGACCCTACAGTCCCCACGAGCAGAAGTCTGGTGGATGTCTTGGATTACGGCAGGACATCTGTTGCCCTGATTGACTATTACTTGATATCTCCAAATATCGAAGCTATAGAAGTGAAAGGATTCAATCTGAAATTTCAGTATTCAGATCACAATCCTGTGATGATGAACATCCGGTTGAAAGACCTCTAGGTAAGCTTAATTTAGAAATATCAAAATAAAAGAACCTAGCAATGCATCGGTTCTTTTATTTCTGATGGATTATTTGGCCTCGTTAAATCGGCGGCTCACTTCTTCCCAATTGACCACATTAAAAAAGGCATTGATATAATCTGGCCTTCTGTTTTGGTAATTGAGATAGTAGGCATGCTCCCAGACATCTAGACCTAAAATAGGGAGCCCCTCACATCCCAGACCCGGCATCAATGGATTGTCCTGATTGGCCGTTGAGCAAACTTCTAACTTGCCTCCGTTACCGACACAAAGCCATGCCCATCCAGAACCGAATTGAGTCGCTCCAGCATTACTAAAAGCCTCTTTAAATTTTTCAAATGAGCCAAAAGCATCATCAATGGCTGCCGCTAAGGCCCCTTGAGGTGTCCCTCCACCGGTTGGGCTCATCACCGTCCAGAATAAAGAATGATTCCAGTGTCCTCCTCCATTGTTGCGGACGGCTGCGACGTTGATGTGATTTTTAATCAATTCTTCAAGAGATTTTCCTTCCATCCCACTTCCGCTGACCGCTGCATTTAACTTTGCTATGTATGCGGCATGGTGTTTACCATGATGGATTTCCATAGTGGCCGTATCAATATGTGGATTTAATGCGTCGTGTGCGTAGGGTAAATTAGGTAGTTCAAATGCCATAATTATAATGTTTTAGTAAAAGGTGAAAAAGATGAGTAAAAATAACAAAATATGAGATGCTAACGTTCAATTTTATCGTTCTTTCTGTTTATCCCGCATTTTTTTAAAAAAGTCTTTGATCTTAGCTTCACAATCGGCCTCTAGCATTCCGAAACTTACCTTTGTCTTGGGGTGAAGTGGGACAGGTTTCAGTAGGCTAAACCCACGTTTCGAATCTCGAGCTCCTATCACAAGGGTTCCCATTTGACTCCAAAAAAGAGCCCCTGCACACATGGTGCACGGTTCCAACGTTAAGTACATGGTACATTGATCAAGATATTTCGAGCTTAAATGATTTTGGGCTGCCGTAATGGCCAACATCTCCGCATGCGCGGTCACATCTTGTAGTTGTTCGACTTGATTATGTGCTCGTGCAATAATTTTATTTTCACAGACGATGACGGCGCCTACAGGTATTTCTAGCTGCTGATCCGCTAAATCAGCTTGAAGTAAAGCCTGCTGCATAAAATGGGCATCACTGTGAATGGTCAACATTATTTTAATCTGATGCTTGACATCATTTCATTAGCAACTGACTGCCATTTTTGCTGATCGTTAGCGGCACAATTGAAATTAAACAACAAGACTTTGCCCCTGTAAAGAGCATATTGAATGTAATTGTATTTTTTTATTGAACTGACTCCACCCAATATACTTTGATCTACTACTTCGCCTAAAAACTCAAAAACAATAAATTGGCGATCATCTACCCTTATGATCTTACTTTGAATAAAATTAATTTGGGAATAAAGATTGGCAATAGACGCTCTATAAAAATCCAATAATATATCAATATCGTTGGGGCCCCATTGGGTGGCGGTCTGGTTGATCCCTAGGTCCGCCCTTCCGTCAAGGGTCGTAAACATCGCTATCGGAATTCTTGAAGAAGCATAACGATCAAGTAATTGTTGGGGGGGCATGATTTGAAAATAATCAGATATTTTCATAGATATATTAGGGGTGATTTTTTGCCTGGTATAGGATTCTTGTGCCCGCACAATCATGTTTAGGGTACAAAAAATAAAAATAGTAAGCGCAACTCTCATAAATCCTATCAGTTTTTTATCTACAAAAGTAAAAATTCTTGTCTTGAAAAAGGTATTAAAAATATAAGCATCCAAAATAAACTCATTTTTTCTAAAAAAGAATGGCACTAATTCAGCTTGATCCGTGTTTGATTAGTATAAAATATAAATATGAAAAATATTCTCATCATTGGTGGATCTTCGGGCATTGGAGCTTCTTTAATTGAAAAATTTACAAATGACCCAAATTATCAAGTCATAGCAACTTTTAACCAAGGGAATATCCCTACCGCTCAAAACATCAAAACCTTCAAATTTGATGTTTTGTCGGATACTCTAGATCTTTCAATACTTCCCGAGGTCATTGATGGTGTGGTTTATTGCCCTGGAAGTATCAATTTATTGCCTTTCCATAGAATCAAACTTGACGCTTTTCGAGCTGATTTTGAACTTCAAGTGATGGGTGCCATCAAGATCATTCAGACGATCCTACCCCATCTTAAAAAATCAATAAGTGCTTCCATTGTATTTTTCTCAACGGTCGCCGTTCAGTCAGGCTTTAACTTTCATACACAAGTAGCTGCTTCAAAGGGGGCTATTGAAGGTCTGACCCGATCTTTAGCTGCTGAATTGGCCCCTAAAATTCGAGTCAACGCCATCGCCCCTTCGCTCACCGATACACCGTTAGCCTCAAAATTATTGGGTAGTGATGAGAAAAAACAAGCCAATGCAGAAAGACATCCCTTAAAAAAAATTGGGACCAGTGAAAACATGGCTGAGGTCGTTGAGTTTTTGCTCTCTGAGAAATCACAGTGGATGTCAGGTCAAATCATGGCGATTGATGGAGGTATTTCGACCCTTCGCGTTTGATTATTTAGAATTTTTTGGCCGGCTAGGAGTAGTCCTCATTTGAGAATTTTTTTGATCTCTCTGCCTTTCTCAAGATATGCTCTAATCCCTGGGCCATTTGATGCTGCGAGTAGCGCTTTGAAATCATTTATTTTCTCGAGATACACATCCAAACTCTCCAAAATGGCACTACGATTATTAATAAAGATGGGCGTCCACATTTCTGGAGAGCTTTTGGCTAACCTTACCGTTGACGCCAGACCTGACCCTGCTAAATCCAAAATTTTCATTGCGGACGCTTCTTTTTGTAGGACCGTATGGGACAGCCCAAAAGCAATGATGTGACTCAAATGCGAAACATAGGCTAGGTGAACGTCATGTTCGGCAGCACCTAAATAAATGGTTACCATACCCAGTACGCCGCATTGGACTTTAAAAGCGCTCAGAAAATCTGGCCTTGTCTTTTCCGATTCACAAACAATCATTACTTTGTTTTTGTATAAGGTCGAAAAGGCTGCACTAGGTCCACTGTATTCAGTACCTGCAATCGGGTGTGCCGCAATGAATTGATCTCGCTTTTTGTGTCCTTCAACCACTTTACAGATATGTTCTTTGGTAGATCCAAAATCAATTACCAATTGATGGGGGGCCAGCATATCCAACATGCCAGAAAGGGAAGATTCTATGGCATTTACGGGAATGGCCAATAGGATCCAGTCACCCTGATCAAAAGCCTCTTCCAATGAGCGACAACTCACGTCAATAATGTTATGTTTTTTGGCCGCTAAATTATGTGCTTCATTCTGATCCCAACCATACAAAGTCAAGTCTTTGAATTGTTGCTTGAGCGATAAGGCATATGAGCCCCCTATTAATCCCAAACCAATGATAGAAATCTTCATAATCTCAAAATAGCTTGCTCAAAAACTTCTGTGGGGGCACACAAGGAGACCCTCAAATAGCGCCTGCCCTTGGCTCCAAAAATATGTCCTGGTGTAATAAAAATATGTTTATTCACAAGTAGGTCATCAATAAGCACATCGACATCCATCACGGGTGCTTGCGCCCATACAAACAGACCACTTTGTGCTTTTCGATAGGTACAATTAAGTTTGTCTAATAGACGAAAAACGCAGTTTCTACGGATCTTATAGGTATGATTTAATTGCTCAAACCATCTCTCATCCTGCTGCAAAGCGACGATTGCCGCTCGCTGAATAGGTTGATACATACCCGAATCCAAATTGCTTTTGATCCGTAATACATTCTTGATATTCTCTGAAGCTCCTGACAACCAGCCTACCCGCCAACCAGACATATTGAAGGATTTGGACAAAGAGTTCAATTCCAAAGCACATGTTTTGGAACCATCCACTGAAAAAATACTTAGAGGTTGATCATTTAAAATGAAACTGTAGGGATTATCATGAATCAATAGGAGCTTATACTTGATGGCTATGTCCACAAACTTTGCCAAAATTTCTTGAGTTGCTCTGGCCCCCGTCGGCATGTGTGGGTAATTCAGATAAAGTAATTTTATTTTACTGTAATCTAACTGGTCAAAGAACTTCCAATCAGGACACCAATCATCTGATTCGATCAACGGATAATAAATCGGCTCCGCTTCTACCATTTTGGTGACCGAAGTGTACGTAGGATAACCCAACTCAGGGATTAAAACTTGATCTCCTTTATTGAGATAGGCCAATGAAATATGAGCAATTCCCTCTTTTGAACCCATTAAAGGTAAAATTTCCTCTTCAGGATTCAAAACGATGCTCAACCGATTTTTTGAAAAATCGGCGATTGCCTTGCGGAAGGCAGGTAGCCCTTGATAGGACTGATATTGATTGGCTCCCTTGAGATCTGAACCCATTTTTAATTGTTCGATGACCTGATTGGGAGGCAACAAATCAGGACTCCCAAGAGCGAGGTTAAGTACCTCTTTGCCTTCCTTTTCTAAGGCCCGTATCTCCCTGAGTTTCGCGGAGAAATAATATTCTTGAACCTCCTTAAGTCTATTAGCTGTTTGCATCTTTGAACTACAAACTAAAATAGAAACCCATTAATTCCACACTTATTCGAAAACAATAATACGTTTTCGGGTAAATATATCCTTATGAATCTAATTAATCTACTGTCCATTTCACAGGAATAAATTTAAATACAATCATCAAAAATGTATTCAAATTTTTTGAACCCGCAGAATATAGCAGCATGTAAATGCCTTAAAACAAATTAAAAAAAAAAAATTCAATTGTTTTGTAAAATAAAATTTGGTGTATATGTTTGTAAATCGAATCGAACAAATCGCTCGATTTATTAAGAAGCGCTAAGAGACAGGCTCGTTGACGCGCTAGCAACCCCTCTGCTAAGGGGCAGGTGCTAATTCCTGACAAATAAATTGATGGTTATGATAATAATACAGAATTTAAAATTTCAATTACCTCTAGCTGTACTTGCAGGTAGAATGGATTTCCCATTATTAGTGGCTTTCTTCAGTTGTTGCTGTTGTCACCATGAGGATATGCGCCTCGCGCGAATTCATACATAACTCTACTGAGCTAAAATAAATTTTACCTCAGTAGTGAGGTCCAAGTAACTCATCACACTACTTCAATAATTCACTTTTTTTTATAAAAAACATATAATTACCATGTCACAATTACATTTTGATACTTTACAATTACACGCCGGACAAGAAATCGACGAAACCACCCGATCAAGAGCCGTACCCATTTACCAAACGACTTCTTTTACTTTCAAAGATTCAGCACATGGTGCCAATCTATTTGCGCTTAAAGAATTTGGTAATATTTATACCCGATTAAACAATCCAACAAACGACGTCTTCGAAAAAAGAATTGCTGCACTTGAGAGCGGCGTCTCTGCATTGGCCACCTCTTCTGGCCAATCTGCGCAGTTTATTGCACTTAACAACATTTTAGAAGCAGGAGATAACTTTGTGTCTACTTCCTTTCTTTATGGAGGTACCTACAATCAATTTAAAAATGCATTTAAGCGATTAGGGGTTGAGGCGCGTTTCGCTAATTCTGATAAGCCAGAAGACTTCGAAGTCTTAATCGATGATCAAACCAAAGCGTTGTATTTAGAAACTATGGGTAATCCCGGATTCAACATTCCCGATTTTGATGCTCTTGCCTCATTGGCCAAAAAATATGATCTCCCCTTAGTGGTAGACAATACTTTTGGTGCTGGGGGTTATTTATTTAGACCCATTGAGCATGGTGCTGCTGTGGTAGTAGAATCCGCCACTAAGTGGATCGGTGGACATGGAACTTCCATAGGAGGCGTCATCGTAGATGGAGGTAACTACAATTGGGGTAATGGTAAATTCAAACAATTTTCAGAACCTTCTGACAGTTATCATGGATTGATTTTTGCTGACGTATTTGGGATCGATAATCCCCTGGGTCTCCCAAATGTCGCTTTTGCTATTAGAGCACGTGTCGAAGGCTTAAGAGACTTTGGTCCCGCGCAGAGTCCCTTCAATTCTTTTTTATTATTACAAGGCTTAGAAACGCTCTCGCTACGTGTAGAGCGGACGGTTGAAAATGCATTGAAATTGGCCAAATGGTTGGAAGCGCATCCCGCAGTAGAATCTGTAAATTATCCAGGATTAGAAAGCAGCAGCTATCATGATCTAGCCAAAAAATATCTCAAAAAGGGATTTGGCGGTGTACTTACTTTCATCCTCAAAGGAGAAAAGCAGGATACCACCAATTTGGTAGATGGTCTTAAACTTGTCAGTCACCTCGCCAATGTGGGAGATGCCAAGACTTTGATCATTCAACCGGCAGCAACTACCCATCAACAGCTATCTGTAGAAGATCAATTGGCGGCGGGGGTTCATCCTAATATGTTAAGAGTATCCTTAGGTATAGAACATATCGAAGACATTAAAGCTGATTTTCAACAAGCATTGGACAAAGTACATGCAACAAGCCCTCTTACCACTGCCTAAGGCACAAACTTTTGTTTCCGATGATCCATTGCTACTTGAGGAAGGCTCGGTCCTTCCTCAAGTTACGATTTCATATACAACACAGGGCAGTCTCAATGGGGATCAGTCTAATGTGGTGTGGGTCTTTCATGCCCTAACGGGCAACGCAGATCCTACAGAATGGTGGCCAGGGTTATTTGGAACCCATGCGGTTATTGATCTTGAAAGAGATTTTGTTATTTGTGCCAATGTCTTGGGCTCCTGTTATGGATCGACCGGTCCAAAAGATTTCAACTTTCCTCTCATTACGATTCGAGACATCGTAAGCGGACATCAGCTGCTCCGAAAAAAACTAGGAATTGAGCGGATTAATTTGGGAATCGGTGGATCCTTAGGGGGTCAGCAACTCCTAGAATGGGCGGTACAAGAACCTAATCTTTTTGAGAATATCAACCTGATTGCTACCAACGCGGTACACTCCCCTTGGGGCATAGCCTTCAATGAAGCCCAGCGGATGGCATTGGATAACATAGATTCAGCGAAAGGACTCGCTGCAGCTAGGGCCATTGCCCTACTTTCCTACCGCCATTACAATACTTTTGAAGCAAAACAAAAAGATGAAGATGGCCGTTGGGATGATTTCAGTGCTTCATCCTACCAAAGATATCAGGGATCCAAACTTCAAAAAAGGTTCACTAGTGAATCCTATTACTGTCTTTCCAAAGCCATGGACAGCCACAATATTGGGCGGCACGACGTTTCAGTCAAAGATGCTCTCAAACGGATCAAATCCAAGACGATGGTGGTCGGTATTGATACCGATGTACTTTTCCCAGTTGAAGAACAAAAATTCTTATCTGAACATATTCCCAATGCCCAATTGGCCATTATCAAAAGTAATTATGGTCATGATGGATTTTTAGTAGAAACTAAGCAATTAAATCGTTTTTTTAAGACCTACTTTTTCGACAAAGAATAGGATTAGTGAGCCTTGACTTTGTTGCATAAAGTTTTTAACAGGAGTTCATGCAAAAGCTGAATCTCTCGAATTAAAATAGGGGTTATCTTAGATTACCAAACAATAAAAAGTATTCCCCAAGCCTTTTTATCACGGCATTAATTGGCCTCCTTCAAGATAAGAATTTCATAGCTTCATCGAACGCATTGATCTTCCTATATCGCAATGCCCACCACTAAAAATGCTTTTAAAAAAAAGCACCTTAACTTAGATTTCAGGAATTAAAAGGATTTTTATGTGCTTAATCGAATGGCTCGAATGATAAGAGAACGCATCCTGTCCTTGAGGCCTCAACGTTGAATTATTATTAATTTCTTAAACAAGATCCTAATAGATCTCCTAAAGCAGTACAATTCAGACCCACTTTTCTAGATTCAACGAAACTGAATAGGTTCTAGATCCCATCAAAAAAACTCCTTAAATTTATAATTTGCTACATATGAATCACCTCGCCATACGCATCAGCCGCAGCCTCCATGATGGCTTCTGACATCGTTGGATGGGGGTGTACAGATTTTATAATCTCATACCCTGTAGTTTCCAGCTTTCTGGCGACCACCGCTTCACCAATCATCTCGGTGACATTCGCGCCAATCATGTGTGCACCTAGCCATTCCCCATATTTTGCATCAAATATAACTTTTACAAACCCCTCGGTAGCACCAGAAGCTTTTGCTTTTCCTGACGCAGAAAAAGGAAACTTACCTACTTTAATTTCATATCCCTTGGCAAGGGCTTCTTTTTCAGTCATCCCGACAGAAGAAATTTCAGGAGAACAATAAGTACATCCTGGGATATTTCCATAATCTAAGGGTTGTGGAGATTGCCCCGCAATTTTTTCAACACAAATAATACCTTCTGCTGACGCTACATGTGCCAGTGCTTGCCCCAGAACAATATCTCCAATGGCATAAACTCCTGGGACGTTGGTGGCATAATATTCATCAACCACTACTTTGCCCTTTTCAATCTTTATTCCTTGACTTTCGATCCCCAGACCTTCCAAATTAGTTGACACGCCTACTGCTGATAATACGATGTCACAATCTAGAATCTCTTCCCCTTTTTTGGTATGAACACTTACTTTACATCCCTTCCCTTTTATATCTACTTTGGTGACCTCTGATTGAGTCATGATTTTGATCCCTTTCTTTTTGAAGCTTCGTGCCAATGTTGTGGAAATATCTACATCTTCTACCGGTACGATATTGGGTAAATACTCAACTATGGTAACTTCCGTACCTAGGGCATTGTAAAAATAGGCAAATTCAATACCAATAGCTCCAGAGCCTACAATAACCAATTTTTTCGGCTGTTCAGACAGCGTCATGGCTTCTCTATACCCAATCACTTTCTTACCATCCATCGGTAGGTTAGGTAGTTCTCTTGCCCGTCCGCCTGTAGCCATAATTATATTTTTAGCCTCATAATTGGTTGTATTGCCGGCAGCATCTGTCACCTTTACCTGCTTACCTCTAGAAAGTGTTCCGTGACCTTTTATGACTTCAATTTTATTTTTTTTGAAGAGGAAGTCAATCCCTTTACTATTAGAATCCGCCACCTCGCGACTTCTTTTGACCATGCCTTTAAAATCCGCAGTTGATTCCTTAACGGATATCCCATAGTCAGCTGCATGATTGATGTATTCAAAAACTTGGGCACTTTTCAACAGTGCTTTGGTGGGTATACACCCCCAATTGAGACAAACACCCCCTAATTCTGCCTTTTCCACTATCCCAACTTTCATACCGAGCTGAGATGCCCTAATTGCCGCTACGTAACCTCCCGGACCACTTCCGATTACGATTAGATCATATTGTGAAGCCATATAATTTTTTTAAATGCTAATAAATGCTTTAATTCGTTTCGTTTGCAAATCTAAGTGTTAACAATTAAAATGACTAAGATGAGCGATGATAGTCGTATATTAATTCTGTTATTTAATTTAGCATAAATTATAAATTTTACATGAAAGCATTAGAAGGAAAAATAGCATTGATTACCGGTGCTTCAAAAGGAATAGGAAGGGCCATTGCCCATACATTTGCTGCACAAGGGGCACATGTAGCTTTTACCTACTTGTCCAGTGTGGAGCAAGGGGAAAGCTTAGTTGCAGAATTAAAAGCCAAAGGTGTAGATGCCAAAGGCTATAGATCAGATGCCTCCAACTATGAGGCTGCCCAAGAATTAATTGCTGATGTGGTCCGCGATTTTGGAAAGTTAGATATCTTGATCAATAATGCAGGAATCACCCGAGACAACCTATTGATGAGAATGTCCGAATCACAGTGGGATGAAATCATGGAAATTAATTTAAAATCCTGTTTTAATACTGTAAAAGCAGCCTTTAGGCCCCTCATGAAACAAAGAAGTGGATCAATCATCAATATGTCTTCAATCGTCGGTATTAAAGGAAATATGGGTCAGGCAAATTATGCAGCTTCAAAGGCGGGTATCATAGGTTTTTCAAAATCTGTCGCCCTTGAATTGGGTTCTCGAGGCATTCGCTGTAATGTAGTTGCTCCAGGGTTTATTGAGACAGAAATGACCGCAGGATTAGATGAAAAAGTAGTCCAAACTTGGCGTGATTCCATTCCATTAAAACGTGGAGGAAGTCCAGAAGATGTCGCAAATGCTTGTGTCTTTCTCGCCTCGAATTCCTCAACTTATATTACGGGACAAGTATTGCAAGTAAATGGTGGATTACTTACTTGAGTAATTCCCTTTTATTATATCCACCCTACTTCCTTATCAGCAGGTTTTAAGTTTATGAGAGATCCTTCGTTTGTATTTTTAACCAATGCATGGTGGCTCTTACCCGCAACAATACTCATTGCGGGCATTACTTATTTGATGTATGCAAAAAAAAACCCATGGGTAACTTATGTCTCTAGACTCCTCGGGGCGCTGCGCATTATAGCCACAGTAATAATTTTTTTAATTTTATTAAATCCTTTGATCAACCACCTGACCCAGGTCATCGAAAAACCCATCATCGCCTT
>DBBU01000006.1 GCA_002292365.1 Flammeovirgaceae bacterium UBA976
ATTTTCCAGGATTACGTCAAGGGTTTCCGAGTCAGATCCGTCAGGAGAAGTAAATTCTAATCTGGCTGAAGAAACTTCCCAATCAAAACGATCGCCATACATTTCCTTTGCCCTTTCGACATCCTGACCCCAATCTGACTCGTCTGAGCACCATTCCTGGATATCTTCACCCTGCTCTTCCGAACAACCGGCCTGAAAAGCCTCACAGTCACCTTGAATTAACGCATTTACGACATTGCGTACGGCATCCTCCGGTGAGTTGTTCGACTGGCAAGACACGAGCAGTAAACCGACCGCAAAAAGTAAGAATTTATTTTTCATAATAATGAAGTTACAATTTAGGGTTGTAAGTAACTAAAAAATGGCCGCAAATCCTATGATTAGCCTTGTCGGCATCGCGGAGCCGGCGGAAAACCACCTCACAAAAGTGCTTTATCGCTTGTGTTTTTTATTGGTGATGGCACGCCTCGTCCATGCGTTCATCCATGTTCACAAGATAAACCTCTCTCTCCAATCACTTGCAAAACAAGATTAGGGCTATTGTGACGCAACATCCTGTAAATGCTCAAATATCATTACCATTGCAAGAGTATCTAACTCACAATATTTTCGTAAAGCCTTGCGTAGTCTATCGCGTTCAACGGTAGTCATATCAGAGTATTGAGTTAATCCATAGGCAGTCAATGCTGCACCACCATCATTAATTTCCTCGATATCACTTTTTCGTTCAAAATCAGCATTCCAGTCTGAAAAGGGTTTGTCTAAATATTTATAGGGGTCTTCTATTTCGCCATTTATCATTCTCAACCATCGGTAATGACTAGGGAAATTTTTACTCGTCACATTTATTGAAGCCAGAGGTTGACTGTACTTTTCTTTTATCAGGTCGCTATTTTTAAAAATGGCTGGTAATAACGCCTTTATGGAATTACTTCCTTTCGTGTAAGGATTAAAATAGAAAGCTTTTATTACCTCACATAAGTCAATCATTTCTCGCTCAGCGTGCCATATTTCACCTTTGTAATCATTACTTTTTGGAGGTGTGGTCAAGCTTTTGATAAAATCGATCAAAGATTCTCTGTCATCTTCTAAAGAGACTTCTAATTGTGCCTTGACTTGATTTAAAGTTGAATTTTCGTAAGGCGAATATTGGAACACGGAGCCTGTATTCCCTTCTAATGCGACTTTCAGCGCCCTGATAAATTCAAAATTTGGAAACTCTCCCGGATTCACATTGATAAACTCGTTGGCGTGTTCAACGCGTCCATCTTCGTGGTAAATATGATGAGAAAATTGAAATACTACTTTTTCGTAGGGATGCTGACCCCGGTAAAAAGGCAAAGCTACCGTGGATGCTTCAAAATCAATAAAATTGTACGGGGGAGTCCATTTCGCTATTTCATCGCGCAAACCTGTGACATCAATATGACTAGTATTTTCATTTCTAAGAGCCTTGTGTTTTTGAATTAATTGACGCTCAATTCTTGAAAGACCAACCACCTTGGGCTTGTTGGCACCAAATTCCTCATCCTCAATTTCATTGAGCTTTAGTTTGCCTTTCTCAGTAAGGTATTTCCAACGCCTAAAATCCCAAATCTCAAAAGCGTTTGGTGCTTTGAAATCATCCTCTTTCCACCCTAATTGCTTTTTAAAACAGGCTTCAAACCCTGATTTTTTATCTTTTAAGTCTGTCTCAGTTCTAAATTCACAGTGTTTGCATTTAGCATAATCAAGAGGAAAACCAAAATAACGGTCGTCTAGATAGGCTTGAGATAACACCGCAATGGCATCTTCAAATTCATAATCTTCTAAAATGCGATGTTCACCTGCTTCAATTTTAGTGATGATATCAGTCACATCTTTGAGGGATAACACTGAGTCTTCTGGAAATGCAAACTGTGCTAATTGATCTTCCCTTTTTTCTATACCCGTTCTATTGCCACTGTTCTTTTTAATACGGAACATTTGGTTTAACCCATCTAGAGATGCTGTCTTCAGTTGATCAGCTAACATTAAATACGGGCTCACACGAAAATGCGGATGCGCTTTTTCAATTACGTATTTTTGAAAGGCCACATCAAATAAATAGAACTTCCATTCTGAATTATACGTGACCTCTTTGTGACCATCTTTAAAGGATTTGGCTTTGACTTCAATTAAATTGATTTGACGTCCTTTTTTCTCTAATATATCTACACGAACAAACAGATTTTCGTACTTAAAAGCCGCCTCATATATAACCACATTTTCATTTTGAAGCAATTGGTTGGTTTCTTCTACTTTTAGCTCGTAGTTATACTTCTCACCTTGAGCATCATCTACCAAATGCCCATTAGGAAAATGCAATCGTGCTAATTCTTCCACCTGAAACCCACCTGAGGCTAGAGCATTTAAAAAAGGATTTTCGTCTTTTTGATTAGCATACTCATCTTTTTTGGTATAGAAAAGTTTATTCGGGCATTCAAGCCCTAACTTGAATCGTGATTTAGTTAAATACCTCAAAATAAATTTTTAAAACTATAGGAAATAAGACTCACCCGTTTTTTTCAAAATAATTCAAAACGGCGGTCCAGTCACGATATTCATTGAACCTGTCGTTAATGTAGTCCCACCCAAAATGAATATGAGTTCCCTTAAAGTCACCCGCGCCATTAGCAGTGCGGTCATCGATTAAATAATCACCAATTAACAAGTCCTTTCTGTGGGTAATAATCACTTTTTTACAGAAGATCTCTCCAAAGTGTTTCTCTATCCATAAGCGCTTGTGCATCCAAGCTGTAGGATTATCCCACGGAGCAGTTGTCAATATAAACAAGTCATATTTATTCGATAAATGGAGTTGATTGATAGCCTCTTTTGCTCCAGCAACCAATTCTAAGTGCTCAAATATGCCGGGGATATGATCAGGGACTTTTTGGTAGGACTCTAAACTTGACTTCGGATGAGTTTTAATCGCTTTTGAAAAATCGGCTATTACTCCATCCATGTCTATGTAAACAATTGGCTTAATCATAGCCTAATTAACGTATTAACTTTTGAAGAGACTTTACCTTTTGCCAACTCCCTTTATTATCTAGTTGATAAAGACTTGCTTCACTCCCCCCTGATAAACCAACCCCATAGGTATTCTGATAGATAACTTCGGTGTCAGAGATCCAATCAAAATTATGGGTTTGCTCTCCTTTATGACCATCAAATATTCTTTTCATCCACCTACCTGTCCATCTTTTTTTACCTCGCCTGGTTTCTCTCCAAACGGATTCGATCTCGTTAATACGTTCACCGGTTTGATATCGGTAAACTTCTTCTAAAAAATTTAGTGACTTTATTAATAACTCCTTGTCGTCAGTTCTAATGGTGCTCATTGGAAATCCAAGCTCTTGGAAAATGGCAGGATTGAAAGCAAAAAAGTTAGCATTAAAAAACCAGCCATCAATAATGCTATCCGTTTTTATGCTTCGTGATAATATCTTTTTCAGCTTTGGGTAAGCAGAAAAGAACTTGTGATCAATACTATTTTCTTTTACGACCGTAGAAACAGCTAGTGCATGCTTTAGCGCACTAGCAATTGATGCATAGGCAATCCCATCAACCAAAAATACTGATTGGTAATGAGTGGTGTAAGACTCTAAAAGTTCTGCCGACTCTTTTTGAAGCTCATCTACCTTTTCTTGCGTTACATCAACAATAAGCCCCTCAACCTTTTCATTCAAATCCTCCAGGTCAAGATTGCTCTGTAATTTCTTCAAATCATACAGCGTCTGTAGCCGTTCAAAGTCATCCTTACCAAAACGGCCACCAAAGATTTTGTTATGAAGTTCATCTATGTAGCGTAACGAATATTCAAACAATTCATGATTCACTTGTGATACTGTTAAGTGGATGTTACTTTTCAGAAGAGCAGCCTCAACATTGTCGTTCTTCAAATTAGTGAATCAATGATCTCTTGCGCATAAGCATGATAGTCGTATCCCATGGTCATGGTCGTACCAAAATTAGAACCATCGATATCGCATTCACCCTCATAATCTTGAATGTCAAAACCATAAACGTGATGTATTATGGCCTCGGTTAAATCTGCTATCCAGTCACCTTCTCCAGTTACCTCAACATTATATTCATCTTCAATATCACTTGCGGATTGGCTTACAATAAACTCAGCCAACATTTCATTGTCTTCACTGTAAACAAGTAATTCCAAGGCAACGATAAAATAACCCGCGAAATTGAGGTTGAAATCATCGGATTTAGACGTGATTTTCGTGTTCTCTAGACCTTCCTTTTGGATAACTCGAGACAACAAACTTTCCTCACTTAACATGTCTTTGAGTTCAAATTCGTCATCAGCAAACTGAAAATACTCCAAAATCTCAGTCTGATCATATCCATATCCGAGTTTATCCATCAGTTTGGAAATGATGTAATATTTTGGATCGTTATCAAGACAAGACTCAATTTCTTCATCTATCTGATCCATAAGGGTCTCATCATCATTGCTTGCTTCGAGAAAAGCATTCATTGTACCCACATTGAAATTTTCAAATTTGAGTATTCCAATTTTCGGATCAGCTGCAATGTCCACCTGGCTACTCTTGGTTATTTCAAAACCCAACTTTATTGCTGCTTTGATAAAATCTTCAATATTCTCTCCCCATTGATTAGACACAACTACATGCGCTCCATTTTGAATTTTTAATGGCTCACGCATGTTAAATCTTTTCGGATCTGTTACCTCTGATTCCCTCTTAATAACCCCATTTGACCCTTGCACTTCATCAGGAAAGGCGTTTTGCAACTCCTCAAAACTTGGGTTATTTTTTTCTATATAGTTTTTGACGATTGTAAAAACTAATTTTCTTTTGTTGAGGTTTTCTCCCAAACCTTCTACGTTGTATTTGGTGTAATCTCTGGCCATTTTTATTGCTGATTGAATTTTAACGAATACTTCTCGTTTATATCTTTATTTTTTTCCTTATGCTTAATGATAAAATAGGTGTTCTCGATAATGTAATTTCTCACTATTGAAATATCATCTCTGTCACCTTTGAAGGCACCAAACAACTCCAATAGATCAACAGCAAGTTTTCTCACACCACCATCTGTATGCTCAACATAAAGTTGGCGATTAGCCTTATCAATTTTACGGTTTAGGCTATAAACCTCTCTTATTGTTCGAGGTTCAGTTTCGAATCCAAGACCGACGAGGTATTCCTTCGCCTCTCGA
>DBBU01000074.1 GCA_002292365.1 Flammeovirgaceae bacterium UBA976
TGAGCTCCTATCCTTAGATTTCACTATTGACGCTACTTTTGTGCCCTACAGTATTTTCAGAGATGTACAACGAGGAAGCAGTTTACCTTGGCATAAAGACTACACGCGACCCGCGCTGCTTAACTTTTTTCTACCGGCAAGGGATTCCCATGCGGCGGCTTATTATGATTGGGGAACGGAAAAAGAAACTCAATGGAAGGAAAATTACAGACTTTGGATGGCATTTGTAAACGAGTATAAAAATAGGGGAGGTCGGGTCACTGCCGGAGCAGATTCAGGCTATATGTATAATTTATATGGTTTTGGTTATATTCAAGAATTGGAGTTGTTGAGAGAAGCCGGATTTCATCCGATGGAGGTCATTCAGTCGGCTACTTTAAACGCCGCAGAGGCTATTGGAATGGATGGCCAGATAGGTACCATCGAGGTAGGAAAATTGGCAGATATGATTTTAATGGATCAAAACCCATTAAAAAACCTCAAGTACTTATACGGAACCGGAGATATTAAGTTGAATGATGCTAATGAGGTAGTCCGTGTTGGAGGAGTTAATTATACCATTAAGGATGGGATCATATATGATGCGAGACAACTACTTGAAGATGTGAAGAAAATCGTGGATGAAGAAAAGGAATCAACTCCGAACTGGGAAAGCTTAATGATTCAATCTATTGATCGTTAACTAGGGCTTCTCGAAAAGCAAAAGGGCATCTCGTCTTTAACAGCATCTTGAATCTGGGGTGAAATTATTTTTAGAATTACGGAGTTTTGAAATTCTAATTTTAGGTTTTGAGACAGGGATGCCACATTTTTCTGGATCCAGGCAATCGGTTAGTTTGTTGGTGAGTAAAAAATATTGGCCATTAAAGGACAGTCCATATTTCCCAATGGTATCCCCTTGATATTCTACCTCGATGTTTAAGTTTTCTATACCCAGTTTATTTTCGGCAAGGGTGATGATCTCTAATAAGTCTTTAGGGGATAGTCTATGCTGATAGTCATTGGATTCCCACAATTGAAAATTTACGGTATCTTCTCTTCTTACCTTACCACCACAATCTATAAAATGTTTGCTGAACTTTCCTATTTCAGTGATATGGAAGTGGCTAGGTATGGATGCACCGTTGGGCAATTGAAAATCAATTTTATCGATGGTCAAGAGGGATTCTTTTATTTCTGATAGTTTCATATGGAATTTCTGATTTTTTTTTAAGTAAAGTGGCAACAATTTTTTATAATTAATTTTTGCTCAATAAGGTATTTTTAATTTAATACCAGCAAATAGCCATAAACCAGGCATTTCTACGAGGTTAGATTCATAATAACTTTCATTGAACAAGTTATTGATGGTGAGATAAAAGCTATATTTTTCTGCTTCCCAAAACAACTTTGTATCTATCACAAAATAATTGGCCATTGAAGCTCTGTCCAAATACCGTAAGCGTAGGTTATGATGTAATGGGCCAACAATTCTGTGCTGAATATTGACTGTTAGTTGATGATTTAGATTTTCAAGGACATATCTGGAAATGATGTTTGAATATTGGGGTATTTCAGCGTCAATATAGGTGTAACCGATCTGAATATTTTCTAAGATATCGTTAGATCCCAACAACGCTTGACCACTGAAATTTATATTAAAATCTAAGCCACGGATGGTTAAATCATTCAAATTTTGAGGTTGCCATTTTGAAGTATCCGCCGCTTCTGAATCCTTAATCCAATCTATTAAATTACTACTTTTTCGAGAAAACCAACTGATATTTGTATTCCAATGGCTATGTGTGTATTTGGCTCCGACCTCATATGAAAGAGCAGATTCTGGGGTTAAATTTTCATTACCAATATTGGCGGCACCTACATAATAAAGATCAGTATAAGTGGGTATTCGCCAAGTATATCCCATGTTTGTGAAGAGTTTGATGCCGGATTTTAGTGCGTACCCTACATCAATGCCAGGAAAGAAATGTGACCCAAAATCACTATAATGACTCAATGCTACCCCAGGGGTAATGTCTAGCTTTTTATTTAATAAATATGCACGGTGCTCCAAAAAAAGGGTAGAGATTTGTCTAGAATGATTTCCAAGGTTATTACTGTTTAGACTTACCTTGCTCAGGGAACCCCCGATACCTGTAGCACCCCATTTGCTATAATAATCTCCATGACTTTCCAAGCTGACTACTTGACTGGTGTGCAAGTTGCGATAAAAGTCTGGATCTTCCCTAATGAGGAGATATTCATCTTGGTTTCTTCGCCAATTCAACCTGGTTTTTATGGTGAAATTAGCTGATGACTTTTGATGTCCGATATTCATTAAACTGGTTTGTATTTCTTCATATTGGTTAGCAAAAAAATCGGAATCATTACCATAAAATCGATTGGCACCAAATTTCCGATCCGAAAAAGACCCAAGTACGCTTATGTTTTGACTTTCGTCTAGCGCGTAACTACCTTGGTAAAAATAGTTGGCTACATCATAATCAGTATTGAAGCGGTATCCATCCGATAGTTGTTTTCCCAATGACAAATAATGCTGGTATTTTCCTTTTTGATGTGCGATAGCGGCATGGCCACCCCAAAGTGCGTTCATTCCGTTGCTGAGGGATAATTTCAGATAAGGCGTATTAGGTGTTTTGGTCACAATATTGATGGCGCCTGCAAAGGCGTTAGCTCCAAAAACTCGTGCTGCAGGACCTTTGAGTATTTCAATTCTTTTAATGTTATCAAGGTCTAAGGGTAGGTTTAAGGCATGATGCCCTGTTTGGGGATCGGCCATTTTAATCCCGTTAATCAAGATGAGAATTTGATCAAAAGTACCTCCGCGTAAGCTTACATCCGCTTGTAAGCCATGTGTCCCCCGTTGGCGCACATCAAGTCCAGCTACTGATTGCAGTAATTCGGCAACACTTTGGATTGCCGAATTTTCGATTTGTTTATTTGAAATGACATGAATGTTTCTTGAAGTTTGTGAAACAGGGAGTTGAAGCCTATTTTCCTGAACGATGACATCTTCGAACATCGGGACTTGTGAAGGAGGTACCGAGTGAGCTTCTTTTTTGTATAAGATCACATTGATGGTTGAACGGATGCCCCTATTTATTTCCTTAGAGACATATCCATCAGCGCTGAAAATCAAATTATCCGAAGTTTCTGGTATTGTGATTTCGTAGTTGCCCTTGGTATTAGTGATTGCCTTAAACTGGGTCTCTTTGATTAAAACTGTAACTGCGATAATGCCATTTCCACGATCATCAACTACTTTCCCTACGACTTTGGAGCCTTGTGCAAATGCGTGTGCGGAAGTCATTAAAACAAACAGGAACAAAATCCAATGATGATTTTGGACATTATTTTTTGATAAATCAGAGATCAGTTTAGACACTTTTATGAGCATAAAATAGGTTACTAAATGTGATTGAGAGATTTGGAAAATAATATCAAAGAAGAAAATTTATAAAAGACCTAGGTCATAATATTTTTTTATTCTACTTGTGGAGAGAAGATTTGCTATTAACGGCTATATTAAATAATATTCGTTATCTCTATTAATCAGGTTAAATTACAAGAAAACGCAAGTTACATATAAATGAGGTTTTTTTACTGGCGCAGTAACAGAAAACCTTTTTATTAAATAAAACAGGGTGTATTGAAGTCATCTTGGAAACAAGGGGTATCATTTAAAAAAAAATTCTGACCTAAAGAACGATATCAAAACTTAATTCTTCTTTAAGATTCAAAGTTATGTAACAGGGATATAGGCTTTATCGCTTCGCTTTTTTCGTGAATTTTAATATTTGGACAAATCAAGAGACTGTTCAGGAGGGTTATCCATAGGAGAATTGACAAAGTGAAATGGAAACAGATTTTAACATAAATCTGACATCGTTAGATAAAGCATTTTGATGGTTTTGAATAATAAGATCTCTATACTTATGCAAATTGTAGGGGTTACCTTTCAAAATAGGGGGATATTAAGTGTATTAAATTCTTCATGATAACGGATTTAGGTGGAAATACATTTTAATAAAAAAATCAATGTTCATTAAAAATCCTATAAATTTGAAGATCGTAGCAAATTTCAAAAACTAAAAAACTACAAAATAATGAAAAATTTCAAAAATCTATTGTTCATTAGTGCATTGCTGTCTATGACTATGTTTATGTCATGTACAGAGGATGATGATATTGAGGATCTCGACAATGGAGATATTGTCAATGACAGTACTGGCGTTGCCAACGACAGTACTGATGTTGATGTCGTGACTTCTAGTTTTATGACGCTCGGACAAGATACTATTCTCTTGGGTTTGGGTGCCTTAGAGTATTATGGAATCGAGAATGAAGGGGAGATACCATTTTTGGGATATTCAAACATAAACGGAGAGCGCTGTTTTGAATTACCCTATAATACAGACATTATGCTGCAGGGAGGTTCTTATACAGTAGAACAGCTAAATGCTTTTATGGAGGCAGAGAGCGAAGAAGAGTTTGATGCATTGGTATCTGAATACGGCGCAGGAAAGGTGGTAGGTATTTATTCTTGGTTGGATCATGATGAGGTAGAGATAACCAGTGGTGAGTATATTGATGGTTTGCAGTTTTTTAATGATCATTTCCCCAATTACACAATGGCTTCGATCGAGGAGTTAGATGCATTTATGGAAGGTAAGTACGAGGAAACTTATGGATCTGCCTGTATGGAGTGTGAGGAAGCTTATCAAAATGCGTGTGCTGGAGATGAAATGACTTTTGAAATCTGGGATGAGGAAACAGAGGATTACATGGAGGTTACAGAAATTATGAGTGGAGAAAGACTCTATGAGACTTATTTGTATTCTAATAATTGTCGACTAACTGGTGTAGATCGAACATGGATGGATGAGGTTTGTAATGTTGAGGATTTATCTTTTGGCAATTTGATTAATGAGTTTGAAATAGGTTTGATTTCTGCTGATGAAAATGGAGAGGTTACTGATCAATTTTACGAGGTTTCGAATGTCACGTTAGCTTTAGAAATCCTTGGTGATGGCACTTATTCCATAAAGGCTAGTGGAGATGCAATGATGTATGACGAGGAGAGTTATGAAATTATTTCTGATCCCATACCGTTTACAATTAGTTACATGGGTATTCTATATCAAGAAAATCATGAAGGTGAAGATCAAGGAGGAAATGAGGGTGATTATATTGAAGATTGTGACGTTGAAGATTTATCAACTCAAGAAGGTTGGTGGGTTGATTCTGTATTAGTCATTTATCCTGATGCTGAAATTGATAACGTATTGTTAAATGTTTGCCAGACGGGAGATTATAGAGATGAATATTTATTGGTTTTTATTAAAGATGGAAGTTATCAAGATGAAGAAGGTATAGAAATTGACTATTTCTGTGAAATTGTATTTGAAAACACGACGCAAGAGCTTATTTATAATGGTTGTGCAAATTGTGACTTTACAGACATTGACATAGATGAGCAGGGTTACTGGACAGGGTATCTTGATTCTGCTTACCAAGATGCATCTATAGATCACATCGAAATAGTTGATTGTAGTGAGTTTTACCCCGAAGATCCAAGGGTGCTAAATATTTACTTAGACAATGGTTGTGTCGTTACCTTTAATGATGAGACGGAAACGATCTGGTCGGAGTATTGTGAAACATGTACAATAACTGAAATTGAGGTAACAGAGCAGGGGTATTGGAGTGAATTTATTCCAGAAGACGAGGTTATTATGGATATTATTTTAGACGAGTGTGTCTTTGATGATAGGTTACCGGAGAGTTTTCTTCATATATATTTTGAAAGCGGTTGCAGCTTGGTGTTCGATGATATAGAAGAGGATTTGATTGGAGATTTTTGTTCAGAAGGTCCAGATGAGGAATATTGTAGCATTATTGAAGTATCAGTTGATGAAGGAGGTTATTGGTTAGATATCCTCAATGGACCAGAATTCGATTCTACTTATGTAATCGATCAAATGCTTATCGAGGCTTGTAGAAGTGAGTTTGAGGATCCTGAGACGAATTTAAGAATTGCTTTTCTTGTTAATACCGATAATTCTGTGAGAATCATTTCATTTGATGAAATGGCTCAAGAGATTGCTTTTGATAGTGATGAAGATTCACTAGATAACTGGAGTTTGATATCATTGAACGACACACAGTGGGCAGCAATGATTGCGGATGAATACCCTGATCAAGCGGTGGAGTCAGTCTACAAAAACTCATATGAAGATGATTATGAGTCATGGAATGATATATTTGTTTTCTTTGAAGACGATTGTTTGGTGATATTTGATGATAATGATGGTATGATCTGGGAGGATCTATGTAATGGTTGGTCTGATGAAGATGATTCTGATGGGGTAGGCAGCGGTCGAAGAGAGCTGCGGACTAAATCATTTTTTAGAAAAACTATTTCTTCTACCGTTACCAATTCAAAGCTTAAGCAATTCGCTCCTACTATTCGTGGTAAGAAAACGGACTTGATTAAGAAGGGTGTCATTAGAAATAAAGTAGATATCAATATCTATGCTAAGCGCAATAATTCGAATATCAAAAAAGTGAAAAAACCGCAATTCTCTTTTTTGAGATAAGTATAAATAGAAGTAGATTTTAAAAAGCCGACGATAGATTTTAAATCTATCGTCGGCTTTTTTTATTTTATTAATCATAATTCAATGGCTAAAAAGACCTTCTATGACTTTTTGAATTTAAGATTTACTTGATTTGTATGATTTAATATTTGAAGTTGAGCATAATGATTTATGTTACCTCGAATTTATAATTAATAGCCTAAGCATAAGCATGGATGGGGTGTAGCTATTGTATATCGTCCGTAAAAAGTTAACTTGTAAGGGTAAATTATAAGAGCGTGTTTAAACAGAGTAATCTATTTAATCCATGCGTAGTATTTAAAATAATTATGAAAAAGCAGATGACAACTCTAATTAAAAAAGGAGAGCAAGAGTAAGATACTTTTATTAAAATCCCAAAGATGTTTTATCTGAAGCCTTCTTACAGTTACATCATAATTGGTCTTAATTCCCCGGGGGCTGAGGCTCATTATGTAACAATATAGGTAGAGTTAGGCTGAACTCTTAATAAGCGTCTTATTTTTTCAATACTTGGATTTCAACCCTTCTGTTAAATCTTTTTTGTTCTTTGTTGTCGTTGTCTTTTAAAGGTTTCCATTCACCATAATAGTACACTTTTATCTGCTCATATTTAGCTCCAAATGTTTCAAGTTTTCTGCGTACCGTCTCCGCTCGTTTTTTTGATAGAATGAGATTGTAATTCTCATCTCCATCATTATCGGTATGACCGACAATGATGATATGATATGCGCTTCCATTAGAGAAATCATATCTATTTACCAATTCAATGATTTGTTCATTATAACTATTTGTGAGAGTCGCATCATCGCTGGCAAAATAAACATTAAGGGCTTCAATGAAACCTCTAGAAGACTCTGTGTTCGAAAATCGGTCAGTACCCTTATCTTTATCTTTCTCGCTCCCCTTATAGTTTTTGTCATTATTGATGACTCTCTTTGTTTCTACTGAAATGGGATTGATGGTAATTTGAGTAGCATCGGGCATTTCATTATCTACTTTTTCTTTTTTGATTTGTTCAATTTTTTCTTTGGTATGATTTGGGTCAATATCTTTTTTGTTTTTGTAAAAATCAATTTTCTCAAGATGGGTTGAATCAATAGGACAGCCTTCATTGTAGATAGATCCAGAAATCTCAGGACATTTATCAAGTAAATTAGTGGTACCATCACCATCATTATCGGTACAACATCCTGGGTTTTCAAAAGGGCAGCCATTATTAAATTCAATGCCTGCAATATCAGGACATCTGTCTACTACATCGATCACTCCATCTTTGTCACGATCAGGACATCCGTAGTGAATGGGCAATCCGGCAATTAAAGGACATTGATCATTCAGATCTAAAACGCCATCTCCATCGGTATCAGGGCATCCATTGTGCTTTTTGGGACCGGGTGTATAAATACAATAATCTTGAGTATCCGGAATTCCATCTCCATCCGTATCGGGACATCCTAACAGACCCAATAAGCCGGGATCGTACAAACAACCATCTTTACTGTCAGATACTTTATCACGATCGATGTCTGAGGGTACTTTGTATCCTAGATTGAAAACAATGCCAGCGAATATACTTGAGTTGAATCGTGCTCTTTTACCCAGTAGTCCTGTGATATTATGCATACCTCCGACAACAGATATAACACCATCTCTGGCATTCAGTCTGTTTGTCAGTCCAAGCAGATTGACACGACCGGACAGTCCCACATTAAACTGACCATTCCTCTGAATGGACAACGGAAGGGCTACTCCTATCTTTTGAGAACTGTATCTAGGAACAATTGAGTGTATCGATTTCACATGTACTTTATGGAGATCAGATTTTCTTTTTAAGGCTGTGGAAGAACTATAACCTAAAAATAAGTTTTTTGAGAAGTGATAGTCTGCGTGTATATTGAGTGAAGTGGGAAGGTTCATATTAAACATATCATTTTGCTTTTGATTTTTATTGGAAGCATCCGCAAAATCATCAAAACTCTTAAAAACAGTCGTTTCATCTAGTTTTTGGATGTCTAAATCGACAAAGGTGAGCGCTCCAAGTGCTTCTGTGTCATAGGTATTATTGGCAGTGGTAAAATCGTAGGAGAGACTATCTCGAGTAAATCTCACCCTTCCAATATCGGTGATACTAATACCAAATTTGAATAAATATTTCGTACGATCGTATCGTTCAATATTCGTCTCTCCATCCATATCATAATGGAACCTGTTGTATTTTGGACGATATTCATATACTGCTCCTAAATCTAGTCCGATACCTGAATTTCTCGAAGTGAACATATTGCCTTTTTCGGCTCTCCCATAATTAAATTCGGTAGAGACAAAAGTGGCCTCTGAGCTGGCCAAACTATCGAATTCAAAGCTTCCCTGATCAGAATACAGATAGGTAGCATCAATACCATTGATCAGTTTTACAGCAATTCCTGCTTTTATAAAGTTGGCTTTTTCATTTTTTAGGACCCGGGCATAGTTAAATCTATTCTCTAAATAGATGAACTGATTGTAGGAATAATTTTTAAATGAAATAGGGGTATTCAAAGGCGTTGAGTCATCATAATCGTTGTGAATGGCATTGGTCCATTCGTTAGAAAGACCATCCAGATTACCGAAGGATCGAATGCGGAAACTTAATCCAATCGCATTGATGTGATTGATTTCATAACTTACTCCAACTAAGTCAATACTGGAATTTCTGGACTGGTATCCGAGTCCAGAATGATATCTATATCTGGCACTTTCATTTCCAAAGGTCTTGCTCAGAATGCTTGTATTGCTACCTGTGTAGTTATTAGTTTTTAGGCTATTTAAAGAGCCGCTGATACTTAATTTTTGAAGAGAATTGACAATGGATGCAGGTTGAAAATAGGAAGTGGAATAACCCATATAATTGTCTAATGCATTTCCCCCAGAGTAATTATTTTGAGCGGATACGTTGAGATATGTGAAAAGGGTTCCTATCACTAAAATGGAAAATCTTAATTTCATAATGAGTACAATTCTTGAGATTATGACTGTTGCCTGGTTGTATTGAGCGAAAGAGCTATAATGCTGTTCTTATAACTTCAAATGTACATTATTATTATTTTTTAAAAATGGTCTCCTTTATTTAACTTTTAAATTTAATTTCTCAGAAAAGGCCTTATTTTATGATTGATTTTATTATCAATGACAACGAGAAGTTTGGTAAGTTATGGATTTTGGCGTTGACCTGATATTGAACACATAAAATAGGGGGATTTAAAAGTTGTATATTAAGTATTATGGATTGTGGATATCCGACTGAGATCATAAAAAAACAGGTATTGATTCTAATTGCGAAGCTAATAAGACATATCTTTAAAAAAATATAATTTAAATCATCATGGCTAAAGGCATCAACGCAAAAAAAAATGTAAAGAAGGAACCTGCCAAAACACCAAAAGAAAAAAAGGCAGAAAAGAAACTTAAAAAGGGTAAATAGTTGTTTATATGCACCTCAATGAGGTTATCATGCGTGTTATCTTCATATTTGAAAATGTGATGACTTATGAAATCACTTTTGTGCCTCGAGTAACCAACCTTTAGGTAGGGGATTGGATATTTGACCAAAATAGAGTTAAATGATGTATCCGAAATTAAAAAAAATCAGCAAAGACGACTGCCAATAAGAATTACTCTCAACAGCCTTTATTTTCGGAAAAAAGTGATCATCTCACTGATAGCTAGACTAGCTGAGGTCTTAGCAATAGATCATTGATTAGTCAAAGTATTTATCATAATTTTATTTTTTCGCTAAATGTAATAGCTTTACTTACCAAAAGTAACTTATGAATAAAAAGTAATAAAAAAATTATTATTTCATTTCTTTTAACCTTTATTTTGATGTTACTCCATTTAAACTGCGTCTTTGAGTTTTTAAAATAAAATATAGAAAGCTAATTTTTATTAATTCACTTTTTAAGTTATTACCTTTATTTTAATGATAGATATAGAAGTAAACAATAGTTGTCCTATCAGTAGTGCCATGCAAATCTTGGGTGGGAAGTGGAAAATCATTATTTTGTCGCGGCTTATGGATGGTAAACTTCGTTTTGGTGAACTTTTGTCTATGATTCCTTTAATCTCTGGAAAGGTGCTAGGAGATCAGTTGAAAGAAATGGAGCAAGACGGTTTGGTGCTTCGTCAGCAGTTTAATGAAATCCCCCCAAAAGTAGAATACACACTGACTGAAGGCGCCATTCAGTTGAAAAAAATATTGCAAGATTTGTGTGATTGGCAAAATAATCACAGTTTGAATCATCAGAAAAACTAGCCATTCATTTTTATGAATGCTTACGAAGGATCATTCTTTTTTTTACAGTTTATTATTGACCGTTAAATACAATAGATGTCCAGCGATTGATAATTGGAAGTATTAAATGGGTTGATTTTTTACTTGTATTTGAGTCAATTTAGTCGTCAATTTTACTGGAATTATAACAAGGTGAATGATCATAGATTAAGTAGTGTTTTTAAAAATTTACATTTAATTTATGGCAATTTTAAAATCAATGCATATTTTCCTTACCTAATGAGATATATAAAATTATTTTTTACTGTCCATATTTGCATCATATCTGGATGCCATACGGACTCAGCAAATTTTTCCATTGATTACGAAAAATTTACCTTAGAAAATGGACTTGAGGTGATCCTTCATGAGGATCATTCTGATCCCATTGTCGCAGTGGCCACTGTGATGCATGTGGGTTCGAATAGAGAGAAGCCTGGGCGCACAGGCTTTGCTCATTTTTTTGAGCATATGTCCTTCAATGATTCTGAGAATGTGCCTAGAGGGGCCAATAGGAAATTGATTCCTGAATGGGGTGGGACAAGAAATGGGGGCACATGGAATGATGGAACTATTTATTATGAGGTAGTCCCAAAAGATGCATTTGATAAAATTCTATGGATTGACTCTGATCGCTTTGGATACATGATTAAAACGGTTACTGAGGAAGCCTTAGAACGAGAAAAACAGGTAGTAAAAAATGAAAAAAGAGAAAGAGTTGACAATGCACCCTATGGCTTTACCAATGAAATCATTATAAAAAATCTATATCCATCGGGTCATCCATATAGTTGGACCGTTATCGGGGAGTTGGAAGATCTTCAATCGGCTGAATTAGTAGATGTTAAGGAATTTTATGAATCCTACTATGGTGCGGCAAATGCATCATTGGTGATTGCTGGGGATATAGATATAGCCGAAACCAAAGCAAAAGTAGTGCAATGGTTTGGTGAAATTAGAAAAGGGCCTGTAGTTCAATCTTTAGCCCCGATGCCTGTAAATCTTGTAAGTTCAAAATCTTTATATTTCGAAGATAATTTCGCCAAATTACCTGAACTGAGAATGGTATTTCCAACGGTTGAGGAATACCATCCCGACGTACAGGCGTTGAATGTTTTATCTGCATTGCTTGATGATAGTAAAAAGGCACCTTTTTACAAGATTATTGTTCAAGATAAAAAATGGGCACCAGCTGTTTCAAGTTATCAAAGCAGCAAGGAGTTAGCAGGAGAATTTGTAATCCGAGTGCGTGCTAATGCGGGTGTGGATTTAGACTCAGTAAAAAAATCCATTGATGAAGCCTTTGAATTATTTGAAAAGGAAGGATTTGGAGACAAAGAACTTCAAAAAATCAAAGCAGAGTCCGAGACCCGTTTGTACATGAGTATTGAAACCATTCTGGATAAAGCTTACACCTTAGTTAATGATAATGAATATGCCAGTGATCCTGGTTATGTTGTGAAGCGTGCAGATTTAATCAATAAGGTTACTCGAGAAGATGTATTGCGTGTTTACCACAAATATATCAAAGGACAACCTTATGTGATGACAAGTTTTGTACCCTATCATCAAACGTCTTTAACCGTAGACGGAGCTATAAAAGCGGAGGTTTTTCAGGAACAAATAGTTGCCAATGTCGAAAATGAGGAAGTCAGTCAGGGGGATGAGGCAGTGTACGACAAAACGCCCGCTATTTTTGATAGGTCCGAGCCAGAATTAAGTGAATTACCGCTATTTGAGATGCCTGATGTATGGATTGAGAATTTAACAAACACAGGAATTCGGATTTATGGCATTGAGAATAATGAAATTCCTTTGGTGACATTTGACATTACATTAGAAGGAGGTCATCGCCTGGACAGTGCTGAAAAATCTGGTACCTCTGTATTGTTGGCAGATTTAATGATGGAGGGAACGGCATCTAAAACGCCTATGGAGTTGGAAGAGGCGATAGGCTTATTGGGGGCGTCTATCAATATTTACAGTACTAACGAGGAAATAAGAATCTCGGCTACCTGCTTGGCCAAAAATTTTGAGGCAACAGTTTCGTTAATTACAGAAATTTTGCTGTATCCTAGATGGGATCAAGCTGAGTATAATAGATTGATACAAAAACGAAGGACTGAATTAGAGGGGAATGAATCTAATCCTACAAATATCGCTTATCGAAATCTTATCAAATTGCTCTATGGACCTGATCATATTTATGCAACGTCTGCTAACGGTACATTGGAGACCCTTGAAAAGCTAAGTATTGATGATTTAATCTATTATTATGAAAAGAACATCAGTTCTTCCTTAGCAACCATACATTTAGTAGGAGCCATTAAAAGTGACCAGGTTGCCAAGGCTTTTGAGCCACTGGATAAAAAATGGAAGATAGGTGAGCGACCCCTAACTGCGAAAGCGAATACCATCCATAATATTGATCAGAAGCTTTATTTTATTGATGTTCCAGGAGCCAAACAGTCTGTTATATTTGTTGGTAAACTGGTACTATCTGCATCGGATGATTCGTTTAATAAGCTATCATTTGCGAATGAAATTTTGGGAGGAGGTTCCAGTGGTAGGTTATTTCAAACCCTGAGAATTGAAAAAGGTTATACGTATGGTGCTTATTCTTTTGTTGGGGAAAGTAAGGAAGTGTCACCCTTTGTGGCATATTCAAGTGTTAGAGCTAATGCGACCAGTGCATCGATGGAGGTCATCGGGGATCTTATACGAAATTACAGTAAAACTTTCACTGATGAGGAGGTGGGTATTACTCAAAATAAGTTGATTAAATCGAACGCTGGATCATACGAAAGTTTATCTGCAAAACTCAGTCTTTTGCGAAATATGAGTAAGTATAATAAGTCTTTGTCTTATCTAGAGGAAGATCAAATTGAATTGATGAACATGACATTGACTGATTTTAGATCAGTCATTGACCAATATTTGGTCGAAGATGAAATGGTATATGTAGTGGTAGGAGACAAGGAATCACAATTAAGCAACCTAAATAAATTGGGTAAGGGGATTGCTGTTGAATTAGACAAAGATGGTAACAGAATGATCTTAAAGGACTAGGAATGTAAGGTTTCGACTCAATAGGTAGCGATCATCTTTGTTCCGTTAATCGGATGTCCGCCAGTAACACCGTTCTTGGATCAGGTAATATGAGTTGAGGTTTGATGAGTGCTGGGATTGTATAGGTAGCCGAGCCTGTGCTCATGTTTACTTGGAATAAAACAGGATTTATTCCATCGGAAAAATGGAGTTCAAATTCAACCGGCACATCGAATAATACCTCTGAGGTAGCCTTTTGTGTTAATGTTAGATTTATTTGGCCGAGGCTTTCATCATAGGACCAATTGGCATTAATTTCAAGCATGTCTGGCCGTTTTAGCCATTGATTCAGAAACGGGTCCAAATCCTCAGAAGTAAAGCGTTCCATTTCATGAATAAAGTCTGCCGTGGAAGCATGGCCATTGAAATATTTCTTGTAATAAGATTGTATCCCCATTTTGAAAGTTTCGTGTCCCATTTTCTCACGTAACATATGTAAAAACCAAGCGCCTTTTTTATAGGTCATGCCCGTTACCACAGGACCTAATTCAGCCGTTCGGTCATCAATGACAATGAAGCTATTGTCTTTTTTATGATAGCCTTTGATGAGCTTTTTTGCTACTTTAAGCTCTTTAATGTATGTTTCATGGCCATATTGATGCGATTGGAATAGCATAGTGAAATAAGTAGCAAATCCTTCACTAAGCCAAGCATCATCCCAAGTAGATTCAGTCACCGAATTACCAAACCATTGATGTGCGATCTCATGAATCACGACATTTCTAAGCCTCTCTGTAGCTTGACCCGTAATAAGGTTTTCTGCATAGAGGATGGCTGAGGCGGTCTCCATAGCCCCGCGGGTCACACTTGATGATTGGATATTGGCGAGTTTTTCGTAGGCAAAAGGCCCCACATAGAGGCTGAAAAATTCAAGTACGCTTTTAGTGGGATGGGCAAAGTCATTAAAACCAGCATCTCGATCTTTGGCATAAACCCAAGACTGGATAGGCTTGCCTTTAAAGGTATCTACTTGCTGAACTGCAAATTCTGCTACCCCCAATACGTAAAGCCAACAAGATACCGGAACCGATTGCTTCCAATGAGTAAATTTACGATTTCTAGTCAGGAGTGATTCCTCCATCAAGACGCCATTTGATACTACTTTGTATTTGGCGGGCGCAATAATTTTAAACTCTACCGTTGCCTTTTCATAAGGATGGTCAATTGTAGGGAGCCAATTTCTGGTATTGTTGGGCCAACTTTCGCAAAAGAACGTTCGATCTCCATTGTGATTATTTTTTATTTCTAAGCCTGCCTGTGGAATACCTCTATACTCAATAATGAAAGTTTTAAGGCTTCCTTTACCCACCGGTTGATCCAGATTAATGACCAAAGAATCTCCTTGATGTCGGTATTTTAATTGGGAACCTGCTGATGTGATAGAGGATACTTCCATGCCTTTACCGAGACGTTCTTTTGTTTTGTTGGCGAGATCTAGTCTGAACTGTCCAACATCATTTGATTTGAATAGAATTTCAATGGAGGTAGTTCCTATGAGTTCATCGGCATCATCTGATAAGGTAAGCTCAAAAGCATAATGTTGAATATCTATCTGATAATTAAAGGGGTATTGATCGGCAAAAATAGAAGGAGTAAATGCAAAGAGCAAGAGTAGTTGGGAGGTCAAATTTTTCAAAAATAGCATCAAGATATTTGTTAATTGAACGTCAAGAAAAAGTCATCTTATTTGTGATCATCAATAGGTATAAATAGGATGAGTACTCTGAAACGTTATTTAGACGAATATAAGCTAAAAGCATATTAAAAAAAATACACTATCCAGGAATAGATAGCTAAGAAAATTTAGGAATTGCAGCCTACATATTTTTCACTCAGTATTTATTTATAATAATTCCATGGCAGCCAGTGCCGCTCTTGACCCCTCAGTGAGTGCATTGGTATGGCTCATATAGCCACTGAGTTCTGAGTGACCAAACTGTATTCGGTTGTAACCTTTTTTTACGATTTCTTTAGGAGATTCTTTGCCATCTTTGCCAAAATGAAAACCGGGCTGCGGTGAGATATAGGCATGACCCCATCGGTTCAGAACAATTCCTGCGATATCCCTCCGAGCGTTAAAACCATAGTCGGAAAACATAAGCGTCATTTGCTCAACAATCTCTTTTTCATAATCACTATAGGATTTGCTGAGCAGTTCGGCACGGCCTATAGTTCCTTGTACGGATATAGGATGTCCGGGATTATTAAATGGAACATAAAAAGTCATCACGGCCGGTTTGTCCGGCTCAAAGGGCTGATTTTTTTTACCGGTATCCATGGGACGCCTTATGGAGAAGAAATTACCAAAGCCCTCAAACCATCGGGCAGAAGAAATGCCTAATTCATTAAGAAACCGCCAATGGCGTACAGCAACATTAACAACCAAAATAGGTGAGTGATGGAATTCTTTGTAGGCATCAGTAATTTTAGGGGGTAGGTCTTTAATGATATGCTTTCCCACCCAACCTCCAATGGCTGAAACAACTGTCTTAGCCTTAACGCGTTTTACCAATCCATTTTCTTGGTAGGTTACTATCACATGCTTCGAAGTGTCGATAGCACCTGCATGCCTAATATCGATAGCCGTACTATTCAGCCGTATGCTGATCGAATTACTTGGTCTATCTAAAGCCTTGAAATTAATGGGGTTAAATAAAATATCTTCAAAGTTTTGTCCGCCCGTGATACTTTCAGGTATGAGGTATTTTACAATGTGTCTAAAACTGCCGGTATTACCGCCAGGAAAGCTTAATGCCCCCATTTCAACTTCATTGATACTGCTGTCATAAACATAGCGTGCCCGCGTGCAGGGCATTTCTAACTCCCTGGCTGAATAGGCAGAGTAAACATCACAGCCAACTCCTCCCATAGATATGGCAATGATGGGGTCAAAATATTTAGTCACTGCTGGGTTGTAGCCATACACTTTTTCAAGCAAGTCTTTATAAGACATACTGTCTAACCACCGATCAATGTCGTCCCCTTGATACTTATCTTCAAGATCTTCAAAGGCACGGTTTAAGTCCGCTTTAATGTCATCTGGCCAAGGCAAGCGGGAGAGTTTATCAGCTCTTGGATTAATGATCCAGGACTTTTTTGCTTCATTACCTAAAAAGTAACCGGTATCAAAACGCTCTTCATCCCAATACACTCCATAAAAGTTTTCTATCGGGGCCTTAATCTTGGTTTTTTTTGGGTCTTGTTCAACAAATTTATAGTTAAAAGGCAGACCTGTTGCATGATAGATTTCAGCAATAAGTCCGTTATCATCTTTGTTAGGAGGACCAAAATCATTAGAGCCTTGTGGGCCATAGAGTTTATGGCCATCGACTTCAAATTCATTTTGCTTAGCCTCACCTCCAAATACAGGATGATTTTCGATAATTAAACACTTTTTAGTGTTACCGTATTTTTTATGAAATTGGTAAGCGGCACCAATTCCTGAAAATCCGCCACCAATAATGACCATATCATATTCTTCACCTGTATCATCTGCTTCGTCCAATAGTTTGGGTGTGAGTCCATCACGGATTAAATGGGCGGCTTTTCGAACTGAGCCGATATTACCATTTGAGTTTGCATAATCACCTACCCCACCAAAACCCGTCCAGGGGTCATTAAAAAGGGCAACTGATTTTTTTTCTGAGCCAATAACGGGTAAACTTGGACGTAGTAAAGCCACTCCCAAGCCGACTAAACTGCCATTGACAAAATCTCTCCGTGAAATGTTGTTTGATAGTTGTAAGTTTTTATTCTTATTTTTCTTTTTACTCAAAGAGTATCGCTCCTTTAATATTTCTATTTATTGATCAGTAGTTTCTCCATCAGCAGCCATTTTTTGCTGAAAGAGTCCTGCTTCTTGTTCAATCATTCGGGTATCAAAGTAGCAATGGGTTCCTACGATTTTGTCATTTTCCCATTTCCAAGAGCAGTAAAAATCTAATTCATGAGATTGTCCTGTGATTTTTGAAACGCCACTCCAATGAGCCCACTGATTTGTGAAAATATTGCCATTATTATAAAACATGGTGGTAATATGTGGATTGTTGTGCTTGAGTTCATCAAATAACAGCGAATGAAAATTATAGCCTTTAATAATTTCTTCAGTGCTATAGATCACATCATTGACCATATGTATACCATCTGGGGTGAAATATTCATTGGCTAGTTCAAAGGTTCCTGTAGTGTAGGCTTTACCCAGTCTTTCAACAATTTTTGTTTTTTCATCACTTTGATTGATGCTACCCGATAGGGGCGCAGTGTCTATTTTTATGGACTCATTACATGATAGTAAGACACCAATGGCCAGATAATAAATGTATTTTTTCATGGGTTGTTTTAATTTTAGTTCTCTTTATTTTTATATAAACAAATATAATCGGAAAGTTTAAATATTATTTCTAATTTTATGGGATTGATTTTTCATCTAAGAAATCACCTTTAAACACAGATAATTATGAAAAGTATATTGATAATGGCACTTTTTTTTAGCTCCCAATTACTTAGTGCTCAAAAAATAATAAAGGCGGGAATTCACCTTTTGGCTGATGAGAACAATGGTAAGTCTTATGTCTTTGGACAACAAGCGGCTGTAAATACGGTATTGGATGTTGCCAGAAATTATACTTTAAAAGATGTTGATGCGATGATGGAAAATTACAGTCCTGTATTTGGAACTCAAGTTGTTGAGGGTAATAGAAAATGGTTAAATGCGATGGAACAGATTTCTATGGCACCCTATAGACTGATACCAGTGAAAATAAAGGATACCGACGAAACTTTAGTTTTGACATGGTCTATAGAGGATCGAAAATGGAAAAATGGTTCTCAACAGAGCTTAGATTTGATGGAAATATTTTCGGTGAATCAAAATAATAAGATCACAGGATTTAGTCAATGGGCACGTACAGATGGCACGAGCCAGTTTGGCCTAAGTTCGGGAGGAAAATTTTATGGTAAAAAAACCACGGAAGTCACTGGAAGATCACTGGTCTTTTCAAATCGGGGAGAAATAGAGGTACTCGAAAAGTTTTTTAGAGATTATAATAATATGGATGGAGCAGCCTGCAGCCAAGCATTTGCAGATCAAGCCACTATGAATGCACATGATGGAATGCAATCAACACTTTCCAAGAAAGACTGGTACGAAATGTTTGATTCATATCAATCAGTGGAATGGAAGCCGTATTCAATAGCTCCATTGAAGATAGAAGATACTGATCCTATTTCTGGAGCAACAGTCTTATCGAGAGAAAAAAGAATCTATAAAGATGGTTCTATTTGGGAAAAAGAATTGGTAGAAATTTTTTATTTTGATCTAGAGGGTAAAATATTTAATGTGGTTCAATATGCACGTGATTTGAATCCTTAATTCTTTTTCTAATCATTGATCTTATTTAATTTCAATATTTTGATACTAAAACTAAATAGCTAGATGCCGTATTTAGAAACCGTCTCTCAATATTTCAAAATAAGTTTTGTAGCGAGCTCTGGTGTCTGCATCATTAAAGATCATATATTGTTGAGTGTATATTGTAGTTGTGGGAGCAATATTAGCGAAAGATGGTAAATCTTGGGAACACCGATATTGATCTCGACAATTATCTACGCAAAGGGAGCCCACTTTAGTAGGAGCAAAATTTAGGATTAAGCGGTAAGAGGTAGAATCCATTCCTGTGAAAATATCTTCTTTGATAGAATAAATATCCTTAAAATTGGCCTTATAATTAGAGCCATAGATATTAAGCCAAATCCGAGCATCCTCTGTTTGGTAATTGCAATTATTGAAGCTTTGAGTGATTTGAAAATCACCTACCATATTTACCAAAAAACTGTAATCAACATCACTCAGCAATTTCCCTTGAAGTGTAGAATGATTTTGTAGTTCATTAAATTCTTCTGAGAAAATAGCCTTTGTTGTAATCGGGTTATTATTTAGGAAAGAAATGGCATTTTCGTAATCTTCCTCTTCCTTGGAACAACCAAATAAAAGAAATAATATGAAGAGGCTTGAAAACACTAATTGATGCATCCTACAAAAGTATTATTAAAATGAATATTTAATAGGAAATTGGCCTAAATTTTTTTTAATCAAATTATGATTTTTACCAACACTCAAAAAAAATTCCTTTTGAGTGTTGGTAAATTGAAAGACTTCTTATTTTTTAAAAACTACTGATTTACAATGGTTTTTGAATTAAGTAAGTTCTCAACTTCTGAATTGAATGTCGAGTTTAATTAAAAATCGACAGGTAATATTTTTAGAAAACGTAGTGTTTTTTATTGCATCTCGATGTCTATATTTTTTCAATCTTAATATTTCTTTCAGTTATCAATTTTGGCTTGGCTTTGGGGGTTCATATTGTCAGTCAATTTTTACATTAAAATTTTGATTCTATTTGTTTTATGATAAATCCTTTAAATCTAATTCTCCAAACTCATTTGACACTACTTTTTACTCTATAAACTATTGTAAGTTATTGAAAGGTATAATCCAATAAAAGTGTTGGTCATTTGCTGCTATGTGATTTAATAAAGATTTATTTTGAAAGCCTATAGGATATTGGTAAATTTAGATTTAATCAATACTCGGTATCAGAATGAAGAATTTAAGAGTAGTTATATATCCAATAATTTTTTTACTCGTTTTTATGACCGCATGCGATGATTCATCGGAGACTATAAATGATATGGCTAAGGAGTTAAAAGAGAATCAAGTTTTTCAAAAAAATGGATTCAGAGATAAAGAAATAGAGGTCTCCTTATCACATCAGTCGGCTTTTGATCTACTTGTGAAGATTAATAAGCTTTCTAAAGAAATGATTATTCTTAGACTTAAAAGCTATGGATTAGAGGGTGTTTATCGAAAAAAAATTCAAAGTCTAGAAAAGGTGTTAAAAAGAGGAAGATTATCTAAAATACAATTGAGTGAGGTGATAGAAAAAACCAATAAAACAAAATCTCAATTGGCAGAAGAGACTAAGCGATTAAGATCGTTACGAAAATTGATTGATAAAAATTCAATTAATCTTAAAAAAATGAAACGTGATTTTAATAAAATGGACTATCTCATAAAGCTTTGAATCTATGGTTAAAGTTTTGAGTGAGTCTAATAGTAAGACACTATAAAAGTCTATCATTTTTATAAATTATTTCGTAAATCAGACCATTAGGTTCCAGAAAATTCAATCAAAGTTTGGACCGAAAAACGAATTGCTTTGATAATATCACTTCCGCTAAGTTCGGGGAGGTTTATTACGGCATACATTAAGTTTTTTTAAAGACACCAAAATTTTCATGAACCAATTGAGCACAAGTCAATGCAGTTACCCTTTGATGATGAGCATATTCAAGATTTTTTTAACTCCTGAGATATCAATCCAGACGGAAATACGATTAAATCAAAAATTTATGAAAGCTATTATGTGGTAAATAATAAAATTGTTTTGCTCTATCAATTTCGGCAGGAATCCAAATAACTATTATCCACAAATTTTTAAATGCCCAAATCATATGATTGGGCTTTTTTTAATTTTCGATTAAGTAGCGTGCGCAGAAAAGAATCGCAATGAGTAGATGAGGATGATTTTCGGATCTGATAAATGCTTATTAAAATCAAACATATAGAATCTTTCTAATAAATTTTGTTAATTATAATCTATTAATGTGGGGAGAAATAATTAATTTTCATTTATTGATTATCTATGGTAAATGACATTTCCTATTTCATTTATGAATAAATTAAAAGAAAAATCAAGTTTAGCACACATAGCCTCCCTTATAATTTTCTCTGTGCTATTTGGTAACCTTGAGAGTCTAGGGCAGATGCCTCAGCTATTTACAGAGGAGGTATTGAACCTTACCTTGAGTGGAGATCTCAAAACTGTTTTTAAAGACCGTGGCGATGATTCGCAATACCACCCTGCTGAATTATTCTATTTTTCAGATCAAAAAAAGGTGAGTATACCCCTTAAAATAAAAACAAGAGGGAATTTCCGAAAATCAGCATCTAATTGTAAATATCCACCCTTAATGTTGAATTTCCCTAACTCAGAAGTTATGGATAATACGCTTTTTTCTGGTCAAAACAAGATGAAGTTGGTAACTCCATGTCAAGGGGATGAGTATACGGTAAATGAATATTTGGTATATAAACTATATAATCTTTTTTCACCTCAAAGCTTTCAGGCCCAATTATTAAAAATTTCATTTCAAGATACTTTAAAGCGAAAAAAAGTGCGTTCTTATTATGGCCTGTTATTAGAGAATGAAGACCAGATGGCGCAAAGAAATCAGGCTTCATTATTTGAGAAAATTGGCTATAAGCCTACTCAACTTGATAAAGTTAAATTTTTAGAGATGGCCGTTTTTGAATACCTCATCGCTAATACGGATTGGTCAGTTCAGTATCAACAAAATATTAAATTGATAAAAAATGGGCAGAATAAATTACCAATTGCGGTACCTTATGATTTCGATCATGCGGGTATTGTAAGATCCCCTTATGCTAAGCCTGCCCCAGCGCTTAAACTGAGTAATGTTCTTACCCGAAGATTTAGAGGTTATTGTATCAGTGAGATGTCAGTATATCAGCCTGTCTTTGATAAATTTAATAGATTAAAGTCGGATATTTATGCAATTTACGAGGATAATAAGGAAATACAGTCAAGCTATAAAATCAAGACACTTAAATTTTTAGACAATTTTTATGACACAATTAATGATCCAGAAAAAGCATTACTTGCCTTCGGTTATCCTTGCGATCCCTCAGGGACAGGTAATGTAGTCATAAAAGGAATGCAGAAAATAAACTAAATTATGGAATGCTTGGTAGGTAACTGATGTTTCCACGTTCTTAGCCCTCTTTTTTTCGATTGTTTAGCTAAGAAAAACTTTATGTGCTTACTTATTTTAATCGTAATCAAGGCCAATATAAGATCTTTAACTCAGTATCCGGATAAGTTGGAGTTTTATTCTTTTACCTTAGATGTTACCAGTGGACTAAAATACATTAGAAAGCTCGGATTGCTCGTACTTTATTGACGCTTACTTTATAACTACTCTTCGTCAATCCGTTACCAAAGCTTACTGATTTAGCTTTATCAGCACTGTCTTGGGTAGAACTCCAATAAGTAGTATTTTCAAAACGTGTACCGTTATAAACTATTAAGCTATCATCGATCCATTCTCTTTCTTGATACAATAATTTTAATTCATCAATTGAGGGTAAATACCAATCATTGATCAAGGTGTCTTCGCTTATGAATGTAGTAGCCGAAGAAGCTGCAATAATCGCAGAAATACCAGCCGGTTCACAATCAGACGCTAGAATCGCTAAAGTGTTTCTATACCCTGATCCGAGAGTACTATCATTTGCATTTGATATCTCTTCATTTGAACATCCCCATTCTCCAGATTCATTATCATTGAGAGCGACAACCAATCCATGGTTCAATGTTTCATCAATATAAAAAATGACACCCCCAAGGGCATAATTTCCCAACACTACATGACATCCATTATCGTCAACATTTTCATTAGCTGGTGTATTAGGACAAATGTCAATTGCATCATTGACACCATCCTCATCAGTATCTTTTTGGACAGCTGCACAGCCATTCTGATCCACTATAAGTCCCTCAGGGGTATCCTCGCAGAGATCAATTTTATCCGGTATGTTATCGTTATCGCTATCTGTGAGTGTGAAGGTTACCGTTATGTTTTTTTGACCATCTAGAATTAAAGTGAGGCAACATTTATAGGGATCGGTCAGTGAGACAAGCGAGTCCTCAAGCCATTCGTTCAAAGTATAATATTCATTAGGTATTGCAGTCAACGTAATTGTGTCACCCACATTATAGGTTCCCGATAACGGAGAAACAGTACCGCCGTTGATAGGAACAATATCTATATCCAGTATATAATTAATTGGTCCCTCGTCCTGACAGGATAAAATGGTAGTAAGTAAGCCTATCAAGAGGAGAAAAATAAAACTAGAAATCTTTGACCAGTAATTCATTTTTATAAAATTGTAATTGTAAAATTAGGTAATTCAATTAATATTTAAGTTTTAATTCTATTCTTTTTAGCTTTATGGGACTGTTTCTAGTATTCCTGTTTAGAAGATGAAATCTAGGAAATTATATCGGGGTATTTTTTCATCCCTATTCAAGTTTGCGAGATTTTAAAAACTTCAAAGGGTTAGTGCGTATTTAACGAATCAAAAGAAAAAAATGAATCCAAAACTGATTGCCTATCTGTTACTTATCATTTCCATAGTGTCCATTGTAATGTTGTTGGCTTTTATAATAGATGCTTTTTCGGTAGAAAAACTGCCCATACTTATCTTTGTCATTGCACCGGTTTTAGTGATTTATTATTTATTTATTACCCGTTTTGGAAAAGGTATTCAATAGCTTGAAATGTTCAAAAAAAGGGTAAATCAATTATTGATGATACAACTATGAAGGGTTTATCAAAATAATCACTCAATTCATTGAGAATCTAGTTATATTATAACTAGGATACATCGTTATTGTTTTCCATTTATTAACTATTCCACTTTCATGTTTTGCTCTGATCTTTTGTCCATTCAATTGATCTAGACGTCTTGACTTTGTTAGGTATCACAGGTTGAATGGTTCTTATATTAGATGTTGAAAGTGATCAATGAATATTTAAGGTTTCTTTAAACATTATCACAGCCATTTTTCAGATGAACGCGTTACCCATGTCATCATTCAATAGAGTTTCTTTAAGATGAGATTTATGATTGAGTGATTCCCAACTTAGAAAAAATAATCTTAATATTTCTAAATTTTTTTTGGTCAGTCTCAAGATATCATCATGGTTCGCCGCCGATGGTCAGGTTCAGTCTTACTTTTAATCTTTTAGATGATCTAGCTACATATTTAAATCATCATTACATCGATTCGGCTTTTATAACGGCTAGTGGATTTTTATTATTGACCAAATACCTTTTCTAAAAGAGCTGTAGTTCTATTAGCTTGATTGCTTCGTATTGCAGATTCCTCTACTGCAATCATTTTGAAGAGTCCAATAGTAGCCTCTTCAGTGGCATATTCGGCGAGATCGGGATTAACTTTTTTAGTAAAGGGTACTTTGTTGTAGATTTTCATTACGTCCCCCCAATATTTGGTAGTACTTGTTTGTTGAAGTGCATTTTCAATGATGGGCTTAAATTTAAGGATCAATTCACTTTTAGTTGTTTTTTGTAAATATTGAGTGGCGGCATCTTCTTCACCATTCACAAGAGCAATCGCATCTGATATTTCCATTGCTGTTATCGCTCCTATGAAAATATTTAGTGCTTCTTTTGAAGCCAACTCAGCACTTCTATTTATAAGTAAAATCACCTCATCACATTTTTTTTGTCCGCCAGGTACTTTTGCGAGTGTAGTTGATATTTGCTCGGCTTCTTTAGGAAATGGAATTTTGATTAATGTATTTTTAAAATATCCATCTTCTTTGTTAACCTTTTGAACTCCTTTTTCGATACCCTTTGAGAGGGCTTCTTTTAGTGCATTTGCTGCTTCTTCTACTGAAAAAGGAACCTCTTCGATATTAAGTTCGTCAAGGTTTGTCTCTTCAATAACTTCTTCAACAATATCTTTTAAAAACTTTAACTGTCCAAAGGAAGCTGTATTTAAAAGGCATATGAAGACTATGTTAAGGCTGATAATTTTTTTCATAATTTAATTTACTTAATTATTGATTTGAAAGAGCAACTAATTTGACGTAGAAAAAAATTATAACAGGCGATAATGTTATGATATTTTCACTTTTTTAGAGGGCAGTATCTTCATGAAAATTTTATTTGTCCGTTTTCAATTTAAATATTTTACTTTTGATACTCATAATATCCTTCGACAGGAATCATTACGTGATCATAACCTGTTCCCGCAAACATAACGTAAGGTGCACCTGAATTAAAATCAGTTGACATTCCCTTAAGGGTTGAAGGATCTTTTGGCATTAGCATTAAATGCGGACCTGATTCTATCCATTGACCTTCAGTTGCCGTCTCTTTAGTTTTAACAACAATGCCCCCATCATCATTGGGAGCTATCCTCATTCCAACAGAATTATCTTCACCCATGTCTCCATGAAGCATCCAAGCCCAACCATCGTGATCCATTTCTGGTGTTTTACCACTCATGTAAGCCATTGCCCATTTCATTGCTTGTGCATCTCCTACCATAGCCATAGCCTCATGGGCATCTTTCCAGCCATTTTCTGGATCAGCCATACCCCTAGGATTTGCAGCCATTGCTGTCCATCCATTCGTTCCTTCTCTTAAAATAGCACCATCAACATCCAAAACTGTACACTCAGAAGCAATAAATGAAGGAGCGGCTGTACTATAGGCCCATATTTTCCATTCAGCTGAGGTATGGGGACTGGTTGGTTCACCCAATTTTTTTTTTGCCATTTCTAGCTCAGCTATTACGACCGCTTCTGTGGGTGCTTCTGTGGGTTGACAGCTGAGGGTAATTAAAATAAATATCAAGACACTTAAAAATTTTTTCATAATGTTGTTTTTTTAAAGATAATTAAAATGAATCTAATAATTAGTTTTTTAGCCTAGTATAAAAATTCCTCTGTCTAAATTTTAGCTTAAAAAATCTTGAGTTTTTTCTATTAAAGTCACTATTCAGAAAAATAACTTGGGAAGTCTTTCTTAAGTAATTCTGTATACGCGTGATAGAGTACCGTCTTTCTGTGTGTACCGAATAAGGTCTGACTGAAAAACGTGAGAAAAGATTTTCCTTCTGACTTTGAGAATTCAAAATAGCCCTCATCAAGGAGTATTTTTAAGGCGAATAAAATTTCTGCAGTTGACTGGCATTTCTCTAGTTTTGACTGAATTTCTGTGACTGTTCCTTTTAACATTTTAGGTGCTACCGAAACAAAACCATCCTGGATCTCTTTTTCAATTAAATAATCATATTCAACTTCTTGAAGATGACTCAGTCGCCATTTTTCATATCTGACATCAGGAAGCTGGACCTTCATCAAATCACGACCTCTTTGTCGGAAGTCGTCCATATTTTTGATGTTTGCTAAATAGGAGACAACAGATTTTTGATAAAAATCAAAGGTCTTCCAGTCTTTACCTTCTTTAAAAACGAGAAAGTCTTCACTTCCATCTATTGAAATAACTATTTGAATACGCATTAATGACTTTTTCTTGTCTCCAAAGACTGACATAAAAATTAATAAATAAACAATTTAAATAAAAAATAATGTTTACTAAGAACACTTAATTTAATGCTATCGAGATGGATGATTAATGAATGAGACATTATATTATAAATGACTTAGTCTAATTAAATGATTTTGAGTTAATTGATATTTGATAACTTGAAAGAAATAAAAAATAGGTAAATCTTATGATTCGGATTTCTTAAAAGGAGAAGCATCCTGATGTAAGGTCATTGCTTTTTGAGCGAAGAGCACAGCTATAGAAAGTGAAATAAAAGCCATGATCCAGATTCCTGGCATGAACGAGGTAAGTAAAAAATAATCATAAAACCCATGAATTACGGTTGCGATGATAAACCCAATAATAGCAATCAAGGAGGTAAAGATCTTGGTGTTGAACTTGATGTCAGGTATGCCATCTCCATCAATATCTAAAGCTACTTTTTTCTCATTGAATTTTGCCTTCCCTAAGTAATAACCCATGATCACGGCAAAAGTGGCATGGGCAGGGACGGTAGAAAACATTCTCACAATACCAGTAGTAACACCACCTTGCATTACAAAAATAACATTTTCGATGGTGGCAAAACCCATGGCTACCATAACTGTGTAGACAATGCCATCAAAGGGTTCATTGAAATTATGATTCCGATAAAGGATGAATCTTACAAATGAAAATTTGAATATCTCTTCTACAAATGCGACAATGATAAATGCGAAAAATAATTCATCCCATAAATTATTAGGTTCCATCTGATGGTGTTCTACCAAGAAGTCTCCGGTATAATAAGAGAGTCCAAAGGTGAGAATTCCAAAAACAAAGCTTATGGCTAATAACCCAATGGGTTCTTTTTCGTGCTTGTCAGAGAAAAAAATAAAAATAATAATGATTAATCCTGGAAGTAGAGAGAGTGATAATAATCCGATTTCTTTCAGCATTTTTAATCTAATTTATGTGAGGAAATTAATCGAGCAATTTCAATGAGATCATGAACTCATCATAACTATCTCCACTAATGACGTCATAGGCGCGCGCCATTCCTATAGAGATGGTAGAAGGCAATAAGGAGAAAAGTACGATGCGCGTATCAATTTGTGCTCCGAAATTCACAAAAGCATCCGTCCAAATAGGGTCGTCGTAAGACTTGTCGAGTGGGTGGGGCATCTCTAGGATAAAATACTGTTGGTTTTTACCTCCCCCCGCTTCGTAATTTTGTGAATATAAAACGGAGGCAAATACAGAGGCTTGGGTCCAATTGGCAAACAGATTAAAGAAGCCCAATTTTTTATATCTAATGGGAGGAAGCAGTACATCGAGCATGAGCTTTCCAAAATCTTTCGATTCAATATAGCGATTGTCAGAATAGGTCAGACCTGGGAAAGCATAAGTACCTCGATATTGCTTCGAATTCCATGAATCTATGTAGTTATTACCGAAGGCAGCAAAACCATATCTAGTAAAGGGATTTAAATCATTATTAAAAGATTTGCCTAAAGCAGATCTCAACCAAATTGAGGTATGATTTATGGGTAACGGGATTCCCAAATCTAAGTTTCCGACTAAGCTTGGATAAATTTCACCTGCCGTATAAGCGGTGCTGGCTTCTAATGAGGCAGTGATACCTTTTTCATCATCTACTGCTCCAATTGAATTTTTAATATAACTATAACTTAGGCTCGAGTAGAAGTCAAAATATAAATTACCATCAAATCCATCGTAGGACAATTGCTGAAAGTCATTACTTTTTTCTAGACCATAAAAGCCGCTAAATCCTAAAGCCAAATCCAAAAAAATTGGCGCATTCCAAATCAGGGGAGTTCCCCAATCTATGCCGCCACTGATTCCTTTTCTAGATTGCTTGGTTGGGCCAAATAAATCATAAAAATTAGCTGGATTGTAGGCGAATCTATAGGAAAAATTCAAAGTAGAAAAATCTATGCTGGCATGGAAAACTTCATCATCAGCGAGAGTACTAGATTCGTAAGGGTCATTACTCAAAGAATTGAACCACTGGGTAGGCGTGTAAGCTAAGGATACGTTGAGCTCTGTGAATCCCAAAGGATCACTGAAATTAAATTTATAACCGACCCCCATAAAATTTTGATAGCCTACCAAGGTAGGATAAGCAGCGGTTAGTTTAAATTCTTTGCCACTTCTGTAAGTAGTTGTTTCAGAGGATATCGAATCATCTGAAACTTGGCCTTGACTTGGACGTTTGGTATACCATTCTCTTACAAAATCATGTGATTCAGCTGTTTGGGTTCCTAGGAAGTTGATGGATGAAAGTGCATCAACAGGTTCATTGGCAATAATGGATGGCTGAAATCCTTTACTTTTATATTCAAAAACGAATAAACGGCTACTATCCAATAAAACTGGCCTGAAGAATCCTGTTGCGGCATTACTCATAACCTCAACTCCTTCACCTTCACCATCAAAAGCGCTCAGATCAATACGGTAAACATTACTAATGCCTGAAAAATAGCTCGTACCGATGAGGTATTTGCCATCTTTGGTAAACCTGAAGCTTTGAGGAGAGGCATCATCAAAATCAAACAATACTCGAGATTTAGATTCAAAACCCGTAAAAGCATCGATCTCGTAGAGCATAAGTTTTTGAGTGCCTTTATAATCGCTCACTGCCGCACTTAAATATTTACCGTCAGGAGATATATCCATATCAAAAATATCGTATCCATATCGAAGCGTAACCATACCGTCGAAGGTCGAACTGTAGGGACGAGAGTGATTATCTATGGAATCATTTTCAATAATTCTAATAATGGTAGAAAATCCATTATCATGTTTGACCCCCCAAATAGATTTATCTACAGGATTCAAGGCCAAATCACCAAACCTGACATCTTCGTTTAAGAGTTTTACTTTTTTTGTTTTTAGATCAAAGCTATTCAAATCACGTTGAGTATTGTTGTCTGTGGTGAAATATATTTTATCACCTTCTTCATCATAAATAATGGAAGAAACGTAAAAAAGTGCAGCACCTTTGACGTCAGTAAGATGTTCAATATCACCATTTTCTAAATTAATAGCTCCTAAAAAGGGGACTTTGCCTGGATAATTGATGGCAACGTAAATTTTATTTCTTTTTTCATCAAAATGAGCATAAGAGACCGAACCTAGAATTTTTTCGGTAATCGATACTGCTTGGGTGATGGTATTTTCTTTAATCAATTTAATATTTTCTTGCTGAAATGTCTTTTCGAATGCCAACCAATCATCCCATCCTTTATTAATTGAAAAATCAAAAACTTGTTTAAACTGTTTTGAAAAAAAAGCGCTGCTGTTGTCTTCCCTTTTAACCCATTCTATGATCTTCTCCGGGCCGTATTGATTAGCCAAATAACCCATAAACCGAGTACCATAGAGATAAGAGTTAGTAACTCCTTGAAAATCACTATTGATACCTTCGGATTCTAGACCTTGTGCACTGTAAATTTCAGTATTCTCGATGACTTTCGTCCGAAAAAACATTTCGTCATAATTACCCATTGCACTTCCCTTTCCACCACTCATCCAAGTATCTACATAAGATGCGATACCTTCGTGATACCATCGGGGTGCATAAAATCTTGGAATGGTCAAGAAACTGTAAAACATAGAAATGGGATGATCACTGGTAGGCATTACCTTACCGAAAAATAGTTTTCGAAAAAGCTGGTCCCGTTTAGCGGTATTATCTAGAGCGGCCATATGCACTAACTCATGGTTCATTAACGAAAATACTCTTTCGCCAGCAGGAAATGTTTCAAAGGCATAACTGAAAGGAGATAATCCTATGTTGACTACATTAAAAGGTGCTGCGATCGTGGTTGCATTACCATAATCCCCAAAATCTTCAAGAACCACCGTAATCTCTCCCGTGGGCTCATAGTCAAATAGTCTTTTATGAAAATCTAAGGCGTTATCAAAGCATCGGACAGCATACGGCACGATAAAACTTTTTCGTGGATCGTAATGAATTATTTTAGCATTTTCTGACTGAAAGATTTCTTGGGCAGAAGCACCAAATGAGAGTGAGAAGAGGAATAACGAAAGGTATTTCATGGTTAAGCCGGTAATAGTGCCAAGTATTGACCAATAATCTGTTGATAAAAGAGGTATGACAACAGAATACAGGACAAAAAAATGGCCCAATTAATTTTAGGCCTTTGATATTAAAATTTCTATTGCACCATTTTTTGAAGGACACCTAATTGAGATGAGCGGACCACATTACCAAACGCTGGATTTTTAACAATATTTCTGAACGCTGGATTTTTGGCAATCTCCATGAACGCTGGATTTTTGGCTAAGGTTAGAAACGTGGGATTAGAAGCCAATTTTCTATATCTAGGATTATCAGAAAAATCCCCAGATTCTATGAGTTTCGAAAACTCATCATTTTGAGTTAGATCGAGAAAGTCAGTGTTTTTTGCTAATTCAGCAAAAGACTCTGAATCGATCATTTCAGTAAAGTTTTCGTCTTTCATTAAGGCTTGGAATTCATCGTTTTGAAGTAAAATTTGCACATTTTCTCCAACAAGTTCTACTTCCGTATCATCTTCAATTTTATATTTATTTGCTTTTTGAACTCCTTTTATTGCAGAACCCGTGGCATCTGAGGGTGGAAATCCAATTGTGATTTGGATAATATACAGACCTATAGCGATTGCAGCTAATACGAGTATGGTTAGAATTGGTTTTCTTATTTTCATAACAGTTTGATGAATGAATTAATATTCTTTTTGTGTATTCTTAGTAGAAAGCATTTTTTATTAGAAATCATTGTATTTATGTATACGTTTACCTTGGTTAAGGTAACCACTACTTTAAAAAAAAAATATTTCAACATTTAAAATTACATATAATTAATATAAAATCATTCATTCATGATAAAAATAATTAACCATGAACGACGTCATAGATTGAGTCAAAAAAGAAGATAGCTTTCAGCAAGAGGGTTTATTTACATTGATTCACTTACCCGGTTTTTACCACAATTGATTTCTACGTAGGTAAATGTATCTTGTCAATTATTTTTACTCATTAGAGAGTCGTTTATTTTTTCATAATATTTGATATGACCTCTGTACTTGAGCCTTAAGGTTGAATCTGACAGAAAATGTGTCCTGATGATGTCATTTTCATAAATGACATACTGAAGACAAACCGTCTTCAGTATTGCTGAGGTTAAATTCGAATACTCAATTTTTTCTGTTTTTGATGTATATTGTAGAAAGACAAGCCTAAAAATGCTCATTGATAAAAATAATTTCATTTTTTTAGGGGTAACATTGATATAAAATTATTGAAGGATCAAACTAGTGCTGAAAGAAGGTGAGTTTAATTTATTTATTTTTTGATAAGGTATTAGTTTGACTAACAACATTCTAAAATAAGAAGATATGAAGAATAAGATTTGGGTATGGGTTCAAATTAGTTTGATTTTTGTGGGATGCAGTCTGTCAAATTTCAGTCGAATAGAAGATGTGATAGCTCAAAACCGAAAAAAGTGGGAGCGTCAAAAAATAGTTCACTATCAGATTACACAGAAGTTGAGTTGCTTCTGTCCTCCCACAACGCGTAAGCCGAAAATTATTGAAATCAATCACGGAAACATAGTGGCCATTGATGGTATTGAAACTTCAAATGGGAATAATATGGGTAAAACCTTTTCTGAATTTTTTGAGTGGATAGAGGAGAAAAAAGCTAGAGATCCATTTATATCCGAATATACTTTTGACCCAAAATATGGCTTTCCCAATATGATATATTTTAATATGAGAGAAAATATGAAGGATGAGGAGTTAAGGTATGTGCTAACAGATTTTAAAATTTTAGATTGAGCGATTTTATCTCTAACTAAAGCTCCAAATCATTAGGTCTTGAGTGTTTCCATCTTTTGTGGGACCATAGATAATAAGCGGGAACTTCCCTGATCTGTGCTTCCAACATATCCTTGTAAGATTCCATTATAAAATTATTTTTTTCTAGGGTGGGCTCCTCACTGATAAGATTGAATTCGGTTTCGTAATAACCCCTTCTGATTTTTTTAATTTTACCGAAAACTACAGCTTCATTATTTTTTTTAGCAAACTTTTCAGCACCGTTTTGAAATCCAGTATCTTGGTTTAAAAATTGAGTCCAATAAGCTTTATGAGGTTTTCTCGGCCATTGATCTGAGCCGTAAATGGTACATAGCAATGGATTATTTTCTTCTTTAGTATGAGATAATATTTTTTTAATACTCACCATTTGAAGACCAAATCGGCTTCTACTTTGTTTCATTTTGTCTTCCCAAAACAAATTTCTTAAAGGGGTATAAAAAGCTTTGCATTGATAGGGTAATGCATTGTTTATGGTAATGGCCAATAGCTCCCAATTTCCATAATGTCCTCCCATTAAGGTAATATTTTTTTGCTTTGATGAGAGCTGCTTTAAGAGTTCTACATTTTTGTAAACCATACGTTCTTGAGCGCTTTTTTCACTAAGTGTAAATAGCTTAAGACTTTCTACAACGAGGTCGCAAAAATGTCGATAAAAATCAACACGTATTTTTTTACATGCTTTTACCGAATGCTGTGGAAAGGAATTTTTAATATTATGATACACCGTATTCCTTCTGTACCTGACTAAGTAAAATAAAATAATGAAAAGAATATCTGATATGCGATAAATCAAGAAAAAAGGAATCCTGGAAATGGGATAGACTAAACCAAAATATAATATTTTTTGTATCAATGCAATGTATATAAGTACTCAAAATTACCTTTTTAAGGTTGTTTCAAGCAGTAATAATAAAATGGGACGCTCCCAAGATCTATCTCTCTTAATTGAGTGGCACTTAGTTATGAAGATTCATATGGACAAAATGAATGTGTCTTGATTTACCCTTTATTCATATAAATGAAGCATGTTTTCAAATGTTTTATTGAGTGACTTTTCCTGCAACACCATAAAATTCACCTCCATTTATCCAAGGAAGGTCGGCTGTGACATGGTAATGATAGATGCCTTCTGGAAAATGGGCAGTCACACTGGTGTGACCATGATAATCGTCAAGATCATCATTGGTTAAGGTGACTCCACTTTCTACAGGGCCATAAACAGGGAAACCATCCAGTAAAAGGCCTAAGAAAGTACTGTCGCCTTTGATTTCTGTAAGCCATGTAGGCTCTGTATGATAATGATAGGAGCCGGTATTCGTTGGATGTCCTTCATATTGATCAAAAGTGTTGAGTTCTTCTAATATATCATCTCCTGGTGCTGCCACTTGGTTGTAAAACACCACACTATTGATAGATACACCCATGGGGCCGAAAGGAGTTCCTTCATTATTTGTAGACATTTCAGGGAATCTAGGTAGGGTGAAGGTATAACTCATCGGAGCAATTGTATTTGGATTTTTATAGAAATCTTCATTGTCGTCTTCATTATAGTCCTCATACAGAGCATTAGTTGTTTCATAATACATACTCTTATGATCAGGCTCACTGCTTGCCGTGATTGTAAGGCTCGTTTCTCCTACAACAACAACTACGGATTCATCATAAAAAAGGCAAGCAATGACGGCAAGGTCATTGGCCGCAGAAGATGCCAAGCATTCTACCGTACTGGAGTCCGTGGCAGTGGTGACTTGACTGCCTTGAATGGTGACGGTATCTGGAGCATTGTCATCATCGCCACAATTAGATAGCATGATACTGCTGAAAATCAGTGAAGCGAGCAGTATTAATTTGTTCATTTTCATAGCTTTGTTTACAATGGTGGTTAAATAATACTCTTGATTTAATACAAATCTATACATAAAGGTATTTCCTTGAAACAGAATTGAGCTAAAAATAAACCCTACTGCTTGAGTAAGGGTTATTTAAAAAAAGTAATGAGTATTTTTTGTATGTCTCTTGAGTGGCTTATTCAATCTGCTTTTGTATTGAACAAAAACTGCTATCATTAAAGCCCTTTTTTAGAGGTATTATTTTAAATCATTTAATGAATGCATTGAAAAATTACAGACTAGTAATGGATTAACGGATGGCTGTATAAAGGGATAAGTTGATTATTATAATCAGTACCATTACTGCTTTTTTTACTAAATGAACGATCTACTCAGAGCTCAATTTAGATGCTGGTGATGGTTAAGTAATAGACATATTATCATCATTCTAAAATAGACTTAATGTCTTCTATGAGTCGTTTCGTTTCCAAGGATAGGGTGCCATTGTAAACTCCTCTTATTCGTCTGTGTTGATCGATGAGTACTAAATTTTCAGTATGTAAAAAATCATCATCTTCTGTCACGTTTTTTCCAAAGCCCTCATCGGCATAATAGGAGTTTCTAGCGAGTTCGTAGATCTCTTTTTTATCTCCTGTGAGTAGAAACCAGTTTTCAGCATTTATTCCATTAAAATCCGCATATTCTCTAAGTCTACCCACTGAGTCTACCCACGGCATGACGGTATGAGAAAGAATTTTGACATTAGGGTTAGATTTAAAGGTATCTTGAACTTTTAGTAAATTCCCCGTCATTAAAGGGCATACATTTGGGCAAATGGAAAAAAAGAAATTGGCGACATAAAGTTTACCATCCATATCATCTTGTGTGATCCAATTTCCTTTTTGGTTCTGAAATTTAAAATCAGCAATAGTGTGGATGTCATCGAATGCCCCATCAGTCTTTTCGATCCATTCAGGTGTGAATGTGGGTTCAATATAGAAGGGTAGTTCTATTTCCGAAATTTCCAAGTCTTCATTTACTATTCTTTGCCTGCTGAAAGCAATCAATCCCATACAGAGCATCAGCCAAATTATTTTTTTCATTTACTTACCCTTATAAGGATCTAATATTTGTTTTTTTGTATCAATCTTTGTGCATCGCTTCATACCCATCAGTCCATATTTTTTTCCATTTTCTCGGATGACGAAATTAGCTCTGATTTTACCATCTCTGCGCCAAACTTTCTGTGAACCCATGGGCTGACCATTGGCATAGTTTCGATCTTGCAAGGGTGAGCCATCTTGATACCATTCCTTATGATTACCCACGTTCATGCCATTTTTAAAATGGTATTCAAATTTGAGTGAACCATCGGGATACCAGCCTAAATGGGTTCCATGCTTTTTGCCATGAAGGTAGGGTCGATGGTGTCTTTTTGTGCCGTCACCATAATAGCCCAACATCTCACCCTCTTGTAATCCTTCATAAAATGGGATCTTATTTAGAACTACATTTTTTTCATTTTTTTGAACTACATAGCCTGAAAATAACTTATCTTGATAGCGTCGCTTACCCTTTTGATCCCAACTCAAGTTCAAGTCCTTTTTATCAATTTCTATTTTGGGAATTTTAGGCCCAAATACAGACCCTATTTCGCAGCTTGAAAAGGCGCATAAAATTATTAAAAGGTGCCTAAACTTCATGTTGTCAAAAATAGTCAAATTATTATTTACAAATAATTTTTTTTTAAATTAGGCACATAATGAGGGTTAAAGAACTGACTTACTTCAAATTTTAATTACCTGTCTTTATAAAAAGAGTGATGCCCTTTTGATTATAATTTTCTCGAGATAATATGTTTAATATAACAAACAAGAAAGGCTGTGTTACTTTATAAATTGATCTTTAGTTTATTTTTTTCCCTTATGATGACCCATCCATCTTTAGTCAGTACTCCTTTGGAAAATTATGAGGAAACTGTTCTTGGAGATCAGAAAATCATAAAAATGCGAGCGATTGCTTCAGGTAATTATGCTATGGGCAGTATGGATGGAGGATTTCAAAATAAAGGGGTCCAAAGCCCACAATATGAGGTTTATGTAGATGCTTTCTGGATGAGCGAGAAGGAAATTTCATGGGAAATTTATCAAGAATTTTTATATAGAGAAAAAGATCATATCAGGGCAGATGATTATGGAGATTTAGTATTGGAGATTGATGGTCTTTCTGCTGCTACCATGCCTTATGTTAATTTCAATGTAACAAATCATCCTGTTATTGACGTGACACAATATGCAGCTTCTATGTTCTGTAAATGGCTTTCTGCAAAAACAGGGAGGTTCTATCGTTTACCCACTGAGGCAGAATGGGAATATGCCTGTCGTGCAGGGACCACAGAACCTTACTCTTTTGACCCAAATTTAATAGATGATTATGCCTGGTATGCAGATAATAGTCAGGGTACTTTTCATCCGAGTGGTTTGAAAAAGCCGAATTCATTTGGGTTATATGATATGCATGGCAACGTTGCTGAATGGGTATTGGACCATTATGATCCCAAGGGGTATGACACTGCATTAGATAGTGGTCATTTTTTTTTAAGAAAGGAGAGCCTTTACCCGAGAGTATTTAGAGGCGGGTCATGGCGAGATCCCAAAGAAGCTCTTCGTTCTTCGGAAAGAGATTACTCAAGTCCAAAACTAAAGCAGCGAGATCCCCAATTGCCTAAGAGCTTATGGTGGCATACCGATGCCCCTCACATCGGCTTTAGAGTAGTGAGATCAAATAAAATCCTTAATTTAGATGAAATGAATTTGTATTGGGGTAACCCCATTAAAGAATATTAATCCTAAATAGAATGAAGAGAGCACAGACAAATGAAGCAAGAAGGAAATTTTTAAGGAAAACTGTGGCTTATACAGGAGCAGGCTTATTGGCCTCTAAGCTACCTACTCAGGCCCACGCCTATGTGGCAGGAGTAGGTGAAATCAGCGTGGCCTTGGTGGGTTGTGGGGGTAGAGGAACGGGTGCTGCTGCACAAGCTATACAAGCAGATCCCGCAGTAAGGTTAGTGGCTATGGCAGATGTTTTTGACGATCAGTTGCAAAATAGTTTCAAAGGATTGTCCATGAAGCTTGCTGATTCTGGTCAAATTAAAGTAAGTCCAGAAACAATGTTTGTTGGATTTGATGCTTATAAAAAAGCCATTGATAGGGCAGATGTTGTTATTTTGACTACGCCTCCAGGGTTTAGGCCTGTGCATTTCGAATATGCTGTCAATCAAGGTAAACATGTTTTTATGGAAAAACCTTTGGCCACAGATGTGATAGGCATAAAGAGAATATTAGCTGCAGGGAAATTAGCCAAACAAAAAAAATTAAATGTGATTGTCGGTCTTCAGCGACATTATCAAAAAAATTATTTGACCGCACATGAATTGGTGCAAAAAGGAAAAATAGGTGATATTGTCTCTGGACAAGTATATTGGAATAGCCCAGGTGTATGGGTACGTAAAAGGCAATATCAGCAAACAGAATTAGAATATCAGATGCGCAATTGGTATTATTTTAACTGGATTTGTGGGGATCATATCTTGGAGCAACACATACACAACATAGATGTAGCTAATTGGTTTATTGGATCGATCCCTTTAAGTGCACAAGGAATGGGTGGCCGAGAGACGAGAAAAGGGCGAGATCATGGACATATTTTTGATCACCATTTCGTAGAGTTCACTTATCCTGAAGGTCAAATAATATCCAGCCAATGTAGGCATCAAAGGGGATGTATGAATCGAGTGGAAGAAGTTTTTCAAGGGACCAAGGGGCATTTGCGGATAAATAGTGAAAATTTTGCTTCAATTAATTCAAATAACGGAAAATCAATTTATCAACATGTAGATCAAGGTGATGTGAATCCCTATCAGCAAGAGCATAATTTATTGTTTACAGCAATTAAATCAGGGACATATCAGTTTGACGATGTACCTAATGGAGCCAACAGTACCATGACCGCAATTCTAGGAAGAATGGCTACTTATTCAGGTCAAGTTTTGACCTGGGACCAAGCGATGGCATCAGATCTTAAGTTGGTGCCAGATTTGAACTCATTCAATGACCTAGCCCCAGTAGTCCCCAATACAGAAGGTCACTATCCAGTTCCTGTTCCAGGCGTCACTACATTCATCTAAAATATTTCTAAAATGTCAAGAAGAACATTCTTAAAAAATGGTGTAGCGGCAGCTGTATTGCCTTTATTTGGTTTCCAGAATATGGATAGAGATCATTTGGGGGGTCTAGATCATTCGCGGTTTAACCTTAATTATGCCCCACATTTCGGAATGTTCAAATCACATGCAGGTGAAGATTTGATCTCTCAATTGGATTTTATGGCTGAGTACGGATTTAAATCTTTTGAAGACAATGAAATGCGAATGCGTTCAAAGGCTACTCAAAATCAAATAGCCGAGACTATAATAAAAAATGGAATGACTATGGGTGTATTCGTTGGTCATAAAATTTATTGGGATCAACCCAATCTCACGAATGGCAATACAGATCTAAGAGATGAGTTTTTGGCAGATATTAAGTCCTCGATTGAAGTAGCCAAGCGAGTAAATGCTAAATGGATGACCGTAGTCCCCGGTTATGTTGATTTGAAACTTCAAGAAGGATATCAAACGGCCCACCTTATTGAAGCACTACGCAGAGCTTGTGATCTACTAGAGCCCGAGGGCTTGGTAATGGTATTGGAGCCACTTAATCCTCGCGACCATGCGGGTCAATTTCTTTCCAAAATTCCGCAAGCTTATGAGATCTGTCGGGCTGTTGACAGTCCATCATGTAAGATTTTATTTGACATTTATCATCAGCAAATCACTGAAGGTAATATCATTCCAAATATTGACCATTCATGGTCAGAAATTGCTTATTTTCAGATTGGAGATAACCCTGGTCGTAACGAACCGACCACAGGAGAGTTAAACTATCAAAACATTTTTGAGCACATTCATGCCAAAGGATATCAGGGAATCCTTGGAATGGAGCATGGTAATTCCGAGGGAGGAAAACGAGGAGAATTAGCCGTCATAGCTGCTTATCGTAAAGTTGATAATTTCCTTTAATCTCTGACCAACCTTCCTTCTTAGAAGTCTATCTTTGCTGTTATGAATAAAATTACGGCGGCTGACCTTTGGGAGGCCAGAAAAGACTGTGTTATTTTAGATGTACGCTCACCTGGGGAATTTCTTAAAGGACATATTCCAGGCGCATCTAATTTGCCTATTTTTTCTGATGAAGAGAGAGCGCGGGTGGGAACGCTGTACAAACAAACGAGTAGGGAAGTGGCATTTCTTGAAGGTTTAGATTTCATAGGTCCAAAACTAAGATTTTTCATAGAGGAGACGACAAGATTGGCTCCTGATAAAAAAATATTGATTCATTGCTGGAGAGGAGGACTGCGCAGTCAAAGTATAGCCGTCTTACTGGAAGCGGCTGGTTTTTCATGTCAATTATTGGAAGGTGGATACAAATCCTACCGTACGCATTGCCGGGAGGTCCTCATGGCTGAGGATGCCCATCTGATCTTGTTAGGGGGCAAAACAGGGAGCGGTAAAACGGACATATTGAATGAACTGATGGATCTTCAAGAACAGGTCATCGACTTAGAGGGCCTGGCCCATCACAAAGGTTCTGTTTTTGGTATGTTGGGACAAGAACCACAACCAACCAAAGAGCAGTTTGAGAATAATCTTTACGAATGTTTTTCTTCTTTTGATCTTAAAAAACGTATTTGGCTTGAAAGTGAGAGTCAATCTATCGGACAAGCTTTTATTCCCGATGCGGTGTTCAAAAAATTTCGGAACTCCCCTATTTTTGTCGTAGAACGTACCTTTGATCAGCGGATCCATCGACTTGTCAATGATTATGGCCAATTTCAAAAGAAAGAGCTCATCCATGCTTTTAAGAAGATTGAGAAAAGGTTGGGAGGACAGCATCTAAAAGCTGCCTTAGAAGCGATTAAGGTTGGTGATGGTGAAGAGGCCTGTGCCATTGCGCTGGGATATTATGATAAGGCTTATGAGAGATCTACCATAGACAATGGCTTTACCTTGGCGACTTCGATCAGCACCTTGAAAATGACAGACCAACAAATAGCTCAAAAACTGATACTTACTGCCAAAAAAAATGGATTATAAATTAACGAAATACAGTCATGGTGCCGGCTGTGGTTGTAAAATAGCCCCACAAGTATTGGATGATATATTAGGGCAAAATAGAGAGAATCTTTTCCCTAATTTATTGGTTGGAAATCAAGAAAGGGATGATGCTGCAGTATTTGATTTAGGTGATGGTACGGCGGTAATTAGTACCACGGACTTTTTTATGCCCATCGTAGATGATCCATATGATTTTGGAAGAATTGCAGCAGTAAATGCAATGAGTGATATTTATGCCATGGGGGGTAATCCTTTGATGGCCATAGCAATTTTGGGTTGGCCCATCAATGAAATACCGGCCTCTGTTGCCCATCAAGTCATTGAAGGGGCTCGATTTGTCTGTAAGCAGGCACATATACCTTTGGCAGGAGGGCACAGCATAGATAGTTCTGAGCCTATTTTTGGTTTAGCTGTGACGGGTAAAGTAGCGGTCAAAAACTTAAAAAAGAACAAAGGGGCAAGGCCTGGAGATATACTCTTTTTAACCAAGCCCCTAGGGGTAGGCATCATTACTACTGCTATTAAGCAAAATCTATTGATCGAAGAGGGTGCCGCGTTGGCCCTGGCGTCCATGACCCAACTCAATGATGTTGGGGCCATGTTGGCCACATTAAAGGGTGTTCATGCCATGACCGATGTGACGGGATTTGGTTTGTTGGGTCATTTAATTGAGATGTGTGAGGCGTCAGAGATCAGTGCAGAAATTAATTTTGAGGTAATACCTCAATTGCCGCATCTACAATCTTATCTTAACCAAGGATCCTATCCTGGTGGAACGACTAGAAATTGGGAGAGCTATGGTGAGAAAGTTGAGTTAAAAAATAAAAATCAACGGCTCATTTTAGCTGATCCGCAGACCAGCGGTGGACTTTTGGTCGCTGTAGCCCCAGAAAGCACAACTGATTTTTTAAAGTTGGTCAAAACCGTGGGTTTAGAACTGGCGGCTATAGGTACTATGCAACAGGGAAAGTCAAAAAAGGTGTATGTGAAGTAATAATCTTTCCATCTCTTTTTTTTAGAGGGTTTTTATGACTTTCCCTAGCAAATTCAAATTTTTCCATGGTATCATTTCTGGTGGCCACCTTTTGAAAGATTTAGGTATTAATCTACCTCTGCGTTTTGTCAATCCTTTTTTTTTAATTCTGATTACTAAGGAATCCTGCGAATCCCTTAAATGACCACCTGAATGAAACCCTAGCCATTTAAAACAGCCAAGATGCGATCAGGCGTAAAAGGCAAATGTCTTAAATGTTTACCTGTCAGTTTTAGAAAAGCATTGGCAATTGCACCGGCCATCATGGGTGTGGCGGTTTCACCGATACTTTCTGGCTTTTCGCTGGAAGGGATAAATGGAGTTTCAATGCTGTCTGGAACCTCTTGTATTATAACCTAAGGAATAATAGTGAAAATTGGATTGCTGTATTTGTCCATCCACAATGGTTATTTGTTCTTTGAGTACGCTGCTCATGTCCATGATGATGCCTCCTTCCATTTGGGCCTTGACATTGTTGGGTTGAATGATCATACCCACATCTAAGGCAATCCAGAAATGATGTGCTTTAATGGTGCCCGTCAGTCTCAAATCTTCGCGAAGTACCCAAAGCAAGGAGGTTCCTGCGGCTACTTCGACGTCATAAGATGTTTTATTGATGTTTAGTGTATGCTTAGGCATAGCCATATATTTTCAATCAATTTATTAAATATATATGGCTATTAATGCATGTATATGTCAATTTTTTTTGATTATTCTCAGACCTGATATGATCAATGGATAGCGGGTGTACACCTTGAAATTGCAAGAAGCACAAGCTATTTAATCAATACTTTATGGCAAATAAAAAGATAGTCGCATTTACTTTTATCTATTGATTTGGGTACGGTTATTTACCTGGAGCATAATAAAAATCAGGATAGTAAATACATATAAAGCTAATATATTATACCATGAAAACCTTTGGAAAAAATCAGAAGCGCTGAACTGAAGAATCCAAGAAGTGCAGAAGAAGGGTTAGGAAAAGTTATTTAATTCATTTCTGTAAAGCTTTTCAAGTGTATCTTTCAAGCTGTCTACATCTAGGCCCTCTGATGAAAAGGGGTCTAAAATACTATATCTTAAATGATTTCCTAGTTTAAGTGGAAAATTACCATTTTCAAAAATTTCATAGTTATTGTGTACCACAAAGGGGACGATAAGCGCGTCAGGCATGGCATCAATCAATGCTTTGAGACCCCCCATTTTGAATGGACTTAGGTTAGCACTATTGCTTCGTGTACCTTCTGGGAAAATAACAATGGCATGGTTTTTTTTATTGATTTGATGACCATATTGAGATATCTGAGCAATCGCGTTATTTCCAGAATTCCTATCGATGAGCAAAGAGCCTCCCTTTCGCAGATTAAAGGAAATGCTCGGAATACCACGACCCAGTTCTTTTTTCGAAATGAATTTGGTATGCTGATGCCTGAAATACCATATAAGTGGGGGTAAATCCATCATATTTTGATGATTAGACACGACGATAATGGATTGATCTGTTGGAATTTTCTCCATACCAAGGATCTGATGTCGAGTCAATAGCAGGCCTTGAATCAACATTAGCAATCTGTTCAGATAAATCACACTCCATCTATGTGCCTCATAACCCATCAGATAATAGCAAAAGTATTGGATGAGGTGAAAGAAGAATAAGAGCAGAAAGAAAAAGCTGTAGTACAGGATACTAAGGAATATGGATTTTATTTTTTTGATAACTTTTTATTCAAAATTAAAGGTTTTTAAAAAACTAATCGAATATCAACTGTAATTAATATTGGCAGGCTTCTTTAAAGCAGATATCAAAAATAATAGCATGTTTTAGAGTAGATGAATTTTTTACTCTTAATTTTGAACAGAGTCATGGATGAAATAATCTAAAATTAATATGTTTAAAACGATCGTTTTATGCGCTAGCCTAGTTTTTTCACAGGTGGTTTTAGCTCAATCGCTGATTGATGAAAAGGCATCGAAGAAAACAAATAATTTATATCAAAATCTGAAGAATTCTGCACAGAAAAATGTCTTTATCGGTCATCAAGATGATATGGCCTATGGCGTTAAATGGCAGGCAAAAAAAGGAAGATCAGATGTGAGAGAAACCGTAGGGTCTTATCCGGCGATGCATGGATGGACCATTGATTTCTCAGAGAATATTTACAATAACGATTCGATCAAGTATGATCAAATGAAACTTTGGATGAGGGAAGTATATTCGAGAGGTGGCATCAATGCTTTGTCCTGGCGTCCGACCTATTCAGATACCCAAAAAAACCCTTTTATATCTAATATGGAGCCAGCTAATGTATTACTTGGAGCCTCTTTGCATCAGGAATACGTGACACTCTTGAATCAATTGGCTCTTTTTCTTTCGCAGCTCAACATGCCGGTCATATTAAGGCTTTTTGATCAGCACAATACTCGAGAGGTTTGGTGGGGAAATGGAACTGAAGCATCTTTCGTTTCCCTCTGGAGATTTACCGTTGATTATCTCAAAGAGGTGAAGAAGGTGCACAATATAATTTACGCTTATTCACCCAATCGATCTTTTATGGAGAAATCAAATATGGATAAGGATTATTTTTATGGTTATCCTGGAGATGATTATGTGGATGTTTTTGGATTGGTAAATTATATTGAATTTGAGGATACAGAGGCAAAGCGTCAAATCGCATCAAATAAGTTCAAGAATGATTTAATGTATCTGGATTATTTAGCTCATCAGAAAAATAAATTAGCGGCAATTACTGAAACAGGTCAAAATGGACTGATGGATTCCCTCTGGTTTTCTCAAACTTTGTTGACCAGTTTTGAAGCCTTGGATCATGGAGCCCTAAGCTGGGTGACATTAGGTCCAAATAAGGACAGTACACATTATTATATTCCTTTTGACGAACACCCTGCGGCAGCTGATTTTAGAGAATTCAGAAAAAATCAACTCACAATTTTTGAAAATGATCTTGATGAAATATATAAATGATGCTATCAGATAACAAACTAGAGAAAGAAATTTGAATGTATTGAGAGAGGCCAGCTTTATGATGGATTTCATAGACCCTTATGAAAATCGCATATGTTTTCAAAATTAAATCAGTAATCTGAAGGGTGTGGAATAAAAAGTTTAATATAAACTAAAATGGACTGATTTTTGAAGTTTAGGGGAAGCAGGTTTTTTGCAAAAATTACCGAAAACAAGAATTAGAGTAATAGGTTTAATCCCGCAAACCATTTAATTTTAAGGGTTAGAATGATATGATGAATAAAATGATAGGAAATTTATTTAAGACATATGTGGTCATGATGCTGCTTTCGTTGACCTTTTACAGTTGTGCCCAAAAAACAGAAGAGCGTATCGGACATGAAATTACTATTGAAGTGGTGGGCATAAAAGATTCCTCCACGATTGTAGGATATCATTTTGGGAACCAACGATTAATTCTAGATTCTGCTGAAATCATCAATGATAAGCTTCAACTAAAAGGAGAATACACTTTAGAAAAAGGTGTATATTTTCTTTATTCTCCAAATTTTTATTTTGAATTTATTGTTAGTGATCAATTTTTTGAGATGAAGATCAACTCAGAGTTAGGGTACAAGGACATAGAAATCTCTGGATCAGAGGACAATGAATTGTTTGCCCAATTTCAAAACAAAATGGCTGAGATTCAAAAGCAACAATCTGAATTATCAGGACGCTTAACCACTGCGTCAGCTGCTGATTCTATTTCAATTACCCAAGAATTAGAGGGAATAAGTTTGAGTGCAAAGGAATTTCGTGAGTCATTAATCTCAGATAATCCTGATTTATTTTTCATCTCTTTTTTAAAGATTGTTGAAGGGGTAACGATTCCTGATTTCGAGAAAATAGAAGACCTCCAAGCTCGCAAAATTGCATCTTTTAAATACTACAGGGATCATTATTTTGATGTATTAGACGATGCACCCAGTATGATGAGGACTCCTGTTTTTCATGGTTATGTGATGAAGTATTTTGATGATTTGGTCATCCGACAAGCAGATTCTGTCAATATCGAGATTAAAGACTGGTTAGATAAATTTGAAGGTCATCCACAGGCGTTCAGGTATTGGCTGATGACCCTATATACCAAATATCAAGAGTCGAAAATCATGGGAATGGATGGGGTCACTGTATTTTTATCTGATGAGTATTTTTTGACGGATAAAGTTGATTTTATGGATGAAGATCAGAAGCTAGAAATAGAAGAAGAGTTAAAGTTTATCCGACCTAATCTGATTGGAAAAATGGCACCATTGATGAACTTATTAGATACCGCAATGCAGCCATTTTCTTTGAATCAATTGAATGAAAAGTATTTAATTTATTTTTTTTATGACCCAGATTGTGGTCATTGTAAAAAGAAGGTGCCCATATTAAAAGAGGTCTATACTGATTTGAAGAAAGCAGGAGCTGAGGTGATTGCTATTTGTACCATTACAGATACAGACAAATGGAAAAAATTTATCAAAGAACAAAAGCTAGATTGGTTGAATCTCGGGGATCCGCTGTATCAGAATAATTTCAGAATGGAATACAATGTGAGAACGACACCTCAGCTTTACGTGTTAAATCAGGAAAGAAAAATAATAGCCAAAAAAATAGATGTAGAGCAGGTACTCGATTTTATTCAAAATTATGAAATTCTTGATCAAAACCGAGCTCAATAATCGATGAAATGAATGATATTGTATCTAATGTTAAATACTGATCTTTGAGTAAACGGGTACTTTATTAGTGCGGTCTCATCACGGCTCTCTTTTTGGATTTGACACTGCAGTCATATCTGTTGCTGAAAAGCTGTTCAAATCATTTGGAATCTTAGTGCATTAAAACATAGTTTTACAGTTTCTATTGCTTTAATAGGTACCGTCTTAGGGCCCTTTTCGGTGGAATCCCTTTTGACAAATATGGGAGAAAGAAGACTTTAATCGGTATCGGTTATCTCTATTTTATATGCCTTAGGATCTTCATATTTTCCTATTTTTTGATGGATTGATGAGATCGGCTTGGAGCTTCGTCAATCGTAGCCCCCCTTTACATTTCAGAAATTGCACCGGCCAAAGTCAGAGGGAGACTGGTGGCCATGTTTCAATTCAATATTTTTTTAGGGATATTAATTACTTTTTTATCAAACTACATC
>DBBU01000042.1 GCA_002292365.1 Flammeovirgaceae bacterium UBA976
AGCAAAAGCATCCAAAGAAAAGCCTACAAAAAATGTCATTAAAGTTGAAGAAAAAGAAATTCCCGTTTCCGACGAAGTAGCCAACCTAAAGCCCGAGATCAAGATAGAAAAAAAAGAAGTCAAAATCAAAAATCCTGCTCCCGTTCAACAAACATGGGAGGAATTTGAGGATGAAAACAAATCTGAATATTCAGATAAAGAAAGAGCAGATCTCGAGTCATTGTACGGAGAAACTGTAAATACAATCACCGAAAAACAAGTCATCGAAGGACATGTAGTCGCACTGACCGATCGCGAAGTTATCGTAAATATTGGTTTTAAATCTGATGGAATCGTATCAAGATCAGAATTTAGAGATGTTGACGAATTAAAGCCTGGAGATATCGTTGAAGTATATATCGAGGAACAAGAAAATGCCATTGGGCAATTAGTTCTATCACGAAGAAAAGCAAAAATTGTCAAGGCTTGGGACAATATTCAAAAAGCACTTGATGAGGATGTCGTCATCGACGGTATGGTCAAAAGACGTACCAAAGGAGGTCTTATCGTGGACGTCTACGGTGTAGAAGCCTTCCTTCCAGGGTCTCAAATTGATGTCAAGCCCATACGAGATTTTGATGTTTTCGTAGGTAACAAAATGGAAGTCAAAGTAGTTAAAATTAATTATTCAAACGACAACGTAGTTGTCTCTCATAAAGTACTTATCGAAAAAGATCTTGAAAAGCAGAAAATTGAGATCCTAAGTAACCTTGAGAAAGGCCAAGTATTGGAAGGAATCATCAAAAACATGACCAACTTCGGTGTTTTCATCGATCTTGGCGGTGTTGACGGATTACTGCACATCACAGACATCTCATGGGGAAGAATCAATCATCCTGAAGATGTATTGAAGTTAGATGAAAAAGTAAACATCGTTGTCCTTGATTTTGATGATGAAAAGAAGCGAATTTCACTTGGAATGAAGCAATTGACTCCTCATCCGTGGGATTCATTGGCTGCCGACATCGAAATCGGATCTAAAATCAAAGGTAAGATTGTCAACGTCGCAGATTATGGTTCTTTTCTTGAAATAATACCAGGCGTAGAAGGATTGATCCACGTAAGTGAAATGTCTTGGTCTCAACACCTGAGAAATCCACAGGACTTCATGAAAATCGGAGATGAAAAAGATGCCGTTGTTTTGACCATTGATCGAAATGAGCGAAAAATGTCGTTGGGTATCAAGCAGTTGTCTGAAGATCCATGGACAAAGCAAGATGCATTGGTCAAATATGCGGTAGGAACCCAGCACAAAGGTATTGTGAGGAACTTAACCAACTTCGGGTTATTTATAGAACTTGAGGAGGGTATTGATGGTCTTGTTCATGTTTCTGATTTGAGTTGGACCAAAAAAGTAAAGCACCCTTCCGAATTTGTGAAAATAGGTGACGAACTTGAAGTGATTGTCATGGAGCTTGATACCACCAATAGAAAACTGGCATTGAGTCACAAGCATCTCGAGGATAACCCATGGGATAACTTTGAATCTGTATTTACTCGGGGTTCTATTCATAAATGTACTATTTTGAGTAAAGGTGAGCGAAATGCGATCCTTGAACTTCCTTACGGATTAGAAGGGACTTGTAACAGCAGGAACTTAACCAAGGAAGATGGTTTAGAAGGAGCTGAAGGGGAGACGTTAGACTTCCGAGTCATTGAATTTGCAAAAGATGATAAGAGAATTATTCTGACCCACACAGGTTCATGGAAAGAATCAGATCATATATCCAACGAAACACCAAAGCCGAAAGCGCCAAAGGGTAAGAAAACTGATAAAAAGAAAGCTGATTCAAGTAATTCTACCCTTGGAGATATTGAAGTTTTGTCATCTTTGAAAGAAAAAATGGAAGATGGAGCAAAGGCTGAGATAAAGAAGGCTGTAGCTAAACGAGCGGCGAATAAAAAAGAGAAACCTAAAGATGAGAAATCATAATAAGGTCTGAATCATTTTGAAGAACATTAGCAGGAAACTGATGGTCATCCAAAATAATTAATTGAGTAACTAAGGTTCCGTGGCCGAGTGGCTAGGCAGAGGTCTGCAAAACCTTTTACGGCGGTTCGAATCCGTTCGGAACCTCAAAAAACCCATCTAATGATGGGTTTTTTGTTTTAATCTCCTTTGTCATCGTCTACTTAAAAATAGAACCCCGCTAAGGGATTTAAATGCAAATCATTATTTTCATCCTAGGCATCTCAGAACGCACAAATGACTTAGGTATCTGAATATGTAGTATCCAAACCTTCGATGGCACGGAAGGCTTGAATCAGAAAAGAATAGTGTAGTTATGACCAGTAAATTTGAGATTTTTTCTGTGATCATTATCCTTAAAAAAGCCCCGTTTTTAAGTTATTAAAGGAACTTTTTTTAAGGATAATATGAAAAGGTACCTCACCCCGAATTTAAATCATCTCTACTCAAAAGAGTGATTTTTTCTTCAAATCAAATATTAAAATAGTGCATTAATTATTAGTATTGAGTTCTTCCAAAGAAGACATATATTCTGGTGAGCTCATTTCCGACTGAAAAGACATGCAGTAACTATTTCTTCCGTACATTTCGAGTGACTTCTCAAAAGTCTGAATATCTACTTCAAAAGCATCCTCTCCAAATATTTCATTATATTTTTCTGCAACTTTCACCCATTCCTCGCTATTATCGGTAGCTTGCCCTGCATAATCATTATATCCAAAAACAACGTTAACTGTATTAACATTACAATCTGAACTGCACCACCATACTTACATAAATATATCTACATCTATATCTACATCTGCATTTTGGAGGGCTTGGGCTACATTATTTCGGAATCTCCAAAATTCTTCTACATGGTTCCTTTGTAGTTGTAGGTTAAAACACATCTCAAGGGCTTTGCAAATGGACTAAGCATAACGTGCGATGTATTTTTTACATAGCCCCAGCTTTGAGCATCAGAGGAGATATGTAGGTCCCCAACCAGATCGTTCCAATAGTCATTTCCCTTGGGGTCATTGCTATCAAAACCTGACAGCTTCTCCTCGTATCTCACTCAAAAGTATTCTCCCGAATACAGGCTAATATTCACTAAAAAGTTAAAATAATGTATTTGTCCCTCCTTCGAATTATAAATGCACGTTTTCTTTTTAGCATCCTCTTTGAATTTGGTTTCTATACCCTTATCGACTTTTAGATACCTCATATTGATGAACATTGTAGCCGATCATCATTATGAAGCAGGTTACTAATGTAATTATTAACTTTTTCATGATTTTTTGATTGTTCAATTAATAAGGTTAAAATTCAGTACTACAAAAATTGAAATATAATATGACAAATTCTTTGATCTACTCCTCTCCTTCAAATAGATAGCGTCATTAAATAATATGGAAATTGTATATCAAAATTTTAAAAAAAGCAGAAGGTCCGTGAGATTAATTATTCATCTTCATTATTTAGTATTATTTTTGAACTTTGTTATTTAGTTGCATGAATAAAATCATTTTCTCCTTAGGATTAGTCCTTTGTTTCCTTCAGGTCAAAAGTCAAAGCTTTATGACTTGGAAGCTCAATGATCGCTATTTCAGTGTGGCTATAGGGTCTGGTCAAACCAAATACATCGGGGAACTCAATGCTGAAAATAAGCGTCAAACTGACTTCTCTCATGGTACCTTGGCCATTGAAGCAAGATTATGGAGCCACCTCAGCGCTCGACTTTCTGCAGGATTTTACCAATTGCGAGGGGATGATGAAAAAGCTCCCGATGGTAGTTTTGAAAAAGAACGAAACCTCTCCTTCACTTCAAATAACTGGGAGCTCAACCTGCAGAGCATTTTTTTTATTCGACCTTATGCGGGTAACTATGATCAAAGATGCAAAATTGACCCCTATTTCAGTTTAGGTTTTGGTATGACCACTTTGGATCCATTTACCTACTTTCAGATCCAAGAAAATGGAGAGGAGATTAATGCTAAATTTTCCCTTAGGGATTATCAAACCGAACATGTCGCTTATGATCCTCTTACTTTCATTATCCCAGCTGGCGTAGGGGTTAAGATGAAAATTACGCCTTTCCTTAACTTTAATTTTGAACTTGCCTATCGATATACTTTCACAGATTATCTTGATGATGTTTCAGGGATCTTTCCTTTGTTTACGGATGACAGCTCTATTCAATCTAAGCTATCAAATCGAAGAAGAGAGCAATTCCTAGAAAATGAAGAAGCTTGGGAAAGCTTGGATGCAGGATTAACTAGAGGAAATTCAAATAATAACGATCAATATCTGTTTTTTTCCTTCCAAATAGAAGCTTTTCTTCCCTTTGGTAAAGGGAAAATGTTTAAAAAATCTTAAGAAAAAATATCGCATTCCTTGTATAAATACAAGAAGTTATTTATCAATAAAATAAGGCAAAATAAATAATAAAACATACATTTGAACTAGACAATACTTTTCTGTGAAATTCCTCGGTTTTTTTATTTCTTTCTTTGTTACTGCCTCCCTAATCACCTTACTGAATAGGCCTTTTGATAAAATCCCTCCAATTGGGAAATTATTAAGTCCGCATCAAGGTTTTTGGCAAAATAGTGAAAAAGAACCGATCAGTCTGGATCAATCCATTAAATTGATCGAGCTTAAAGAGGTAGTCACCGTCCAATTTGATGAGTTGCTCATTCCTCACATCAACGCAAAAAATATTGAAGATTTGTACATGACTCAAGGTTATGTAACCGCTTATCATCGACTTTGGCAAATGGATTTTTATGCCCGCGTAGTGATGGGCAGGTTGTCAGAAGTGGTGGGTATAAAAGCACTTGGATACGACCGACTGCAAAGGCGATTGGGCCTAAAGGATATGACCTTAAAACTTCATGATGGGCTTATGAAAGATGACTATTATGCCAGTATCATTTCAGCCTACACCAATGGAGTGAATGCCTATATAGCATCTTTATCTCAGGGTGACTACCCTATTGAATTCAAACTACTCAATTATGAACCTGAAAAATGGACCACCGTAAAAACATGTATGGCTTATGCTCTATTAGCAAGTACACTTTCTAGGAGTGAAGCAGATATAGAGCATACCAACTTTCGAAAAATGTTTGGTGAGGACCTTTTTAATGTTTTGTTCCCTGAGCCTGACGGAACGTCAGCCCCCGTAATACCGAGAGATACTCCTTTTGGTTTCGAACCCATGAGCCGACCACAAAAACCTGAAAAATTCGAAGCACAGCATATCGTCAATGAATCTATTAGTAAACAAAATCCCTTAAATGGAAGTAATAACTTTGCCATAGACAGTACCAAAAGTAAATCAGGCCATGCCATATTGGCCAATGAACCGGACCTTGAGCTCACGGCTCCCTCGATTTGGTATGCCAGCCATTTGACCAGTCCCGATATCAATGTCATGGGGGTAACCGTTCCCGGTACACCGGTCATATTGATTGGTTTTAATGACTCTATCTCATGGGGGGTAACCAACTCTCCAAGGGATCAAGTAGATTGGTTTTCAGTGACCTTCAAAGATACCTCACGCAAAGAATATTTGTACAACAACCAATGGTTCAAAACAGAACAAATTCTCGAAGAAATTGTAATTAAAAATGCAGACAACTTTATCGATACTATCATTAGGGTACATCATGGACCTATTGTATATGATCGAGATTATTTGAGTAATCATGAAAAAGTAAATTTAGCCATGCGCTGGATCGCCCATGACGAATCAACTACATTTAAAGCCCTATTTCACTTTAATAAAGCAAATAATTATGATGAATTTGTCGAGGGACTCCGTTTCTTCTCAGGCCCTCCTCAAAACATAATATATAGTGATACAAAAGGTAATATAGCTCTCAATCTACCCGGTAAGTTTCCCATCAAATTTCCCGGTCAAGGAAAGTTTATTTTAGATGGATCCGATCCGGATTCAGAATGGAAAAAATATATCCCCTTTGAGCATAGACTCGAAAGATATAATCATCCTCAAGGATTTTTGAGTTCGGCTAATCAATTCCCCGTAGATCGCACTACCTATCCTTATTATGTTTATTCACATCGATTTGAAAATTATAGGAATAGAAGGGTTAATGAGCGACTAATAACCATGAAAAATATTGAGCCTGAAGACTTAATGAGTTTACAAAATGATAACTTCAATTACATCGCTTCTGAGATTTTACCCTATCTGTTGTCCCAATTAGATACGCTATCACTCAATGAGGATCAAAATAAATTCTTTTATGAATTACAAAACTGGGATTATTTTAATCATCCTAATTTAAAGGCGCCTACCAATTTTGAACTATGGTCAGATATCTTGTCGGATCAATTGTGGGATGAATTTGATACGATGTCATTTGCTGTCAATAAACCTGATATACACACCACCTCTCAATTAATTATTTCAGATAGTCTTGTTGGATTTTCGGATCGCCTGAGTACGCCTGAAAAAGAAACCACTCCAGATTTAATTAATTATGCTTTTTATACCGCTGTAGATTCTCTTAATCAATGGTTAAGTATTAATGGCAAGAATCACTCTTGGAATGAGTTTAAGGAAACTGAGATCAATCATCTGATCAGTAGCTTCACCTCATTTAATTCAAAAAATATTTCTATTGGGGGCAACCACAATATTGTAAATGCTGTAAGTAAGCATCATGGCCCCTCTTGGCGTATGGTCGTTGAAATGGATCCACAAGGTATCAATGCTTACGGGGTTTATCCAGGTAGCCAAACGGGCAATCCAGGCAATCCGATGTATGGACATATGATCACAGCCTGGGCTGAAGGGAAATACTATAATTTGAAATTTGGTCAAAATAAAATGTTGGCAGGAGATATTCTTTATGAAATTCAATTAACACCCTAAGAATGAAATTTATCATCAAAATTTTCCTAATAGGTATTTTATCCTATCTACTCCCTTTTTATTTTTCATGGTGGAGCATAGCCGTGGGAGCTGGACTGATTAGCTTATTGATTCGAGGAAGTAATTTTAATAGTTTCAATGGCGGAGTCATCGCGGGTGGCCTCGTATGGTTTTATCTCTCCTTTACCATAGATAATTCTACCAACTCCATTCTATCAGAAAAAATTGCACTACTAATGAATTTGACGGACTCTATTTGGTTGATTTATGCCAGTACGCTTATTGGAGCCCTAGTCACTGGATTAGGTTCATTAACTGGCAGTTTATTAGGATCTATTCTTTCTCCAAAGAAAATGTCAAGAAACGAGTACGTCTCTTAATCTTAAACTGATCACTATAAATATTCCGGCTGAATTAGCTGTTTTTTTAATTAAGTTAATTCATTTCACAAAGGATGTATCATTTAACTTAATTCTAAATCAATCCTGATCATCAGTTAAGTTTAAGAGTAATATTAAATGGAATACCTAAAAAATGATGTATCACCAATAACTGGTTTATTTTTTAATAAATTCCGCTATTATAGATTTCATATAGTAATTATTTAACTACATTTGCACCCGCTTAAAACAAGTTTAAGCGTGCGATATTCGGGGTGTAGCACAGTCCGGTAGTGTACCTGGTTTGGGACCAGGGGGTCGTAGGTTCGAATCCTGCCACCCCGACTAAAAGGTTTAATAAACCATTGATAATGAGGAACTTACGAGTTCCTCATTTCTTTTAGTCCCCATATTAGTCCCCAATTTCATTTTTTTATTTAATTTTGAGTCAATGAAAACTTCATTGAAACTCAATAAAAGACAATCTAATTCAGATGGATTACACCCTCTTTATGTTAGAATTAGAGGGAAGAGTTCAAAGGGAAAGGATAGTGAAGTTTCCATCTATTCAGGAATAGATTTATCTCCTAAACAATTTAGTGGTGGAGGTATATCCAACAAAACCCCTAACTATACAGACAAGAATAGAAGGTTGAACTCCATTTTAGATGATGTAGAAAGGATTATTTCTCAGACTATTGAAGATGGATTAGAACCTAACCCCCAATATGTCAAAAAACAATTTTAAGATTTACAAAGACAGAAACAAGAGATAACACCTGATTACACAAGTTTTTGGAAAGGGTTTGAGGAATACTTTGAAACAAAAAAACATCGTTCAGGAGGTTATGTTAAAACAATCATCACTCTAAGGAATAGATTAGAGGATTTTCAAAATCACAGAGGGACTGAAATCACCTATGATTATGTAGTTAATAAAACTATTCTGTTCCAAAACGAATTTCAAAATTATCTATGGAGTCTTGAACCACCCAGAACCAATGGTTACATTAATAAAACATTTGAAAATCTAAGAGGATTTCTTCATTTCTCAAAGGAGTTGGGTTACATAGAAAAGAAACCTAAGTTTCAAAAATTAGATACAATTGATAGAGAGGAAAAAATCTACCTGTATAAGGATGAGGTATTCAAATTATACAACTCTACAAAATGGGATTTTAAGAAGGGGAAATCCTTCAGTAAGGAAAATATATACATCATAGAAGAAACTCTCTTAGGAACGAGAAAAAACGAATTTGGAGGGGTTCTAAGGGTTACTAATTGGGAATTAATAAAGGATGTTTTTCTTTTTATGTGTTCTATTGGATGTAGACACTCAGATATACCATTTTTTAGGGTAAAAGATTTTCAATTTGAAAAGGATAAGGAGTTCTTTACTTGGACTCAACAAAAAACAGATAGTCCTGTGAGTGTTCCTGTAAATTTTATTAGTGGAAATATCTTCAAAAAGTATAGTGGAGGTAAAAAATTAGACCAAACTCTCTTTCCTAAATTATCAAATCAGAAATTCAATAAAGGGTTAAAATTATTACTTGAGGATTTAGGATTTGTATACCGTCAGCAAAAAGT
>DBBU01000058.1:0-2557 GCA_002292365.1 Flammeovirgaceae bacterium UBA976
TTTTTCGATAAGCGATCTTTAATGTCACCAAAGGTGGTACTCAAATTGGGTAAATGTTCTAATACGTGCCACAGTGTAATTACATCAAATTTTTGTTCCGATTTATATGAAGCTAAATTTTCATAGATTCGTGCTTTGATTGATACAGGGGCGTGGTCGACAGCATTTGAGCTGGGCTCAACTCCTATGACATCGAAGTGGGTACCCGCTTTTTGGAGAAACGCACCCGTGCCTGCGCCGAAGTCTAAGAGCCATCCTGAAGCGTGGTATTTTCTAATACTTTTAAGCTTTTGGTGTAACGTAACTTGACGCACCATGCGGTAGATGAAATTCAAAAGTGAGTTTTTGTTGTCGTTATGTGATACATAGTTATCCGATTCGTAGTAGTGAGGTAAACGGGAATCGCTGGGGCGAGGATTGGTGAAGAGGAGATCACACATTTGGCACTGGACTATGGCAAAACTTTCACCACTGACTAGATGATCTTTAGCAATGAGGCGATTGTCAAAAGTGGAGTGCTTACAAGAAGGACAAAAGTCTAATTTTTCGTACATTATCTTCCTAGGTATACCATGAGTATAGAAATGTCGGCAGGGCTGACTCCGCTGATCCTAGAGGCTTGCCCTAAAGTCGATGGGCGGAATTTAGTTAATTTTTCCTTGGCCTCGGATGAAAGTGAATTAATATCCTCATAATTAAGGGAAGTTTTTAGCCGAAGGGTTTCCATGGATAACTGCTTCTTAGATTGTTGTTCTTCCTTTTGTATGTAAGATGCGTATTTTATGAGAATTTCTGCTTGCTCTTGCACGTCGCGGGGATAAAGACTCAAGTTGTTTTGTATCTTTTTAGACAATGAAGGTAGGTGAGCGATATTGATCTGAGGGCGTTTCAGTAATTGTTCTAAAGAAACTTTTTCGGTAACGACGGCTGTCTCTTGTTGAATTAGGTGCTTATTTATTTCTATGGGTAAAACTTTTTCAGATTTTAAGTAGCGTTGGAGTGAAGAGGTGCCTTCAACTTTTTTATGTAATAATGCGAGTCGCTCGTCACTTGCTAAGCCGAGTGCATGTCCTTTGGCGGTGAGTCGTTGATCCGCATTGTCTTGTCTTAGTAATAACCGATATTCTGCTCTGGAGGTGAACATACGGTAAGGTTCATCGGTGCCCTTATTGACAAGGTCGTCAATGAGGACACCGATATAACCTTCTGATCGAGAGATGATAAAGGGGTCTTGTAAATTGTTTTTGAGATGGGCGTTGATGCCAGCCATGAGACCCTGGCAAGCCGCCTCTTCATAACCCGTGGTGCCGTTGATTTGTCCGGCAAAATATAAGTTCTCAATAAGCTGAGTTTCTAAGGTAAGGCGGAGTTGGGTAGGAGGAAAAAAATCGTATTCAATGGCATAACCAGGACGAAACATTTTGACCTTCTCGAAACCAGTGACTAATCGCAAAGCGTTATGTTGAATTTCTTCTGGAAGGGAGGAAGAGAACCCGTTGACATAGACCTCAACCGTATTCCAACCTTCAGGCTCTACAAAGATTTGATGTTGCGATCGATCTGCAAAGCGATTGATTTTATCTTCGATAGAGGGACAGTAACGAGGACCTAATCCTTTGATCCTACCGTTAAACATAGGGGATTGATCAAAGCCCAGTTGCAACTGTGCGTGTACAGCGTCGTTGGTGTGTGTGATCCAACAGCTTTTTTGATTTGTTAATGGCTGAATATCAGGCAGATAAGAAAACTTTTTAGGGATTATGTCCCCTTTTTGTTCCTGCATTTTTTTGTAGTCTAATGACCTCCCATCCACGCGAGGTGGCGTACCCGTCTTCATTCGACCAGCATTAAAGCCAAGACTAACTAATTGTTCGGTAATTCCGAAGGCCGCTGATTCACCCGTTCGCCCACCACCAAATTGTTTTTTACCGATATGTATTAGGCCATTGAGAAAGGTGCCATTGGTAAGTATGACAGATTGAGATTTGATGTCAATACCAAGGGACGTACGTACACCGGTAACGACATGGTTCTCTACAATAATAGCAGAAATCATCTCTTGCCAAAAGTCGATATTGGGATTAGCTTCCAAGGCTAGTCGCCAAGTTTCAGCAAAACGCATTCTATCAGATTGAGCTCGCGGACTCCACATGGCGGGCCCTTTGGATTTGTTAAGCATTCGAAATTGGATCATAGTTTGGTCGGTAATGATCCCAGAGCAACCACCCAGAGCATCTATTTCTCTAACAATTTGACCCTTTGCAACACCACCCATGGCCGGGTTGCAGGACATTTGAGCAATCGTGTTCATGTTCATGGTAGCCAATAAAACTTTGGATCCCATGGTTGCCGCGGCATGGGCGGCTTCACATCCCGCATGGCCGGCACCAACTACGATGACGTCATATTTTTCGAACATTGATTCTTATATATAATAATATGTTGTTGTACGGATCCATTATGTTCCACGTGAAACATATTCATTTGTATACAAAGATAAATAGAAGTCTTCCATTGATCGCATAAGTTCTTTGTCCTTCTCAGATTTATCTGAATA
>DBBU01000058.1:2703-4660 GCA_002292365.1 Flammeovirgaceae bacterium UBA976
TAGATAATGATCACTAGTAAAGACAACATTTATTTCTGAGAGTACGAATTCCTCATTCAGGATAACTCTTTTAATCCAATCATGAATATGTTCAGGGAGCGAGAATTCTGAAATGTCCTCAAAATGAAAAAATAGATTTTCGCGCATCTTAAGTTAATTGTTATTAAAAGTCGAACCCACCAAAAGACAAAAGTAGATTAATTAAAAGAGAAAGCGTGATATTAAGGCTCTATTTGCTACAAGAGCTTTAATATTCGTCGTTACCATTGATTCTTTTAAAATATTCGTTGACTTCAGATTTATAAAAAGGATGGAGATTAATAGGAATACTTTTTAACAATTCGACCTCTTTAGATTTTTGTTTTAAATAATTATTTAATGCAGCAGGTAGACGAGACTTATAATCCTGGGCCGTTTCAGCCTCGCGACGCTGATCCTCACCCTGATTTTTCAGGGCATTTTCAGCTTCAAGCATACGTGTTAATATTTGCTTTTGTCTGTCGATTAATTCTTGAGTGATTTGCTTGTTGATCAGATTCTGTTCGTTCTTCTCCATGGCATCGGCGGCTTTATTCAATGTGTTATTGGTGTTGTCGTTTCCTGGTTGTCCTTTGAGTTTATTGTTCAGCTTATTGAGTTCATTTCGGATCATCTCTTGCCGTGCGGCCATTTCTGCGAGCTCTTGGCTCAGTTCTCGGCCCTTAAGACCGCCTTTTTTAAGTTGTTGTATTTGTTCCGACAGCTTTTGTTGTAATTCACGGAGATTGGGAAGATTGCCTGAGGGCTGATCTTGGGATTCACCGCTGCCTTGACTATTGGCTTGATTACGCATCTGTTGAAGGAGGTCATTTAATAAAAGAGCTAAATTGTTCATTGAAGTCATAGAGAACTGTTGATTAACTACTGCAGTGTTTGCTTTCCGTTGACGTAATGAGAGGATGGATGCATTGATGTTCCTGTTTAGCTCACTTAGTTCGCTTGTTACAAAGCTTGAAATGGCCACCACTCTTTTTGATAATGCTAAAAGACTGTCTGACAATACGGTCACCTGATCTTTTAATTTTAATTGTTCCTGTGACAAGGTGACAAACATAGGATCCATAGATTTTAACGTACGAAAGGTTTTCATCAGGTCTTCTTGTTTAAAAGAAAGTTTAATTAGATCATCAAGTATCTTATTAAGGTCTTCAATGTTTTCAGTCATCGTTTCTTTTTGCATATTTGACTGCATATTTGCAAGAGCATCACTCAAATTCTTCATTGCTTGACTGGTTTCTTTTTGTTTTTTACTGGCTTTTTTTCTTTCCTTTTTGTTGATTGCATCGTTGATTTCTTGAAGAGATTGATCAATACGATCTTCCGAACCTTGGGTCGGTGAGAGAGACTCGGGTTTGATTAATTCCTGATTTAAGGATTCTATTTCGTTGAAGTTACGTTTAAATTCTTCAAATCTTAGCGAGATTTCATTTTGTTGAAGTTTTAATTCATCCATTGACAATTCTTTTTTAATAGATTCAGTGGAGAGTTTCTGTTGATCTTGGCTCAATTTTTCGATCATCTTTTGCGCTTGATCTAAATCGTTTTCTAGCTTTAATTTTTTGAATAGTTCGAGAGCACGATTAAGGGCCTGCTCTATGTTTTCTTCTTTATTTGCAAGGTTAGATAGTTTTTTTTGAATGTCCTGAACGTTTTGTTTTTCCTTAAGTAATTGTTCTAATTCGTCAAATAATTTTTTGGTTTTTTCATCTAAAACATTTGATATGAGTTCTTTTAATTGATCGGCCTTTCGCTGTAATACAGGATCCTTATCATTAAATTTATTTTGTTGCTGATTAAGCTCCTTCATTTTTTGAGACAGGTCTTCAATAGCTTCTTGTAATTGTTGCTTTTCTTTAAGGATCTCTTGGAACATTGAACGATCCTGCCAGCTTAAGCTTTGCTTTATTTTCAATTTTTC
>DBBU01000058.1:4742-5784 GCA_002292365.1 Flammeovirgaceae bacterium UBA976
AAGTGGATTTGTAACCATTGGGCAGATCATTATCTGTCAGGATAACTTGTAGCTCAATCCGGGCTTGTTGATTAAGCATTGCCGAGGATATAGGGACTTGATGGTAAAATGACTGGGTGTTGGGAATATCTTTTACAGGAAGTATCACTAGGCTATCTGATGTTCCTTTTTGATTTATTTTTAAAGAATGGATGCCGTAGTCATCCGAAAAGGTACCTGTGATTAGCACGAAGTCATAATATAGAGTGTCGACGAAAAAAGCGACCTCTAATTCAGGGAATAGATCTTTTTGCACCGTTAACTGGTATTTTATGGACTCTTGATTGTGTCCGTATTGATTGATTAATAGCAGCTCATATGGATCACTCTGGATCGCATTGTATTTCAATTTAAATAGCTGATTATCAGAAAGATAAGTTGCCAAAATAGCAGAATGATTACCGACGGTTAACTGTACGCTATCGGCGTCTTGACAAGAAAGGGACCAAGATATTTGGGTATGTTCGGGTAGGTTGAGATTACCATTGTTGGAAAAAAAATCCGGCTTTTTGTGCGTATGTGGTGGGTATTTTAGTTGAACATCAAAACGAATAAGCTCTGGTTTGACCTTTGTGGTGATTGTGTACGATTTACTTTGATAACCCGCAGATAAGAAAGAAAAAACTACATTATTGGGTACGGTTTCAAATAGATAAGAAAATTGACCGTTTTGGTCTGTTTTCATACGGATTTTTTGGTCACCAATCACGATATAACACCGGTCTGGGATTTCATTTCCACGCAATGCTAATTCTAACAATAAGCTTTCATTCTTGAACACCTCTAAATTTTCAGAGAGTAAATCGAATTCAAATGGCGCAAATCTTGCGTAAAATAAGTCGTAGTTGATGATTCTCTGAGAGCTGTCAGAATAAAGACCGGGTTGTATTTGACCTAGTACCATGAATAAAAAGAGAATGGGAAGTGTAAAATACAGGTATTTACTGTTTAATTTCAAATTGATGGATCGATCAAAAGCATATTGATCAAATTCGAGGGAACG
>DBBU01000058.1:5812-6931 GCA_002292365.1 Flammeovirgaceae bacterium UBA976
GAGGCGATCTCCAATATTAGTGAACTGCTGTCCAATGAGACGTGCGGCTTGCTCATCAGTCAAGTGTTGTTTAGGTCTTAATAAGGCGACAAGATGCCGAACGACAAAGATCCAGAGTCCGGTTATTAAAAAAAGAATGCTCAGCATTAATAAAACCCCTCTTATGAAAGTACCGGGTCGAATAAAAGATTCAAATCCAGCAACAAGTATGCAATAGCTTCCTAATAATGAGATGAAAATAAGGCTTCCTCTAAGTAGCTTATTATAGAAAAACTTACGACGAAAAGAAGTAAACTGGTCGTTAAGGGATGGATCAATCATTTCTTAAATTTCTGGCAATTTAACAAGTGAGGAAAACTCATGTGATCTGCTATGTAAATATAGTTAGCGTATAAGATAAGATTGAATTTTGAACTTTCTAACAGGTAAGATAAGTGTTAAATCTATTTTTGTTTTCAATTCATATTCAAAAGTTATATGCTTACTTTAAAATTTCAAGTGTTAGACTAAAATTAAAGAGTTTTTCCCCGCAATAAGCCAATAAAAGAAGCCATTTAGGATTAATTATATGGCAGCTGTAGTATATTATTTGGGGGTTATTTCGAAAGACTTTATAGCATTAATATACCCTTATTGCTGTGTCGGATGTATGACTGTTTTGGTAAATAACGAGTCATACTTGTGTACCCGATGTTTTTGAATTTACCTTACTTTGACTCATCACCTGGTCAAAATCAAANNTCTTAATTTTTCTGATTTTTATCAAAGGTATTTTCCGTTCAAGTCTACTTATTGCTTAATAAGAAGGGGCTTGCGCAAGCGATATAAATGGCTTCAAGTATTGGGGAAATAAAGCATTGACTGTGTTGATGGGACGTTATTTTGGCCCTTTTTTAGTCCTTAAAGCAGGACTCAAAGCGGATTATCTCATACCTATTCTTTTACATTTAGACAAGGAGAAAAAGAGAGGGTTTAACCAGAGTTGCGAAATAGCAAGGGGTCTTTCAGAGAAAACGGGTATTACTATTAAGGATGACGTTATTCTAAGAGTAAGACAAGATAAATCATAGAGTAAACAGGATAGGGTAGCGCGTTGGCAAAATCAAAAAGAAGTGTATG
>DBBU01000058.1:7051-9322 GCA_002292365.1 Flammeovirgaceae bacterium UBA976
TGATTCTTCGGTTAGATGCGGACTTCTTAATCGAGCCTCTATGATTGAGATAAATTTCTTATCGCTAGACCTATTTTATTTTAAGGAGATAATTAGTTGATCAAGCACCTCTTAAAATGGTGAGAGAGGGTGTTTTTTATCCTAAGAAAGGATTATCTCTACCTTATTTGGTAAAGTCGAATCCCAGCCATTCCAAAAGAAATAAGTACGATACCTAAACCAATAAAGTGAAAAACTTCAGGATTTGCACCTACAAACTCTCCACGAATGCGGGCCAAAAAAGTCATGGCCATCACGAAACCAACATAATAGAAATACATCAGATGGGAGGCTATTTTTCGGATGTTGCCTATAAAGAATGGATAGCAAAGGATCCCAACATAGGCCAAGAAGCCACCAATGACTTTAATAGGAACTATGGGTAAGTCATTGAGCTCTACAGAGGCAGCTAAGAAGCCAAAATGTATGAGGTGCATGATACTGAAAACGGTGACCCATTTTTTGGTTCTAATAAGGGGGAGATTAAGGGTATGCTCCTTTATGAACCAATAGAATGCAAGTAAATATAAGACAAACGAAAATCTTCCAGAATAGCGAGCAGCATACCTAAATACCTCTCCTAAGTCATCTTTCAAAAGAAAAAAGGTGAAGAAAAGAACGCTCTCAAATATAATACCAATTAAGATAAGAAGTCTTGGTGATATCTTGCTTTTCATCTACTCAATATTCATAATGATGGGAAAATAAAATTTTATGGCGGGTAAGCATAAAAAAAGCGATCCGTGGAAATGCAGATCGCTTTTTTTGTATTAATGTTTTTTTAGTAATTTGACCCAGCATGGACCATGGCACATCTGAAGCCAATGGCATTTGTAGAGGAATCTTCAAAAAGAGCGCGTCGGGTTCCCGGAGACATCCAATAGGCGACATCTTTCCAAGATCCTCCTTTGAAAACTCTCATACGTTTCATAGGAGGATTGTCCACATTATATTGTGAACGAGGCACACCTGCATTGAGGGCCTCTTCTTCAGTTTCATAAGCTCTTTCGTTTCCAATGAAGCTGTAGCCGCCATCGTACGCATCTTCTTCATCTAATACATTATCACGTCTGAACGGATTTAAGTCATCCATATCTTGAAAAGAGAGTGGACGATAGACATCTTGGACCCATTCGTTTACATTTCCAGCCATATTATATAAGCCATAATCATTCGGAGGGTAATTATAAACATAGTCGGTAATCATAGACCCATCATTTAATTTTCCCGCAATACCGGCATAATCACCTCGACCTCTTTTATAATTTGCCAACATGTATCCAATAGATTTACCATAAGGATTTCTAAGCGCATGACCATCCCATGGATAAATTCTACTATTAGTTTGCGTTTCATCTAACCACTGAGTTCCAATAAGAGCTTGAGCGGCATATTCCCATTCGGCTTCGGTAGGAAGACGGTAAGCGGGCAAAACGATACCACTTTCAATTGGGACGCGAGGACTGTTTCCTTGTACATTGCCAACCTCGGTATTTTCGTCTTCAGCGAAAGCATCGTCTTCAGCGAAAGCATCGTCTTCGTCATCTTCATTTTCTTCGAAAAAGCCAGCGTCTGTTGCCAACTTAAGGTTTACTACTTCAGTTCGCCAAGCACAATAATTTACAGCCTGCCTCCAGTTAATACCTACTACAGGAAAAAATCTAAATCCAGGATACCTGTAATAATGTGAAACATAAGGATCATTGAAGGCAAGATCTCGTGACCAGACAGTGGTATCCGGTAAGTTATTTTGCCAATAAATCTCTTCAGAGTCAATACGGATATAGTGCTCATATTCGAGCCAGTTGATGTTTGTTATCTCAGTTTCATCCATATAAAAGGAGGCGACTGTTACTGAACGCTCGACATTATCTCTTGTGTATATTATGTCTTCTTCCACCGAACCTAAGACGGTTCTACCCCCCTCTATAAAAACAAGGTTAGGACCTACGGGTTGACCGGCATACTCACTGACTTGAAAACTACCTCCATCTTCTTCATCGACATTCCATTCTAAACCTGTGACCGTACTGCTGTTTCCAGGATTGGAACTATTCGGATTACTTCCTCCAAAAATACAAGAGGTTAATATTGATGCGACTGTTATGGTAGAGGTCAATGCCTTCACCACAGAATAAATATTTTTCATAAGATTGGTTAACTATCTTTAAACTTAATAATGCTAATGTAGGCAAAAATTATATTATTTATCGAAATGAAAAATGAAAAAGT
>DBBU01000058.1:9389-10055 GCA_002292365.1 Flammeovirgaceae bacterium UBA976
AATTTTTGGTTTTGTTCTTTGATTTTGCAACGTTGGGGATGATTTTGGGCAAATTGAATGAGATTTTTAAAAGCAGAAGATAGAAAATAGGCTTCTTTTTTACCTTCTAATATGTGTAACTTCATCGTACTGTTTTTTAATACAATTTTATCTAATCCAAAATCGCGGCCAAGCCAACGCAATCGAACCGATTTTATCAATTCGTTTACAGGTTCAGGCAGCGCACCAAATCGATCTTTGGTGCTGTTTTGAAGGGTTAATAAGGCGTCATCTGTCTCTACATTATCTAAATCATTGTATAATCTAAGCCTTTCAGAGGTATTGGTAATATATTCTTGAGGAATAAGGATTTCTAGATCTGTTTCTAACACACAATCACTGAGAAATGAATCAGAGACCTTTTCATATACTAAGTTGTCTTGAAATAATTCCTTGAATTCATTTTCTTTCAATTCAAGGACCGCATCATCGAGGATTTTATGATACATATCAAAACCAAGATCATTTACGTAACCGCTTTGTTCACTTCCTAAAAGATCCCCGGCACCTCGAATATCTAAATCTCTCATGGCCACTTTGAAACCATCACCCAGCTCAGAGAATTCTTCTAGTGCAATCAAGCGTTTTCTGGCATCAGAAGAGACCGTGGAATTAGCAGGGGTTAAC
>DBBU01000059.1 GCA_002292365.1 Flammeovirgaceae bacterium UBA976
TATTAACCATTATTATTTGAGCGTTAGGGACGTTATTCAAGCTAGTTTTTATTCGTTTACTAAGCATTTCTAGCGAAGAAGATAAGGTGAAAAAGTATCCCACTGAACATTAAGTCGTTTGGGAGAAAGAAATTTTTGTTCAAAATTCAGTTATTACGAATGTGCCAATTTGATTTAGTTATAGAAATAGCTACCTGATCAAAAGGAGTAACTTATAAAGTAGAGCAGCCTCTAAAATGCTTATTTTTTTTTAAGTCAATTAGATCCTTTTTCTCACTTTTTCTTAGATAAAATTAAAAATTAATATTATTCTTGCATTGTAAAACATGATTTCAAGCATTTACATAGTACCCAGTTTTCTTTTAAGGCCGATATTCCCGGCTAGGCGTTAGCCTATATATCAAAATGACCTCCTACGTGGAACGGTCGACCCTCATACATCTTTTTATTACTTTATTATTTATTTAATCAAGCAATGGATTCAATTGTAATTCAAATCGCTTCATCACATCATGTGGGATATGCCCATGACATATCTGCTTTGATAGAAGAGAGTGCCAAAAAAAGGGGAACCGGTATTGCCAAACGTTCACCCAGTTACATCATACAGAAAATAAATGAGCGTAAGGCCATTATTGCGGCCACTCGTCAGGGAGAGCTCGTCGGATTTTGTTATATAGAAAGTTGGGGTAACACCAAATACGTAGCCAATTCTGGACTCGTCATCCATCATAAATTTCGGAACCAAGGCGTGGCTAAAAAAATCAAAAAGCTCGCTTTTCACCATTCCATAAAAATGTTTCCTGAAGCTAAACTCTTTGGATTGACCACGTCATTGCCGGTAATGAAAATAAATTCAGAATTGGGTTATGAGCCTGTCACCTTCAGTGAATTGACCGATGATGATGCATTTTGGAAAGGCTGTCAGAGTTGTGTCAACTATGAGATTTTACAAACAAAGAACCGGAGTAACTGTCTCTGCACAGGGATGTTATATAATCCAGCCGTTAACAAGGGAAAGAAAAAACATTTCTGGAATAAGTCGAAATGGCTCGGTAGATGGGCAATTATTAAGAATAAGATGGGTGATAATAAACTATCAATATGAAGAAAAAAGTACTACTCGCATTCAGCGGCGGTTTAGATACCTCTTATTGTGCCTTGTATTTGGTCAAAGAGTGTGGCTTTGAGGTGGTAGCAGCCACAATAAATACGGGAGGATTTGATGAGATAGCTGCGAATCAATTGCAGGAAAAAGCCTTTTCATTAGGTGCTTTGGACTATAAATTCATTGACGAGACTGCGCGTTTTTATGAGCAGGGGATAAAGTATTTAATCTTTGGAAATGTATTAAAAAACAATACTTACCCTCTTTCTGTGAGCGCAGAGCGAGTTTTCCAAGCGATGGCGTTAGCTTATTTGGCTATAGAAATGGGGGTGGATGCCATTGCACATGGAAGTACAGGGGCTGGAAATGATCAGATCAGATTTGACCTTATTTTTCAAACGATGTGCCCTCAAATTGAGATCATCACACCTATCAGAGATTTGGCATTATCTCGCGAAGAAGAAATTTCTTATTTGCAGCAGCATGGCGTGGAGGGTGCTTGGGAAAAAGCACTGTACTCAATCAATGAAGGATTATGGGGAACTTCTATTGGAGGTATGGAGACCCTTACCTCAAATGTGGTGTTACCTGAAGAAGCATTTCCAAATCAACTCCAAGAGGTCGATTCCGAGGTGATTGAGATAAGATTTGAAAAAGGTGAACCGGTTAGTCTGAACGGTACGATTATGACTCCTATTGACGTAATTAAGTGTTTAAATGAGTGGGGTGGTAAGTATGCCATTGGTCGGGATGTGCATGTAGGAGATACCCTTATAGGTATCAAAGGACGTATAGGATTTGAGGCGGCTGGGCCATTAATGCTCATCAAAGGGCATCACTTACTTGAGAAACATACCTTATCGAAGCAGCAATTGTTTATTAAGGATCAAATGGCTGCTTTTTATGGAAGTCTGATGCATGAAGGTCAATACCTAGACCCTGTGATGAGAAATATAGAGGCCTTTCTCTCTTCATCACAAAAAAATGTAACCGGTAATGTTGAAATACGCTTAGCACCGTATAGATTTCAATTATTGGGCATTCAATCTGATTTTGATTTGATGCAGTCTGCTGTAGCCAACTATGGTGAGACAAATAAGGCCTGGTCTGCTGCAGAAGTTAAAGGCTTTACGAAAATTTTTTCTAATCAAACCAAATTATACTACGGATTAAAAGATGCATAAATTAAATATAGGAATCGTAGGTGCGGCAGGTTATACCGCAGGGGAGTTGATCAGGATATTATGTAATCACCCCAATGTTGACCAAATTATTGCACAAAGCGAAAGTCAAAAAGGTAAAAAAATCTCATCCATTCATACTGACTTGGTTGGTGATGTCGAATCTGAGTTTCAAGAAAAGCTAGATATTCGAGAACTAGATGTAGTTTTCCTTTGCAAAGGACACGGTCAATCTCAAACTTACTTGGCGGCTCATACTGAACTGTATTCAATCAAGATCATAGATTTAAGTCAAGATTTCAGAATCTCTGGGTCCCATGAATTTGTCTATGGTTTACCTGAGATGTCTCGAAAATGGATACGAAAAGCCAATTACATCGCTAATCCAGGCTGCTTTGCGACTGCCATCCAATTGGGTTTACTGCCTGCTATGGCTGCATCCTTAGTTCATGGGGATATTCATGTATCAGGACTTACCGGATCAACAGGTGCAGGTCAAGCCAAAACTGCAACTTCTCATTATTCTTGGAGGAATGATAATGCCAGCGTTTACAAGGCGTTTGAGCATCAACATCTTCGGGAAATAGGCCAATCTTGCGATCAGTTAAATCCTTCATTTTCTGGCCGTATGAACTTCATACCTTATCGCGGGGCCTTTACTCGAGGCATCATTACTAGCACTTATTTCAATTCAGATGAAAGTGAAGCTATCCTCAAATCTATTTATAAAGATTATTATGAAAGACATCCTTTCACCCATGTGATCGATCACAATCCTGATTTAAAGATGGTGACCAATACTAATAAAGCATTGGTTCATGTTTCTAAAAGTGAGAATCAAGTACTCATCATCACGGTAATAGATAATTTATTAAAAGGGGCTTCAGGGCAGGCCATTCAAAATATGAACCTAATTTTTGATTTAGATGAAGCCACAGGTTTGGCTTTAAAAAGTAATGTATTTTAATTATGACAATAGTAAACAAAATAGCCATACTTGGAGCAGGTAATTTAGGTATTTCCATCGCTACCGGGATTGTTGAAAAGAAACTGAAATTGCCATCAGATATTTTTTTAACCAGAAGACATACCGGCCTTCTCGATAAGTATCGAGACTTAGGATACGGGGTTTCTAGTGATAACAAGAAGGCAGTTGAACAATCTGAAATTATTTTTCTATGTGTTCAGCCCAAACAAATTGACGCATTGATTGAAGTAATTAAACCTGTTTTGCGCAAGGATCATATTCTGGTATCAGTGATTACTGGTGTTTCTTTAGATCTCTTGAGAGAAAAGATTTCAGGTGTAGTTCAACTCATTCGTGCCATGCCAAATACGGCGGTAGCGATTGGTCAATCTATGACTTGTTTGGCTACGCTAGGAGCGGATACGGCATTGGAGAAGGTCGATCCGCTCTTTCAAACTTTAGGGTTGACCTTATTGATCGAAGAACGCTTGATGCAAGCCGCGACCGTATTGGGGGCCAGTGGAATTGCTTTTTTTATGAGGTATTTACGTGCCGCGACTCAGGCCGGCGTACAAATGGGCTTTGATACCGAGGAAGCTCAAAAAATAGCGGTTCAAACCGCCAAGGGGGCCGCCTCTTTAATCCTAGCGCATAACAGTCATCCAGAAGTTGAAATAGATAAGGTAACTACCCCGCAAGGGTGTACGATAGAAGGGTTGAATGAGATGGAGCATCAAGGATTCAGTTCTTCTTTAATTAAAGGAGTGATGACCTCATTCAATAAAATAAATCAAATGAAATCATGAAGATGTTTGATGTTTATCCACGCTATGATATTGATCCGGTGCGCGGACTGGGTTCCTGGATCTGGGACCAAGAAGGTCAGAAATATTTAGATTTTTATGGAGGACATGCCGTTATATCCATTGGGCACAGTCATCCTCATTATATTGATCGTGTTCAGTATCAATTGCGGCAGCTTGGATTTTATTCTAATTCAGTTCAAATGCCTATTCAAGATGAATTAAGTCAAAAATTAGGGGAAATGTCTGGATATACGGATTATGAGTTGTTTTTATGTAATTCTGGAGCTGAGGCTATAGAAAATGCCTTGAAGGTTGCTTCATTTCATACCAAGCGATCCAAAACAATTGTATTTGAAAATGCGTTTCATGGAAGAACCTCGTTAGCCGTAACCGCAACTGACACCACTAAATTGATAGCACCCATCAATCAAAATGACCGCTTTATAAGAGTCAAATTAAATGATTTGGAAGCGGTAGCTCAGTGTCTGGATGCATCGGTAGCAGCAGTACTGATTGAGGGGATTCAGGGAGTAGGGGGCATACAAGTGCCCGATGATGCTTTTTTAAAGGAGTTGAAGTTGTTATGTAAGCAAAATGGGTCCTTACTGATCGTAGATGAAATCCAAAGTGGTTATGGTCGTACAGGCAAATTCTTTGCCCATCAATATGCTCAAGTTGAGCCAGATCTGATTACCATAGCCAAAGGTATGGGAAATGGATTTCCGATAGGGGGTGTCCTGATTCACCCAGATATCAAGGCATGGTCTGGGATGCTCGGAACTACTTTTGGAGGCAATCATTTGGCCTGTGCCGCCGGCCTGGCTGTTCTAGAGGTCATCGAATCGGAGGAATTAATTAATCATGTGAATTTTATGGGGGACTTGCTTTGGAAAGCATTGGGATCATTAGAAAACTTGGTTCAAATAAGAGGTAGAGGATTGATGATAGGACTGGATTTGACAGGAGATTCTAAACCTTTCAGACATAGTTTATTGGAAGAGCAACATGTTTTTGTAGGATCAGCTGCGCAATCAAATACAGTGAGGCTTTTACCCCCCCTCGGGGTGAGTCAGGAAGAATTAGTTGTTTTTTTAGAAGCATTTAAAAAAGTAGGGTATGCCTAATCATTTTTGTTCGGCTGAGGATTGTTCAGACCTCACGGGTTGGATTCGTGAAGCCTTAATACTTAAAGAAACACCCTATAGCGATAAATTGCTGGGAGCTAATAAAACGCTAGGGCTTATTTTTTTCAATGCCAGCTTGCGTACCCGGTTAAGCACCATTAAGGCCGCTCAAAACTTGGGTATGGAAACGATCACTTTCAACGTAAATAAGGAGGGATGGCAACTAGAAACTGCCCATGGTGTAGTCATGGATGGAGATCCTGCCGAGCACATCACTGAGGCGGCCGCAGTCATGGGAGGGTATTGTGATATTTTGGGTATTCGAGCTTTTCCAACACTATTAGATAGAAAGGAAGATTATTCCGAAAAATATCTTTTAGGCTTTCAAGAATATGCGGGCGTCCCGATCATCAATCTCGAATCTGCCGCCTTACATCCCTTACAGTCTTTTGCAGATTTGATGACCATAGAACAGCATAAGAAAAAGGAGCGACCTAAGGTTGTGATGACTTGGGCACCACATGTCAAAGCGCTACCACAGGCGGTGCCCAATTCTTTTTCCCAGTGGATGCAGCATTACGATGCGGACTTTTATATTGCGCATCCTGAGGGCATGGAATTAGATGCTAAATTCACCAAAAATGCAACGTTGAGTTGTGATCAAGATGAAGCCTTTAAAGAAGCAGACTTTATCTATGTAAAAAACTGGTCTTCCTATCATGATTATGGGGAACCCCTAAAAAATCAGCAAGGATGGATGGTAACTTTAGAGAAATTACAACGCACCCATCAAGCTAAATTAATGCATTGTCTGCCTGTTCGTAGAAATGTAGTGATCGCAGATAATGCCATGGACAGTAGGCATTCGATTATCCAAGATCAAGCCTATAATCGGATATTTGCGGCTCAATTAGTGTTGAAAAAATTACTAACAAGATGATGAAAAAAAAACTCCATATCGTTAAAATAGGGGGCAATGTCATCAATGATCCCATAAAATTGAAGCAATTTTTAATGGCATTCAAAGCCCTTGAAGGCCTTAAAATACTTATTCACGGAGGAGGAGCGAAAGCCACGCAATGGGGAAAAAAACTCTCATTAAATATCCAAATGATTGAAGGAAGGCGTGTGACAGATGATCAAATGATCGATGTGGTAACTATGGTCTATGCTGGCCTGCTTAACAAAAAAATAGTAGCGGCACTTCAGTCAGAAAATTGTGACGCCTTGGGTTTGAGTGGTGTAGATTCCAATCTCATTCTTTCAGAAAAAAGACCCTTACAGGGGGGTATTGATTATGGCTGGGTTGGAGATCCCCTGTTTGTCAATACGGCACGCATCTCATCGTTTATAGATTTGGGACTGGTACCTGTTTTGGCACCCATCACGCATGAGGGCCAAGGGAATTTATTGAATACCAATGCAGATACCATTGCCAATGTAGTGGCCACGGCAATGGCTAAAAAGTATGAGGTACATTTGATCTATGCATTTGATCTTCCGGGCGTCATGAAAGATGTCCTAAAGCCAGATTCTTTGATTCGCCAAATAGACTATACCTACTATACTGAATTAAAGTCAAAAGACTTGGTCAGTCAGGGAATGATTCCTAAGCTGGATAATGCATTTCAAGCCCTTGCACAAGGTGTAACGCAAGTATGTATTATTAGATTTGATAAAGTCAATTCTTTAACTCAAGGACATGAATATACTTCCATTATCTAACGAACAATTAGAGGATTATTATCAATCTGCGCTGGCCTTACTTAAGGCATTGATCCGCACGCCTAGCTTCAGTAAAGAAGAGGCGCAGACCGGTGATCTTTTGTCTGACAAGTTGGAGGCTCAGGGTATTTATTTTGAGCGCAAGCATCACAATTTATGGATGCAAAATAAATATTTTCACGTTGATAAACCCACTTTACTCCTTAATTCCCATCACGATACCGTTAAACCTAATGAGGGTTATACTTTGAACCCCTTTGATCCTCTGGTTAAGGAGGAGGGGAAGTTGTCGGGTTTGGGAAGCAATGATGCGGGCGCGTCCTTGGTCGCTTTGTTACATACTTTTATCCATTTTTATGAGATTGATTTGCCCATCAATCTAGTTTTTGCAGCGACGGCAGAAGAAGAAATATCAGGAGAAAATGGGTTGAGGTCCATTTTAGCAGATTTGGGACCAATTGATTATGCCCTTGTAGGAGAACCTACGGAAATGAAAATGGCCATTGCTGAAAAAGGGTTGATGGTTTTGGATGTATACGCAAAAGGGGTAACCGGGCATGCTGCGCGTGATATAGGAGAGAATGCTATTTATAAAGCAATGCAGGATGTAGCCTGGTTTAAAAACCATGTTTTTGATAGGAAATCATCCATACTAGGTCCGGTCAAGATGGCGGTTACAATGATTGATGCCGGTTATCAGCATAATTTAATACCTGATACCTGTCATTTTGTGGTAGATGTGAGAACAACAGATGCCTACACCCATTCTGAAATTCTTGGTCTGATTAATCAGAAAATTTCAAGCTTGGTACGGCCCAGATCCACCCACTTAAATCCTTCGGGCTTGTCACATGACCATATTCTGATCCAGGCGGCAACGAGACTGGGCACTGATCAATTTGGGTCACCTACCCTTTCAGATCAATGTTTGATGCCTTTTCCGAGTGCTAAAATGGGGCCAGGCCTGTCTGAAAGATCTCATTCTGCTGATGAATTTATTTACTTAGATGAAATAAAGCAGGGTATCAAAGGCTATATTGACTTAATCACAACACTTTCCAAAATCACACCAAAATGAAATTGTGGCAAAAAGAGGAATCTATTGATAAAATTTTTGAACGTTTTACCGTAGGCAAAGATCCTGAGTTGGATGTTTATTTAGCCAAGTACGATGTCATCGGCTCTAGGGCGCATATAAAGATGCTCGGACAAATAGGGCTCTTAAAATCAGAGGAGGTCATTGCTATTGGCTTAGGTCTTGATAAAATTGATCAAATGATTGATTCAGGTACTTTTGAAATTAGTGAAGGCGTGGAGGATTGCCATTCTCAAATTGAAATATTACTCACCGAAGAGTTAGGGGAGATAGGAAAAAAAATACACAGTGGGAGATCGCGAAATGATCAAGTTCTTACTGCGCTGAAACTTTTTGCTAAATCAGAACTTGAAGAAATAGCCACCTTGATCAAAGATCTTTTTGAACTTTTGATAGCTATGAGCGAGCGTTATAAGAAGGTTTTGATGCCAGGTTATACGCATATGCAGATCGCGATGCCTTCTTCATTTGGCTTGTGGTTTGCGGCCTATGCTGAAAGTCTTCTTGATGATCTATTGCAGCTCAAGTCAAGTTATCAATTGGTAGATAAAAACCCCTTGGGATCGGCAGCAGGCTATGGCTCCTCTTTCCCATTAAATCGATTATCTACTACCGAGAAAATGGGTTTTGGAGGAATCAATGTGAATGCAATATATGCCCAAATGACGCGAGGGAAAATGGAAAAAAGTATAGGGTTTTCGGTCAATAGTATTGCCGCTACTTTGTCAAAATTCGCCATGGATGTTTGTCTGTATTCTGGGCAAAATTTTAATTTTTTAAAAGTAGATAAAAAGTATACTACGGGATCCAGTATTATGCCGCACAAGTCCAATCCTGATGGCTTTGAGTTGGTCCGTGCTAAGTGTAACTTGTTACAGGCACTTCCCTATGAACTTAATATGATGCTCTTAAATCTCCCATCAGGCTATCATCGAGATTTGCAAGTTTTGAAAGAGCGATTTATGCCTGCTTTATTCTCATTGAAAGACTGCCTTAAAATTACTAGGGCCATGACGACTCAATTATCTATCGAGGCAGAGGTGATAAATGACCCTAAATATGATTTAATCTTCAGTGTTGAAGAGGTGAACAGAAGGGTGACGGCTGGAGTGCCCTTTAGAGATGCTTATCATGCCGTGTCCGCGTCGATTAAGCAAGGGAATTTACATTTCAATCGAAAGATCGATCACACACATATCGGAAGTATAGGGAATTTAGGAAATGACTTAATTAAGGAATCTTTCAAAAAAGTCTATGCTTTTTTTGAATGAATGATCTGATATTCGAATTAATGCGAAGGGTTGTCTAATTTTAGGCCATGTCTATAGCAAGGCCTTTTCAAATTTATAAATCTTCCGCAGGATCAGGTAAAACACATCAGTTGACGTTGGAGTATCTCAAACTGGCCTTGAGGGATAAAATGGCCTTCAAAGACATCTTAGGAGTGACCTTCACCAATAAGGCGACGAGTGAGATGAAGTCACGAATTGTGAAGGTATTGGAGACGCTTAGTCTTGGCAAAGATCATGCAATGAAGTCCGATTTGATGGCAGCCTTACATCTTTCAGCATCGGATCTTAAAAAACGTGCCGAAGAAGTTTTATCAAGCATATTACATCAGTATGGAAGATTTTCCATTGTCACCATTGATAGTTTTTTTTATCAGGTAATCAGATCTTTTGCACAAGAGATGAGCTTGCAAGGCTCATTTAATGTTGATTTGAATCAGGGACAAGTCATCAAAAAAGTAGTGGATCAATTGCTGGGTAAAATAGGAAATTCCGAACAAAAAGAGCTCAAGAAATGGCTGATTGAATTTGCGGAAAGCAAAGTAGAGGAGGGTAATCGATGGGATTTTAGGGCAGATGTTGAAAAATTGGGGGGGCAAATTCTGACGGACAACTTTAAGAGACATTCGGAAGTGATTTTAAAATTAAGTGACGATCCGAGGTACTTTCCTCAGGTAAAAAAAGTCCTCTATAATTCCTCAAATGCATACCGTGTTAATTGTCAGAGGTTAGCTGATTTAGGGATTAAGCATTTAGATGAAATAGGAGGATTATCTTTTATTAAGGGTAAAAGAGGAGGGCCTGCAGGCTTATTCTATAAAATAGCGAATCAAGAATTTGAAGTAAGTGCTCCACGTAAGACGGCCATGGGAAATTTGGAAGCGTGGTTGACAATAGAGCATCGAGCATCGGGAGATTTGATTTCTTTTTTGGAGAGAAAATTATGGCCTGTTTATGATGAATTGGTTGAGTATATGTTATCTAATGAATTACTATATTTTTCAACACTAGAGGCCCGGAGGTATTTATATACCTTTGGTATTTTGTCAAAGATCAATAAAGAATTGGTCAAATTTCGAGAAGAAAATGACATGGTATTGATCGCTGATTTGCCTGATTTTCTTAATAAAATCATTAATGACAGTGATACGCCTTATATCTATGAAAAAGTAGGTGAGCGATATTCGCATTACCTCATCGATGAATTTCAAGATACTTCTGGATTTCAGTGGGATAATTTTAAACCTTTGGTTAAGAACGGAACAGATCAAGGTTATTTTAGCATGGTTGTTGGGGATATTAAACAATCTATTTACCGATGGAGAGGAGGTAACTGGCGATTGTTGAAAGATCAGGTTAAGCAGGACATTGGCATCGAGGCTTCTCAAGACTATCAGCTAGATGCTAATTGGAGAAGCGGAAAAAATATCGTCGATTTTAATAATAAATTATTCACCACTATGCCAGTCGTGGCCAGGCGCTATTTTTCGGATTTCCTCTTGACTCATGAAGCATTCATCGAAAATGCACTTAACGCGTATGACAGAGTTACTCAAAAAGTCATGCTTACCGACAATGAATCATATATCAATGTAACTTATCTCGAAGCCGACGATGCAAACACATGGAGTGAAGTAGCCTTGAAAAAAACAATTGAAGTTGTTGAAGAACTTCAACATAAGGGCTATCAACTCAGAGATATTGCCATTTTAGTGAGAACCAAAAAAGAGGGAAAAGTGATCGCAGATGGATTTATGGAGTACAGTAGCTCTGAAGCATCGATAATGGGCTTAAACTATGATGTAGTCAGTTCAGAGGCCTTATATTTATCGAGTAGTCATGTCGTGAACTTAATCATTAGTTTGATGAGATGGGTACATCAAAATCAAGATAAAATAGCGCTTTGGGAATGGTTCACTAGTTATTGGTCCATTAAAAATAAAAGACCGAAGCAGGAAGCATTTGATAAGGTTGATCAATGGCAAGCCTATATGCCTACTGAGTTCTTGCTGTATTTACCCCAATTTAAAACTTTGGGCTTGTATGAGCTGATTGAATCTTTTATTGAGTTATTGGCACTGAATGATCGTTCTGAGCAATATACTTATCTCCAAGGGCTCCAAGATGCGGTTTTAGATTTCACCAAAAATGCTAAGGGGGATTTACCGTCTTTTTTGATTTGGTGGGACGAGGAAGGACAAAACAGAGCCATAAAAATAACGGATGAAAATGATGCGATTAAGGTACTTACGATCCACAAAGCCAAAGGATTAGAATATCCCGTAGTCATACTTCCTTTTTTGAATTGGCCTTTTGAAAAAAAGGGAAAAGATGAAATTATTTGGGTGGATGGTGCCCCGTTAAATGACGTGGTCCAGATGCCTATTATACCTATCAAACATTCAAGAAGTTTGCTTAAAACCTATTGGTCTGATGTATATGCGGCGGAACACATCAATGGTTTTATTGACAATATGAATGTCCTTTATGTCGCCTTAACACGGCCTACGCATGCACTTTATGTGTTTGCTGAACAAAAAGTAAAAAATGATTTGAAGGACATGGGTTCCTTTGTGAAAAATATTTTGATGACCTTTCCTGGTGAGGACGAGAACTCTCAAAATTTCACTTTTGGAGCACTGCCTGATGGAATAAAAAAGGCCAAAACACAGGTTGAATTTAGCTTAACCGAATATCCCAGTTCTTCTTGGCGTGAGAAGGCGCTTTTGCAAACAAGGGGAGTCTCAATGATTAAAAAAACATCTTTAGATGCCCAGCGAAGGGGAATTGACATTCATGATGCCTTCAGTAAAATACATCAAGTGGGAGATGAATTAAGGATTGATGATTTAGAGTTAAGAAGGCTTTTAGAATTGATCCTCTATCACAAAGAAGTAGTAGGCTTTTTTGAGCAAACAGATGAAGTTATTTTAGAGCACTCTATGTTATTGCCGGGAGGAGAGGGGAGAAGAATTGATAGATTGGTGAATAAGGGAGGCTACTGGCATGTCATTGATTTCAAAACAGGTCAGCCTTGCGTACAGGATCAAAATCAGGTGAAAGAATATATTCAGATTTTATCTCGAATGGGATTCAAACAGTTGAAGGGTTATTTGATATATCTAGACCCCATAAGCGTAGTAAGAATTTAATGACTAAAACGAATTGAAGCTTAACTTTTTCGGCAAATAATTTTAACTTTGGTTTCAAAAAAATTTATGACAAAAGTAAAAACAAATGACGTTATTAAAGTTCATTACACCGGTAAGCTCACAGATGGTGAAGTATTTGATTCTTCAGTTGGTAGGGATCCTATTGAATTTACAGTGGCATCGGGTCAAATGATCAAGGGATTTGATGATGCCGTTGACGGTATGGCCTTGAATGAGAAAAAGACAGTAGAAATTCCTGCGGCAGATGCTTATGGAGAGTATAATCAGGATATGGTGCAGACGGTTCCTAAAAAAAATTTACCACCTGAAATAGTTCCAGAAATAGGACAGCAGCTTTCGGCGACTGCTGATAATGGTCAACAAATTCCGGTTACAATTGTTGAGGTAAACGAAAAACACATTAAAATTGATGCCAATCATGCACTCGCAGGAAAGGATTTAATTTTTGAAATTGAGGTCGTTGAGATAGCCTGATTTAATTTAAAGTAGCGCAATATTTTTTAAAAAAATTAATCGCCCAAGCTTTGCTAAGTTAAATGATACTTAACTTATTGACCCTATCTTTGAATGAGTAGTAAGTATGCTTTTTTCAAGATGAGAACGTGAAAAAGTGTAAATATCTCCTTTGATTTATCACCTATCCCCACCATTCTTCTTTATTTAAATAAAAATCACTTTTTTCACCATTTTTTGAGCTAAAAATGATTTTTTAAGCAAAAAAGTCGCTGCTAGAGATGCCATCGACTCGGTGATTATTATTTTTTTTTAACTTAAAAAATACGCAGAAGCCCTTTTTTAGGGTTATTGAAGCAGGTAAACTGATAGATTTTTTTTTGAAAAAAAAGTGGGATAAAGTGGGGAAGAGTGGTTGTAAATGTCGAATTATTTTATAGATTTGTAGTGGTGGTTTATTTTTATAATAACTCTTATGGCTTTTTTTACAAGCGAATTTGAGTGCAAGTTGGATACCAAGGGTAGATTAGTCTTACCTTCAAAGATTAAGTCTAATCTTCCCGAGGTCTCTACTTCAGAACTCGTCCTACGAAAAGGTTTTGAATCTAATCTGATTCTCTACCCGATGCTCGAGTACAAGAAAATACATCAAAAAATTTCAAGTTTAAGTGAGTTTAATCCTGAGCAGCGAAAGCTGAAAAGGATGTTTTTTAGGAGTATTGCTCAAGTAGAATTGGACAATGCAGCTAGAATTTTGATACCCAAAATGATGTTATTGCATGCCAAAGTCAATCGGGAGGCTCTTTTGATTGGAATGGGCAATTATATTGAAATATGGGATCCTGATCTTTTTGATTTAAATCAAAAGACTGATATCACTGAATATTCGAATTTAGCAGAAAAATACCTTGATGAATAAGTGAATAAATGAGTTATCATGTACCCGTTTTACTTAAACAGAGTGTTGAAGGGTTAAATATCCAGGCCGGAGGAATTTATGTAGACGTGACTTTTGGAGGTGGAGGACACGCCCGATCCATCTTTGAACAGATGGAGTACGGTACTTTAATTGCCTTCGATCAAGATCCAGATGCGTCCAGAAATACCACTTCATTTGAATCTGACGCACAGCGTTCTTTTATTTTTGTACCTTCCAATTTTAGACATCTCAAAAGGTATTTAAAATTTCATAAAATTGACAAAGTAGACGGTATTTTAGCAGATTTAGGGGTTTCATCCCATCAATTTGATCAGCAAAGCAGGGGGTTTTCTACGCGATTTGATGGAGCACTTGATATGCGCATGGATAAAGGATCCGCTATCACAGCAGCTAAAGTGGTAAATGAATATTCTGAAGTCGATCTTATCCAATTATTATCAAGGTATGGAGAGATAAGAAATGCCAAAAGATTGGCTGCCGAAATCACAAGTGCGAGAGCCATCGCACCGATCTATACTACGGCGGCACTTGGGTCAATTGCAATGAAATCTGCTCCGAATGGGAAGCATGCTAAATATTTAGCACAGCTTTTTCAAGCAATTCGAATCGAAGTTAATGATGAAATAAGTGCATTAAAAGAATTTTTAACACAATCTAAAGATGTTTTGAAGGTTGGTGGCAGACTTGTGATTATCAGTTACCACTCTCTTGAGGACAGGCTGGCTAAATTTTTAATCAATACAGGCAGTCTTGATGGGCTGGTAGAAAAAGATTTTTTTGGAAATGTAATCAGGCCCTTTGAGCCTATTAAAGGTAGGTTGATCACACCAGCAGAACATGAAATTGCTTTAAATAATAGGGCCAGGAGTGCCAAGTTAAGAATCGGGATAAAAAATTGATATGGCTACCAACACCTATAAACCTAAGGATCAAAGTAAGCGAGGTATTTTAACGCTGTTAGAAAGATTTTTACATATTGATGGGAACATCAAGGAGGTGATCCATGTGCGTTTTATGTCTCAGATTATTTTTGTCTCGGTACTGTGCTTGGTATATATCGGAAACCGACATTATGCTGAAAAAATAGTTCGAAGCATCAGTCAATTAGAGCGTGAAGTAGAAGATTTAAGGGCGGATTATACGACCCTTAAATCAGATTATATGTTTGCAAGCAAGCAAGCAGAGATTTCAAGACGTGTAGCGCGCTTTGGTCTTTATGAAAGTAAAAAACCACCACAAAAGATTTTAATGCCAAAGTGAGAGTAAAAAATGACATATTGTTGAGGGTACGTATTACTTATTTAGCGGTGGCATTATTTACTATCGCCGCGGTTTATAGGCTGGTGATCATTCAATATGTTGAGTCTAAACAATGGAGAGGCTTAGGTCAGACCAATGGGCTTAAGGTAATGAAGATCAACGCGACTCGAGGGAATATATATGCGGATGACGGTAGTTTATTGGCTACCTCGTTACCGTTCTATAAGGTGGCTTTTGATCCTTCGCTGGCGACTCATGATCTATTTGATAGCCAAATAGATTCTTTGTCCTATCTATTATCTCAGCATTTTAGAAACTTAAGTTCCAGGCAATACAAAGCGAAGATTTCGGAGCAAAGAAAAATAGGAAGGCGCTACATGGTAATCAATCAAAATTTAATTGATTATCAAGAAAAAAAGAAAATGCAAGAATGGCCGATATTTAGAAAGGGTCGACTCTTAGGGGGAATCATTTTTGAAAAAGTTGAAAAGAGATTTTTGCCTTTCAGCCAACTAGGGGGCCGTACCATTGGAACGGTCAATGGAGAAGATAGAGGAGTAGTAGGCCTTGAGTATAGCTTTAATAAGGAATTATCAGGAAGAGATGGAGAAGCCCTGTACCAGAAAATGGTTGGTGGGGGATGGAAACCGGTTTACGATGGGACAGAGTTAAGACCTATTGAGGGGATGGATATTCAAACTACCATCAATGTAAATATTCAAGACATCGCTGAAAACGCATTGCTTGAGGCTCTTGAAAAAAATCAGGCGGATTATGGCTCAGTAGTAGTTATGGAGGTGCATACGGGTCAGATAAAGGCGATTTCTAATCTCAGTAGAAATTCGAAAGGCACTTACTATGAATCTTATAATTATGCCGTAGGAAGTCAAGGTTCTAGAGAACCGGGGTCCACCTTTAAATTGGCCAGTATGATTGCGTTATTGGAAGATTCCAAATTGCAGCTTCACGATTCTATTGATACCGAAAATGGGTCCTTCAAGTTTTTCAATGAAACGATGAGAGATCACAAAAAAGGTGGATTTGGTACCCTGTCGATTCAAGAAGCATTTGAAAAATCGTCGAATATTGGCATTGCTAAGTTAATTCAGAATCATTTTGGTAAAAAACCACAAAAATTTATCGACCAATTGAGAGCCATGGGGCTTTATGAACCTTTGGCCTTTCAGATGTATGGCGAGGGAGTCTCTTACATCAAGTCACCAAAAGATTCAACTTGGAGTGGCACTTCATTGCCTTGGATGTCACATGGTTATGAGCTTAAAATGACCCCACTTCATACCCTTACCCTTTTTAATTCGATTGCTAATGAGGGTAAAATGGTACAGCCCATCATTGTTAAATATATCAAGCGTGCAGACCAAGTCATTCAAGAATTTGAGGCGAAGATTTTGAAAGAGAAGATATGCTCTGAAAGTACTTTGAGAGATGTTAAAATTATGCTTCAAGGAGTAGTAGAACGGGGTACCGCTCAAAACATTTATACTTCAAAGTACAGTATTGCGGGTAAAACAGGTACTGCAAAAAATGTCAAAAACGGATTATATACTAACGAGTATTATACTTCATTCGTAGGCTATTTTCCTGCTGAAAAGCCTAAATATAGCTGTATAGTCGTAATAGATAAGCCTAAAGGATATCAAATATATGGGGGAGATGTTTCAGCACCCGTCTTTAGGAAGATAGCCGATAAAATCTATTCCAATGAAATAGAACTACAAGATGTGGACCCCATTGAAGATCTTCATATGGTGGGTATTTTTCCTTTGATTAAATCTGGAAATCAAAGGGACCTAATACAAATAAGTAACAAACTAGGTATTTCAAATCATTCAGAGGCACCCAATGCAGAATGGGTAAAGACCCAAATCGTCAACAATTCTGTATTATGGAAAGAGAATAATTTAACGCCAGAACAGGTACCTAACGTGGTGGGTATGACATTGAAAGATGCCTATTTCGTTTTAGAGAATGCGGGTTTAAAAGTACAAATACAAGGTTTTGGAAGAGTCAAAACACAATCCATTGCACCTAATTCTAAATTAAGGTTGAATCAAAAAATAGAACTGAAACTTGGCTAAGCTTAAAGACATACTTTATGGCGTAAAGCTGAAGACTATTTCTGGAAATAGGGATAGAGAAATTAATGGTCTGACTTTCGATTCTCGAAAGGTTCGTTTAGGAGACCTATTTATTGCTATTCGAGGACTGAACAGTGATGGCCATGATCATCTTGAACAAGCAGTAGCCAAAGGAGCCGTAGCCTTACTCATTGAAAGAAAATCCTGTAGAAATTTCAGTGATGATATTGCTGTAATTGAAACAGATAATTGCGCAAAGGAACTGGGAGTGATCGCTGGTAATTTTTATGATCATCCCTCTAAAAAATTGAAACTAATTGGCATCACTGGGACGAATGGGAAGACAACTTCTGCTACCTTATTACATTCATTATTCAGCGCTTTAGGTTACCAGGTAGGGCTTTTGTCTACGGTAGAGAACATCATTGGCAAGACTATTATCCCTTCTAATTTCACCACCCCAGATGTCATTACTATCAATGAGCTGTTAGTCGAAATGATTGCGAAAGGATGTCAATATGTTTTCATGGAGGTTAGTTCCCATGCATTGGTTCAAGAACGGACCTCAGGACTCTTCTTCTCGGGAGGGATATTTACCAATTTATCACATGATCATTTGGACTATCATCAATCTTTTGATGAATATATAAAGGCAAAAAAAATCTTATTTGATCGTTTGAATGAAGATGCTTTTGCGCTCATAAATGCAGATGATAAGCGAGGTAAAATTATGGTCCAAAACACTAAAAGTCGTGTGTATAAGTACGGCATGAAGGGTTATGGAGATTTTACTGCCAAATTAATCAACAATACCTTTCAAGGATTGGAACTTGAAATTAGTGGTCAAAATATCTGGTTTCAACTGATTGGATCATTCAATGCTTACAATCTATTGACTGCCTATGCTGTGGCAACGATATTAGGCGAAGAGGCACAAGAGGTATTGATTCAATTATCTCAGAGCAGCAGTGCAAGAGGAAGGTTTGAATATGTCAGCAATGATCACAACATAATGGCGATTGTAGATTATGCACATACCCCAGACGCCTTAAGTAATGTGCTTTCAACCATCGATAGCTTAAGAACAAAGAATGAGCACCTCATTACGGTTGTAGGGTGTGGCGGAAACAGAGACCAAGAGAAAAGACCGAAAATGGCTTGTATAGCTGCAAGCTATAGTGATAAAGTCATTCTAACCAGTGACAATCCAAGATTTGAAAGTCCAGAGATTATTTTGGATGACATGATGAAAGGAATTTCTCCCATTTATCATAAGAAAGTCATGCGGGTCACAGATCGAAGAGAAGCCATTCGTGTGGCTTGTAATCTTGCAGGTAAAACGGATGTGATTTTAGTGGCTGGTAAAGGACACGAAGAGTATCAAGACATTCAAGGTGAAAAAGTACATTTTGATGATAAAGAAATATTAATAGAAATGCTTAAAAAATCATAATGCTATATCATTTCTTTGACTATATCGATCAGGAATTTGACCTATTTGGAGTAGGGGTTTTCCAATACATCTCTTTTAGAGCGGGTTTGGCTGTGCTGATCTCTTTATTGATCACCATTACATTTGGCCAAAGATTGATCAGCCTTTTGAAAGCTTTTCAGTTGGGTGAATCCATTAGAGATTTAGGCTTAAGTGGTCAAATGGAAAAACAAGGCACCCCGACGATGGGAGGTATTATCATTCTTTTGGGTATCATCATACCTACACTCCTTTTTGCTGATCTGACTAATATTTATATTCTCCTATTAATTATATCTGCTATCTGGATGGGTAGTATTGGGTTTATTGATGATTTTCTTAAAATTAAAAAGAAAAACAAAGAGGGTTTACGGGGTAAATTTAAAATTATAGGTCAGGTAGCTTTAGGTCTCCTTGTGGGAGGCACGATGGTATCTCATCCAGACATTGTCGTTAGAGAATTTAATAGCAACGATATAAGTCTGTATAGTGATATCAAATCATCAGCAACGACCATTCCGTTCTTTAAAAATAATGAGTTTCAGTATTCTTGGTTATTGCCTGATTTCCTTTCTGAATATGCCTGGGTCGTTTATATATTGATGGTGACATTTATTGTGACAGCCGTCTCCAATGGGGTAAATATAACGGATGGAATTGATGGTTTAGCAGCGGGAACAACAGCAATTATTGCTATGTCGCTAGCCATTCTAGCTTATTTATCAGGAAATGTAATTTTTTCAAATTATCTCAACATCATGTATATCCCAAATTCTGGGGAGCTGGTTATTTTCTGTGCGGCTCTAGTGGGAGCCTGCATTGGCTTTTTATGGTACAACGCGTTTCCCGCTCAAGTTTTCATGGGTGATACTGGGAGCTTGGCATTGGGTGGCATCGTTGCCGTATTGGCTATGGTCGTTAGAAAAGAGCTTTTGATTCCCTTATTATGCGGAATATTTTTTATTGAATTGCTTTCGGTCATTATACAAGTTGGTTATTTTAAATACACCAAAAGTAAGTTTGGTGAGGGTCAGCGTGTATTTTTGATGTCACCGATACACCATCATTTTCAAAAGAAAGGGCTGCATGAATCCAAAATTGTAACCAGATTTTGGACGGTAGGTATTCTTTTAGCCGTCCTTACACTGGCCACCTTAAAACTGAGATAAAGATAAATGAAGGAAAAAATAGTCATATTAGGATCTGGAGAAAGTGGGGTAGGTGCTGCGATCTTAGCCATGAAGAATCATTATGACGTTTTTATTTCAGATCTTGGCATCATTTCTTCAAATACAAAGCAAAAGCTCGATGAATTAGGGGTGGCATTTGAAGAAAAAAAGCACACTTTTGAGCTAATTAAAAAGGCAGATACCGTAGTAAAAAGTCCAGGCATACCCGATAATACTCCATTAATTATGGATTTGATAGCCCAAGGGGTAGTGGTCATTTCAGAAATTGAATTTGCCTTCAGACACATAGCCCCGAATGCCAAAATAATAGGGATTACCGGTACTAACGGGAAGACGACTACGGCTTTATTGACCTATCATTTATTAAAAGAAGCAGGCTTGGACGTAGCTTTAGCGGGGAATATAGGCTATAGTCTGTCGAAAAGAGTTTCTGAAAAGGATTATGATTTTTATGTGATTGAAATCAGCTCTTTTCAGCTAGATGGCATCATTCAATTTAAACCGGATATTTCTGTATTACTGAATATAACTTCAGATCATTTAGATAGATATCATCATGATTTCAAGAAATATGTCGCCTCTAAATTTCGTATAGTTGAGAATGTCAACGCAGGATCTTCCTTCATTTATTGTCCAGACAGTAGTGCGGTAAATGAGGAAGTCAATGAAAGAGACATAACTGCGAGTTTATTTGCCATATCTGCGAACCCTCATTCAAAAAAAGGGGCATTTATAGGTAAAGATCATCTGATTTTTAATTTTGAATATCATGAAAAGGATAGGATATCCTTGGCGGACATTCCATTGATTGGCAGGCATAATATGATTAATGCCATGTCATCTGCCTTGTGTGCCTTAATGTTAGAAATTCCCATCAAGAAAGTTTTGGAAGGTATGAAATCCTTTAAAAATGTACCACACAGATTGGAAATGGTGGCAGAGATTGACCAAGTCAAATTTATCAATGATTCTAAGGCTACTAATGTAGATGCGGTCTACTACGCTTTGGAAGGCATAAAAGAGCCTATTATTTGGATTGCTGGTGGTATAGATAAAGGAAATGATTATTCAATTTTAGATCAATGTGTGGCCCAAAAAGTCAAAGGGATTGTTTGTTTGGGTATAGATAATAGCAAAATCGAAAATCATTTTAGTGGTAAAGTCCCCTTTATGGGTCGAGCCAG
>DBBU01000065.1:0-34641 GCA_002292365.1 Flammeovirgaceae bacterium UBA976
AAATATTTTAAATTACTTAAAAATATTATTTAACAGACTACATATGAATTACTCGGAGGGAATGTTTAAAGATGACGTCTTTAAAGGGAAGGTAATAATAGTCACAGGAGGAGGTACTGGATTAGGTAAATCAATGACTACTTATTTTTCCAAGTTGGGAGCAAGTGTCATGATTTGCAGTCGAAAAATAGAGGTACTCGAAAAAACAGCTCAGGAAATCCATGAACTGAGTGGAAATAAAGTATTACCACTTGCTTGTGATGTAAGGGATTATGATCAAGTTGAACAAGTCATTAAAACGACCCAGGAAACGCTGGGGCCTATTGATGTTCTTTTAAACAATGCGGCAGGAAATTTTGTGAGTCCTACAGAAAGATTATCACATCGGGCTTTTGATACGGTGGTAGACATAGTACTCAAAGGCAGTTATAATTTTACCTTGTGCATGGGTAAGGATTGGATAGCGAAAAAGAAAAATGGAACCATTTTAAATATCGTGACCACGTACGCATGGACAGGATCAGGCTATGTGGTCCCTAGTGCAGCAGCTAAGGCAGGGATTTTGGCTATGACCAGATCTTTGGCAGTAGAATGGGCCAAGTATGGTATTAGAAGTAATGCCATAGCTCCTGGTCCTTTTCCTACTGAGGGAGCATGGAGTAGATTGATGCCTGGTAAATTAAGAGAGAAGTATGATCCAGCTCTAAAGATACCTGTGGGAAGGGTAGGAGAGCATCAAGAGTTGGCCAATTTAGCAGCGTATCTGGCATCAGATTTTTCGGCATATGTCAATGGAGAAGTAGTGACTATCGATGGTGGAGAGTGGCTCAAAGGAGCCGGAGAATTTAATCAATTAGATCAAATTCCCGAGGAACTTTGGGATGCTATGGAAATGGCGCGCAATAAGTCCGGATCTAAACTCAAAATGGCTTGGAACTATATCAAAGGCATGTATAAAATCAGAAAAGTATAAACATCTTTTCAAATTAGTTGCAATTTCATGAGGACCTTCATTAGGATATAATAAATTATACTTAATACCATTGAGTACAACCAAAGATTAGGTTTGAGAGACCAATTCCCGGAGATGATCCCTACTTCAATGAAATTAAATAACCAAAATAATGAAAAAAGAGCGGTAATGCCATTTTTTTCATTTTTGAGTATTTTTTTCCAATTAAAGTTGGAGGTTGATGATTTCCAAATAATGAAATTCGGCCAAAAAGCAGGTCTTAATGAGGCCCATTCAAGGTAGGTATCTCCGAATTTATTAATCAAAAATGCTTCTTCTGCAAACATGATACGTTCATAGTACACCCAATAAATCAAGATAAAGGAGATCGTAAACCACAAGTCTTGCGTGAGTAGGCAGAGGCCCAGCCACATAAAGAAATTACCTAAATAGAGGGGATGTCTTACGATAGAGTAAATGCCCTTCGTATTTAGTACATTGGCCAGTTGTCCTTCTGTATTTCTACCCGAAGTTAGATCTGCAGTATACCCTACTGTTATTAATCGGATGAATTGGCCAAATAAAGCTATAGCTAAGCAACCAAAGGGATAATAATCGTAATTGACATAGGCGCTAGGTGCTTGCAACTTCAAAATAAAAACCAGAAAGGCTACCGATAATATAATCAAAGGAAGAGTTCCCCTGTATTTGAATAACAAGTTGCCTTGCTTATTAAGTTCTTTGGCTAAAGACATATTTTAGAAATTGAGCTGCTCAAAGTTAATGAGAAAGTATGACAGGAGTTTAAACAATTGCATTAGAAGATCCTTAATCTTCCTGATAGAGCAATTCATCATGAGAAAAATCATAAAGTGTTAATCTTCTCAAATTGAAGTAAGCTTTCCAATAACTTCGAAGTGCGGCTAAATAGCTCCGCTTGGCTTGGTCTTTTTCCGTGAGTGCAATATTTAGGTTGGTAATGTCTATTTTACCAATTAAATATTGATTTTGAGAAACATTGTATCTTTCTTGTGCCACTAAATCAGATTGTTCAGAAATTTCTATTTGTGATTTCAATACCTCAAATTGGGCGACAAGCGTGGTTATTTCTTGGAGAAAACTTCGCTGATCTTGGGTGATTACATAAGATTCTAATTTTTTATTGGCCAAGGCAGTTTTCATACTGGCTTTGTTTCGACCCCAATCTATGATGGGGATATTGAACTGGATATTGAGTCTCTGCTGATTATTCGGTTCTTGAAAAGAATCTTCTAGATTTTGACCCGTTCCCGTTAGACCATAAGAGGCTGTCATGTCGAGTCTGTAGCGATTGTTTTTGGCTTGAGCGATTTGTCTATCTGCTTCCAATTGACGTCGTTCAAATGCGATAAAGTCAGATCTATTGGCAGAGGCATAATTGATGGCTTCATCTATGTTAACTTTTAAATCAGGTATTTTGTTAGGGATGATGAGATCGAAGACTTCATCAATACCAATAAATGTTTTGATTTCCAATTCAGAAGATTGTAAATCTAGCTTGGCCTGTGTCAATTGTTGCTGAGATCTTAGGAGTTGAAGCTCTACTTGTAGTAGTTTGTCTCGAGAGGTAGTTCCAATATTATATCTGCCTTTTTCTATATTATAAATCGTGTCATTTCGGACCAGATTGAATCTGGCAATATCATATCCAATTTGTGCATCTAGATAGTCAAAAAACAGGTCTACAGTTAAGCTGGAAATATATTCCATTTCTTCTACGTAGGCACGCTTAGATTCTTCATATCTAAGGGGTTCAGTCATTTTGTCCCATTTTAACGGGTTGAATCCTATAATGGGTTGATCAATCTTAATATTGATCAATGTACTGTTCCATGAGCGCGAATTTAGTGGGATATTTTTCCATCGGTAAACATCAGAATTGATGGATATTTGTCCTCCCGAAATAGCCAAAGGTTGTTGAAGACTGAGATTGGCATAGGTAAAGGTTTGTTCTTGCTCTTGGAATACTATAGTGCCATCGTCCAAGCGATTTTGGTTAAAGTCTCTATTATAACCAGGAGAATTACCTTGTAATCTAAGTTGAGGATTATAATTGGATTGATAATATTTATATTGCCAATACCTATTTTCTTTCCTCGTTTCGGCTTCTTTAGATCGGGTAGATTGTACTTTAACCTTCTGAATGATGTCCTCCAGTGAGTAATTGATTTGCCCATAAGAGGATATCCATCCAAAAGCAATCCATAACGTGACCAGATATTTATTCATATCTCAATGAGGTTATAGGGTTTTGTTGGGCCGCTTTTCTTGCAGGCGTAATACCGAAAATTAGACCAATCAATGTAGCGACACCAAAGGATATCACAATGGAGCCAAAGGATATAATGGTGGGAATATCAGCAAAGGCACTTACTCCATAGGCCATCAGAATACCTGTAAAAATACCAATAATACCTCCTGTGGCACTGATCATGATGGCCTCAAACATAAATTGAAAAACAATATCTGTTTTTTTTGCTCCAATGGACAGTCTCAGTCCGATTTCTTTGATCCGTTCTAATACGGAAGCGAGCATGATGTTCATGATGCCAATACCACCTACCAGTAGAGAGATGCCTGCTATGGCTCCTAAAACATAATTAAAAACATCATTGGTGCGTTGTTGTTGCTTGAGTAATAACTCCGGAATTTCGATCTCATAATCTACCATATCAAAATGTTTTCGTGACAACATCCGTGCTATGATGTCGGCAGTAGCAGATAATTTTTCTGTTTCTGCTACTTGAAGTACTAAGCGGTCCAGCTGGTGATAATTGGTAGTGGTGGTTTTCTCTTTATATGCCTTTTTGATCATTGATTTTGTAATCATATCTCTATTTTCATATCTGATCAATACAGTTTTAAGTGGTACATATACGTCCATATTATAATCTCTTATACCCAATCGCTTGATACTATTTTTAGAAATAATTCTTTGCTCGAGAACCCCCATTACGGTGAGCCAGTGGTTACCACATTTTAGCTTTTTACCTATGGGATTTTCTGAAGGGAAAAATTTTGCTTTTATAGATTTACCAATGATACAGACGGGCATTCCATGAATTAAATTTTGGTCGTTGAACATAGTTCCTTCTTCAAGTTCAAAATTGAAGAGTTTGAAATAGGGGGGTTCCACTCCCACGAGTTTGGCAGATCTTCGAATTCCCTTATTTATAATATAGGTATCCTTTACAATTTCTGGACTAATGGCCTGAATGTTAGGGAGTATTTTAGCGATAGCGTTTTTATCTTTTAATGAGAGTCCAGGAGAGTATTTATTTTTTTCTTTAATGAAAGGATCATCCGCAGAAACTTGTTCTTCTGTTTGTTCAATGACAGATTTGATTACGATATTATTCAGACCCACTAGTTTTATTTGGTCAATTATCTCTTTTTGAGCACCATTACCAATAGCAAGCATGGCAATGACTGCCGCTACTCCGAAAATAATACCTAAGCCCGTTAATATGGATCGAACACGATTAGAAAGGACCGCCTCAAATGCAATAGTGAAATTGGCGATCAAGCGTTCTTTGTCGGTAAAATTATTTTTAAAGGGAGGCTTCATGATCAAAAAGTTTTTGATGGTGAACTGAAACCTATCTGTCCTAATATTGCTGTTTTTGATTCAGATACGCGAATGATATCTTGATCTTCCGCTTCTTTAATTTTACTTAAATAAACTTTATCTCCGAATTCCAAACCATCAAGAATGATGACTTCATCACTATTAGTTTCTCCGATAATGACTTCTTTTTTTATGACATTAATGCCATTTTTTTGATATACATAGGTGATGGAGTTTTGATAATTATATAAACATTCAAGAGGTATGAATAAAGCATCTTGATGGGTTTGCGTTATAATTTTATTAGAGGTAGTCATGGACGGCTTGATTAATTCATCAGTTCCTAGTAGTTCCACACTTACTTTAAATACTTTCGCGTCAGAGTTGGGTCTTTGCTCGCCGACATTGGCTACTCTGATTACTTTTCCTTGTATGCTTTTTTCGGGAAATGCATCCAAACCGATTTCAACCATTTGATTCTTTTTGATTTTACGTATATCTACTTCATTGACATAGGTTTGAGATAACATCACAGACAAGTCTGGAAGGGTAGCCACTATTGGGTTCCATGCACCTATTTGAGAACCTATTTTTACTGTACCTTCAAAATCTTTATAATAAATAAGCATGCCATCTTCAGGTGCATAAATCATAAACTTTTGTGTCAATTCTTTTAATCCTTTGAGTTCCAGACCTTGCTTTTTGAGTGAAGCCGTGACTTCGGTCATTTTAGCAATATTTTGTTTTTGCTTAATAAAGTAATTTTCCTGTGCTTGTTGATGGGCTCTGATTGCCTTTTCTACTTCAATTTCGGCTTTCTTGATGGTTGCGGGGGGCTCGAATTGGGATTGTTCTAAGGTCATTTTACGTTCTTCGATTTCATAGACTAGGTTGATTAGGTCATCTCTCGACTGGCGCATTTGAAGGGTCGTATCTAGTTGGGTTTGAATAAATTGTGATTGAATTTTATCATACTCAATCTGATATTCACTTAGTTTATTGGTAAGTTCTGATGCATCCAGTCGAGCGACATAATCACCCTTCTTCACATAAGTTCCTTCGTCAATCATGTCTTGAATAGTGACCTGCCAGATGCGATGGGCCCTTAAGCCTATGGGTCCTTGAATTTCTACTGAATGCTTCGCTTCTAATTCGCCGGTAGTGATAACATCAACAATGAATGTGCCTTTTTTGACTTCTACGAGGATGTTGTCACTATTTTTTATGGGCTGGTTGAGTAAGAAAAGACTTGCTACGATTACAAGTGAAACGGCGATGCTGATGCGGATATTTTTTTTATTCATTTTGAGGTATTTAAATGATTTTTTTAATTAGATCGAATCCACAGGTCTACTTTTTTTTATAAACCATTCATCCAGGAAGATCTTATTTTATTTTGTTGTCGAGTAGATTCATTTGAAATGATTAATTCATTGGGATATTTGTACAGATAGGTCTCTGCTTTGGCCTTTCTTTTTATTATTTTAGTTTTGCCTTTGATTTCTCGGATCAACTCGATCTTCACTTTTGAGCCATCGAGTGTATTTTCTTGAAAATCATAAAGCAACGCTCTCCAAGTGTCGAGGTTCAGTTCTTTGCCGTTGAGTTTATGGAAGACATCGTTTTCTTGGAAGCCAATTTGAGTTCCAAAAGCATCAAGATGATCGGTAGCCAATGCGATGATTTGATTGTTTTCGTTTAAGCCTAATTTGAAATTACCCCACAAGGCCATTCTTTTTTCACCACCTTTTCTTATTGATATCCCCGCCCAAGAAAGGTATTCTTCGACAGGTAATGGTTCATTTCCTTGAACATGTCGACTGAAAAACGTCCCAATTTCAGGATAAGTCATGGCAGTGATGACATCGATGAACTCACTATCCTTAAAGGCATTTTCTTTGCCATATTTCTGAGATAGTTGTTTGAGAAGACCTACTAAATTTAAAGTATCTTCGGAATATTTGATCAGGGCCAAGTCCAAGCACATTCCTATCAGTGCACCTTTTTCATAGACATTTCTATACATATTCTTGAATGCTGGGTCAAGGATTTTTTGGCTCATTTCGGTAAATGAAACCAAAGGATAAGCTGAAGCATTTGTGATTTTTTCTTGAACTTTCTCTAAGAAGGTTTCATTATCATAGAGTCCTTGATGCACTTGCATATGCATAGAATTGTATTCCGTCACCCCTTCATAAAGCCAAAGGTGCTGCGACATTTCAGGATTGATATAATTGAAATTATGGATTTGCTCAGAATGAATGCTTAGTGGGGTGATAATATGAAAAAATTCATGGGCAGCTACGTCTCTTACAAATTGAGGTAATTGGTTGGCTACTGATTCTGGGAGCGTATAAAAGGAGGAGTAAGAATGCTCTAATGCACCCATACCTTTTGATAAACTTGGGTAATCCATGAGATAAATAAGGTAGGCATATTTTTTAATCGGTAAGGTTCCGCCAAGATAATTGCTTTGGGCTACCATTAGGTCTTCAATATTTTCCATGATGTCGTAAGAACTGACGACTTTTTGTGGAGAGTACACTGAAATGAGAATTTCGGCACCGGCTATATTTTTGGTGAGAGTATCGGGTTGATTGTACATGATGGGACCGTCCACTAAAAAATGATAATCAGCCGCGATATAAAGATCAAGCGAATCGTTTAGGATCTTCTTGTCCAGTGCAGTAGCCCCATAGGTATCTTTTGAATGAAGGACACGGAGTTCAAAGGGAATTTCTTTATAGCCATCAATGTACCCAATTATGCCAAAGTTATTGAGTACAAAAACATTCCTATCGGCTTCAAAACTGGTGCCCCCTGGCTCAAAGAGAAAATTCTCGTCATAGCCTTCCATGTGGTCAAAGGTATCATTAATCCAATATTCAATATGTTTGGGCTTCCCTGAGATCAGCCACTTGTTGATTGAAATCTTGGATACTTCGAGGGGCTTCCCTAGATGATCAAAGGCATCGAATGTAGACACAAATTTTCCGAAATCTGAAATGCGGTAAGTCCCAGGTACGATTTTAGGTAGATGAAACTCTACCTCATCCTCTTGGATGTCAGGTAAGTTCATCACCACCAGTAATCGATCTTCTTTTGAAGCGGTGAGATCTAGATTAATTTGGTAAGGACCTTGAGCGACCGCATAGAGGATTTGAAAGGTTGCGAATAGATAAAAAATGATTTTCATATCAAAAATTCAAAGGCTAATGTAGTTTACCTTGCTTATCTAGATTTTGTTTCGATTAGAAAATTTATGAACGGTAAGTTAAACTATGTTAAAATCGGACATAACTTATTTAGTCCCATTTCTTTTGCGTTCATGCTCTGTCAAATAAATCTTCCTTAATCTGATGGATTTAGGCGTAACTTCCACGTATTCATCTTTTTGAATGTATTCTAAGGCTTCTTCTAAACTGAATTTTTTAGGAGGGGGTAACTTGACATTCGTATCGGTACCTGAAGTACGCATATTGGTTAACTTCTTTCCTTTTTGAACATTCACGACTAGGTCATTACTTCTACTGTGTTCACCGATTACTTGCCCCATGTATAGATCTACCCCTGGATCTATAAAAAAGGAGCCTCTATCTAATAATTTATCTAACGCAAATGGCGTTGCAGGTCCATTTTCTATAGAAATGAGGGACCCATTGATACGTCCAGCAATTTCACCTTTGAAAGGCTGGTATTCCTTGAATCGATGCGTCATTACAGCTTCTCCGGAGGTCGCAGTAAGCATATTATTTCTGAGCCCAATCAATCCCCTCGCCGGAATATCAAATTCCAAATGTTGAATATTTCCTTTAGGTTCCATAATGTTGAGTTCACCTTTTTTTTGTGATGCTAATTCGATTACCTTTCCAGAAAATGCGTCAGGTACGTCTACTACAAGATGTTCGATCGGCTCCATTTTCACGCCATCTAATTCCTTAAACATTACTTGAGGCTGACCAATCTGAAATTCATAGCCTTCTCTACGCATCGTCTCTATAAGGACCGAAAGATGCAAAACTCCTCTGCCATAGACTAAGAATTTATCTTCGGTATCCGTTTCTTCTACCTTTAAAGCTAAATTTTTCTCTATTTCCTTCATCAGACGTTCTCTAAGATGTCGAGAGGTGACAAACTTGCCTTCTTTTCCGAAAAAGGGGGAGTCATTGATGGAAAACATCATGCTCATGGTAGGCTCATCAATGGCAATTCTTTCTATCAATTCTGGATGGTCAAAATCCGTCACCGTATCTCCAATCTCAAAGTCTTCGATACCTGTAATAGCACAAATATCACCACAATGAACTTCAGAAATTTTGTTTTTACCCAAGCCTTCAAAAACATGAAGTTCCTTGACTTTGACGCGTTTCATACTACCATCTCGCTTACTAAGTCCTACTTGCATGTTTTCTTTGATGGTTCCTTGTGAAACGCGACCTATGGCGATTCGTCCAGTGAAAGCCGAAAAGTCGAGTGAAGTGATTTGCATTTTAAGAACACCTTCCTTAATGGGTGCAGGAGGGATGATTTCAATTATTTTATCGAGGAGTGGGGTGATGTCGGATGTCGGCTCCTTCCATTCGTTGCTCATCCAGCCTTGTTTTGAAGAACCATATAATGTATGAAAATCCAATTGGTCTTCTGTAGCATCCAATGAATACATCAATTCAAATACCTGTTCATGTACTTCATCAGGCTTGCAGTTTTCTTTATCTACTTTATTGACCACAATGATCGGCTTCAATCCTAAATATAAGGCCTTACTCAAAACAAATCTAGTTTGCGGCATTGGACCTTCAAGGGCATCCACCAATAAAATCACGCCATCTGCCATTTTTAGAACACGCTCTACTTCACCACCAAAATCAGAGTGACCTGGGGTGTCAATGATATTGATTTTAATTCCTTTGTAGTTTACCGAAACATTTTTAGATAGAATAGTAATTCCTCTTTCACGCTCTAGGTCATTACTATCCAGAATTAAATCTACTTTTTCTTCAGTTTCTCGTAAAAGCTGAGAATAATAAATAATTTTATCCACTAAGGTGGTTTTTCCATGGTCAACATGTGCGATGATGGCAATGTTTCGAATCTCTTGCATAGTCTATTTGAATTAACCGCAAAATTAGCTTATTTCCAAATGAAAATACTTATGGAATCTCTAAATAAAAATTAATTGCGCGCTCAAGTGATTTGGCATCCTTTATATTTGCTGATGAAATAAGATTTTGGATGACCGAAAAAAAGTTTAATAAATATACCGTTACTGCTGCATTACCCTATGCCAACGGACCTGTGCATATAGGACATTTAGCTGGAGTATATGTACCTGCTGATATTTATGTGAGGTTTTTAAGAGGTGTGGGTAGAGATGTAGCATTTATCGGAGGTTCCGATGAGCATGGAGTAGCCATTACTCTGAAGGCAAGAAAGGAAGGTAAAACCCCTCAAGAAATTGTAGATCGATATCACGAGATGATTAAAAACTCTTTTGCATCTTTCGGCATTAGTTTTGATATTTATTCGCGGACCAGTTCACTGCAACATCATAAAACGGCTTCAGCATACTTTGAGAACCTTTATAAAAAAGGGGTATTTGAAGAAAAAGAGAGCGAGCAGTTTTATGATGAAAAAGCAGAACAATTCTTGGCGGATCGCTACATCAAGGGTACTTGTCCTACGTGTTCATTTCCCGAAGCTTATGGTGATCAATGTGAACATTGTGGCTCTACCTTGAGTCCTACTGAATTGATACATCCCAAATCTATGCTATCAGGAGAAGTACCCGTCATGAAGACTACTAAGCATTGGTATTTCCCATTGGATAAATACGAGAATTTTTTAAGAGAATATATTTTACGAGATCACAAAGAATGGAAACCCAACGTTTCGGGTCAATGCAAAAGTTGGTTGGATGGTGGGTTAAGAGCCAGACCCATGACCCGAGATTTGGATTGGGGGATCAAGGTACCCATCAAGGAAGCTTCAGGAAAGGTACTTTATGTTTGGTTTGATGCCCCGATTGGTTATATCTCTGCGACCCAGGAGTGGGCGGCGGCCAAAGGTAAAAATTGGGAAGATTATTGGAAAAAAGAAGACACCAAACTGGTTCATTTTATCGGTAAGGATAATATTGTCTTTCATTGCATTATTTTCCCATCCATATTGAAGGCCGAGGGTAGTTATATTTTACCGGACAACGTGCCTGCCAATGAGTTCCTAAACTTGGAAGGAAATAAAATTTCTACTTCTCGAAATTGGGCCGTTTGGCTTCATGAATATTTAAAAGATTTGCCTGACAAGCAAGATGTCCTGCGGTATGTACTCACGGCCAATTCCCCAGAGACTAAAGACAATGATTTTACATGGAAAGATTTTCAAACTCGAAATAACAGCGAGTTGGTGGCTATTTATGGAAATTTCGTGAACAGGGCCGTCGTACTTACCCATAAGTTTTTTGAAGGAAAAGTCCCCGAGCAACAAGAGCTTCAAAAGGTTGATAAAGATGCGTTGCAGGCCTTGAGTAGCTTTCCAGATCGCATAGCCGGTGCTTTGGAACTTTTCAAATTTAGAGAAGCGCTCAATCACCTTATGGATTTAGCCCGTTTGGGCAATAAATATCTAGCAGAAACGGAGCCTTGGAAATTGATCAAAACAGATGCAGAACGGGTTTCAACCATTTTAAATATCAGTTTACAAATGGCTACTTCGCTGGGGCTACTTTCAAAACCTTTTTTACCGAATACTCATGATAAATTAAGCAAAATTTTGAATTTTGGAGATTTGAATTGGCAGGATGCCGGTTGTTCAGATAATTTAAAAAAAGAGACCATATTGGGCCCTGCAGTATTGTTATTCGAAAAGATAGAAGATGAGGTTATTGAAGCCCAGATAAAAAAACTTATGGATACTAAAGAGGAAAATGAAGCGGTAGCGGTGCAGTTAACACCTATTAAAGAAGAAATCAACTATGATGATTTTATGAAAATGGATCTGAGAGTAGGGGAGATATTGACGGCAGAACCAGTTCCGAAATCTAATAAACTACTCAAATTTACCGTTGATACAGGATTGGATCAGCGGATTATAGTGAGTGGTGTAGCGAAGCATTTTAGTCCTGAAGAGATGATCGGAAAAAAAGTAACAGTATTATTGAATCTGGTACCTCGCAAGATTATGGGCATCACTTCACAGGGAATGCTTCTTTTTGCTGAAAATGAAGATGGGAGTCTTAAATCAATAGCACCAGATACTAATGCTACCAATGGTGCAGAGATCAATTAACAAGCGCTAGGTTTTTTGGGAAGTGCTATAAGACCGAAGGTTAGTTATAATTTCCATCTACAATGAGGTTAAAGACTATGTTGGAAGAAATGATTTTAAGGATAAGAAGGGAGCCTTATTGACAGCTGAAGATATGCCTATGATTTAATTTTTATTCTTCTTTTTTTCAAGGATCAATGTGAAATTCCATTCTGCTGATGTAGCAAAGAAAGCCAATTGAATAAAATCAGTATTATTGTTTAACAAGTCAGTTATATCTTATGCGCTCAATAACCAGAGCACTCCTAAAAATAAATTTAAAATCAAGATTATTGAAGTTCTATTGGATAGTTTTTTCATAATAGCTTGATTTTTGCAATCAATAAAACTGATTAGGCCGTCTTACCGAAAAATAAAATTCAATAGATAATCTTGAACCAAAGGAATGTTTATAATCTTTTTTTTAAATTATGAATATAGCCTATGTAAAGCAAAAATAATCTACAAATCTTTTGAAAAAATCCAATGTCAAGATGTATTCTTCTGCACCTAAATTAAATTTTATGGATATGGCAAAAAAAATTAGAATAAAGTAATCGCTATTGTCAAAGGAGAATTGAAAAAGATGATCCTCAGAAAGATAAAGCAGTATTAATTCCCTAGGTGTCAAAGAGGAGGTGCGATGGAATGATTTTAAGGACAAGAGTAAGGAAGCCTAAAAACTAAAATTGTCCGTTCTAGGACAATAAATAGTTAGGTAGATTAGTTGTTAAAAAGCTAGAACGGCACGAATCATGAAAATAGTGTTCCTAACGTTGAAATGCTGCACCCCGTGAAAAATCTTCTCATTGCCGAAAAATTGTCTCCAGGTATAGTAAATATTGAGTTCCGTAGATCTTCAATTTATGGGGCTTTAGAGAAAGTTTAGACTGCACGCACCGGTCTACTCTCGCTCTTAAGCTTGTTAGGTTGACCATCCTAGTGCATAGCCTGCGGGAAATCATGGGTACTACTAGACTCCGTAGAGCTCTCAATAGTAAGAAATAGAAAAACAGCCAATTGCAGTCTTATTGGTTATATAAATTGGAGTCAATTTTTTTTAATAATTACCGCAACCACGATCAACGATTCAACCTCTTCTCTTCAAAGGTAACATCTTCATTTTTTCGATAATGAATACGGTAGTAGACCAAGCATTCGTCGGCTCCTGCCTCCAATACAGCTTTCTGTGCGATTTCAGAGATCATCATAAGATCTTCATATTTACCTTCCAATACGGTTTCAAAAGGAGTTATTTCGTATTTTATGCCACTTTTTTGGATGATATCAATGGCACGATCGACTAAGGCATAGGTGTCGTGAGAACTACTTTTAGGAACAATTTGAATGCCTAGGGTAATGAGATGATCTGTCATTGCACAAAAATACTAAATTGCTTCAGAAATGATCCAACCTCCGGTCCAACATGCCTGAAAATTAAATCCACCTGTAAGCGCATCAATATCTAATACTTCTCCCGCTAGGTATAAACCCGGATATCTTTTGGCTTCCATAGTTTCGAAATTAATCTCATTCAAATCAATACCTCCTGCGGATACAAATTCTTCTTTGAAAGTACTTTTTCCAGTTACTTGAAAAAGGGCCTGGGTGAGTTCCTCTATCAATCGATTTTGTTTTTTTTTGGTCAATTCAGCAAAGGGAGTTTCGGTAAGTTCAAGTTTTTGAACCAATCTTTCCCAATACCGATGAGGTATTTGATTCATTTTATAATTTTTAATCAACTTTTTGGGATGTACTTTTTTCAGTTTATCAATTACTTCTCTCCATACTTGAGCCGTTTGCCCTATAAAGTTAATCTGTATCTGAAAGTTATAATGGCACTCATTAAGGTGTAGCGCAGCGATTGATGATAGTTTTAGAATCGAAGGTCCACTGAGACCCCAATGAGTTATGAGTAAGGGTCCTATTTCTGTAAATTTACTTCCGATTACCCGTACGGTAGCTTTAGAGAATGAGACGCCGGGTAATTCATTAATTCTATCATCTTGGATATTGAAGGTAAACAAGGATGGGACAATCTGCGTCACCTTTAGACCGAGTTCTGTAAGTAGGCGCCAACCGCTTTTTGTTGCGCCTGTACTGAATACAACGGCATCGGCGGCGCGTATTTCTGTATCTGTATATATGAGCCAATCCGTGGATTTAACTATCTTTTTTACCGCACAATTTCGGATCAATTCGATATCCAAAGTATCCATTTCTTTTTCAAAGCAATCGATAATCGTTTGCGAATTATTGGTTGTCGGGAAGATGCGTTGATCTGCCTCTTCATGGGTAGCTACTCCTCTTTTATAAAGCCATTCTTGAATGTTCTTGGTATTAAACCGCTCAAAAGGCTTGTAGAGTTTTTTTTGACCGCGGGGATAGAACTTGATCAAATCACCTGGTTTTTGTCGTCCATTGGTCACATTACATCTGCCACCCCCTGATATTTTTACTTTTGTAAGGGTTTTTGATGTTTTTTCGATAAGGGTAACTTGATATTTAGGATTTTTGTCTTTGATGTTTATGGCTGAAAAATGGCCTGCAGCACCCCCACCGATTACAATTACTCTTTTCCCCATCAGCTATGGATTGGACTATGTGATAACTGAGTATGGCCAAAAAATATTATCAATTGAATTGATTCATGGCATTTTCAATACCTTGGGTGCAAAAGGTTAGGGCGGCATCAATGGCGCAATCCATATCTAAGATAAGAACTTCCATTTCTTTCTGGTTAAAGGGAGAAAGGACATAATCTATTTGTCTACCTTGGCTATAGTCATCGCCCACCCCAAACCTTAGTCTTAGATAATCTTGACCACCTATTAATTCCTCAATATTTTTAAGACCGTTGTGACCTCCTGCGGACCCTTTTTGTCTCATTCTTAATTTCCCATAGGGTAGGGCTAAGTCATCGGTGATGACCATCATATTTGGTTTCCCTATTTTTAAGTATTGCATCCAGTAGTTAACTGCACGACCACTTAAATTCATGAAGGTACTCGGCTTGAGCAGGTAGATACTTCTTCCCTTATGCTTTAAAAGGGTCCAAAATCCATATCGGCCTTGTTCAAATTTAATTTTCTTTTGTTCAGCTAGTCGATCTAAAATTAAAAACCCAATATTGTGTCGGGTGAGCTCATATTCTACACCTGGATTACCTAGTCCAATGATTAAATATTTCATGATTACTTTTAAACTCCTTTTGAATTCACTGTGTTACCTTTTTTATAGCGCAGTAGCTATTCAATCTAGAGGTTTTTTTTCTTGCCCATAAATGTATTCATAAAAGAAAAAAACCCACCTTGATGGCGGGTTTTTTTCAATTGACAATCACTATTGATTCAATGATTAATCTGCTTTTTCATCAGAGGTTCTAGTTTCTGCGGCTTCTGCAGCTTCTGCGGCTTCTGCAGCTTCTGCGGCTTCTTCTTCTTCAGTCTTACCTTTCATCGCTCTAGGTACATTAACAGAACAAATAGATACCAGTGGGTTGGTCAAAACCTCGTATTCTTGTGGGGCCAAATCTCCTACTTTGATTGTTTTACCCAACTCAAGTTTAGAAATATCTACATTAATGTTCTCTGGCATATCTTTGGGAAGTGACTTAATCATTAACCTCGGCATTTTCATAATCAATCTACCTCCTGTTTGTATACCGGGGGCAATGCCCTGAGTAACTACTGGGATACTCATTTTGATAGGCTTGTCATCAAATAGCTCTAAAAAATCTGCGTGGAGGATGACTTCACTTACTGGGTGAAATTGAATATCCTGAAGGATGGCTTTTTTTATTTCCCCTTCAATATTTAGCTCAACGAAACGTGCTTCTGGCGTATAAACCACATCACGAAAAAGTATCATGGGTGCAGAAAAATGAATCTGCTCTTTACCACCATATACTACACAAGGAACAAAACTTTCACCTCTCAATCTTTTGGATTCTGTTTTGCCAAGATTTGCTCTTCTATACCCTATAATCTCAACTATTTTCATAATAATTAATTGTTTTTAAATAAAAAGTTCACTTATTGACTCATGACTGTGTACTCGACGTATTGCTTTGGCAAATAAGCCAGCCACACTCAGTATCTTTATTTTTTCATTTTGTTGTTTTTGAGGAATTGAATCCGATATCACTACTTCTTCCAATACCGATGAGTCAATTGTTTCATAGGCTTTCCCTGATAATATACCATGGGCACAAACTGCCCTTACTGACTTAGCTCCTTTTTCTTTTATTAACCCAGCCGCTTTACAGATGGTCCCTGCTGTATCAATCATATCATCCACCAAAACCACATTTTTTCCAACTACATCACCAATAACTTGCATAGAAGCCACTTCATTGGCTCGCTTTCGTTGTTTGTCACAGATAACAATTTCTGCATTAAAAAACTTTGCGTAAACCCTTGCTCGAGCACTTCCTCCAACGTCTGGTGCAGCAAACACGATATTATCTAGATTTTTAGTCTTGAGATAAGGTACGAAAATAGCACTTGCATCTAAGTGATCAACTGGAATATCAAAAAAGCCTTGAATTTGACCGGCATGCAAATCCATGGTCATGAGCCGATCCGCTCCAGATGCGGAGAGCAGATTAGCGATCAGTTTTGCACCAATGGAAACACGAGCTTTATCTTTCCTGTCTTGTCTGGCATAACCAAAATAGGGAACCACAACCGTAACATATTTGGCACTGGCTCTGCGTGCCGCATCGATTAACAAAAGTAATTCTAAGATATTATCGGCAGGAGGATTAGTGGATTGAATTAAAAAGAGTTCACAGCCTCTAATAGACTCATTGTAGCTTATATGAAGTTCACCATCGCTAAATTTTTGAGAAGTAAGCGCGCCTAGGGGATTGTCATAAGCAATAGCTATCTTTTCAGCTAATGCTTTCGTTCCTTTTCCAGCAAAAAATTTAACAATGGTCATGCTATTTATCTCATCTCTTACTTTTTTCAAAGCAAAGAGATCAGGTGATTAGAGTTGGCCTACTAGGGCTCGAACCTAGACTCTTCTGAACCAAAATCAGACGTGTTGCCAGTTACACCATAGGCCAATTAGACGGCAAAAATAGAATTTATTTATTGAAATTAAAAAACCATTTTTGAATATTAATTATTTTTTATCATTGTTTCACTTTTTCCGCTACCCATTTTCGGGCATTTACGAATGGCTCAATCCATGGGCTGACCTCGTGGGCCATTTTGTTTTGATGATGACTCCAATTCCAAGGAAAGAGCGATCGCTCTAAATGGGGCATCATTGCGAGATGTCTCCCGTCTTTAGAAGAAAGCGCAGCTGCATCAAAAGAACTTCCATTGGGATTCCCGGGGAATGCGTCATAGCTGTATTTCATAGGAATCTTATAAGCGTTTTCATTACTCTTCAGATCAAATCGACCCTCACCATGTGCTATCCAAATACCTAATCTACTCCCTGATAAAGAATGCAATAAAATAGAATCATTGGGCTGAATTGTCACATTGATAAATGCCGACTCAAATTTACCCGAAAGATTGTGGCGTAGTTGTGGATGATGGGTATCCATTGGATATACTTTTTTCATTTCCATCATTAATTGACATCCATTGCATACCCCTAGACTGAGGGTATCATCGCGATCATAAAAGTCATCAATTGCTTTTTTGGCCTTTGGATTGTACAAGAATGAACCTGCCCAGCCCTTTGCGGAGCCCAATACGTCAGAATTTGAAAAACCACCGACAAAAACGATGAAGTTAATGTCGGTTAAATCTTCTCGGCCTGCAATAAGATCGGTCATATGAACATCCTTGACATCGAACCCCGCCATCCAAAGTGCGTAAGCCATTTCACGGTCTCCATTGACACCTTTTTCACGAATGATTGCGGCACGAAGACCTGAAGATAATTTTCTGTCTAAATCAATGCCGTAACTGCTCATTTTACCGTCAAAACCTTGAGGATAGCTATAAGTTAATGGCTGTTGGGTGTAGTTAGTGAATCTAAGTTTAGCTAGTTTTGGTAAAGTTTGCCTGGCATCCAGCAGGTAGGAGGTATGGCTCCATTTATCTCTGTAATCAGCTATATTTAGGTCAAGGATAAGATCCTCTTGGGTCACACTCAATTGGCGATGGCTAGTGGGTTTTCCAATAGGATAAAAAACAACAGATGAAGCTTGGAGTGCAGAAAGTGCTACAGCTTTTACCTGCAACACGACAGCCGGTTTTTCAGCAAAAAGGATTTTAACAACATCTGATTCTGGAAGAAGAGACAAATCAATTTCCATGCCGCCAGATCGATTTGGAAAATTCATTTCGAGTAGTGTAGTAATTAATCCACCTGCAGCGACATCATGACCTGCTAGAACGAGGTCGTCATGGATGAGTGTCTGAACGAAATCAAAAGTCAATTTAAAAGTAGCCGCGTTGACATCTGGTGTTTGATCTCCAAGTATGTTTTGGGTTTGTCCCCAACTGCTGCCTCCCAATTCAAACGCTCCTCCTGAAAAATCAATGTAAATCAAAACCGATGCTTCTGTTGGTTGGATGGCCGGTAAGATTACTTTCCTAATATCACTAACCTCAGCTCCTGCACTGACGATTACCGTACCTGGTGCCATGACTTTTTGACCGTTAGGATATTTTTGGGTCATGGACATCGAATCTTTTCCTGTAGGAATATTTATGCCTAGTTCGGAAACAAATTCGCTAATTTCTTTAACCGCTGCGTACAATCGGCTGTCCTCTCCCTCATTTTTAGCAGGCCACATCCAATTAGCACTCAAGGAAATTCCTTTTATTCCATGAGTCAAAGGAGCAAATACTAGATTGGTCAAGGCTTCCGCAACTGATAATCGGGATCCTGCACCTGGATCGATTAAGGCCGCTGCTGGCGCATGACCAATAGATGTAGCCGCCCCTTTAAGGTTTTTAAAATCTAGGGCCATCACGCCAACATTATTTAGAGGAATTTGAACTTCTCCTACGGTTTGCTGGATCGCTACTTTTCCCGTGACCGAGCGATCTACTTTATTGGTCAACCAATCTTTACTAGCGACGGCTTCTAGTTTTAAAATGTCATGGATCATTTCTTCGAGCTTGGAAGAAAGATAGCTCTCACTTTTAAAAGTTTTGTTGAGGGTAATGCCTTCGATCATCATAGTGGGAGAAGCACCAAAAAGATGTTTTAATTTAAGATCGAAAGCTTTTATTTTTTGATCATTAATAAACAGTAATCGTTGATCGGATGAGGTAGTGCCTACCTCATAATAGGGCGCCCTTTCTCGATCCGCCACTTGTTTAAGGTATTCGGTATGTTCTTTTTCAATGACCAGACCCATTCTTTCTTGAGATTCATTACTTAAGATTTCTTTATAGGAAAGGGTAGGGTCACCCAGAGGAAGCTTATTTACGTTTATTAACCCTCCCGTATCTTCCACTAATTCGGAGAGACAATTTAGATGCCCGCCCGCACCATGATCGTGGATGGAGATGATCGGATTGTCTTCAAGTTCGGTCATGGCTCGAACCGCGTTAGCCACCCTTTTTTGCATTTCTGGATTTGAGCGTTGCACTGCGTTGAGTTCTATGGCATTTTCAAACGCACCTGTTTCCACAGAAGAAACCGCTCCGCCTCCCATGCCAATGCGATAATTATCACCTCCCAAAACAATGATTTTTTTATCAGGTGTAACCTTTTGTTTTAGGGCTTCTTTACGTTTCCCAAACCCGATGCCACCTGCCAACATAATTACTTTATCAAAGGCATAAATTTGATCATTTTCCTCGTGTTCGAAGGTCAGTACTGAGCCACAAATGAGCGGCTGACCAAATTTGTTACCAAAATCACTGGCACCGTTAGAGGCTTTGATGAGTAGTTCTTCAGGAGATTGATAAAGCCATTTTCTAGCGCTGATTTGCATTTCCCAATCTCGACCCTTTTCCGACCGAGAATAAGCCGTCATGTAAACGGCAGTACCCGCCAACGGCAAGCTTCCTTGGCCACCTGCCAGTCGATCTCTTATCTCACCACCAGCCCCAGTAGCGGCGCCATTGAATGGTTCCACGGTAGTGGGAAAATTATGAGTCTCTGCTTTTAAAGAAATGACTGAATCAAAATCTTTCGTTTCGAAATAATCAGGTTTGTTTTGTGATTTTGGAGCAAATTGCTCGATTCGAGGTCCTTGGATGAATGCGACATTATCTTTATAAGCCGATACGATGAGGTTTGGGTGATCTTTGGAGGTCTTTTTAATCCACTGAAACAAAGTTTTTTCTTTTGCTTTACCGTCAATGATAAAATTCCCATTAAAAATCTTATGTCTACAATGTTCTGAGTTTACTTGCGAGAACCCAAAAATTTCTGAATCAGATAGCGGTCTGCCGATCTCTTCTGAGACGCCCATGAGGAAAGCGATTTCTTCTTCACTTAATGCCAAACCCTGCGTTTGGTTAAAAGAATGAATATCTTCAATAGCGGCTATGGGTTCAGGCTTTTGATCTAATGAAAAAACAGCTTGATTTAAGACCTCATATTTTTGCTCAAGCATGGGATCAAAACTTGTTTGATCTTTCTTAAAAATTTCTATTCGGAAAATGCCTCCGATATTACAATTTTGGGTGATTTCTACGGCGTTGGTACTCCACGGGGTAATCATTTCTTTTCTAGGTCCATTAAAGGAACCTGAGATCTCAGTATTTCCTAGATGTTCAGCTCCAGAGAACAACCAAGATAATTTATCTAAGTCTTCGATTTTGAGAAGGGAATGACTACCTACCGAAAGGTATTCAGTTGCAGATTTTTTAAAAAAGTAGATCATGTAGCTTGTAAAAAGGGGTAAAAATAGGTTAAAATTTGGGCTTTGCTATTCCTTTTTATGAGGTTTCGTTTCAAGACTTTGAATATAGGCTAAAACGGCTGGATGAATAGGTATTTTGTGGTGCTTTTCTTTTAGGACTGTATAAGCTCCAAGGGCTAATAGAGGAGTAATTTTATTTACGTCAATGAGGGGATCTTCTGCACCTAAAAAGGCATGGACATGGGAAGACTTCCTTAAGAAAAGTTTTAGTAGATTACCTGAAAATGAGATGTCTCTAAAATAGGTCCATGAGCGATACACTCTTTCGAGAGCTGCTTGAGTGGAAAGTTCCTTTTGAATGAATCGGTTCATTGAGGCATCTATCAACCCCACATATTTGAGGATGCCCATAAGAAAATGGAATTGCTTAAAATTTTGAGTCAGATAATGAAATAGATGCCGGGTAGGCCAAGTGGTACTGATCAGATACCAAGGAGATTTATAAAAACCGTCTGGGGCGATTAAGATTAATTGGGAGATATGTGTTGGAAAATAGATGGCTAAAAAGAGGGCAAATTTTCCCCCTAAGCTGAACCCTGCCACATAGAAGTTTTTGATTTGCTCTTTTTCGATAAACATTGACATGAGGATAAACCAATCGTTTGGGCTTAATTTTTTTTCTGGTCCTGTACTTTCACCATGGAAGATGAGATCAAAAGAATAGATTTCAAATCCCAATAATTTCTCATGATAGAGATCAAATGCAGTTCGATCTTGACCAAAACCATGAAAAAGCAATAATTTTTGTTCACTGTTACCTGATACGGTATAGGCCAAACTGTATTTTTCAAAGATTATTTTTTTGGTTTCTGCAGACATTTAGATCAGAATTCACATTTAGAAGACAAAATAGGATAAGTTTTTCTTAAAAACCATAGAAACTTTTAGTATAATAGTAGTTTTTAAAGTTTTTCCAATCATTTTTGTGGTAGATGATCAATCAAATATCACATATAATGAAGGCCAAGGTCATTTCCGTTGCTGAAGATCTTTTTATGCGTCTGGGGGTAAGAAGCATCACTATGGATGAGGTAGCGCGCACATTGTCGATGTCAAAAAAAACCTTGTACCAATGCTTTGAAAATAAAGACCAGTTGGTGTCTGCTACAATGATCGCGCACATCGAGCGCGAGGAAGACGCTTTTAAAAGAATTCACGAAGCTTCGGGTAATGCCATAGAAGAAATCCATGGATTGGCTGAAATCATGCGGAAAAACTTGGGACAATTAAATCCTTCGACGCTGTTTGATATCCAAAGATTTCATTCTCATGCCTGGGAGACCTTCTTAGATTTCAAAGATAAATGTATTCAAGGGCACACGGCAGATAATATTGTTCGTGGAGTCAATGAGGGTTATTACAGACCTGAAATTGATGCCAATATCATGGCAAGATTGCGGGTCGAGCAGGTAAGCCTGATGTTTAAGCCCAGTGTATTTTCAAGCGCTGATTTTGATTTCAAACAAGTTCAGTTACAGGTGCTGGATCATTTTATTCATGGACTTTTAACGGACAAAGGTCGAGAATTATATGAGCAATTCCATCAAGAATCCAGCCTATTCAGCCAGAAATAAAAGTTTATAAATTAATAGGGATGAAAAAAATATATTTTTGCTTTTTTAGTGTATTGCTAATCTTTACTTCGCGTTCTTTTGCTCAAGAAGCTCAAGAAATGACCATTGAGCAATGTCTAGAATTTGCCCTTGGCAACAATGAATCTATTCAAATTTCTGAGCTCAGTATCAAGGATGCAGAAGCTGAAATCCGAGGTATTGTTGCTTTGGGTCTGCCTCAAGCAACGCTGAGAGGGGGGGTAAACTACAACTATGAAGTTCAAACCAGTCTAGTAGACGCCAGTAATTTTGATCAGACCCTTGCTCCAGGGACGCTGACCGAAATTCAATTTGGTTTACCCTACGATGGAAATTTAAGTATGGGTGTGAGTCAACTTATTTTTGATGGGGCCTATTTTGTAGGTGTTCAAGCGTCCAAAACCTTTAGGGAATTATCTACTAAAGAAAATGAGCGAACTAAAATTGAAGTAGTAGCAGCGGTGACCAAAGCCTATTATAATGTACTGATCAATCAAGCACAACTTTATTTACTCAGTCAAAATTTTAGCCGTTTGGATACTTTACTTCGAGAAACTACCCAGATGTACCAAAATGGATTTGCCGAACAGATCGATGTGGATAGGATTAAGGTAAGTTACAACAATATTAAAGTCAATTTAGAAACACAAATCCAATTGTCAGGAATCAGTCAAAAGTTGTTGAAGTTCCAAATGGGTATGCCATTGGATGCTCCGATAGCGCTTACCACTTCCTTGATGGATGTCAACCTTGAGATACCGGAACTAGCTGTCGATTTTGACTACAATGATCGAATTGAGTATTCTTTGCTAAAGACCAATAGAAGTTTAGCCTTGTTGGACAAAAAAAATTATCTATCCAAATACCTACCAAAAATTTATGGCAACTTTAATTATGGATATAACAATGCGACAGGCCTAAGTAGTGATTTATTTGGTAACGACTGGTATAATTTCGGAACCGTGGGGGCGACCATTTCTATCCCTTTGTTTGAAGGATTTTCTAAAAAAACTAAAATTCAACAAGCCACAATAAAAATTGAACAATTGGATTACCAGAAAAGTTTTTTACAAAAAAACATTGATATTGAAATTGCTCAACAGAAGATCAGCTTGGAGAGTAATCTCAAAATCTTGGAGGTACAACGTCAAAATCAAGAACTGGCAGCCAATATCTTCCGAATCACAAAAATTAAATTTCAAGAAGGCATTGGTTCAAATTTAGAATTAACCAATGCCGATAATGAGTATAAGGCAGCTCAAACCAATTATTTAGCCACATTGTATAAATCTATTTTATCTAAAATTGATTTATTGAAAGCGACGGGAACTTTATATAATACGAAATCATAACCAAATGAAATTATTACAAACATATTTATTACTACTAAGTATCTGTATGATCACTTATTCATGTGAAAGCACATCGGGTGAAGAGAGTAAGCGGGAAAAGATCGAGGGGCTTAAGGTACAACTTGAGGAAATTAACAATGAGATTATTGCTTTAGAAAAAGACCTTCAGCTTTCAGGAGTTGAAGATGAACTACCTGCGAGCAGAACATTGGTAACTGCCTTTGCCTTGGAAACCTCGAAATTCTATCATGAGACAGAGATAAGAGCATCGGTAGCCTCTCGTAAAAACGTATTACTCACTGCCGAATCGATGGGTAAGATTGAAAAGATTTACGTTTCGGAAGGACAAGCAGTTGAGAAAGGCCAACTTTTGGTGACACTCAATTCTCAAGTGGTACAAAACAGTATTGAAGAAATTAAAACACAATTGAAATTGGCTACCGTACTTTTTGAGAAGCAAGCCAATCTTTGGAATCAAAATATAGGTACAGAGATTCAGTATTTACAAGCAAAAAGTAATAGGGAATCTTTGGATCGAAGATTGAAAACGTTAAAGTCACAATTGAGGATGTCAACAATATGTGCACCTTTTGATGGCGTAGTAGATAAAATTGTGGCTAAGGTGGGCGAGTTTTCTCAACCCGGATTACCCATGGTCAGATTAATCAATCCTGAATCAAATTATTTGAAAGCTGATATCTCTGAGTCTCTATTGGGTAAGTTTTTAGTGGGAGATACAGTTCAAATTCACTTTCCAAATCAAAATCAAAATCAATCTTCGGTGATTTCCTCCCTCGGACAGGTGATCAACGATCAAAATAGAACCTTCGAATTGGAGGTTGTTATGCCCGAATTAGCCTTTTTGGTAAGACCCAATCAAGTAGTTGTTTTGCGCTTGGTGGATTACTTGAATGATGATGCGATGGTGGTACCCACTAAATTGATCCAAACTGATAATAAAGGAAGTTTTATTTATGTCTTAGAGGGTAAGGCTGTCGACAACAAAGCAAGTAAAGCTTATGTGAATACAGGTTATTCATTTGATGATCAGACTGAAATAGTCTCAGGCTTATCTGAGCAACAAATGATTGTGGATAAAGGTTATAGAGCACTTACTCAAGGGACATTGGTTGAGATAACGGTTGATAAATAAAATGGAAAAAGATTCACAGAGGCCTCAGAATAACAATCTGGAAAGTAGGGATAAGCAGTTTGGCTTGACCACCCTTGCCTTAAAAAATAAAACTACTGTTTTTGTACTCACTGCTCTGGTGATTTTTATGGGAATCTCCACTTATCTGGGATTACCTAAGGAAAGTTTTCCAGAAATAGAGCAACCCATAGTTTACATTGGGACGATGCATCCTGGAAATTCTCCTGTAGATGTTGAAAATTTAGTTACGCGGCCGATAGAAAAAGAGTTGAATACGATTTCGGATGTAGAGAATATTACCTCGACTTCGGTACAGGATTATTCGACCATTATGGTTGAATTTACTACAACTACTGAAATTCAAGATGCACTTACTAAGGTCAAAGATGCAGTGGATCGTGCGAAGCCAGAACTTCCTACCGATCTTCAACAAGACCCAAACATCTTTGAAATGAATTTTTCTGAATTTCCGGTAATGAATATCAATCTTTCAGGTAATTTCAGTATTGAAGAGCTCAATAATTATGCTGAATTACTTGAAGAGGAAATTGAGAAACTTCCAGAGATATCTAAGGTAGATATCCGAGGGGTGAATGAAAAAGAAGTGAGAATTAATATTGACCCCTATCAAATGGAAGCCAGGATGGTAGGCTTTGGAGATATTGAAAAGGCTATTAGAAGTGAAAACCTAACCCTTTCCGCTGGAAATATGAAAGCGGGAGAAATCAGGAGATCGATTAGAATTGTTGGGGAATTTGATCAATTTGAAGACCTACTAGAGGTAGTAATCAAAAGTGAGAAAGGGAATATAGTTTATCTCAAAGATATCGCTGAAGTCACTTTTGATTATGAGGAGAAAGAAAGTTTTGCTCGACTCTATACCCAATCAGTGGTCATGCTCGATGTGGTTAAAAAAAGTGGTGAAAATTTATTGACGGCAACAGAAAAAATCAACGCTATCATCGCAGACGCTCAAAACAATATTTTTCCTGAGGGATTGATTATTGTTAAAACAAATGATCAGTCTGCGCGGACCCGAAAGATGGTAGATAGCTTGGAGAATAATATTATTTCTGGAGTTATTTTAGTGGTTTTGGTCTTGTTGTTTTTTTTAGGGGTCCGCAACGCATTATTTGTGGGCATGGCGATTCCGCTCTCAATGTTCATTTCTTTTATCATTCTAGGAATGATTGGATTTACCATCAACATGATGGTCTTGTTTTCTCTTATTATGGCCTTAGGGATGTTAGTCGATAATGGCATTGTAGTAGTTGAAAATGTTTATCGATTGAGAGAACGAGGCTTTAACGCTTTTGAAGCTACAAAGATAGGTGTGGGAGAGGTAGCCTTACCGGTAATTGCTTCAACGGCAACGACTTTAGCCGCTTTTTTACCTTTGGCATTTTGGCCGGGTTTATTTGGGGCATTTATGAAATATTTGCCCATTACGCTCATCGTTACTTTGAGTTCTTCGTTATTCGTAGCCCTGGTGATCAATCCAGTACTCATCCTGGTTTTTATGCAATTGGACAAAGGAGAGAAGCCCAATCATAAGCGGATTCTTATTACGTTTTCAATGGGTGCGTTTTTGGGTGTATCACTATTGCTACTGGACTATACCGTGATGGGTAATTTGATTCTTATTTTTAATTTTATTTATTTGTTAAATGCCTATATACTGGCTCCTGGGTCGAGGAAGTTTCAAAATAAATTTTTGCCTTGGTTGGAAGGCAAATACAGTATCTTATTGAAGTTCTCATTATCAGGTATTTGGTCTTATGTATTCTTTTTTGGAACGACGGGCTTATTGATATTGTCTTTTTTGTTGATGAATATATTCCCTCCCAATGTGGTCTTTTTTCCAAAGACGGATCCAAAATATATCAATGTATTTATTGAATTCCCTGTGGGAACGGATGTAACAACTACGAATAGCTTTTCGCAAAAGATAGAGGATAAGGTGATTAAGCTGATGGAGCCTTATGGAGCCTTGGTAGAATCGGTCGTTTCCAGCGTAGGAGAAGGAACGGCAGACCCCAATGATCCTTCTGCTTTTGGTCAAAAAGACACCCCAAATAAAGCGAGATTGACCATTAATTTCCAAGAATTTCAATTTAGGAATGGCATCTCTACCGCTCAAATCATGGATGAGGTTCGGGAAAATTTAACAGGTTATCCAGGAGTACAGATTACTGTAGATCAAAATTCAGATGGACCGCCGACAGGTAAACCCATCAGTATTGAAATTACAGGAGATGATTTCGATGAGCTGGTGCAAATTTCTGAAAACATGGAAAATTTCATTAATGAATCTGGGATAGAAGGAATTGAAAAATTGAAAGCAAATTTAGAGACGGGTAAACCTGAACTGATCGTAGATATAGATCGTGACAAGGCGCGACGATTTGGATTGTCTACGAGTGCGATAGGTAGCGAAATTCGCACAGCCTTATTTGGTAAGGAGATTTCTAAATTCAAGCAAGGGGAAGAAGATTATGCCATTCAATTAAGGCTCATGGACAAGTACCGTTATGATGTAGATGCGCTGATGAATAAAAGTATTGTTTTTAGAGATCCCACCGATGGAAAAATGCATATCGTACCTATTTCTGCGGTAGCTAAGGCTTCTCTTAGTACTACTTATGGATCGATAAGGAGAAAAGATTTGAGTAGGGTGATTACTTTGAGTTCAAATGTGGAGAGCGGTTACAACCCGACAATGGTCAATGATGAGATTAAAAAAGCTCTTCAGAAATTCGAAATGCCCTACGGATACGCCTTTAAATTTGGGGGAGAACAAGAGAAACAAGCAGAAGAAATGTCATTTTTGAGCAATGCTTTGCTGCTGGCTATTTTCATGATTTTTCTCATCATCGTCTCACAGTTCAATAAAATTACGACCCCTTTTATCATTATGATTTCTGTAATTTTAAGTACAATCGGTGTATTTATGGGCTTGATTATTTTTCAGATGGAATTTGTGGTCATCATGACCATGATTGGGATCATATCTCTGGCCGGAATAGTAGTTAATAATGCTATTGTATTGATTGATTTTATTGAAGTAAGCAGAAAAAGAAAACACATTGAGTTAGGCCTCGAAAATCTAGAAATAGTTCATATTGTTGAAGCCATCGCTGAAGCTGGAGCTACGCGTCTGCGTCCAGTTCTGCTCACAGCAATCACTACAATTTTGGGTTTGATTCCTCTTGCTGTGGGTATCAATATTGATTTTATGAAATTTTTAAGTGAGTACGACGCTGATTTTTATCTAGGTGGAGACAATGTAGCCTTTTGGGGACCGATGTCTTGGACCATTATTTTCGGATTGACCTTTGCTACTTTTTTGACCTTGATCATTGTCCCTGTGATGTATTTGTTTTTTGCCCGCATCAATCGTCGTTTGGGACTCAGTTAATTTAAATAGATCATCATTTATTAGTTGTAATCTGCATGTCTCGAATCGTTATTCTTTGTGCCTTTGTATTGGTCTACTTTCTCATTGAATACTATGTATTTCAGGTGGTTCAATTGCTTACGGTAAAATCGACACCTTTGATTACCCGATGGGTTTGGTCAATTTATTGGCTGTGGGCCGTATTGATGATTACGGGCTTTGCTTTGTACACACAACTAGATGCAAACACGTACGCAGGTCTTCGAGTATTCATAAGTGCTTTATTTTTTATCAACCTGATCGGTAAATTATTTACTTCCTTGGTGCTATTGGGTGACGATGTACGCCGTTTGGTGAGCTATCTTAGTCAGTTTGTAATCAGTAAAGAGGCGCCACAGATCGCCGGAAGAACAGCATTTATAGGTAAAGTTGCTTTGCTTACTGGGGTAATGCCCATGATGGGTCTTTCGTTTGGGATCTTGTCAGGTGCGCATGACTATCGAGTCAGACGAAGGGATGTTTACTCACCTCATTTGCCAAAGGCCTTCGATGGGATCAGATTGGTTCAAATCTCTGATATCCACACGGGTAGTTTTTTTAATAAGACCGCGGTTAGGGGGGGAGTAGACCTGATCAATCAAGAACGGGGAGACATGATATTGTTCACGGGAGATTTTGTAAATAATCAAAGTGACGAAGCCAAACCTTACTTAGATCTTTTTGCCAAAGTCAAAGCTCCTTTAGGGGTTCATGCGGTGATGGGCAATCATGATTATGGAGATTACCATCGTTGGGATTCGATGATTGAAAAACAGCAGAACATAAAAGATTTACATCAAATGCATAAGTACATGGGATGGAATATTATGTTGAATGAAAATAAGATCATCACTGCAGATGGCGAATCCATCGCCTTGTTAGGACTTGAAAATTGGGGAGCAGGTCGGTTTTCAAAATATGGAGATATGTCCAAAACCTATGAGGGGACCCAAGAGATTTCATATAAGATATTGATGTCCCATGATCCGAGCCATTGGGATGCCCAAGTGCTTTCTGAGTATCCTGACATAGATTTGATGCTGGCAGGACATACTCATGGGATGCAATTTGGGGTGGAGATAGGAGATTTTCGTTGGAGTCCTTCTCAATATGTGTACAAGCAATGGGCGGATCTTTATCAAAAGGGGACTCAAAGTCTTTACGTCAATCGGGGCTTCGGATTTTTGGGCTATCCTGGTCGGATTGGTATTCTACCTGAGATTACGATATTGACCTTAAAAAGGAGTGCTTCATGATGAACACGATTCAGTAGTTGTTTTTGTAGTTGCTTTATATTTATATTTATATTTATATTGACTAAACGGTCAGTCAAAAAAATGAGTCCTAAAACAAAAAACCAATTTGAGCAAATTCGAACGGAGTCCAAAGCCAAGATTTTGGATGCAGCCCTCAAGCTTTTTGGTACTAAAGGATATCAAAATACAAGTATATCAGAGATCATGAAATTGGCAGGGGTGTCAAAAGGCTTGATGTATCATTATTTTTCTAATAAAGAGGAATTGATCAAGCAACTACTTTTGGACGTCTTTAAAGAGACAGATGAACTTCTTTTTGTGGCCTCTAAGGCTAAATCCAGTGAATCATTTGAGAATATGTTAAGGGCATTTTTCAAATCTTTAAGAGATGATTTTGAGAAATTGACATTATGGATTAATCTAGGAATGCAATTAGATAAGTTTGATTTCGCAAGAGATTTATGCAACAGGAAGATGAATGAATCTATCGTTTTCATTGAAAAATTATTGGTTGAACTAAAATGGTCAGATCCTGCAGGAGAAGCTAAAATATTGATGGCTCTTTTGGATGGTATTTCTATTCAATATCTTTGGTTCAAGCAGGATTATCCCTTGGATGAATTAGAAAAAGTTTTGCTCAATAAATATTGTAAAGAATGAAAAATCTATTAGCCATTATTTTGTTTGCGGTCACACCCCATTTGTTAACTGCTCAAACCGCTACCGAAGTCATTACAAAGGCAGATGAAAAAATGCAAGGAAAAACCAATAGAGGGACCATGACTATGAAAATAGTCAGACCCAAATGGACCCGTGAGATTACGATGAAGGTTTGGGGTAAGGGAGTAGATTACAGTTTAGTACTGATTACTCAGCCAGCTCGAGATGAGGGAACGGGCACTTTGAAACGTGATAAAGAGCTTTGGAGTTGGCAACCGAGTATAGATCGGATCATCAAGATGCCACCCTCTATGATGATGCAAAGTTGGATGGGGTCAGATTTTACCAATGATGATCTGGTCAATCAATCCTCTATGGTGGTGGATTATAGTCATGAATTCATGGGAGATACGACCATTGGCTTATATGATTGTTGGAAAATCGCGATGTATCCCAAAGAAGAAGCAGCTGTGGTATGGGGTAAGTTAGAGGCCTATATAAGTAAAAATGATTATTTTCAATTGATTCTTAAATATTATGATGAAGATGAATTTCTCATCAACACCATGACCTTGTCAGATATTAGGGAGATGGGAGGTCGCGTCATCCCTACCAAAATGGAAATGATTCCAACGGAAAATCCAGATCAGAAAACGGTGATCATTTATCACGACTTTGAATATGATATTGACTTACAGGAAAGCTTTTTCTCGGTACAAAATTTAAAAACTATTAGGTAATGATATTGTACATCAAATTGGCATGGAGGAATGTTTGGAGGAGTAAAAAACGGACGTGGATTACGGCTTCTTCTATTGCATTTTCTGTGTTTTTCGCGTGTCTGATGCAATCCTCCCAATTGGGTAGTTATGAAAACATGATTGACAACTCTGCTCGATTTTTTACGGGACATTTAGGAATTCATCAAGTAGATTTTTGGGAGGATCAAATCATTGATAACAGTTTTGATCAACAAGCGTTGTTTGAGTTGGACTTGACCAATCCGAGTATATTAATGGGAGTTCCACGTCTGAGTTCTTTTGCTTTGGCTTCACATGGTGACAGGACTAAAGGAGCCGCACTTTTTGGAGTATCACTTGAAGAAGAAGCTGCATTTTCTTATTTAGAAAGAAAACTTATCGAAGGAGATTACAATACGGAGAGCGGTGTGTTGATGGCAGCAGGTTTGGCTGCCAATTTAAATCTCAATGTGGGGGATACATTGGTTCTCATGGGCCAGGGATACCATGGGGTGAACGCGGCTGGTAAATACACAGTGACTGGTATTTTGAAATTTCCCATTCCGGCTTTGAATCAGGGTGCCATTTATCTTCCCCTCGAAACGCTACAAGAATTATTATCTGCTCCAAACATGATCTCGAGCTATTCCATATTGCTAGAAGATTCACAGGATACTGAAGGAATGAAAGCGCACATAGAAACCATTTTGAAGGGTAAAGAGCTTGGAGTGATGACTTGGCAGGAGATGCTCCCTGATTTAGTTTCCTCCATTGAATTAGATTATTATGGCGGTTGGGTTATTTTGATCATTCTCTATGTGGTCATTGGCTTTGGGATATTTGGAACTTTTTTGATGATGATCAAGGAGCGTACGTATGAATTGGGAATTCTAAACGCGATTGGGATGACCAAACGACGCGTACAAATTATGGTAGCCATAGAAATATTTTTATTGATTTTTCTAGGCGTGCTTATGGGCGTACTCATGGCGACACCTATTATTTTATATTTTTGGTCAAATCCCATTCTGCTTTCAGGAGATGCCGCCCTAGCGATGGAAAAATTTGGTTATGAGCCCATCATTCCATTTGCCCTGAATTTCAAAATATTCTATAATCAAGGTATAAGCATTTTTGTCATAGCCTTGTTTTTAGCTATTTACCCAATGCTGGCAATTAAACAATTGAAAATTATTAAAGCACTAAAGGAATGATTCTATCACTGGCATGGAAAAATATTTGGCGATCTAAACGGAGAAGTTTTGTCGTGATGTCGGCAGTCGCCATCGGAGTGTGGTCTATTATTTTCATGGTTTCATTTTACAACAGCATGATAGGTGCAATTTCTCGGAATTCCTTACAGCATGACTATTCTCATATCCAAATTCATCATGAGGGCTACCTTTCTGAACCAGGTCTGGGTTTCCAAGTAAAAAAACCCTCCAGGCTGCTGGAATTCCCATCTCAAATATCTGATATCCAAGCGGTCTCAGCTCGTCTCATTGTGAACGGCATGGTGGCGAGTCCAAAAACAAATTTGGGAATTCAGGTATATGCAATTGATCCTGCTGATGAAAGGGCTGTGACCGCTCTTTCTGGCTTTTTAACAGCGGGTGACTATTTTACAAACATCAAGCGAAATCCTATTTTGTTAAGTCAAAAGTTGGCTGAAAAGCTTAAAGTCAAAGTGAGATCGAAAGTGGTCATTACCGTTCAGGATTTGGAGGCAAATATACGGGCTGGCGCCTTTCGGGTATCAGGTATTTTTCATTCTAAATCTCCTCGCATCAATAATGGCGTGATTTATGTGCGGCACCAGGACCTATCCAAATTAATTAATTTACCAGATACGGCTTTCAATGAATTTGCTTATTTGCTTAAGGATAATGAATCTCTCATAGAGACCAAACAGATGATGGAGGCGAAGACTAATAATTTGGTGAGAACCTATCGAGAGATTGCGCCAGAATTTGATATGATTGAAGAAGGTTCGGCGATATCCAAACAGGTGATCACTGTGATCGTGATGCTTGCTTTGTTATTTGGCATTATCAATACAATGTTGATGGCTGTCCTTGAGCGTACCAAAGAAATAGGAATGCTTCGGGCGATTGGCATGTTCAAGCGTAAGATATTTTTAATGATTGTTTTGGAGACCTTCATGATTTCATTGGTTTCGGCCCCTGTTGGTTTAATGACGGGTTTTCTTACCAATGTGTATTTTGAAAAGAATGGAGGTTTGGATTTATCTCAATATGCAGGTGCCTTGGAACAATATGGTGGGGATGCTATTTTTTATCCTGAGATCGCACAATCAACTTACTTATTGTTGATGTTGGTCGTTATGATGACCGCTTTGATAGGTGCGATTTATCCAGCGATCAAAGCCGTCAATTTAAAACCTTTAGAAGCGATTAGAAAATTATAATTAGGTGAAAGTAATTGAATTAAAGAATCTGAGTAAAATTTATAATCCTGAGACCATTCCTGTGAGGGCTATAAATGATGTTACCCTATCAGTAAAAGAGGGTGAATTTACAGCAATTGTGGGTCCCTCAGGCTGTGGGAAAACAACATTGCTCAATATGATTGGTGGATTAGATATCAGCTCTGAAGGATCTGTAGATATCGGAGGAGTTTCGATTAATGAAATGAGTGAATCTGAGCTTACTGCCTTTCGACTGCAGCATATTGGCTTTGTATTTCAAGCATATAATTTGATACCTGTATTGACGGCTAAGGAAAATATTGAGTTCATCATGGTATTGCAAAATATAGATGCTAAAACTATGCAAGAACGCTCTGATGACCTACTTGATCGTATGGGTATTAGGAATCAAAGAGACCGTAGGCCTTCTGAATTATCAGGTGGGCAACAGCAACGTGTGGCAGTAGCCAGGGCATTGGCTGCACGTCCTAAATTTGTACTAGCAGATGAACCTACTGCTAATTTAGATTCAGGGTCTACTGAGGCCTTATTGGATATTATGGCCAAACTCAACAAAGAAGAAAAGATTACTTTTATTTTTTCTACCCATGATCAAAGGGTCATTGATCGAGCCAAGCGCATTATCAAGTTGGTAGATGGTGAGATCGTATCAGATGAACAGCCTTAAACCTTTTTGCTGTGCCTTTCTAGTAGTGTATTCGACTCTCGTAATTGCCCAAGATTCAAATAAAAAGTGGCGTTTAGACGGGTACATTAAGGAAATGATTTCTTTGACTGCATTGCAGGATGTGGATTCTCTCTTGTTAGATAATTTGATTCACAACCGGCTTAATTTTTTTTGGTACCCCACCGAAAAGCTCACTTTAAATACGGAAGTTCGGACACGAATGTTCCATGGCGACGCTGTGAAAACAATTCCATCTTACGGTAATTTCATTGATGTGAACAATGATTTTTTTGACTTTTCCTATACCGAAGACTTAGATCAGATGGTTTTTCATACCATGATCGATCGATTGTATATGCAATGGAACGATGCTTCATGGCAATTGAAAGTAGGGCGTCAAAGGATTAATTGGGGTGTTAATCTTGCCTGGAACCCTAATGATATTTTCAATGCTTATTCGCTTTATGATTTTGACTACGAAGAGCGCCCTGGTACGGATGCCCTTCGTTTTCAGAAATTCATTGGCTATGCAGGAGGCTATGAGATTGCTATTAAGATTGCGGATAACTGGGATGAATTTACGGCAGCAGCCATGTATAAGTGGAATGTGAAAGGCTATGA
>DBBU01000065.1:34673-72251 GCA_002292365.1 Flammeovirgaceae bacterium UBA976
TTTAAAGGAGAGTCAAGTTATTTTTATACTTTAAAAAAAACAGATCGTAATGCATGGCTGACTTCCGTATCACTGGACTATTCTTTGCCTAATTCCTTGTATTTCAATGGATCTATTTTCTATAATTCTTATGCTACTCAGCAGGATAATGTAATGTCACTAAATTCGGGAAACTCAGATGTTCGATCGCTGACTCCCTATAAGTGGAATACTTTTTTACAAACGAGCTATACCTTTCATCCCTTGTTTTCTGGTAGCTTGCTGACTTTGGTCTCTCCCGGGAATTCAGGTCTTTTTATTAATCCCATATTTACTTTCTCTCCCTTAAATAATTTTGACCTGGATCTCATTGGACAAATGTTCCTGAATGGAAGCAGCCAAAATACCTCTTTAGCCTACCTAAGATTAAAGTATTCTTTTTAATCATTTTACACTTTTGAATTCAATTTCAGATCAGTCATGCTATCTTAGCACATATTTTTTATAGATATCCCACTTGATTAACGACTGAGTTTATAGTTGATTTATGTCTTTTCTATCAAAATCCCCCCAAATACAGCAATTTTTAGAGGTAGATCTTTGGAAAGTCAAATTATCTGCCCTCAACGGTAAAAGAAGGTTTTTATATCGAAACTTGCGAATTTTCATTATTTCTTTTGTGGAATTTGACCGCAACAGCATCTCTGAGAAAGCCTCGGGGCTTACTTATTTTTCACTGCTTTCTATTGTTCCGCTGCTCTCCATTGCCTTCGGCGTTGCTAAGGGATTTGGTTTAGAGAAGTATTTGGAAAGAGAACTGAATCATATTTTCTATGGGCAGAAAGAAATTTTAGAAATGAGCTTAGAGTTCACTAAAAGAATGCTTGATACCGTCAATGGAGGTGTAATTATTGGGTTTTCCTTAGTTTTCATTTTGTATGCAGTCCTTCGATTGTTGTATAGTGTTGAATGGACATTTAATGAGATATGGCATACCAAAAGCCGTAGTTGGCAACGCAAAGTGAGTGACTATTTGGCAATGGTGTTATTGGCCCCTCTTTTATTGATTTTATCTGGGAGCGTGACTGTTTACATCACCAGTGAAGTGAAGAGTTTAGCAGAGATGGAAGTTTTAGGGTTGATTCGACCGTTCATCTTATTTACCATCAAGTTGATCCCTTATGTGATTATCTCTCTGCTTTTGACGCTGGTGTATATTATCTTACCCAATATCAAAGTGAAGTTCATCCCGGCGGCAGTTTCGGGAATTTTGACGGGAATTTTATTTCAACTCACACAATTAGCGTGGATCAATGGTCAATCATTTTTGTCCAATTACAGTGTCGTTTATGGTACGCTGGTTATACTACCGCTTTTCATGATTTATCTTCAAATCAGTTGGACTTTGGTACTCTTTGGTGCAGAGTATGCTTACGCGAGGCAACATGCAGATACTTGGAAATTTAGATATGAAAGTATGAAGATGAGTCCCAACCATAAGAGGAAGTTGGTTTTACTTATTTTTTATCACATGATTAAAAATTTCAAATCTGAAGAGAAAAAGCCGTTGAGCGTGAGTACTATATCGGCGTTAGTTGATGTTCCTTATCGATTCATACATGACATCTGTTTGGAGTTGGAGCACTGCGAATTAATCAGTCAAGTACAAGATGACGATGCCATCCGGTATCAACCTGCCCTAGATATTAATCAAATCGATATGCACTTGGTTATGACCAGATTGGATTCCAATGGATATGAAGGTTTTAAAATCAATGAGGACCAAAAATTGGATGAGATAGAGCATTTGATGCATGCGTTGGACTCTGCGATCAAAAACTCCAAGGCTAATTTGTATCTTAAGGATTTATGACTGCCTTTGTTTAAAGGACCAAGTAAAAGTAAACTCGGATACTAAAGTCCCATCACTCATTTTACCTAACGTCTTCAGTGAAAGCGTTTGGGCCTTGTTTGAGGCTGAGGCTTTTGCTACGGTATCGTATGTTTGACCTTGGTGCAGGCAGGTAAAAAATACCTTTCCAGTGGCTTTTTTATAAAATTTCCCTTTCATATCTACTATGATAAGGGCGATAGAGGGTTGATGACCTTGAACAGCCACCATACAAGCGGTTGCCGTGGATAATTCTGCAGCCATGCTTTGTACAGCAAAATAAACAGATTTAAAAGGATTTTTATTGATCCATTTAAAGGGAATGCTGGTGATACAATGCTTTTCAGTCAAATCTATAATTTTCATTCCTGCCAACCAACCCATTGGTAAGTTGAAAAGTACATAGAGCCTAAATTTGAAAGCATTACTTACTTGCTTTTTGAGTTTCTGTTGTTGTGGGTTCAGTCGAAACATGGCTTACCAAAATACCGTATATAAAACAGCTGTAAGAATACAAATGATAAATGCGGAGATATTGAATATGGGGCTTGTTGTGAAAAATTTCTTTTCCAATTGAATCCCTTTGGGATCATCCTCACCTTTACCCGTCTGGTAACTGATGATAATGATGAGAATCATTGTACCAATGGCAGTTAAACCCATTTGATTGATGAAGGGTATATCGGGAATGAATTTAAGACCAATAGCAATGGGAATAGAAAGTACAGCACCCCATATTGCAGCTTGATTGGAAGTTTTTTTCCAAAACAAACCCAGTAAAAAGACGGCTAAGATACCTGGACTGACAATACCTGTATACTCCTGTATAAATTGGAAAGCTTGGTCAATCTCACCTAAAAGCGGCGCCATGATGCAAGCAATAATAAGGGCGATGCCAGCTGATAATCGGCCTGTATTGACCAATTGGCGATTTGATGCATTTTTGTTGATGTATTGTTTGTAGATGTCCATAGTGAAGATCGTAGAAGTTGAGTTCAGCATAGAGGCCAGAGAGGAAACAACGGCTGCAGTCAAGGCCGCAAAGGCGATACCTTTTAAACCTGTGGGTAAAAGTTGTAATAACCAAGGATAAGCCTTATCAGAGGCACCTACACCTGGTAGATTCAATTGTCCCGAGGCTCCGAGTCTAGCCATGACTTCGGGCTCATTGACCATTACATAAGCAGCAATTCCTGGTAACACGACAATAAATGGGATGATCATTTTTAAAAAAGCGGCTAACGCAATGCCCTTTTGAGCTTCTCCAAGAGATTTGGCAGCCAATGTACGTTGAATGATGTATTGGTTGAAACCCCAGTAATAAATATTAGCAACCCACATACCGCCAACGAGGACCCAAATACCTGGAAGGTTCACATATTGGTCGTTGGATTGATCTAAAATCATGTGAAATTTTTCTGGAGCAGCCTCCAAGACAAGATTAAATCCCACTAAAAATCCTTGTCCATCAGATAGCACATCCAATGCGAGGTAGGTGGTAACTAATCCCCCGAACACCAAAAATACTACCTGGATAACATCGGTCCAAGCTACAGCAGAAAGACCCCCATATAGCGAGTAGACTGCCGCAAATAGGCCCAGGCCAAAGACTGCATACAAACGAGGTACACCCATGATCGTTTCAAAAGCTAAGGCACCTAAATACAACACAGAACTGAGATTTACAAATATGTAAAGAGCAATCCAAAATACAGCTAGAACCGTTTTGAGATTGGCACTGAATCTTTTTTCAACAAATTCAGGGATGGTGTACAAGCCTTTTTCGATGAAAATGGGCAAGAAATATTTTCCAACAATGAGTAAGGTAATGGCAGCCATCCACTCATAGGATGCAATAGCCAGTCCAAGTGCAAAACCTGATCCCGACATACCTATAAACTGCTCAGCAGAAATATTGGCAGCAATCAAAGAGGCACCTATGGCCCACCAGGGCAAATTTTTACCTGCTAAAAAATAATCTTCAGCTTTTTTTTGATGTCCTTTTTTGTCCCTTGAAACAAAGAGTCCAATGCCTATTATTAAAAGGCAGTAAGAGATGAAAACGACAAGGTCAATAGTAGAAAATTCCATTTTTATGTTTTAAACAGGATGCATATTAACAAATATAACAAAGATGATCAATGAAATTGAGCCTTAAGTCAATAGGACAAAAAAAAAGGTAAAAATATGTTATAGGTAGAGAATGGAATATTTAGTGTTTTTAAGTACCTAACCAAATGGTGGTTAAAGCAATCAAACCCCCTAAATAGGACATTATTGAAATATGTCTGCTACATAATTTATTTGGATATATCTAATATTCTGAGACAGAAATAGATTCTGTTATTCAAAAATCAAATAATTAGAACTTAGTATCACTGATTTACGGATGACTGAAGTTCATTCAATTTATCTTAATTTTCAAAACACTTAAAATTTCGGATTATTGATAATAATTTTCTTTATTTGAGTTTGATTTTTGTTGCTTATGTGGATATGATATAGACCATTATCTAGCGAGGATAAATTCAAAGAAAAGGAGTCATTACCTTCATCAATATAAAAAACGGTGATAACTTCGTTTTTATTCTTATGCAACTCAGGGTACACTTCCTCGAAAAAGTCAGAAGAATTCAAATTGTTTGAGCTCCCACCTCCTGAATTTTGTAAATACGCTAGATCTTGATTATTTAGTATCCAAGGGATTCTGTGGATTATGGCGACTTTTTAATGTGAATTTTTTATTGAATCAGAAACATTTTTTATCAAATAAAGCTGTGAGGCCGAAATATTTGGAGTAGCTAACTTTGTAGATAAAATAATAGATGTGATGTTATTTTCATTGAAACAATAATATCTTTCTTTCTGAGTGTAGGACAGAAGATTAGTAATGTTAGCTACGTTATTATTTCCAATGGTGAGATGTGTATTTTGGTTTTCTAAATCAAAAAAACTTAGGCACTGGAAGCAGTCTATCTCTTTACTTAAAACGGCAGATCGTCATCTTCAGAGAAACTTTCTCCTATAGCGTCGGTGGCTGGACCTGAATCAGTAAAGGCTGGACCTGAATTACTTCCCGTAGCATTTACGGCGGAGAGTCTCCAAGCTTGAAGGGTATTGAAATACTTGTCATTACCTGAGGGATCTGTCCATTTCCTCCCCTTAAGATTAAATTCTACTTTTAGACTATCACCTAAATTGAATTCTTCAAGGAGTTCACATTTGTCTTGTATCAGATCAAATTTTAATAGTTCAGGATATTGTGGATTTTCCACATACTCAACAACAAATTCACGTTTCCGAAACGAATCGTTGATTTTTGATGTTTCATATTTTTCTATCAATTTACCTTGGACTTCCATATTTTTAAGATTAAAATTATTTATTAGTTCAAATTTGTAGTTAGTTTTTTGATAATGAAAAGATCTAAACGAATATTTTTTATAGTTGCGGGAATATTTTTGCTATTGATGGTGTTAATAGCTTATGACATTTCGCAACGTACTACCCCGCCGTGGGCAAAAAAGAATTTAAAAAATGACAATGAAAACATCGAAATCAATCGGGAATAAGGTAGATTTATCAAATATCGATCTTGAAAAAGAGCGTGAAAAAATCACCGACTTCCCTGGGTTGATCCAATTTGCTCACAGTGTTGGAAGTGCCTTGATCAAGCCAGAAGATAGAGGAAGAATTAAAGGTAATGCAGTGGCGGCCATGCACGATCAAACTGGTCGACAGTTCCAGCAATTGTATGAGCAAATGCAAACTTTGGTGAATCAAGCCAATTTATTGAAAGAGCGAGTCAATGTATCTGAGCGTATCTATCAGGCAGAAATTGGGTTTACACCTGTGATCAACAACATTTATCATTTGTACAAGAGAAAAAAGAAAGGAGATGTTTTGTCTATTGTTGGGCCAAAAGAGTGGGGGGAAAAAATGCCATTTGAAGATTATGTGGCAGAGGTAAGGTTAATGTCAGATCATACTTGGGAGGTCATTTAGTGCCGTTGATCCTTGTGTAAATACCGACAGGTTTCAGACCATTTTTTGAAATAATTTAGTTGCCTCAGCCATGTATATATCTAGCCATTTTCGCTGAATGATTTAAAAATACTTGCGATGGCGTAGCTCTTTATACTATAAAAGTAATTGGAAATCATTAAGACTTTAAGGCAATGATGGCGTTAATTAAATTTACCACCCACGAGTAAATTGTCGGCCACCTCCCGTGAGAGTGAATACTGTTCATGTTTTATTTTGATTTTGACTGACTTGTCATAAGCAATTTTGTCAATAACAACTATTTCTGTTCTGATAGAGATGTCCAAGTCTTCGAGATAGTTCAAAAAATCTTTCGAGGTATCGCTCACCGCGAGAACCATACACGTTTCTCCTTTTTTAACAGTGGATAAACTTTTAGTTATCCTTTGTGGTATGTTGCCATGCTTATTGGGAATTGGATCACCGTGAGGATCAAAGCTAGGATAGCCTAATAATCTATCAATTTTTTCTACTAACTTCTCAGATTTTATGTGCTCTAATTGTTCGGCAACTTCATGAATCTCTATCCAATCAAAGTCTAATTTTGTAAACAAAAATGTTTCCCATAAGCGGTGTCTTCGGACGATTTTCAAGCCATTTCGCTCACCTGAATGGGTTAGAGTGATCTTTTTATATTTTTCGTGATTGATTAAATTTTTATCTTTCAGTCTTTTGAGCATTTCGTTAACAGTAGAAGATTTGAGTTTTAAATAGGAAGCTAATTCACTAGTGCTTACATCCCTTTTTTTTTCAATACCAGGAGCAAGGGAAGAAAGATAAATGAGCGCTTTTAAATAGTTTTCTTCTGTCAGTGAAATCATTGAACAAATTTATAAAAATAATGCGAATTTAATTTTTTAGGCAATACTAAATATTATATTTTTGTAAGACTAAATCATATTCATGAAAGTAAATTTCCTGAGCTCACTTTTTGGATTAATGTTAATAAGTTTAAAGGTGTGCGCTCAAACAACATCACTTCATGGTAAGATTACATTCAATAATATTCCTGAACCTTTTGTAAATGTATTTATAGACGACTTTTCTCTAGGTACAAGTAGCGATATCGAGGGTATTTATTCCTTAGAAGACATACCCCTAGGAAAAAGTACCGTAGAGGTTTCGGCGATAGGGTTTATGTCTCAAAAACACGAATTAGTATTCAAAGAAGGGGTGCCCATAATCTTTGATTTTACTTTGGAAGTAGCCAATGATCGTCTTAATGAAATTGTTATTTCTGGAACATTGGTGCCTGTAAGTAAGCTCGAAAGTCCAGTGGCCGTTGAGGTTTACACTAAACGATTTTTCAAAAAAAATCCTACTCCTTCAATTTTTGAATCTTTACAAAATATAAATGGGATTCGTCCACAACTTAATTGCAACGTTTGTAATACTGGAGATATTCATATCAATGGTTTGGAAGGCCCTTATACCTTTGTGCTTATAGATGGTATGCCTATCGTCAGTGGACTATCCACGGTGTATGGTCTGACAGGTATTCCCCAATCCTTAATCGAAAGGGTAGAGATTGTAAAAGGGCCCGCTTCAAGCTTATATGGATCTGAGGCCGTTGGAGGAATTATCAATATTATCACCAAACAACCTAGTAATGCTACAAAATTTTCCTTAGATAGTTATGGTAGTTCGTGGGGAGAACAAAATACTGACCTAGGTATCTCTTATAAGTTGGGTAAGAGGAAGAGAGGTTTATTAGGGGTTAATCATTTTATTTATCAAAACCCAATCGATAATAATAAGGATGGATTTACAGACTTGACTTTACAGAATAGAATATCGATATTTAATAAAATAGAATTCGAGCGGCCCGATCATCGAACCTTTAATTTAGCAGTGCGGTATATTTATGAGGACCGGTGGGGAGGTGAGATGGGTTGGCAACCAAGGTATCGAGGAGGTGATGATGTATACGCAGAAAGTATATATACTAACAGGTGGGAGGCTTTTGGTGCTTACCGTCTACCTGTAGTAGCTGATATAAATTTTCAGTTTAGTGGAAATGGTCACAGTCAAAATTCTTTTTATGGCTTGACTTCTTATAATGCAAATCAATATATTGGATTCGCTCAATTGATTTGGAATGCCCAGTTCTCCAATATGCATTCACTATTGTTAGGAAGTGCTTATCGGTATACTTATTATGATGATAATACATTTGGCACGCTTTCTATAAATGGCACTGGTAATGAACCATCTATTATGCATTTGCCTGGAGTCTTTTTGCAAGATGAAATTAGTCTGAGCCAACGACAGAAATTATTATTGGGGGTTCGATACGATTATAATAGTCTGCACGGTAATGTTATTTCGCCACGTGCCAATTACAGATGGAATTCTTTTGATAAAAAAAATACTATCCGTATTAGTGTAGGGAATGGCTTTCGTGTAGCCAATGTATTTACCGAAGATCATGCTGCCTTAACCGGCTCCCGAACTGTCGAGTTTGAGGATGCCTTAACTCCAGAAACCTCGTGGAATGGTAATATTAATTATGTAAAAAATGTCATACTAAAAAGAGCAATTTTGACATTGGATGGGAGTGTATTTTATACCCACTTTTCTAATAGGATTCTGCCAGATTATGAGACAGATCCCAATAAAATAATTTATTCTAATCTAAGTGGCTCATCTGTTTCTAAAGGAATTTCTTTGAATGGGGATTTGATGTTAGAAAATGGTTTGACTGTGTTAGCCGGGGCTACCTTAATAGATGTTGCTGTCATGGAGGAGGGCGCAAAACGAAGGCAGCTACTTACAGAGCGTTTTAGTGGCGTTTGGAGTATGACCTATCGATTTAAAAAAATTGGGATTACTCTTGATTATACAGGAAATTTGTACGGACCAATGCGTTTGCCTTTATTGGGAGAGCTTGATCCCCGAGATGAATATTCACCGTGGTTTAGCATCCAAAATATTCAGATGACAAAAAGATTAGGGAAGTATTTTGAGCTATTTTCAGGGGTAAAAAATTTACTCAACTTTACTCCGGGGGCTAACAGTATTGCCCGATCTTTTGATCCTTTTGATAAAAATGTTCAATTTGATGCTAATGATCAAGTCATCCCTGTAACTGATAATCCTTATGCTCTAACTTTTGATCCGAGTTACGTTTACGCCTCAAATCAAGGCATAAGAATATTTATAGGTTTAAATTTTACTATTCACTGACCTCACTGCACTGGTTTATTGAATGATGGGTTAAGATTAATATTTTGGTTTTTTTAAAATACTTCCCTCTTGATTGAATCAATTTCCTTTTTAATAGTGATTGAAATAGCATAGGGCATTCAATCATTGAGAATGGTTATTATGTATTTTAATTCATTAAACTGCTCAATTTCGCAGCCTGGAACAGTTTGGGAATTATTTCTGCAAAAAATCAGTTTAATATTTTAACTATTTTTTTTTACGGGTGTATTTTCTTCCGTAAACAAAAATGTTTTCATAGCTTACCAAAGCTTACCAAGTATCAAATCGTTTAGTGATAAGGAAAGTGCAAAGTTGTTGTTAACTGAGTCCATAAAATAGTTAACGTATATAATGAGGATAATTTAAAAAATACGAAATCTGATGATACAGATAGGCATACTGAAAAGTTCGAATAAAGCGCCTTTAGGTGTAACCCCTAATATCATAAAAAAATGGCCCACGGACACGATAAGTTTTCTGATTGAAAAACAGGCGGGTCTATTGGCCCATTTTTCTGACGATCAATACCTGAACGAAGGTGCTAATTTAGTATCTAGGACCGAAGTGCTTAAGCAGGTCAACCTTTTAGTAATTTCAGATGCTTTGACGGACCAAGATTTAGAGATGTTGCCTGTTGATACCTTGATAGTTGGTCTGCTGAATCCTCATAACAACAAGGAATTTACTGCCAAGCTTAAGAAGAGAAGTCAAAAGGTATTTGCACTAGAAATGCTTCCAAGGACTTCGCTTGCTCAATCTATGGACGTATTGTCTGCAATGGCTTCCTTGGCTGGATACAAATCAGTAATCTTGGCAGCCAATCACTTCGCGGGTTATTTCCCTATGCTGACAACAGCAGCAGGTACAGTCCCTCCTGCAAAAGTGCTGATCCTAGGCGCGGGTGTAGCAGGTTTGCAAGCCATTGCTACAGCCAAACGTTTAGGTGCAGTAGTTGAGGCCTTTGATGTTAGAAAAGCAGTTAAAGAAGAAGTTGAAAGTTTAGGAGCTAAGTTTATAATGGTAGCAGGGATGCAAAGCGATGTGGACACGGGAGGCTATGCGGTTGTACAAAAAGAAGAGACATTAGCTGCGCAGCGGGAGCTTATTCATCAAAAAGTAGTTAAAGCCGATATTGTTATAACTACAGCGAGTATTCCTGGAAAGGCGGCACCAAAATTGATTGAAGGAGCAACGGTGGACGCCATGAAACCAGGTGCGGTCATTATAGATTTAGCCGCTGCGAGTGGAGGTAATTGCGAATTGACTAAAAATGGTGAGGCACTTAATCATTCAGGTGTTACCATAATTGGAGATTCTCAATTGGCTTATTCCCTTACTCAAGAGGCGAGCAAATTATTCAGTGTCAATATTTATAATTTCATTACTCATTTACTGAAAGCAGGGTTAAATACTATTGATTTTGAAGATGAGATTGTGAAATCAACTTTTATCGGAAAAAACTAAAAAGAACATAAAGACTTAAATTATGAATTTAATCATTGAAATTTTTACATATCATTTGACGATTTTATTTGCCTTGATCATGGCCATTTTCTTGGGTTTTGAACTCATATCGAAAGTGCCTACGGTTTTGCACACGCCGTTAATGTCAGGAGCCAATGCGATCAGTGGTGTCGTTATTATAGGTGCCATTATATTGGTTCGTAGCAGTGGTTCAGAGGATTATGTATCACTTGCTTTGGGGAGTTTAGCCATTTTATTGGGTACTATTAATGTTGTGGGCGGCCATGCCGTTACCAATCGCATGCTTCAAATGTTTCGCAAAAAATAAATTAACCTTAATATAACGTGTGATGACCGCATTGATCAACTTAGTCTATCTCATTTCTGTTTCTTTATTCATTGTTGGATTACAGCGACTAAGCAGTCCTAAAACGGCTAGTTCTGGGAATTTAATAGCGGCGCTGGGAATGGGCTTGGGAGTACTAATCGCCCTTTTTTCACCGATGGAGTCCGGAAATGATAATTATCTAATCATTATAGGCGCCCTGGTATTTGGGAGTGGTATCGGTTTGGTGGTAGCTGGCAAGGTATTGATGACCAAAATGCCAGAAATGGTTTCTTTATTCAATGGTCTTGGCGGGGCTTGTGCATTATTAATCTCTATTGCTGAATTATTGAATTTTCATGATTCAGGAACCTTTGAACTGGCACCTTACTTGACTACTTTATTGGCCTTATTGATAGGGTCTATAGCTTTTACTGGAAGCTTGGTGGCCTATGGAAAATTATCGGGAAACATCAAAGATAGTTGGAAGTTACCGAGGGCCAATATGATTAATGTGGTTTTGCTATTGACTTTAATAGCAGCGTCGGTATATCAGCTGCAAGTGTTGGATACTATGGACTTGGTTTACATCATTATGATTTTATCATTGATCTATGGGATCACCTTTGTGTTAAATGTGGGAGGTGCGGATATGCCTGTGATTATCTCCATACTCAATGCATTGACAGGAGTTTCTGCGGCATTAGCTGGAATCATTTATGATAATATGATCATGCTGATGGGTGGTATTCTCGTCGGCTCATCAGGAGGTATATTAACACTTTTGATGTGCCAAGCGATGAACAGATCCCTACTTAATGTGTTGGCAGGAGATTTTGGGGGGACTTCAAGTGGTGCAGTCCAAGTGGGAGATCAAATGGTAAAGGAAGTGAATATTATGGATGCCAGTATTATGTTGCGCTATTCAACGAATGTGGTCATTGTTCCAGGTTATGGTATGGCAGTAGCACAAGCACAGAAAATATGTAAAGAATTGGAAGATTTACTCGAAGAGGTAGAGGTTAATGTCCGATATGCCATTCATCCAGTAGCCGGACGGATGCCTGGGCATATGAATGTATTATTGGCAGAGGCAGATGTTGACTATTCCAAATTACTGGATTTAGACGATGCCAATAAATTTCTTAATGATGCAGATGTGACGATTGTGGTGGGAGCCAATGATGTGGTAAATCCTTCTGCTTTGGATGACCCAGGGAGTCCTATTTATGGTATGCCTATTTTAGAGATCTTAAAAGGCAAGCACGTTATTGTACTGAAACGAGGCATGAGTTCAGGTTATTCAGGTATAGAAAATCCCTTATTTTTTCATGAAAAAACCAGTATGCTGTTTGGTGACGCAAAAAAATCGCTCAATAATCTTCTCGATGAATTAAAAACCATTGTTTAATTATTTTCAAATGCCTTTCGAAGGGTCATTGGCCAGTGAAAGGAAACAGTAAAGATCGTGATTTACCTAATAAATATTTTAATAGCAACATTTAGTCGCCTTGGCTAGATATTTAATAAAATAAGCAAAAAATTTTCCTGATATTTATTTTTTCGATGACACCTAGCCATACACCGCTGTGATGACCTTTTAGAAATGAATATCTAATCGGAATCACCCCAAGTAGATAGGAAAAAATTAGGTATGAAAGTGGGTAGGGCCTACTGGAATCTGAAGCCAGCCATGCTTATCGAATGAGCCATAAAATAGTGAAGGTCAATTGACCGATAGGGGAGTACTGAGTTTAAACACGGTACTTTCACAAGAAGATCACCAAAAGAGCGATTTATTGTAAAAGATGACATCACCAAAGATGCTGTTTGGTGGGGTCCGATAAATAGCCCTATGGGATCTATTGATTTTGATCGAAAATACGACGGGTGGATAATGTCTTATCTAGAAAAAGAGCAGGTCTATGTAAGAGACATGTACGCCGGAGCTGATAAGAACCATAGGTTGGGCGTTAGATTTGTGACGACGATGTCTTGGCATAATCTGTTTTGTTATAATTTGTTTATTCAACCAGAACCTTATAAGTTGAAGGACTTTACGTCTGATTTTACTGTGATATGTTGTCCGGCATTTAAAGGTGATTCAAAAACAGAAGGTATTCGAAAAGAAAATTTCACCATCATTAATTTTGAAAAAAAAATGGTATTGATTGGTGGTACAGAATATTCAGGAGAAATAAAAAAAGGAATATTTTCAGTACTTAATTTCAACTACCCATTAAACATCGTGTATTACCTATGCATTGTTCGGCCAATATGGGAGTTGAAAAGCGGGATACGGCTATTTTCTTTGGATTGTCGGGTACCGGAAAAACCACATTATCAGCCGATCAAGATCGACTATTGATTGGAGACGATGAACATGGATGGACTCAAAGTAACATATTTAACTTTGAAGGGGGATTTTATGCCAAAGTCATTGATTTGTCTAAAGAAAAAGAACCAGAGATTTGGAATGCCATTAAATTTGGTGCGATTGTAGAGAATACTCGATTCTTTAAGGATCAAAGGATTATCGATTTTTCAGACGCAAGTATCACCGAAAATACCCGAGTTTCATATCCTTTAGAACATATCAGAAATACTGTATCGCCTTCAATAGGAGGGATCCCTCAAAATATATTTTTTTAACTTGCGATGCTTTTGGTGTGATACCGCCAATACTAAAGTTATCCAAACAACAAGCCATGTATCACTTTATTTCTGGTTATACAACTAAAGTAGCGGGCACTGAAGCGGGTGTGATATCACCTGAGCCTGTTTTTTCAGCTTGTTTTGGATCGCCCTTTATGCCTTTACATCCTTCTGCTTATGCCGAATTGTTAGGTCAAAAAATGGAGGAAAATAGGGCAAATATTTGGTTAATCAATACCGGTTGGACGGGTGGGCCCTATGGTGTAGGAAGGTGTATTGAGTTACGCTACACCCGAGCGATCATTACGGCGGTATTAAAAGGGATTATGAATAATTTAGGTTACCGAAAACATTCCATCTTTGGTGCAGAGATAGCCCTCATTTGTCCCGGAGTGCCTAATGAGATCTTGAGTCCGCGCGAAACTTGGAGAGATGATGTAGCTTTTTATAGACAGGCCAATGAGTTGGCCTTAATGTTTCAAACAAACTTTGAAAAATTTAAAGACAAAGCCAGTGATGGCATCATGGAGGGCTCTCCGCTGCCCAATGATAAATATTTAAACTGAATTTGATATTTGAACGGTTAGGTCTTTATTTTGTTAATGATCACTCATCTCTATTTTACAAATGCCTTTTTTAACCTCAAACAGCTATAATGAGACTCCTTTTATGCTGCTCAATGGGCATCTAGAAACGATCATCCCTTCACTTTTTCGTAAGGCGCCGATCGTAAATTATGAACGGCAGCGACTCGAACTCAAAGATGGGGATTTCATTGATTTAGATTGGTTGCTTAAGAATAATTATGATCGGCTTTTGATCATTACCCATGGATTAGAAGGAAATTCAGAACGGCATTACGTACGCAGAACTGCCAAATATTTTCATGATCTTGGATGGGATGTCTTGGCTTGGAATTGTCGCTCCTGTAGCGGTGAAATCAATCGGTTGTCTAAGTTTTACCATCATGGTGATACCAATGACTTGAATGAGGTTATTTTGGAGGCACTGTCAGATAAATACAGTAAAGCGGTATTGTTTGGTTACAGCATGGGAGGAAGTCTGTCGATAAAATATTTAGGGGAGGGGAGAACCCTAGACCCTAGAATAAAAGGAGCAGTGACCTATTCAGTACCACTTAATTTAAAGGACAGTGGTGATCAATTGAACAAACGAGCAAATAGATTTTATACCCAACGATTTTTGAAAAAATTGATAAAAAAAGTTAGAATAAAGGCGAAGTATTATCCTGGTATTTTAGATATTGAAGGCATTGATCAGATCAAAACTTTTGATGACTTTCATTATAAGTATACGTTACCTCTTTATGACTTTCCCAGCTTAGATGTTTTTTATGAAAAGGCTACTTGTGATCAATTTTTATCCTCTTTATCAGTACCTGTTTTTGTGGGAAATGCGTTAAATGATCCGTTACTAGGGACAAAATGTTATCCAAAAGAAGAGGCAAAGCAAAACAAATTATTTTATTTACAAACACCTTTAAAAGGAGGACATGTAGGCTTCAGTTACCAAAATAAAGACTACAGTTGGATGGAAACCCGCGGAGCCTATTTTATGAAGGAGGTACTGCTTATTTCTTAATTTTTTCTATTTCGAAGTCGAGTGCAGTAGAATTTAAGCAATATCTAAGACCTGTGGGTTTGGGGCCATCCGGAAAAACATGACCCAAATGACCACCGCATCTTGAGCAAACTACTTCTGTACGGATCATACCTAGCTCAAAGTCTTTTTCTTCTGCTACATTTTTCGTGTTGATAGGCTCCCAAAAGCTGGGCCACCCCGTACCTGATTTATATTTTGTATCGGAGTTAAACAAGGCCAGTTGACAAGCTTTGCATCGATAGATACCTGTTTCTTTGTTGTCCCAATGGATTCCTGAAAAAGCGGGCTCAGTACCTTTTTCTCTCAGCACATAATATTCAAGTTCAGTAAGTCTATTTTTCCATTCGGATTCAGTAAGGTTCCATTCAGGATCTACTGACTTATTTGACTTTACTTCTTGGGCCTGAGAACAAGAAATTAGACATACAAACAAAGGTAAAAGGGGGATGATTCTATTTATCAATTTATTGGGCATAATTGTGATGTTTTAATATTTTGGAATATTAGGGTCTATTTCATCGGACCAGGCCAATATACCGCCTGTCAGATTGTATAAATTGGTAAAGCCTTGTTGTTCAAGTAATCCGATGGCGGTGGCACTGCGTTGACCACTACGGCATTGAACCACGACCTTCTGATTTCTATTGATTTCTGCAGACCTAGACTCAATTTCACTCAATGGAATCAATAGACCCTCTATATGACAGAATTCAAATTCGTGAACTTCCCGAACGTCGATCAATTGATGAGCTATTTTCTCTTTACGCATTTTGGCAAGTTCTTGAACACTGATACTTTGTATTTGATGCATATCTTTGGTTGATCATTGGAGTGATATTTTTTTAATTAGAACTATCAATTTTTTATTTATTGTGAGGTAAATTATGTTTTTTTAATATCAATTGGGCAATATGATCTCCAATGGCTAGTGATGCCGTTGCGGCCGGAGAAGGGGCGTTGCCTACATTGATAAATTTTTCTCCTTCCATAATCAAAAAATCATCGATCAAACCTCCATCTTTGTCACATGCTTGTGCGCGCACTCCAGATCCTCCAACGATGAGATCATTTTCTTGAATTTCAGGTATGAGTTCTTGTAATGCCTTGGTGAAAGATTTTTTAGAAAAGGACCGATACATTTCACTTAATCCTGTTTTCCAATACTTGGCGGCAACTTTACGAAATCCTGGATAAGTCAAAAAATTGACCAACTCACCCAAGTGAATATCAGATTTTTTATAGCCTTCCCTTCGAAATGCCAAGACAGCATTAGGTCCTGCTTCTATGCCTCCCCGCGCCATTCTAGTGAAATGAACACCAAGAAAAGGGAAGTTTGGATTGGGAACGGGATAGATTAGATGTTTAACAAGGTATTCTTTTTCTTCTTTGAGCTTGTAGTATTCTCCCCTGAATGGGATAATTTTATAATTGATTTTGATGCCAGTAAGACGCGCCACAAGATCGGACTGTAAACCTGTGCAATTCACAATTTGTCGCGTGGACAGGTTTTGCTCATTAGTAGTTATTTCTAGGGAATTGGAGGTTTCATCAATCTCTTTAACTTTGTTTTCAAGAAAAATATTTCCCCCCAGAGCTTGAAATTTTTCTGCATATTTTTCTGCAACGATGCGGTAATCAACGATACCTGTTTGGGGCACATAAATTCCTTTGATCCCTTTGACATGAGGTTCAATTTCTTGTAATTCAGAGGCATTTAACAAGCGTAAATTTTTCAATCCATTTTGTTGTCCGCGCTCATGCAGTATTTTTAAGGCCGGTAATTGATCTTCACGAGTGGCCACAATTACCTTGCCACAAAGATCAAAAGGAATTTCTTCTTCCTTACAAAACTTAACTAAGGCATGGTAGCCGTCAAGACAGTTTTTAGCCTTGAAACTCCCGGGCTTATAATAAAGTCCCGAGTGAATGACACCTGAGTTATGACCTGTTTGGTGGGCGGCTAGTTTATTTTCTTTTTCTAAAACAGCTACCTTAAGTTTTGGGTTAGCACGCTTAAGATTTAGGGCAGTTGCTAGTCCCACAATACCCCCACCAATAATCACAACATCAAGCATAAACTCAGTTTTATTGAAGCTGCAAAACTATTGATTGTTTTTGATTAATTAATTTTTATGGCCTTAATTTTTTGGTTGTTAATCATTTTATTGAGTGCGTCTAAGTCTTCTGTCTTGATTTTTTCAAGCTGTGCCAGCTCAGCATCTATTTCAGCACCAACTTCCTCAAAAAATTTCAAGGCCTGATCTGTAGGTTTATTATCGCCAACTCCCATAATTGATCCTAGATATCCCACTTTATTGTTAAGTCTTATAGGAAAATTAAGGGGATCTTGACTACTTTCATTTTGAGTTTGATAGAGATTTTCTTCTATGCGTTTGAGATCAGTAGTTATTTTTGAGATCAACTTTTTTATGTCCTCATGTTGTGTATCTATTTTAGCTGAGAGGTCACTTATCTGAGGTTCGATCGCTCTGATATCTATGACTCCTTGGTTGGCGGCACTTAACTTATCTCTCACTTTTATTAGAAAATCAAATTGTGCCTTTAAATCTGCCTGACTTGCACTTTTACGAGGATCTGCTGTAATCTCAAATTGTCTTTGCATCACCTCATTATTTATTATTAACTCAACTTGATAGTTACCAGGAATTGCCTTTGGACCTGAAGTGGCAGCAGACCATAGGATCATACCGGGAAACGTTTTGGCACCCTCATATCTCATGTCCCAACTGAATTGATTTAAACCGGGCTTAGCATTCAGTTTGGACTCATTGGCTTTTTCATCAAAATGGGTACTGTAGGTTTTGATTAATTCGCCATTCATCTCCTTAAAGGAAATACGGATGGTGTCTGATTGGGCGGTATCTTCAACAAAATAATGAACGAGCACGCCGCCGGGATGATTGGTTCCTTCAGTTTTAGAGGTTTGTCCATTACCACCCCCCATTCGATAAGCGTTCATAGGTTTATAAAGATGAAAGGCTTTTTGCTCGAGAGCTGGATTCAATTGATGTAATACGGTAAGATCATCAATGATCCAAAAACTTCTTCCCTGAGTAGCGGCAATAAGGTTATTGTCTTTAATAGCGAGATCTGTAATCGGGACTATGGGCAAATTTTGTTGAAAAGGCGTCCAACTGCTACCGTTATCAAATGAAATATACATACCCGTTTCGGTTCCAGCATAGAGCAAGCCTTTTCTTTCTGGATCTGCCCTGACCACACGTGTAAAATGATTATTGGCAATACCCTTCGTGATTTCTTTCCAAGTGGCACCATAGTCAGTGGTCATATATAAATAAGGCTTGAAATCTCCTAATTTATATTTGGTGCCGGCCACATAAACACCTCCTTTTTCGAAGGGATTGATTTCAATACTGTTGATCATCATCCATTCGGGCATATTGGGGGGGGTGACATTCTTCCAATTTTCACCAGCGTTTCGAGTGATGTGAATCAAACCATCATCACTACCAGTCCAAATGACGCCTTCCTCATGGTAAGATTCAGTTGCAGCGAAGATGGTACAATAGTATTCAACACTGGTATTGTCTTGGGTTATGGGTCCACCCGAAGATCCGAGTTTTGTTGGATCATTTCTGGTCAAATCAGGACTGATGATTTCCCATGACTGCCCTTCATCCATGGTCAGGTGCAGTACATTAGACGCAGCATACAATCTTTTTGTATTGTGGGGAGAGAAAAAGATGGGGAAATTCCATTGAAAACGGTACTTCATTCCTTCTGCTCCGTGACCCATAGGGTTATCCGGCCAAACGTTAATGCCCCTTTCTTCAGAAGTTTTGTGATTTACACGTGTTAAATAGCCTCCGTAACTTCCGCCGTAAACAATATTGTTGTTTTCTGGATCAATGGCGATATGGGCACTTTCTCCACCAGCGGTGGATTCCCAATCACTTTGGCCTATGTACCTACCGTCAGTTCTGTGATCAATTCTCACGGTTGAGTTGTCTTGCTGCGCCCCATAAATCTTATAAGGGAAAGAATTATCAGTAGTCACGCGATAAAACTGTGCAGTCGGCTGATTTTGATAAGTACTCCAATTTTCACCTCCATCATAGGAAATTTGGGCACCGCCATCATCACCGATGATTAATCGTTGATTATCCTCAGGTGCAATCCAAAGGTCATGATGATCACCATGAGGGGCATTATAAGTTTCAAAGGTCTTTCCACCATCTTTTGACCTATGATAGCGGACATTCATGACATAGATACGATCTTCATCCTGGGTATCTGCAAATATTTTGGAATAATACCATGCGCGTTGTCTTAACTTCCGTTCTGAGTTCGTTTTTATCCAGGTGAGACCGGCATCATCAGATCTGAATACGCCACCTTCCTTGTTTTCTATTAAGGCCCACAGCCGATCAGAATTAATGGGTGATACGGTCACGCCAGAAATACCCCAAGTTCCTTTTGGTAATCCTTGATTATTTGAAATATTCGTCCAATGGTCACCCCCGTCCGTACTTTTCCAAAGTGCAGAACCGGTGCCACCACTTTCTAGACTGTAAGGTGTTCTTCTGATTCGCCAAGTTGAAGCATAAAGTACCCGAGGATTGTTGGGGTCCATGACCAATTCTACAGCTCCTGCATTTTCGTTGGCAAATAGAACTTTTTCCCAATGATCACCCCCATCCTTTGATCTGTAAACGCCTCGATTGGTTGTTGGCTTATAAAGATTTCCCATCACCGCAGCGTAGACAAGATCGGGATTTTTGGGATGTATTTTGATTCTCACTACGTGGTATGAATCTGGCAAACCTTTATTTTCCCAGGTTTTACCTCCGTCCAAGGACTTCCAAATACCATAACCCGAGGAAACATTACCACGCACGGTGACCTCACCACCACCTGCGTAAATAACATTAGGATCCCAGTCGCTTACCGCGATAGCACCCACAGATCCTCCAAAATAATCATCACTTAGATTTTCCCAACTGTTTCCGGCATCATTCGTTTTCCAAATGCCGCCTCCACTTGAACCAAAATAGAATAAGTTAGGTTGGCCCGAAACCCCCGTAACAGCTGCAGATCTGCCTCCTCTGAAAGGGCCGATGTTTCTCCACTCAAGGCCCTCATATAAGTTACTTGAAAAGCTGAGCGTGGGATCCGTTTGATTCGTTTTTTTTCTTTTCTGAGCTAAGGATTCTGTAAAAATAAAGATGAAAGTAAACACACATAGCATCAGGGGTTTAAGTATTTTCATAATTTATATTTTAATGAATGGTGCAAAAGGAATCTTTCCATTAAGTTTAATAAAATTGAGATTAAATGAGAAGTTATAAATGGGTAAGGGTTGAGAAAAGTTATCAAAGGTCAATATTTTGTTTGGTGGATCGATCAATAAGCATCTCTGATATGGAGTAATATTTTTTTTGTTTGAGCTCTTATTTGCGACGGGGGCACTGTGTAGTGATTGCTCATAAAACTGAAAGCCAATTTTCGACCCGATTGGGTGATCAAATAACCACTGAGCGCTTGATTATGTCTTAAGGTACCTGTTTTGGCATAAACAAAAGAATTATCGTGATTTCCATCAGTGAATTTATTTGGAAATAGTTCAATAATTTCATCCCAAGTAATCATATGAAAGATGATTTCAAGTACTTTGACTAAATTTTGGGGAGTATTCATATTGTATACAGACAATCCCGATCCATCTACCCATATAAGGGAATCTGGTAATGAGGCAAATAGCGAGGATTTTAAATAATTTAGATACGTTTTTTGTGTTTCATATCCTTGTACTCTTTGTGCATTAATCAATAGTTGTTCTGCTAAAAAGTTATCACTTTTAAACATCATTTTTTTAAGAATGGGAGTTACCAAAGGGCCTTGAATAAGGGTGCCTTTACCCAATGCTTCAGGAAGGCCTAAAAATACATTTGTTGGAAGTGTATCGATAAGCAACTTTTTTATTAGTTCATTATTGACCTTGAAGGGTACGTAATTATTTTTATTTTCAGAAAGGGATTCGATGGGATAATTAAAAATATTATAATCACGATCGCGATGTTTTTTATCAGTGTCAATATTTACGAAAGGGGCAAAGAAACTGGGTGAAATAGTAATTTCATCAAGGCTCGATTGGATATTGACCCTATTTCCAAAAATGGGCATCCAAGATCTTTCTAATTGAAAATAATAATTATAATCATCCCACGACCAGCCGGGTCCGTAATGTGAAATTGGATGGAGAGGAGGATGTAATATTAAGGAGTCAGAGAGTAGTGAAGTTAAGCAAGTATATCCAGGCTGTTCCTCAAATTCTGGATGAAGGAAGGTGGGATCTCCCAAAGGGATTAAATGAAGTTGATTTTCTATCTTTTGATAATAAAAGGAAGGAACATTAGTTAGATGAAGGTTTAAATAAGCAGCGAGTGTAAGGATTTTGGTATTCGAGGCGGGAGTGAAGTAGTGATCTTCATTGATTTTTATTAAATATTTATTTTGATCAAGGTCATATACCGATAAACCGGTAAAAGATTTGGGTAGGTTTTCAATTTCATTTGATATACTTTTAACATGGGTTTTCAAGCTGATTTTGTTAATCAATTGGCAGGATGAAAAAAGTAAGGGTAGCAGCATCATTTTTATAAAAAATAGTTTTGTTCTCTTATGTGCTTGCTTGGTACTCTTGAGTTTTTTTATCATATAAATACGAATTAACGAATATTTCAGACTTAATTAAACGGGTATACAGTTTTTTTTGTAATTTTTTGTAGTTACTTTTCGGATTTTAAAGACTCAATCTTATCTTTTGATGAACCTATTATGAGTATTATTGATTTAATCACATTATTGTTAGTCCTCTCAGCTGCTTTCACTCTTATCAACATCGCATATTTAAAATTACCGTCTACCATCGGACTTATGCTGATTGCTTTGATCAGTTCTGCTTTGGTTCTTTTGGTGGGTATTTTATTTCCGGGCATAGCCCAAGGAGCAGAGCATATCATTGAGGAATTTGAATTTAAAGAGGTCCTTCTAGATATCATGTTGAATTTTTTACTTTTTGCAGGAGCGTTGTCGATGGATTTGAATACCATGATAGAAGAAAAAGTGCCTATTATTATTTTAGCAGTTTTTGGTACTCTTATTTCCACATTTGTGGTTGGCGCCTTGGTGTTTTACGTATTCCCATTTTTGGGGATTGAAATGGATTTTATCTATTGTTTACTTTTTGGGGCCCTTATTTCACCTACTGACCCAATTGCTGTTTTAGCCCTACTCAAGAAATTTAATTTATCTAAAAACTTAGAAATTAAAGTTGCGGGCGAATCCCTCTTCAATGATGGGGTAGGTGTAGTTGTCTTTTTAACTATTTTAGGCGTTGCCGAGAGAGGAATGGATACTTTCGATATAGGAGAAGTGGGTATTTTATTTGGTCAAGAAGTTTTTGGAGGTTTATTGCTTGGAGCTATATTAGGTTATCTTGGATTTAAGACTTTACTTTTTATCGATAACGATTACGTGGAGCTAGAAGTTTTGGTTACGCTCAGTTTGGTAATGATCGGTGGTCGATTTGCTGAATCGATTCATGTCTCCGCCCCTTTGGCGATGGTTATTTTAGGTCTAGCTATTGGTAACGAAGGCAGGGATGAGAAATTGGCGAATGCCACGGGCAAATATGTTTTTAAATTTTGGCATTTGTTAGATGAGACTTTAAACGCCATGTTATTTATTTTAATTGGTTTAGAAATGCTCGTGATAGCCAAGGATGTCACTAGTGACATGTTCTTAATAGGGGCAGTGGGTATTTTGATTGTTCTTACGGGTCGATCCATCGGTGTTTCCTTACCTGTAGGTTTGATGTCTTTAAAAATTAAGTTTGAGAAAGGGGCGACCTCCTTACTTATATGGGGAGGATTGAGGGGCGGGATTTCCGTTGCTTTGGCATTATCTTTATCTGATTTTGAATGGATCCCTAGTAATTTTAAAATCATTATTTTGTTCACAACTTATTGCGTAGTTGTTTTCTCTATTTTGGTCCAAGGCCTGACCATTCCGGCATTACTTCGAAGAATCCAATAAATGTCATCAAAAAAAGCAGATTCGACACTAGAGTCCTTTGATATTGATCAACTTAAAGCAACTGTAAGAAAATCTGTGGAATTGGAAGAACCGATTCACGAATTACGCTTGAGTATCGGAAGGATTATATCTGCTTGCCTTAGGTGATGCCGAGGGTCAATTGCTTAAAAAATCAGAAAAATTTATTGATTATGGGTTAATAGCAGGGGGAATTTTGCAGCTTTCTTTGATGGGTAGCATCAGTCTCGAAAAAGGGTTCATTAAAATAATTTCTACTCAGCAGACGGGCCATATTTTTTTAGATAAGGTATTAAAAAATCTAACAGAGGGGGGTGGACTTATTGAGGAGATCTTAAGATTGAAAAATGAACTTAAAAACCTTCATGATGATTTAGAGGAGTTATTGATTAGCAGAGGCATTATCAAAAGGGAAGAGAACACTTTATTGTGGATTCCTTTGAGTGAGCGAATTGAAAATGTGAATTATGCCTATGAAAAAGAAATAAGAAATACCTTAAGGGCATTGGTGTTAAGAGGATTTAAGAATGACGTGTCATTTTCAATTCTTTTTTCTCTGACTCATGATTGTCATTTATTGTCAGAAGTATTTGGATCTACCAGTGAGATTGCTGATGCAAAAAATTGGGTGAAAAATCCAAAAAAACTTGTGGGTATAGATGAGGATTTAGCAATTATATTAGGTCTTATAAGTCATTTTTTTAGCGATAAACTTCCTAAGTAAGTGCTACGATTACCTGCGTCTCATTCATGATTAAGGCGCGTATCTTATTATCTTAATTTGCTGGCATGATTTTGTTCAGATAAATCCTGAAGTTTTTGACTTTGTCTCATTAATGACTGATTATACAATCTATCGTTGATTGCTAAGGCATCTTCCTCACTAATGTCGTATATTGCGGCATAAATCTTAGCTTGCATTTGTTGATTGGCTTTTAAATAAGCCAGAATTGAATCTTGCTTTTGTAGCAAGGTGTTTGCTCTGATGGACATGAAGCCAAAGCCTTCGTGAGGATTATTGTTGTCTTTCTCAAGAATTAAATATTCAGCCCCATCGACCTCTATTTTATCAAAATGCCATTGTACGTTTTCATGAATTTCTCGAGTAGCGAATTTTTCATCCTCTGACAAGGATTGATTTTCACAGCCAGCAGATATAATGAACACTAAAAGAATGATATATAAAATAGTTTTCATGGGAATTTAAATTAATTTATTGTATTAGTCCCTCTTCAACATTAAAAATTTTACTTAAATGTTGATGGGCCCTACCATTAAGGATAACAATCAAATAATCACCCAATTCTATTTTTAAATCAAAGGCGGGATTCTTGATCAGTTCTCGCCCCCCCATCTCTTTATTTTTTGAAATCCCAATTAAAATCCCATTATACTTCATTTTCAAATTAAAAAAGGCCTCTTCATAGGTTTTATTGAGGTAAGGGTTTTTGGTGACTACTTTAAATTGTTTTATATCAAAGTCATCATCTGATTTAGCAAAAGACATGATAGATTCTGCGTAATCAGCGACATCCGGTTCAAAAATATAGCTAGCTAAGAGTTTAGATGAAATTTCGTGTTGCAATATAATTTGCTCTACACCTGCTGCGATGAAGGTTTCCTTTAATTCAGAATTGTCAAGAACTACTGACAATCTCAGAGTTGGATAATGTTTTTTGAGGTTCAGCGCGGTGACAAGTTTGTCTGTATCACTGTTTTGGTTAATAAAAACCATACTTGAAAGCTCAATATTAATTTTTTTGTAGAGGTCAATATTTTTGTAGTCATTATATAACACAAAGAGGTCTTTGGTTTGGTATTTATCTTTTATGGAGTCAACCGTAGTTTTGTTGTCGGTTATAATACCCATTTTTTTACCCACACCGAAAAGTTGATCGGCTACTAAACTTCCAAAATCATCCCATCCAATCATCACTATATGATTGGAGAAACTTGTTCCTTCATATCCCAATTTCTTATTCTCTTTAATTTTTACAATAATATTTGAAACTCCACCGATGACGGTAGCATAAAACACCATACTTAATAATACAAAAATGCCACCAATAATTCTACCATGAGTACTTAAGGGGAATAAATCTCCATAGCCTACTGTGGTTAAAGTCACAATAGAGTACCAGTAAGCATTTTTATAATCGCTTAAGGTAGATTGTGGACTGATTTTCTCTACCTCTACAAGTGCGGTTATAAGTATTTGGTAAATGATCACTACCCATAGGATCCATAGTCCTAGTTTGACTTTTTTATTTAAAAATAAATTATCCAGCACCGCCCTCTTTTATTTCAAAGTTAATGATTTGAGGCCAAATAGTAAATGCTTAAGGGAGATATTCTAATTGTAATTTAGCTCCCGTTTTAAGGGAAATAATTAATAATTTTATTATAATGTGACCATTTATTTAATCAAACATTAATTTTTGTTCATAATAATAATAAAATTAAGTATATATTATAATTTTAATTAAATTACGATCGACATATTGGGAATATTACAAATAATTACGATTCTTATCGATGAATAAAAATAGCTTTATGAAGAGACATACCTATGATTATGGTGTAATTGGCAATTGTGCTTTTACTGCCCATGTGCATACCGATACGAGTATTGCTTGGATGTGTTGGCCTCGATTCGATAGTAGTTTTGTCTTTGGATCGATCTTAGACCAAGAAAAAGGAGGTGAATTTTCTATCAAGCCATTACAAGAGGTGTTTGAATCTAAACAGATTTATTTAGAAAACACCAACATCCTTCAAACAGAAATATCTTCCCCAGAGGGTACCTATCGAGTGACTGATTTTGCGCCTAGATTTTATCAGTCTGATCGATATTTTAAACCCCTCATGCTGGTAAGAAAAATAGAGCGAATAAAAGGGAATCCAAAAATTATTGTCAAGTGTAAACCAGTGGGAGAGTATGGAAATGTAATTCCTAAACAAAGTCTTGGAAGTAATCACATTCAATTTTTAGGCTTAGAAGCAAATGTGCGATTGACAACTAATATTTCACTTAATTATATCGTAGACGATCAGGCTTTTGTATTAAATGAGGATAAGTATATGGTATTGACATATGGTCCCCCCTTGGAAGGCACCATTATTGAGACTTGTGATGTTTTTTTGAGCAGAACTAAGATTTATTGGAGGGATTGGGTCAAAACTTCTAGTGTGGTTGATTTTTATCAGCGAGAAGCCATTCGATCGGCCTTAATCTTGAAAATTCATCAATATGAAGATACGGGTGCAATTGTAGCAGCGATGACGACGAGTTTACCCGAATCCCCCGGTAGTACCCGGAATTGGGATTATAGATATTGTTGGATGCGAGATACCTTCTATACGCTGAATGCTTTCAGTAATATTGGTCATTTTGAAGAATTAGAAAAGTATTTTCACTACATATTAAATACGACCATTGATGAGGAAAGTCGTTACCAACCGCTTTATGGGATATCAGGAAAAAAAGCGCTTACTGAAGTTGAAATTCCTTTAAAAGGATATTTAGGAAATCAGCCCGTCAGAGTGGGAAATCAAGCTTACACTCACATACAGAACGATGTCTATGGTCAGGTTTTAATATCGTTATTGCCACTATATGAGGATAAAAGAATCATTTTTACAGAAAGATTTGATTCTTCAGGATTGATTATGAAAACTCTGAAAATGATTGAAAAAACCTTTGACGAAAAAGACGCAGGCTTATGGGAATTTAGAAATTTGAAGCAACATCATACCTATACCTATTTATTTCATTGGGCAGGAAGTTGTGCTGCCATAAAGATGGCAAAAGTACTTAAAAATGAAGAAATGGGTACCTTAGCAATCAAGTTAAAAAAGAGATCTGAAATTGAAATTGAAAAAGCATACGTGTCGTCAAAGAAAGGTTATGCGCAGGCGGTTGGGGTAGATAGGATGGATGCCAGTACCTTGCAACTCATCATGATGAACTATCTTCCGGGCGATTCACAGAGAGCCAAGGATCATTTAATCGCTATGGAAAAAGAGCTAGCGGCCTCTGGGGGACTCTTTTATAGATATAAGCATCAAGATGATTTTGGGGCACCTGAGACGACCTTTTTAATTTGTGCTTTTTGGTATGTTGAGTCTTTGGCCTGCGTGGGAAGGTTAGACGAAGCCATCAAATATTTCGAAAATCTTATTTCATTCAGTAACCATGTGGGACTTTTGAGTGAGGATGTAAACGAAAAAGATGGGGGTATGTGGGGAAATTTCCCGCAAGCGTACAGCCATGTGGGATTATTAAATGCCGCAACAAGAATAGCAAATAAACTGGATAGACCTAGCTTTTTATAATTTCGTTGAAGAATTTGCGAACCTCTTTATAAGAATTAACGCTGAATTTTGCTTCAGAAGCACTGGTGCCTACTTTGATAGTATAAGCTTCTTCAGGCATTGCTTTGAAGGTATCTTCATCCGTAAAATCATCCCCAAGTGCCAATAAAAAGTCGGCGTCAGGATAGATTTTCATTAATTTTTGGGCCGCTTTTCCTTTATTAATTTCAGAGTTTTTGATTTCTACTATCATATCGCCTTCAAGGACTTCCAAGTTTTCATTGGCAGTCATGTATTTTAAATGACTGGTAAGCTCCCGAGTACGAACTTCTCCTAAACCTGTTTCTACTTTTCTATAATGCCAAACCAAAGAATAATCTTTTTCTTCGACGAAGGAACCAGGTGTACGATTTACATATCTTTCTAAGAGCGACAGGATCTCTTTTTTCCAACTGGCATTAATTTTTATAAAAGTTTTGAAGGGCTTATCCATTCTTTTAATCCAAACGCCATGTTCTGCTATAATATCTAGTGTATAAGGTTTCATCCATTCTTCAAGGGATTGCCGGCCTCTACCCGAGATGATTACAATATGATTATTTATGTCTTTTGTGAGGTGTTCCAAAATCTCTATGAGCTCTTGATCGGGTTTAGAGTCATCAGGATTTTCAAAAAAACCAACCAGTGTGCCGTCGTAATCTAAGAAAATTAATCGTTCTTTCGATTGTTTATAGGCATGCTTGATTTCCTCTGACAATTGGTTATCAATTAATCTTGTTTTGAGATGACTTTGTTCTTTTTTTACATTCGCAAGTTCATCCATGAACAATTTAACCCAGGCATGTATGTTGTACCTTTTCAATGACTTCTGCATGGAGGTCATACTTTCTATTTGCAGATCCTCTGGCATGGTTAATGCTTTATGCATGGCTTCAACCAATTGGTGAATATCATTGGGATTTACGATGATGGCATCAGAGAGCTCTTTGGACGCACCAGCCATTTCGCTGAGAATTAAGACTCCCTTTTTGTCTAATCTGCTCGCTACATATTCTTTACATACTAAATTCATGCCATCCCGCATAGGAGAAACCAATGCGACATCGGAAATCCTGTAAAATGCAGATAAAGCAGGCAATGGAAAACTTCGGTAGAAATAATGAATAGGTGTCCAATTGAGCTTGGAGAATTGACCGTTGATCCGACCAACTAAAAGATCTATTTCTTCTTTAAGTTGCTTGTATTTTGAAACAGAATCTCTGGAGGGAACTACTACCATGAAAAGGGATACTTTCTCCTTAAAATCAGGATATTTGCTAAGAAAAAGCTCAAAGGCCCTTAATCTTTGGGGAATACCTTTCGAGTAATCCAGTCGGTCAATGGATAAGATGAGTTTTACGGTACCAATGGATTTTCTATAACGAGCTTCTCGGGCCAATGTTTCTGGATCTTGAGCAGAGGTGGCATATTTTTCATAATCGATGCCCATGGGTAAGGCATCTGCTTTTATGAGTCTGTTTTTCACTTTAATCGTACCGTTTGAGTTTCCAAGCCCCGCCAGTCGATTGACTGAAGAGAGAAAATGTCTCATATCGTCGTAAGTATGAAAACCCAAAAAATCAGCCCCGAGCAGGCCATTGAGTAATTCCCTCCTCCACGGTAATAGCCTAAAGGACTCATAGGAGGGGAACGGGATGTGAAGGAAAAATCCAATAGTAGCATTAGGACTGATGGCCCTAATCAGTTGAGGCAAAAGCAATAGTTGATAGTCATGTATCCACACAGTATCATCATCCTCGAGTTCTTCTGAAAGGCTTTCTGCAAATTTTTTATTGACGCGCTGATAGGCGAGCCAAAGCTCTTCTTTGTAAACAGTATATTGATTAAAATAATGGAAGTTTGGCCACAAGGTCTCGTTACTGAAACCCTCGTAGAAATCTTCAATTTCTTCACTACTCAGAAAAATAGGTTTCATATGCTGCTTGATGAGGTTTGAATGTACTTCTTCCTCTTGAGACTTTTCAATGGCCAACCCTGGCCATCCGACCCAAAGATTATTCCCTTGTTTAAAAACAGAATTCAAACCGGTCGCGAGGCCACCTTCACTTGCCTTGTATAAAAGCTCATTATTGTCCTGTACTATTTTAATAGGAAGTCTGTTTGAAATAATAATTGTTTTACCCATGATTCGTAATTTTTAAAATTGGGAGTGCCTAGGGGCGAGGTATTCCTTTATGATTTATTGAAGCTATTTAATCTTATTTGTGTTAATTTTTTTTTGGTATCCAAGGGAAAATCACCCTTCATCATCCAATCATAAAATGAGGGTTCTTTTTGCAGAACTTCACTAACCAATTTACCCTTATGCTTTCCAAAATTAAACACTTCTTTCCCTTGGTCATTGAATACCATGCGTCCAGCCAAGTCTACCATTTTTTTATTTAAGAGCAGGTGCAAGGAATTCATGTCATTTTCGATGATTCCCAAGACTTCACCTTTCAGATTGGAGAGGCTTTGCTGATCGTATTTAGCAATTTGACCCATAAAAACAGCCATAGTTGCGCGGGTATCAGCTAGTGCACTGTGGGCGTTCTCTAACACTTCTCCGGTGTAGAATTTATAGGCCGCACTTAAATTTCTTTTTTCCATCATATGGAAAATTTTTTGGGCGTCGAGTAAATTTCTTTTTTCGGTATTGAAATCGATACCTACTCTGGCAAATTCTTGGGCCAATAAAGGAATGTCAAATTGTAAAATATTAAATCCGCAAAGATCACAATTCTCCAAAAAATCACACATGGATTTAGCGACTTGGTTAAACAAGGGCTCGTCTTTAACATCTTTGTCATAAATGCCGTGCACCAAACTAGACTCCATGGGAATGGGTATTCCTGGGTTGATACGCCGACACTTTTCTTCTATCTTACCATCAGGGAAAATCTTAATTAATGCGATTTCGACAATCCTATCTTTTGAGGTACTGGTCCCCGTAGTTTCAAGATCGAATACGACCAGTGGATTTTTAAGATTTAGCATTTATTTTTAATCCTTATAGGTCGTAAAAGCTTCCATAATTTGGTCATTGGGTATAGATATTTTTCGCAATAGGGCCTTGGCTGCTCCGGCGTGGGATAAAAAGTTTTTATTTTTAGTCATGAGACTTAGATTATCCTCTAGTCTAAATCCACCATCTATTTTAGTTCCTGATAGAGATTCATATTCAACCAAACTCACACCTTCGCGCTGTTTTTCACTAATAACAACGGCTAAGTTATCTTCTTTGTTATAGAGTAACGTACCACTTTTCGGTGTTAAATCAGCGAAAAGCTCATATTTCTCAATAAATTTTTCAACGGCTGGATAATTTTTTGATTTCTCATCTTCTACATGATGAATGAGGGCAATATGATGATTGAATTTTAAAAATTCTTCGAATTTTAGTTCGTCTAAGTCACTAAAGTCACAGGGAGTAATGATGATGGCAGCGTTTCCAATTCGATGGTCCTCTTGTGATAAGATGAAGTCATGTGCTTTTCCCACTACGTTCAAAACATGCAAGACAATTTTAGTGATTTCATGGGCTCCCTCGTTTCCGATGATGGCAATTCTTTGTTTATCCGTAATCGACGCAAGATTCATTTTTTTTTTTGATCATTTGTAAATCAAAAGTAATTAAAAATATGCAGAGATAAATTAATTGTGCCAGGTATAAAATTGTGGATAAGATGTGCAAACTAAATTTGAAATTAAAGGGGAGTTGTTCACATGAAATGTTACGTTTGCTCTTATATATTAAACCCATTTAATCCGATCAACTAATGGACCCTTTAGCCTCTTCATCGAGTAAAATTTCGGGCAAAATACGTAAAAAACTAATCAATGACACCTCGGAGTCATTGGGCAAACTACCACCACAAGCAGTTGATATTGAGGAGGTTGTATTAGGGGCGCTTATGTTAGAGCAACATGCTTTATCGAGTGTTATCGATATTTTAAAGGTGGAGAGTTTTTATAAGGAAGCTCACCAAAATATTTACGAATCGATTGTTCAGCTCTTCAATAATAGCGATCCAGTGGATATCAAAACGGTCGTCCATCAATTGCGGAAAAATGGAAAGTTAGAACTCGTTGGGGGTTCTTATTATATTGCTGATTTGACGACGCGTGTGAATTCGGCCGCCAATATAGAATACCATGCTCGAATTATTTCTGAGCAATCTATCAAAAGACAGTTGATTCGGATTTCATCAGAGCTTGTCACCGATGCCTATGAAGATACGACGGATGTTTTTCAGTTACTCGACCGTACTGAGCAGGCACTTTTTCAGGTTTCAGAATCTCATATCAGAAAGAATTATGATAAAATGAGTTCTCTGCTTACCAAGGCCATCAGTCAAATAGAAGAGCGAAAAAACAAAAAAGATGGACTCACGGGCGTACCCAGTGGTTTTACAGCGCTGGACCGTATCACCTCAGGATGGCAACCTTCTGACTTGGTAATCATTGCTGCCAGGCCAGGTATGGGTAAAACCGCCTTTGTCGTTTCAGCCATGCGTAATGCAGCCATTGATCACGGACAAGGGGTTGCTATATTTTCATTAGAGATGTCTTCTGTTCAATTGGTGAACAGATTAATTTCGGCAGAGGCAGAATTGGAAAGTGAAAAATTAAAAAGAGGAGAAATGGCCGATTATGAGTGGGAACAATTACTTCATAAAACCTCCAAACTCTCTGAGGCGCCTATATTTATTGACGATACACCAGGTCTAAGTATCCTAGAATTGAGAGCGAAGGCTAGAAGATTGGCGCAGCAGCATGATATCAAACTGTTGATCATTGATTATTTGCAACTGATGTCAGGAGGAGACGCCAACAAAAATTCAGGGGGAAATAGAGAACAAGAAATTGCTTCTATTTCTCGAGCGTTGAAGGGGATTGCAAAAGAATTAAATATCCCAGTTATTGCTTTGTCTCAATTGAGCAGGGCGGTTGAAACCCGTGGGGGGGACAAAAAACCGCAATTATCAGATTTAAGAGAATCGGGTTCTATTGAGCAAGATGCCGATATGGTGATGTTCTTGTATCGTCCAGAGTATTATGGGATTACTCAAGGGGAGGATGGTGCACCGTTTAACGGTACTGCTGAGCTCATTATTGCCAAACACAGAAATGGAAAATTAGATACTGTACAATTCAAGTTTATCGGTAAGTTTACCAAGTTTGCAGATTTAGATATATTGACGAATGAAGCCTATGATTCTTCTTTTCCGAGCAGTGGTAATACCGATAGCGGTTATACCATTACGATGCCTAGTAAGGGCACCCAAGATAGCTCTGGAGCTGGCGATGATCCCATACCCTTTTAAAATAGATTCATTAAATTTATTGACCGTCATGTTCGAATTTAAAGTTGCTAAAGGCATTTTTTATTTCATCTAGGGCTTTGGTGTTTTTAGAAAATGCCGTTTTCTCAATTCCTAGCTCGTAGGTAGCTCTGGCTTCTTCTAAATAACCACAATCTGCAAATAACTGAGCGGCTTGATAATAAGTGGGGAGATAATCTGGAAATTCAGTCAATAATTTTCTAAAACTGGCCAGGCAGAATTCATTATTTTCCCCTAAAAACTCAAGGGTCATGGCATACACTAAGAAGGGATCGAGTGGATTTTTTTCAAGTAATTTTTGAAGCTCTTTTATACGTTTAATATTCATATTTTGCATTTTACATTCTTGTATTAATGATTAACTTTACCTTTCAAATTTAGGATCAAATTTAATATTTAACATGAAAATTCTTGTTTGCATAACCCATGTGCCAGATACCACATCAAAAATCTCTTTTGTGGACCAAGATACGGTATTTGATAAAACGGGGGTTCAATTTATTATCGGACCTTATGACGATTATGCCTTGGCTAGAGCCGTCGAATTAAAAGAACAGCTTGGAGGTAGCATTGCGGCGTTAAATGTAGGTTTAGCGGAAACGGAGCCAACGATTAGAAAGGCACTGGCTATCGGAGCAGATGAGGCCATTCGGATCAATGCAGAACCCAAAGATGCTTTTTTTGTAGCGCATCAAATTGCTCAAGTGGTCAAAAGAGGAGATTATGATTTAATTCTTATGGGAAGAGAATCAATTGATTTTAATGGAGGACAAGTTCATGGAATGGTTGGGGAACTTTTGGGTATCCCCTCTGTCTCTCCTGTGATGCACTTAGATATAGAGGGAAATGTTGCTAGATTATCTCGAGAGATTGAAGGAGGTAAAGAATTATTGGAGGTAGCGCTGCCTATTGTGGCGGGTTGCCAGGAGCCGATTGCAGAATGGAAAATACCTAATATGAGAGGAATCATGTCTGCGAGGTCAAAGCCTCTCAATGTTTTAGACCCCTTTGAAGACGAGCAGAAGACGGTAATTGAAAATTTCGTGATGCCAGCAGCAAAAAGTGGTGTAAAAATGATAGATGCCGATAATGTGGGCGAGTTGGTAGATTTATTGAAAAATGAAGCAAAAGTATTTTAATGAAAGTATTGGTATTTATAGAATCAGATGAGGGTAAAATAAAGAAATCCTCCCTTGAAGCAGTAAGTTATGCTACCGAAATAACACAAGACACCGTTGCTATGGCCTTTGGAGACCTCGAGTCATCCGAACTGAATAAAATAGGTGCTGCTGGGGCAAAGAAGGTGTTGCACGTCACAGACTCAGATTTTGAGCCCTCAAATATCATGGCAGTATCCATGGCTATTGCGCAAGTGTTTGAAGCAGAAGATATTGATTTGATGGTGATGGCCAAGTCTTCATTGGCAGATCCTGTATCAGCTCGGGTATCTATTAAAATCGATGCCTCGTTGGTGAGTAATGTTACCGATTTACCCGACATGGCCAACGGATTTACAGTCAATCGAAGTATCTATACTGGAAAAGCCTTTGCGAAAACCAGATTAACGAGTGATAAGAAAATTCTTACAATACGTAAAAATACCGTTCCCATCCGGGAGAACGGCCTCGATCCAAAAATCGTAGTGTTTCAGCCTTATTCAAAGGGTTCAGATGCTTCCGTGAAGGTAATGTCTCAAGAAAAAACAAGCAGCGATATTCTTCTACCCGAGGCCGATATAGTGGTTTCGGGAGGTAGAGGCCTTAAGGGACCTGAAAACTGGGGAATGATAGAAGACTTAGCTGCAGCTCTCGCTGCGGCAACAGGATGCAGTAAACCCGTCTCAGATATGGACTGGCGTCCCCATCATGAGCACGTAGGTCAGACGGGTGTTAAAGTTTCGCCGACCTTATATATTGCAGTAGGCATCTCAGGTGCCATTCAACATTTGGCAGGAGTAAATTCTTCTAAATTCATTTTGGTCATCAACAAAGATCCCGAAGCACCCTTTTTCAAAGCGGCCGATTATGGCATAGTTGGAGATGCCTTTGAGGTGCTTCCTCAATTAACTAAGGCCATTCAGGCGGCGAAAGGATAATGCCAGATAAAGTGAAAATGGAAATTTTAGGCCTTTCAACAGGTCAAGCACAGTCAGGTTCTTTTGCTCTTGTCTTGGGTGAGTTTGAAGGGAAACGTAGACTACCCATCATTATAGGTATGTTTGAAGCCCAAGCCATAGCGATTGAAATTGAAAGTATCACACCCAATCGTCCGATGACTCACGATTTATTTAAGTCATTTGCCTATCATTTTGACTTTCAAGTAAAAGAAATATTGATTTCGGATCTCAAGGAGGGTGTGTTTTTTGCAAAGTTAATATGTGATAAAGAAGGGGGGGAATCAGTCGAAATAGATGCACGTCCCTCAGATGCGATTGCGATTGGTTTACGTTTTGGAATAGATATTTTCACAACGGATCAGATTTTAAATGAAGCGGCAGTAGTAATCAGCGAAGAGGGTGATGAAGAGGATATGGACCTTTTGAAAAAAACAAAAAAGTCTACCGAAGAAGTAAAAAATAAGTCATCATCTAAATTGGGAGATTTTTCATCTGAAAAGCTCAATGACTTATTGAATAAAGCACTTGCCGATGAGGATTATGAACGAGCGGCAGCATTAAGGGATGAGTTGAACCGTAGAAATTAGCTTAATGAATATATTTAGAGGTGCCATAGGGCTTTGCTTTATCATAAGCATAGCCTATGCTTTCTCTGCTGATCGAAAAAACATCGATTGGCGGTTAGTGGCCTCTGGTATCTTCATTCAGTTGGTAATTGGGCTACTGATTGCTAAAGTCGCCATTGTAGGGAGTTTTTTTGGTTTTATCAGCGATAAATTCGTTTACTTTTTAAACTTTGCTCTTGGAGGTGCTGAATTCCTTTTTGGAGATCTTGCAAAAAATAGTGATCAAGCCTCAGGTGCCAGGCACAGCTTAGGGTTTTTATTTGCCTTTCAGGCCCTTCCGATTATCATCTTTTTTTCGTCAGTCACAGCCGGACTCTATTATCTCGGAATTCTTCAAAAAATTGTCAAGGCTTTTGCCTACATCATGTCTAAAACGATGCGACTTTCTGGTGCTGAGAGTGTTTCTGTAGCGGGGAATATTTTTTTAGGGCAGACCGAAGCACCTTTACTTATACGGCCTTTTATAGCTAAGATGACCTCTTCTGAGTTGAACTGTCTGATGACTGGCGGTATGGCCACCCTTGCAGGGAGTGTTTTAAGTGCTTATGTTGTTTTTTTGGGAGGATCAGATCCTGAATCTCAGACTCTTTTTGCTACTTATTTGGTGAGTGCTTCGGTAATGAATGCACCGGCGGCTATTGTCATGTCAAAAATGTTTTTACCTGAGGCTACTCCTGAGAAAATTGATCAGCACATCAAAGTCAACAAAGAGCAATTGGGTGTGAATCTTATAGATGCCTTATCTAAAGGCGCTACTGATGGGGTGAAGCTAGTATTGAATATTGGAGGTATGCTCTTAGCATTTATTGCTATTATCTCGGCCATAAATTGGATATTGATGGACGGTATTGGGGCTATGACCGGATTGAATGCTTATGTAGCTATGTCTACTCAAGGTGCATTTGATGGATTTTCATTGCAGTATATCTTAGGACAGATTTTTAGACTTTTTGCCTTTGCTATTGGTATTAGTTGGAGTGAATCGCTTTTAGTGGGGAGTTTGATGGGTCAAAAATTTGTTATTAATGAATTTGTGGGTTACCTCAGTTTGGCAGAGATGAAGGTGTCGGGTGTCCTAAGTGAGCGTGCGATCATGATTTCAACCTATGCCTTGTGTGGGTTTGCCAACCTCAGTAGTATTGGGATTCAGATAGGAGGGATCGGCGTGATGGCACCAGAACGCAGAGGAGATTTGTCTTTATTGGGATTCAGAGCCTTAATAGGTGCTTCTTTAGCTACCTTGATGACGGCAGCTATTGCAGGCGCTATTTTTTAATTTTTGACTCAAATCATTTGATTCATGTTTTGATGAATAATTTAGAGGCATTCACCAAGATTTTAATAGATAAGTGATATGCAGCCGCTTATTTTATGGAATAAATTGAGGGATGCAGATCTTTAAAAAAGGAATTCATAAATAGCTCTTTGGCGGAGAGAAGTGGATGTCAAAATATTTTTTAGTATTTTGCGCATCAAGCAGCGGATTTCCTGATGCTTGGAAAGTGAATCATATAACGAGTAAACCCTATGGAATATAAATTTGGAGGTTCAGAAACGAATCAAAAAACAGTATTAGATCATCCTTCAGGACTTTTTGTGCTGTTTTTTACAGAGATGTGGGAGCGATTTTCTTATTACGGAATGAGGGCGATATTGGTGCTTTTCCTGATCTCCTCCATATTAGAAGAAGGAGGCTGGGGCTGGGAGCGGGCTGAAGCATTAAAACTTTATGCTGTCTATACTGGACTCGTATACATAACACCTATTCTTGGTGGGTTTTTAGCAGATAAATATTTAGGTTATCGAAATGCCATTATAGCAGGGGCCTTTCTGATGACACTCGGACATGCTTC
>DBBU01000013.1 GCA_002292365.1 Flammeovirgaceae bacterium UBA976
CCTTGGTTTAGCTCTATAAGACTCAGTTTATTGGAGAGAGGTTTTATCTATGCTATTGCCCACGTCAGAGGTGGCCAGGAAATGGGTCGAAAATGGTATGAACAAGGTAGAATGTTCAAAAAGAAAAACACATTTTATGATTTCATTGATTGTGCCTCTTATTTATCCAATGAGGGCTATACCTCGGCTAAACACCTTTATGCGCAAGGGGGAAGTGCAGGAGGTTTATTGATGGGTGCAGTGATCAATATGGCTCCTGAACGTTTCAATGGAGTGATTGCGGCCGTACCCTTTGTCGATGTTATTTCGACCATGATGGATGAGTCGATTCCCCTTACCACTGCCGAGTTCAATGAATGGGGCAATCCTAAAAATATTGAATCTTATGAATATATTCATTCATATTCGCCCTATGATCAAGTACGGAAACAAGCTTATCCCAACCTACTGGTAACCACAGGTTATTTCGACTCGCAGGTACAATATTGGGAACCTGCCAAGTGGGTTGCTAAGCTTCGCTCCTACAAGACCGATGAAAATTTATTGTTACTCCAAACCAATATGGCCGCAGGACATGGTGGTGCCTCAGGAAGATACCGCAAGTATGAGAACGTAGCCTTGCAATATGCTTTTTTACTTTCCTTGGAAGATATTAATGAATGATATCTGTCAGAATAATAAGGATCAATTCAAATATACCTCATAACCCGAAAACCAGTCATTTAAGTATTAAAACAGTCAATATGTCAACTAAATTCAAAAATTTCACTTGTTTAATTATTGTTTTATGTTCATGTTATCCAGCTCCCAAGGTAACGGGCTTCAATCAAGACCAATGGGACGAGGATCTCATAGAATGCCAAAATTATCGCGCAATGAAAGCCGCACCCCTCTTAATCAATCAAAAAGATATCATACTGGGATCCAATCAAAATGAAATCATTGCCCTTCTGGGCAGTCCCACGAAACAGCACTTAGATAAAAGAAACAGAAAATTCTTTTTTTATCAATTGAACTGTGAAAATACCATTGAATTAAGTATACGTTTCAATGCTATTGGAGCCGCCAAAGAAATCATGATTATCAATTAGCAGTTCCATTCAAAGCAGGCTACCTAGTCATTGCATGGTCGAAGTATATGCCCTATTCAAATCTTAATGAATCGATGGGGTCCAGTTTTGATGCTTTATGGGCTGGTATGTAGCCCGACATAAGTCCAACAATCATGCTGGTAATCACACCAAAGAAGACCCAAACCCAAGGAATAATGAAGGAATTAGACCCGATAAGCTTAGCAATCAAATTACCAATCCCTACACCCATAATAATCCCCCCAAGACCCCCCATTTGACAAATAACCAAGGCTTCAATCAAGAATTGTTGCCTAATTTTATTCGGTGTGGCTCCTAATGACTTCCTTAGGCCAATTTCACGGGTTCGCTCAGTCACTGAAACCAACATGATATTCATCAATCCAATGGAAGCACCCAATAAAGTAATAAATCCTATAGTAAAGCCTCCCAATTTTAAGTATCCGGATATTTCATCTAACCTTTCAGCAATAGATTGATTGACTTTAATTTCAAATGAATTTTCATCAATAGGTCGATCTCCTCGTATAGAACGCATCAAGCCAGTAGCCAATCCTATCGATTCATCTGCTTGATAAAAGTCATCAATGGCTACGGTAGCTAGAAAACGTAAATTTCGCTCAGAGCCAATGACTCGGGCAGCATTCAAGGGGACAATCACGCGCCGATCAAAATTACCTCTACTTGAAGCCTCTCCTTTAGATTTCAATGTCCCAATAATCCGACAGTTGGCCCCGAGAAAATTAATCTTTTTACCAATAGGACTTTCATTGTCCTCGAATAAAAGTTTTTTTATCTCGCTGGTGATAATCGCCACAAGACTACCACTTTGTATTTCATTGGAAGAAAAATTCCTACCTTCACTGAGATCGTATCCATCTATGGCTAAAAAATATTCGTCCGTTCCTCGAATCATTACGTTAGGATTAGAAACCTTAGAACCTCGTTTGACCTCAGCATTTCCTGAAAGCACACTACTCAAGCTTACCATTCCTGATTTTTTAAACTTATTTTTAAACTTTTGTAGTTCTTCAAATTTGATTTTAGTGAAAATTTTTGACTTTTTTCCTCCAGAAGAACCCTTTACTCTTTTGTTACTGATCGTGTAAGTTTTGGAGCCTAAATTAGAAAAGCTATCCTCCACCGATCCTTTTATTGCATCAATCGCCGTAAGAATGCCTACCAAAGAAGTAATACCGATGGCGATAATAGAAGCCGTTAAAATCGTACGTAGTTTATTTGATTTGATCGCGTTAAGACCCTCTCCTATATTTTCTAAAATATTCATTATATTGATAAGATACAGATGTCATGTGCTAAATTTGATTCCTACTTTTTTAGTATACGCAATATGGACACTCGCGTTTAGAATATTAACAAAATTCTTATGAAAAATCTATTTTTTCCCTTTTTGATAGGGATTTTCTTGAGCTTAAATGTAAAAGGCGCTTATCTCTTAATGCCCATGGATGCCTCACAGACGAACCACCTTAAGGCTTACGGCATCACTTATTGGGCCCTCACCAAAGAATTACCCGTTGATTGGCTATTAAACTACCGAGGGGGTAGTTTTTTAGTTCCTCACAGCACACTCATACAAAATGAATGTATGATAAGAAATGTAAGTTTTGAAGTTATTTCCGATGCACAAGTAAATCAATTATTTGAAGAAATCGCTTCGCCATCTTCAAATATGGATGTGATGAAGCTTGAACAACATCCCAAAATTGCCGTCTATTCTCCAAAAAGCAAACAACCCTGGGATGATGCGGTCACTCTAGTTTTATCCTATGCTGAAATTCCCTATGAAATCATTTTTGATGACGAAATTATGTACAATGAATTGATAAGATATGATTGGCTACATCTACATCATGAAGATTTTACAGGTCAATACGGGAGGTTTTATAAAAACTATAAGCACATGCCTTGGTATCAGCAACAGCAAACTGAATTTGAAGCAAGTGCTCAAAAACACGGCTATGGAAAAGTTTCATTGTTGAAATTAGCCATCGCTAAACGGATAAAGTCTTATGTGGCCAGCGGCGGCTTTTTATTTGCCATGTGCTCAGCAACGGATACGTATGACATTGCCCTTGCCGCTGAAGGACTAGATATTTGTGAAAAGATGTATGATGGTGATCCTATGGATCTTTCGGCCCAGTCAAAATTAGATTTTGAAAGAACATTTGCTTTTGAAAACTTTCAATTGGTACGAAACCCTTACGAATATGAGTTTTCAAATATTGATAATTCACCCCAAAGTAGAGGCTTAAATGAGCAAAATGATTATTTCACCTTGTTTCAATTTTCAGCAAAATGGGATCCAATACCTACCATGCTCACTCAAAATCATGAAAAAATTATTCACAGTTTTATGGGGCAGACCACAGGATTTAAAAAAGATTTAATCAAAGGGGATGTGTTGGTTTTAGGCGAAACTAAGCAATTAGATGAGGCACGCTACATTCATGGAGTAATAGAAAAAGGTTTTTTTACCTTTTATGGAGGCCATGATCCAGAAGATTATCAACATTATGTCAACGAAGAGCCTACTGATTTGAATCTGCATCCCAACTCGACAGGTTATCGCTTGATCTTAAACAATATTTTATTCCCAGCAGCCAAGAAAAAGAAACAAAAAACCTGAGTTGTTTTTGGGGATCGTTACTAAGAAAAGATGAAAATTATTGCTGGTTGTATGAGCAGATTAATGAAATCGATCAGAACGAATCTCTAAATTTTTCATAATCAATGCCTCTGCATATAAAAACTCTTGCCATCTAATTTCCACTTGGGCAGGGTCCCAGTAAACTTTAGCTAATTCAATGAAATTTCTATAATGTCCTGCCTCAGAGATCATCAATTCATGGTAGAAACTCGTTAATTCTGGATCTGTCAAGTGTTGAAATAACAGCTTAAAGCGTTCTGCACTTCGTGCCTCAATCAATGCGTTCATGAGTAATTTTTCTACCAATTGCTGTTCCCTACTTCCCCCTTTTTTCAGCACGGTCATCAACTCCGAAACGTAGACATCTTTTCTGGGAAATCCCAGCGTATAGCCCCGTTTGCGTAAAAGCGCGATGACCCGCTCAAAATGTGACCATTCCTCAGCAACTACAGGGGTTAAACGATCTACTAAAGCCGTTTTTTCAGGATATTGTAAAATCAAAGAAATACAAGAGGAAGCAGCTTTTTGTTCGCAAAAGGCATGATCGACCAAAATATGCTCTATATTTTTTTCCGCTATGTTTACCCATCTCGGATCTGAAGGCAACGCTAGGCGCAATGTTGTTTTTTCCATCAATTAATCAAAAGATAATCTATCAAAACACAATTTATCAAATTATAACAAAAAATAATAACCTGCATGCGACTACAGAAAATGGTAAATTGAAATATTATTATCCCCAAAATCTATTATTTAGAATATGAAAAAGATTATCGCTGCAAGACTTGAAAAGATGCCAGAAAGGAAAGGTTACTGATGGAAAGGAAGATAAACTGCCATATAATGAAGATAACTCAAAACGATTTTTGATATGGAACTATTCAATAACTTATGGATGTTAAACGTATTCAAAATTAAAAAGAAAATGTCAAATATAGATGTAATTGCGGAAAGACCAAAAAAATCAATGGTAATTGTGATGGTTTACACAGTAGCTAAATTGCTCTCCTCGTAATTAGAAGTTGCTTATTAATACATGGGCAAAATAATAGATCAAAATAAAGCCAAGTATGAAAGCGAATCAAAGCTTTTTATGATAGCAAAGAACTCATTGGGAAAAAAAATCTTGTAATTAGAATGTAGATAATGGTGCTCCTGTGCTATTTCGAAGAACGAAGACTATTGTAATATGTTTAAAATAATCTTTTTTTTTTAAAATTTTTGTAATTTTTATCTATTAAAGATAAAAAATAACTTAGGTTTTTAACAATATCTACTGATAATATATAAATTTAGAAGTATGAATCAATTTAACAAAACTATTGAGTTTAAGCAAAGTGGAGAATCAAAGCTTTTTAACCACTATTGCCAGTTCTTCGATAACTTTGTTGTTGAAGAATTTAGGAGAAAGCATGATGCCGATACTTCATTTAAGGGGCACAAAGCACTAATGCTCGAAATTGAAAACTATGTTTCGGAAAATATTAAGTTTGAATCAAAGGAGGATTATGCAAATCTGGTGGATACTCTGAAGAGCCTTGCTGAGAAGGATGATTAAGTCATTCCTCTTTTAATTCTTTGTTAGCTTTCCTATAAGCCATAATGTCAGTGACTAAGATATAAATAAAGATCAGGGGCAGAACTGGTGTAATAGCATAATTCCAAACATCTGAAGCATCTTTAGAATAGAAATTCAAATGGGCTAACAGGGGTAGGAATGAAAAGAGGAGTGTGTTCTTGAAACTACTTAGGCACTTTTTAATCTTTGCCATGAGGCTAAAGTAAGGAATAATTATAACCTATCTAAGCTTTAGTGCTTTAGCCACCCTTGGGAATAAATTCAACGCATTCTTATTAATTTAGTTTTATGGATTTGATTTTTACAGGTATTTTGGGAATACTTCTAATTATATCTAGCGTTTATGGAACACCTACTGTAATGGGATCTGGAGGTTGGAAAATCCCCTATCAAAAAACTATGCGGTATCTCGGTATTGTATTGTTGTGCTCCATCTGAAAAAACTAAACACCTTCAATCATTACCGCTTTCCCATCAAAAGAGATATCACTTAAACAATCCACAAAAAACTTTGCAACATCAGCACGAGCAATAAAATTTGGAAAGAAAACAGTTGGTTTGTCAATCACTTGATATTTTCCTTTCCCTTGTTTATTTGTTAGTCCAGCAGGTCTTATAACTACAAAAGGAACGTCTTTTTCTTCAAGCATTCGTTTATCTGCTTTTTCATAATCTGTAAAACCTTCGTTTCCATTAAAAAGTTGAAGCAGAAATCTAACAAACCAAGAAGAACCATTCGCTCCAATACTTGAAATCATTAAACATCTTGGTGGATTTGGTTGCTTGGAAGCGGCTGTATGCATCCTAGATTTAAGCACTCCAACTCTATAGTAATCCTTAGCCTTAGCCTTATCACTCACCTTTAACTTGCCATGCGCTCGCTTTTTGTGCCTTCCTATGACTAGTACAAAATCATAATCTCCTTGCATGATAAAACCAGTACCTTTTAGTTCTTATATAGCAAGTACAACTACATTTCCGATAAGGATTAAGACCAGGTCTACGCAATGGTGGATAAACTAGGTTAATAAAATAAACTTTTTTAATCTTTTTTTAGAGCCAGTTTATAGATCTTTAAACTTGTGTATTAACTATAAACCAATTGAAATGAAAAAAATTATATTCAGCTTACTACTGGGAGCATTAATCAGTAGTTGTAATAACAATAATTTAATGGAAACAAAAATGGAAATAAAAATGAAAACAAAAAGCTATTTTATACATCTTACCTCTGATCCAAAGATTAATCCAAGTGCTGCAATGATGTCAATTTTTGCTGCAAGTGAAGCACTCAAACAAGGACACAGTGTAACCTATTTTGCCGCTGGAGATGGTACAAGAATCTTACTTAAAGAGGTAATAGAAAATCTGCACACTGTTACTCCTCACGGTGGGGGAACTAGTGAAATAAGCGAGGCAGCAAAAAATTCATTACTTGAGTTTTCTAAAAATGGTGGGAATATTCATGTTTCAGAGGGTTCTTTTGCTACGTATGGTGTAAATCAAGATAATTACAAAGAACATTTAATTGATGTATCTAAAATATTTTGGAGCTATCCCAAGCAATTAATTGAAGAGAGCTCTAAAGCTGATATCGTTTTTTCATATTAAGTAAGTGAGATTAGCCCTTTCTAAAAACTGGGTCTCTTTTCAGTACCTAGCTACCTTGTTATTTGTTGGTTTCTAATAATGGTGTTTTTAAGTTCAATTAATCTTCTGAGGAGGCTTATTCTGTACAGTTAGTGAAGTTAGGTTTGAGTTCTGTCCAAGAGGTTGTATTAAATCTGAAAGCACTGCATTCTGTAACATTACTGACCTCCCAAGCGCTGATATCTTGATTGAAAGATGATGCTCCAAAAAAAATCACCGACATATCTGTTACACTACCGACATCCCAAGAGCCTATATCTTGGTTAAAAGAATGATCAATAGAATCTGAAAATAAATAAAGCATTCTAGTAATTTTAGTAGCAACAACCTTTGAAAGGTCCTCATTTTCATCTACATTTTGATAAATCATTACCGAATCTACTACCAAATAATTAATCCCATTCAAACCATATGACTCCCCAACTACAGCATTTTCGTATGCTTTAATAGTTATCCCATTTTTATCTAAATAAATTAAACTTTCTGAACTATCATCAACCTCATCACCACAATCGATAAAAATTACAAGTGAACAAAGAATACTTAAGAGGAGTAGGTATTTATAGTGTTTTTAGTGTTTTATAGTGTTTCATAGTTCAAATCACAACTAATAAAAACCTCCCATTCTTAGTGAATTATTCTCATCCGAAAAGATTGCTCTAGTCCAATTTATTTTTGTTTAATGGATTTAAGCTACGCCCAAGTCGAGAGGCTCTACAAGAAAAAAAGTACAAATTTTCTTTAGGTGTATATCTGTGGATTTACCTGGGTATGTGTTTGCCGATATAAATTTGAAAATGGCTATTCCATTGATACTACTGAGTGTGAAGCTTGTGGGTCATAAAAAAAGGAGATTCTTGTATAGAAACCCCTTTTTAAATAAATTATTTGAAATTAAACTCTAATCCCAGCTTGTATCAAGTACTCTCCAAACTGATTGTTTTTTAGCATCTGAAAAATTTCCTAAATCTAATTCATTCACTGCCTTTGAAAAGGCTTGGAAATTTATATCTGAATCCCATTTGCCCTCAGAATATGCTTGAGCATTGATTAGATCTGCAAGAGAGGGAAAACCATCCCATGAGACACCATTATAATTTATCATTTTATTATTTTCAGTATGATTGTTCATAACAGTCATACCGAATCCCCAATTTAATCCAGGATTTTTTTCTAGTTGTGGAGTAACGTAAAGCTCCCCCCATAACTTGTTATTTTCAATGAAACTGATCCAATTAGGAGCTTTATACTCATTCATAATAAAATATTCTGAACCAGTTCCACTCAGCGCAGTAGAGATCACTTGATATACTTCCATTGATCCCCCTATCATTTTAAAAGCCGATTCATCAGGTCTTTGAACACGAGCTTTTTTGACATTTCTATCACTCGTCCAATCCCAATTCCAATCTTCAAATTGCTTGGGGTTTTTAAAATGGTGAAAAAAGACAAATTGGTTTTGGTTTGTATATGATTGCCACATTTGCCAACCTTCCCATTTCCCGTCTTCTACTGCTAATTGGGCCATTTTTTTATAAAATTCATTATTTGCTTTTACAAAAGCACCTACATCTCCCTCGACTTCTATGTAATGTGCATTTAATAAAATGGGGGTTTCTTGAGCAAATGCAGAACTGAGGAAAATTGTACTAAAAAGTATTAAAATTATTTTTTTCATTTTTTTTAATTATTTAGGTTGATAAAAATTTAAGAAACTTAAAGTAATAAAAAATTTTAATAAAAAAAATTCCTAGAATATAGATATGCCAGGAGTTTTCTTTGAATTTTTTATACAATACTCAATGAGTTGACACCACTATTGAGCAGTATACACCAAAGTTAATTCTTGGGGAGTATACATTTTTCTTACTTCACTTGTGAGTTCAAATATTTTCTTTGACACAAAATCATCAGGCATTTCCAATTCTTTACCATCAATAAACATATTCCAAGCGTTGTGCGTAGGGGCTTCATAAGCAGCTTCATTTCTATCTATAATTCTTGAAAATCCCCAAAATCGATGATTTCCCTTCATGACATTCTCTGCAAATCGATCATGATAAAATTCGGTTTCAAATTGCTCGTAATCATCTCTTAATTGTTCCATAGTAGCTACCATCATTACATCACCTACCTTTATATCACCACCTGTCATGGGTGTTGCAGCAACCAGCTCATGTATGTACGTCCTAACTTCTTTTTTAGGAGCTTTTGCTAAAATCTTTTCTATCTGTTTGTTAGAGTATTTTCCTTTGAGATCTTTTTTCATTGTGGTCTTCATACTTTCATAACCTTCAGCATATCGATTAAATTCTTCATCCATTTGCTTCTTTGAAGAAAACTGTTCCATGATCAGATAATCTGGATAGGTACCTGGTTCATATGAATCATCTTGATTCTTTGCTATTTTCCAAATAGACCAGCCTGTCTTGTGACCCATAGCAATGGACTCTTTGTGATAAGCTTGCCAAACACTTTCCAGTTGGAGATAATCATTTTCCATACCTTCATGTAAAACAATATAGCTGGCAGACGCATATTGTGCAAAAGTACTCATAGAAATACTTAAGAAAATAATTAATGTTAATAATCGTTTCATTGATTGAATTTTATAGGTTGATAATAGTGTAAAAAATTGAAGATAATTAAAACTTTATTAAAAATCAAATTAGTGGTATTTATCGTTTTTTTGATGATGATTGGTAATAAAAAAACTCTTGAAGCACTATGTCCCATTAGTTATCCCATAAATCAAAAAGCATCACTCTCACCTCAATAACTCATGAAATACTTCCTTCTTTAGCACCTCAAAATAAGCCTGAACCTCTCCCAATTTACAACTGTTAATCAAGACTGTACATTGATTTTTTTTTGAAAAATAAAGATTAATGCCTTTACATTCAAGGACCAGATCGATGAGGAGGAGGGCTGGAGAAAAGAGGGAAAATAATGACATATTATAGCACCAAAAAAATTGAAAAAATTGAGTCTATTCCAAACAACGTATCGGGTGTATAAATTCTTTCTATCAATTTTCTACCTGCACTTGGAAAAGTGCAAAAAAAACGCTCTCCTTACTGTGAGGGGTTATTATTTTTTTTACGTCTAATCAAAAAATAACCATTTAAATCCAAAATCCAATACCCGCTGCTGTCCTGGGTATTTTGGTGTAACAAAATACCCCCCGTCATTTGGCTGACTTATATGTGTAGATTTAATAAAAAGAAAAACTTTCTCAATCCGCATATTCCAAAACAGATTGGTTGGATAACTGTATCCTTCAAATATTTTTTCGTCGTTTTGTAGATAAAACTGTTGGGTTACTGGGTCATAGGCATTGGCATAGTAAGCTGATTTATGGTGAACATCAATACCAATTTGTACTGGAATCGTATGGTTAAACCAACTTCCCTCCCAGTAAGCTTTCATATTCAGGAAAGTGGTAGGTATTCTAAAGGCATCGCTCTGGCCACCTGAAACTTTGGTAAAGATGACCTCATTTTTAAAACGAAAACCATAACTCAGAGTTTTGTTAGTAGGAAGAAAAAGATTGATTTCACCCCCCAGCTGACTGATCAGATTGGCATCAGCGGCAACATTTGGCATTTTATCTTGAGCAAAATAGACATAGTTGCTATAAGAGGTTAACGATATTTTAGGAATGAATTGAAATTGCCACCAATTAAAAGACAGAAATCCATTGATTTGATTGGAAAATACATTGTCGAAATCATGATCCCATTCATAATGATTGCCAAAAAAGCGTTGCTTCAATGAAGAGGGCTGATAAAGCATACTTTTATACTCTAAATTAATTAATTCACTCTTCAATGATCCCTTAAAATTATATTCACCCGTTTGCATGAGTTCTGCTGATCCTTGAATTTCAAAAATCTCTTTCCATCTAAAATCAACCCTACCCCCTAGGTAATTTTCTACTTTTCTAGACATGGGATTAAAATACAGTGCTTCATGTTTGACCACTCTGTTTTTGATATAAAACCGATAAAAAATAGAAGACAGTTTTCCAATCAAGCCGACCTCATTGGAGAGGGTACGAAAAGTGGACTTGTGATAAGTACTGTCCGGATCAATCAAAAACTGATCATAATAATCCTTGTAATCACCTCCTCCTCCATTGTTCTCATTAAAGTCACTGAACAAGTTTACCTGCTTCCCTTGATCAAATTGATGATACAATTGAAAGTTTTTGAATAAATCATATTGCTGGTACAAATGAAAAGTTATTCTTGAATCCTTTACTTTGGCATTTTCTAGAAAAATAGAATTATTTTCATACTGAAATTTATCTTCTTTATCTATCAAAGAATCTACATCATCAAAGTACAAACCTCCTGTTTCATCCACGTCATTGTTGAAGGAAATCAGATTAAATAAGACTTGATAAGGCTTATTGGGATGCCTGTAACTAGAATGTACATTCAAAACCGTATTGATCACATTTCTATCATTAATCGTTTCGGTTCCAATTTGTTTATCAGCTGTACTTCGGAAATACTCAAAGCCAAAATTCCAATCAGGCTGAATGTTTTGTGTAAAACTAAAGTTGGCTAAGGACCTGTTTTTTCCACCAAATACTACATTTAATTTCATAAAAGGCGACTTGGTATCATAATATTGAATATCAGTGGGCCGCGTAGTCAAAGGATCAAAAGCATGGTAACCTGCATGGGCACCAATGGCATTGGGCAAGTCATAAAATACAGGAAACAACGCGGTACCTATATTTCCCAAATTTTGTAGTTTATAATCTGACCTACCATAAGCGGTAAATTGGTCTAATTTTCCAACAAGGGTATCAATAAAAACCAATCTCTTATCATTGGATTTCAAGTTTTCCTCCAAAATTACGTTCAAAGTTGAGGGGCCATAGACTAAAATAGTAGAATCATCTAGGATTTGCGAAAAACTAGAGGAAGGCAACCCTATGAGGAGGGCAAGCATTAAAATTGACTTTAAAAATACAATTCTCAACATCAATACTTTGGATATTTTTTCATAGTATCGTCGACCAGTTTCAGAAAATTTGACTGACCTTTAATGAATTTAATTTCAATGGGCAAATAAAAACAACTTTCAGTGATTAGGTTTTTAAAATGATCCAGTTTGATGAAATCTTTTTCAGTGGTCACGAGCATGGCCTCATGATGTGCCATAACCTCGACAATTTTATTAATCTCATCTGCCTTATAATCATGATGATCTGCAAATTCATAAAACTCAACTACCTCAAAATTTGATTTTAAGTAAGATTCAAATACCTGGTTATCCGCAATTCCTCCGATCCCAATGACTTTTTGTTTGGCCTTTGCTGTTCCAAAAGAAATGAGAGGTGCATACGCTATGTGGGTAAAAAAAATAGGTGCGTCGGGATGATACGATCGTGTCCTTGCAATCATTTGCTGCTGTTCTTGGTCACTCATATCAACCGGAGCTTTGGTGAAGCAGATAATATCTGCCCGACGTGCCCCTTGACGCGCCTCCCTCAACCGACCGGTTGGTAACAAAAAATCGTCAAAAAAAGGACGTTTACATGTCGAAAGTAATATAGATAAGCTAGGCTCAACTGATCGGTGTTGATAAGCATCATCCAGTAAAATCACATCAATATCATTATTTTCTGCCAAGAGATAAGGAATGCCAGTGCCTCGATCTTCGGCTACAGCTACTGAAATTTGATCTCCATATTTTTTTTGATAGACCATCGGCTCATCACCCAAGGTTTCTGCCGTATCTGAGGAACTACCCAATCGAAACCCACGCGTTTTTCTCCCATAACCCCTACTTAATGTGGCAATTTCCCTATTTTTACTCAAAAAATGTTGAATCAAAAAATCGATCATAGGCGACTTCCCCGTTCCTCCCACCTCAAGATTTCCAACACCAATAACATTCGTTTCAAATTTTATTGACGTTCTCTGTTTAATGTTATATAAATGATTGCGAAATCTTGTAATAAGATTGTATATTAACGCAAAAGGAAATAAAATAAGTTGCCACCAAGCCATAAAACATATCAAATGAAGGTCAAAGATATTACGAAAAGCTTACAAGAATGGGCTCCCCTGCCTTTTCAAGAATCTTATGATAATTCGGGTCTCATCGTTGGAGATGAAGAGATGCCCATTAAGGGCTGTCTGATCTCTCTCGACCTCACTGAATCAGTCATAGAGGAAGCATTAAAAAACCAATGCAATATGATCATCTCTCACCATCCCATTGTATTCAAGGGTATTAAAAAGCTATCTGGAAGTCATTGGGTAAATCGATGTTTGATTAAAGCCATAAAAAATGATTTGGCTATATATGCCATTCATACAAATTTAGATAATGTTATGCATGGAGTTAATGGAATGATTGCCCATAGACTCAAATTGATAAACAGACAAGTCCTTCGTCCCATGACGAATACACTACACAAGCTGGTAACATTTGTGCCAATTAAGTACAAATCCAAGATACTAAAGGCACTGCATCAAGCGGGAGCGGGTGATATCGGCAATTACAAAGAATGCAGTTTTAACACCACGGGAGAAGGTGTTTTTAAACCTGCAGCGGATGCAAACCCTACTTTGGGTAGCTTAGATAAGCTTGAATCTGTAAAAGAAAGTAGAATTGAAGTGATTTTACCCCGTCATAAAAAAGATATCGTCTTATCTATGCTCAAGTCTGCACATCCATATGAGGAAGTTGCCTACTATTTAACTTCATTAGAAAATAATCAAGAAAATTTAGGGGCTGGTTTAATAGGTCAATTATCAAATCCTATTCCGATCATGGATTTTCTTGATCATCTCAAATCATCAATGGATCTAAAGCATATTCGGCATACACCCTTAATAAGTAAGAATGTTGAAAAAATTGCTGTTTGTGGGGGTTCTGGAAGCTTTTTACTTAATGATGCTTGTACATTAGGAGCAGATATTTTCATCAGCTCCGACTTTAAATATCATGACTTTTTTGAAGCAGATGGTCGAATAACCATTGCCGATATTGGACATTATGAAAGCGAAGTATTCACAAAGCAATTGTTATGTGATTTTTTAAATGAAAAATTCACTAATATTGCAGTTCGTTTATCTGAGGTAAATACAAATCCAATAAATTATCTTTAATTCTGCATGGAACATTCGGTAGCAAAAAAATTAGAAGCATTATCCAAATTACAAAAAATTGACATCGATTTAGATGAATTAATCAAGATCAGAGGTGCACTTCCTGAAGAAGTAATGGATCTTGAAGATGAGATTACAGGTTATCAAACAAGAGTTGAAAAACAAAATCAAGACTTGATTGACGTCGAGAGCCTAATTGAAAACAACAAAACCTTCATCAAAGATGCTGAGAAATTCATAAAAAAATATGAAGAACAGCAGATGAATGTTCGAAACAATCGAGAATATGATGCCATCACCAAAGAAATGGAACTGCAGCATCTTGAAATCCAAATTCTCGAAAAGAAGATCAAAGAGGCGTATGGTAAAATTGAACTGAAGAACACAGAGATAGAAGAAACCAAGCATCGTCTTGAAGAAAGAGAAAAAGATCTTATCGACAAGAAAAAAGAGCTTTCAACCATTACTGCTGAATCAGAAGAAGATGAAAAAAAATATCTGAAATCAAGAGAATCTTTAGCTAAAAAAGTAGATGCACAGCTGCTTGTGTCTTATGAGCGTACCAGAAAAAATATGCGAAATGGACTCGCTGTAGTACCGGTTAATCGAAATGCCTGCGGAGGATGTTTTAACATCGTCCCTGCTCAAAAGCAAGCGGAAGTTCGAGAAAAGAAAAAGATCATTATTTGTGAGCATTGCGGTAGAATCTTAGCAGATGTCATTGAAGTCATTGAGCCTGAAGTAGTGCCCAAAAGAAGAACCAAGCGAGCCACCACTAAGAAGGTAGCGGCAAAGAAGAGTAGTTAATTTATTCCAGAAGTATTAAAGAGCTAGTTCTTAATCAATGAACCCCCAGTTCTGGATACTTTCCAGTGAAATTTTTATAGTATCCCTTCATCATTTCGATGTCTTTTAAGACATCTCCGGTAGGTACAAACGGCTCTTTTAGCTCAACGAGCTTTCTTTTAAAATCAAAACCAGCCATGACAATAGGCACCTTCGCTTTCAACGCTATAAAATAGAATCCTGTCTTCCACTCTTTTTGATAATTTCTGGTTCCTTCAGGAGCAATAACCATCACAAATTCTTCATTTTTTTGAAACAGTTCAGCGACATTATCCACAACATTTGACTTGGTAGTGCGATTCACTGGATGTCCTCCACAGTAACGCATGACTTGTCCAACAATGGGGAGGTCAAACAGGGATTTTTTCCCCAAAAATTGACCTTCTAATCCTACAATATTTTTTGCAGCAATACCTACTAAAAAATCCCATCCACTGGTATGAGGAGCCACAGTAATCATATACTTTTTGATCTTAGGAGGATTTCCCACTACTTTCCATCCTAAAATCCAAAAACAAAGTTTAAAAAAATTCCGTTTAATTTCGGACATAACTAATTATTAAACATTCAGATTTCCCATTACTCAACTACTGTTAGGCCTAATTATAACCTGTATAAGATATTTTGTCTAGCCTTTTAAAAATCAAAAATGATAGCTGGATAATTCAGTAGGCTCTCAAAGTAAACCTAATTTTTTTATTTTAAGTCTATCTCTAAAAGAAATAGCCAAGAGCCAAAAACGCTCGAGTTGCTTTTTCCAATTTCCACTGGTCCGCATTATCCTATAGGATTGCAATGCAGACTAATCACATAATTACATTTTTTTTCAAAGTCTCAATCGGTAAGTTATTTAATAAACCTCTATCAACATAAGCGACACCCTTGATTTTTACAGGACTAAAAACTACAGGAATACTACAAGATGCTATCAGGAGTTTACATAATTCCACTTTTTTAAAATATTTAATTCTTCCTTTTTTCATATCAGTAGCAACTATCACCAATGGAGTATGAAGAGATGAAAAATCATCTACAGGGAGATGAATACTTAGAAAGTGAATAACTTTCTCCAATTTTAAAAGGGGCTGTCAATTGAAAGCTGGTCTAAAGAAGCTAAAGTAATTAAGGCTATTGAGAATTTTCAAAATTTCTTTGGGCATGATACCTTGACAATAGAGCGCCCCAATGATGATGCCCGCACTGCTTCCAGCAATCCGACTGAAAGAAAACCCTTGTTCAATAAGCGCTTGCATCATATCCAAATGGGCAGCACTGCGACGCCCCCCTTCCATAAAGGGCCAGACCGATGCTGTTTCCTTCACGAGATCTGACCATTGTTCAAGGCATTAGCTATAAACGCCCATGGATCCAAACTTATCCATTCGATCGGCAATACGCTCTTCCGAAGATTTCTTTTTTAATGTTTCAAGGTTACTCATTAGAGCTTTCTTCAAGAAAACAGCACTCTCCTGCAGGTTGGTATGCGCACCCCCTAATGGCTCTTTGATGATTCCGTCGATAAGCTTAAGTTTTAACATGTCTTTTGCCGTAGGTTTCAATACATCTGCCGCTTGTTCCTTATAATCCCAACTTCTCCACAATATAGTTGAACAGTTTTCGGGAGAAATTACAGAATACCAAGCATTTTCCATCATGAGTACTTTGTCTCCAATAGCAATCCCCAAGGCACCCCCAGATGCCCCCTCTCCAATAACTACACAAATTACAGGGACTTTGAGGGTAAACATTTCTTTCAAGTTTTTAGCTATGGCTTCACCCTGACCTCTTTCTTCAGCTTCTATACCCGGAAAGGCTCCCGGTGTATCGATCAGCGTAACAATCGGTTTGTTGAACTTTTCAGCCAGCTTCATAAGGCGAAGGGCCTTTCTATAACCCTCAGGGTTTGCCATCCCAAAGTTTCTTTCTTGTCGCTGCTTGGTATTTCTTCCTTTTTGCTGGCCAATGATCATGATGGTTTCACCGTCAATCTCCGCAAAGCCCCCTACCACTGCCTTATCATCCCCCACATTACGATCACCATGCAACTCAATGAACTCAGAAGTGATTTCATAAATATAATCCAGTGTGTAGGGTCTATCCGGATGTCTTGAAAGTTGTATTCGCTGCCATCTGGTCAAATTTTTAAAAGTATCATTCTTCAACGAAATAATATTTTCCTCAAGTTTCTTAATCGCCAGAGAAACATCGACATCACTTTCAACAGCAAGTTGTTTCATGTCATTGAGTTTCGATTCTAATTCTGAAATAGGTTTTTCAAAGTCAAGCAACATATAATTATATTATTTTAAGCCTTAAATTTAGTTTAAACTGTGGGATTTTATCACTTCGATACAAAGATCGCAAAATTTCAAAATAATATGGCTTTGCTTATTGTAAAAGATGTGATAAGAGTATAAATTTGCAACTCAAATGGTTTGGTAGTTCAGTTGGTTAGAATGCCTGCCTGTCACGCAGGAGGTCGCCGGTTCGAGCCCGGTCCAGACCGCATTAATTTAAAAAGTCTTCAACACAGTTGAGGACTTTTTTTATAGTTTAAATCGATATTATCTCATCTATTGTGATTTGGACTAAACAGGCTTTTCATAAACTGAAATGAGACATTTTACCGCTACATTGAGGTGCTTATCTTTCTTTATGATTACATAGACAACCTATTAGTTGTTATTAGTTGTTAGAATTAAATTAATTTGACAGGTGAATAAATTTACATCTCGAATAACCTTTATTTGCATGTGAAATGCATTTATCAGAAATTATGGATGAGATCAGCCTTATTTAATGACTAAATCAAACCTACTCACCTCCATTGATCAAATGATCCTACGCTTCTGGAGGCACATGACAATCCTCTTGCTATTAATAATATTGTTTTTAAGCTTGTATCCCTTGTCTCAGCTACCCAAGATGGGTGAAGGAGCCGATAAACTTTACCATTTTATTGCCTATCTATCCTTAGCACTCCCCCTTGCTTATGCGCACCCCAAATACACCCGCTTGTATTTGCTTTTTATGATTTTGCTCAGTGGCTCCATTGAACTGATTCAACCCTATGTCAATCGATCTGGAGAATGGTTCGACTTCCTTGCCAATACGCTTGGAATTTTTTCGGGATTTGCGATAGGAAGGCTCAGTAGTCTATTCATTAAAAATAGAACTAGGGTATCGTGAGGATGCATGAAGTTTTTATCGGCATTCACTTTAGCTTGCTGAAAAATTAAGGATTTTTGCAATCACTCCTTCATCCTGTAATATCTTAAAATGCCCGGTCCCTCGTACTATTTCAAGCGCTGAATTTGACCAGTTTTCATGGACATGCATGGCCTGACTCAAAGGGAGTTGTCGGTCATCTTGGTCATGTAGAATATAAGCTTTTCTTACTTTTACCTCCTTGACAAACTCACTGACATTTAATCTCCCAACATCTAAATTATAATCTTGCTCAATTTTAATAATCAGTTTATCAACAATCCCTTTAGATAAGCCAAAATCATGGGCCACGGCTTCGATTCGCTCAAGAAACTTGTCGGGGCAGGTAATCAGCACATATTTATCAAGTTGCAAATGACTATTCTGAGCTAATGAATACGTAGTGGCTACCGCACCAAATGAATGGCTTATCGCAATGGCTGGCTGAACACGCGCAATCATTTCACCTACTAAGTCGATGAAATCAAATAGACTTGTTTCTACTTTATCGCTTAATCCATGACTTGGTGCGTCAAAACCATAAACGGTATAACCCGCTTTTATTAAATGTTGAATCAACATGGAGAAATGAGTGACTCGTCCCTCCCAGCCATGGATTACAAGAATTTTTTTTGGTCCCCCAGACCATTTATACATTTTTATATTGCCCTTTTTAAAGGTATAATCAGTAACGAGAGCAGCCTCTAAAACATCTTTCTCATGTGCTCGATAAGGATGAAATTTGGGATGGGTTAATTGCTGATACGCTTTTTTTACAAAAAAATCAGGGAAGATAAAGGAAAGTAGGGTGATCATACTTTTCATCATAAGCGGCAATGCTATGTAAATTTTTAAAATATAACCGCATTCCTTCTTGTTTTTTGTTTAATTTAAAGATTGGGAGGGTTTATTGTCTTCATCCATTCTCTCTAAAAAACAACTGCAATGAAAATTACAAGAAAACGAGCACTTAAAAACTTATCAGGTTTGGCTACATTAGGTTTCATGGGTTTACCTACTGTTTCTTCGGGCAGTAACGAAATCGAAGCCCTTTCTCAAAGAATCAATCACTCGGTATGTGAGTGGTGCTTTAATCAATTTGAATTAGAAGAACTTTGTGAATTTGCCAAAAACATTGGTATTAGTTCAATTGATTTACTGACCGCTGAGCAGTGGGCTACGGCACAAAAATATGACCTGACATGTGCCATGGCTTATGGCAGTCAAATGGGTATTATCAATGGGTTCAGTGATCCTCAAAATCATAAAACCCTCTTAAAAGAGTATAAAGCATCCTTTCCAAAAGCGGCTGATGCAGGTTTAAAAAATATCATTTGCTTTTCAGGTAATCGAAATGGTCTTTCGGATGCAGCCGGTTTGGAGATCTGTGCAACAGGACTGGATCCAGTCGTGAAATTAGCAGAAAAAAACAATGTTATTTTAACTATGGAATTGCTCAATTCAAAGGTAGATCACCAAGATTACCTCTGTGACCATACCGAATGGGGGGTCGCTTTGGCTGATAAATTAGGCAGCCCCAACTTCAAACTCTTGTACGATATTTATCACATGCAGATTATGGAGGGTGACGTCATCGCTACCATCCAAAAACGCAAGGACTACATCAGTCATTATCATACCGCAGGCGTACCCGGAAGAAACGAAATAGATGAAACCCAAGAGCTGTATTATCCGGCCATTATGAAGGCCATTGCGGATACTGGATTTACTGGTCATGTGGCACAAGAATTTATACCCAAACAACAGGATGCCTTGACCTCCCTTAAAAAAGGTATTGAAATTTGTGATATTTAAGGGTATGACACCTGTACCCACTAGAATTTCTAACTTACGTAAAGCTGGTTTTCTTTTATTGGTCATGGGACTCTTTGCCAGTTGTGTTCCGTACTCTTCAAAATATTATGACATAGGTCAAATCAAAACACCTTATGGTGAGATGTTATTTTGGCTTTATGAAGAAACTCCGAAACATAAAAAAAGTTTTCTCTCGCTTGCCAAAAAACAATATTGGGATACCCTTAGCTTTAATCGAGTAATAAAAAACTTTGTTATCCAAGGTGGCTGTCCAGATACGCCCGATGGATTTAAAGATTCACCCTATTTAATAGCTCCCGAATTTCAACCCAACATTCGCCATATTTATGGAGCCGTAGGTGCAGGAAGAGATAATAATCCATCAAAACTATCTGCCAGTTGTCAGTTATACATCGTTCATGATCGAAATGGTATCCCTCGCCTCGATGACAACTATATGATTTTTGGGCAACTCTTTAAAGGTTTTGACGTCCTAAACCGTATCGCTGAAATGCCAACGGATACGCTGGACCAACCCTTAAATCGCATTTCAATGGAAGTGAATAGTATTCAATTATCCAAACAGGAACTCATTGAACTAGGAGTTCCATGGGTCAACTGATGAAAGTTAGAACCTCTGAAAAGCAGGGTACTCCTCATCATAAATATATTTAGGTCTGAATACTGAAAATCTTATTTCAACTTCATATAACCAGTGCAATTGTATTAATTTTATGTTTTTAGTTTGAGTCATCATGACTTAATCCTCTAGCCTTTTAAAAATGAATCTGTGCGTCTCTCTGAATTGATAAAGGAATATTGTTTAAATGAACTCAAAGACGAAAAAATCAAAAGCTGGTTGGATCAGAAACTTCATTCAATCAAGACTGACAAAGACTTTTTTATTTCATTTGCCCTGATAAATAAAAAAATTCCTCGAGGTCATCTTCAGCTAAGCCTATCACAACTTCAAATCATTCAGTTAAAATATCCTGAATTTAACATCGAAAATTGGACATTAGATCAGCTCTGCCGTTTCTCACTTTTGATCTATTATCCTCTTTTAAGCGTAGAGAGCCTGACCAAGCTGATCTCCGTGGCAGACACCAGAGAGCAAATTAGCATTTTTAAATCCATCCCTTACTTAGAAAATGCTAGTTATTTTGCTCCCATCGTTGTAAATGGAATTAGAACCAATATAGTCGATGTTTTCGATGCCATTGCTCTTAAAAATCCTTATCCTGCCAGTTATTTCAGTCAAGATGAATGGAACCAAATGATCCTTAAAGCCGTTTTTATGGAGCGCCCTATTTACCAAATTAAAGATATAGATCAAAGGAAAAATGAAAAGCTGGCTCATATACTATTTGATTATGCCCGAGAACGCTGGGCCGCATCACGACGCGTAACACCAGAATTATGGCGCATGATATCGGGTTACATAACTGAGAAACTATTTGTGGAAATGATTAAAAAAATGGCTGAAGGTAACGCCCAAGATCAAAAGGCCATGCTCAAGTTAATTCAAGAAAGTAACTTAGATGCCGCCCAACAATGGCTCAATTCGCAGTCAACACAAATAGAACCTATCAGTTGGGATCAAATCGGATCCGATTTCTGGCATAACAATCAAGCCTTACAAAATGCATCAAAAGCTTAATAATAAAGAGATATGAAATTTATTGATCCCCACATTCACATGACTTCTCGTACGACCAATGACTATGAAGCCATGTCAAAAGCAGGTATAGTGGCCATCATTGAACCCGCCTTCTGGTTAGGTCAACCTCGCACTGAAGTGGGCTCTTTTAAGGATTACTTCAGTAGTATCGTCGGTTGGGAAGCCTTCAGAGCTTCTCAATTTGGCATCAAACATTACTGTACTATTGGGTTGAACTCCAAGGAGGCCAATAATGAAAGTTTGGCTGAAGAGGTCATGGAATTATTGCCACTCTTCGCGCTTAAGGACAATGTCGTTGCCATTGGCGAGATTGGATATGATGATCAAACGGCCGCTGAAGATAAATATTTTAGAGTTCAAATTGAATTGGCAAAAGAACTGGAACTACCCATACTGGTGCACACCCCTCACAGAGATAAGAAAAGAGGTACCCTGAGAAGTATGGATGTATTGGAAGAGCATGGCATTGATCCTTCGACCGTAATCATCGATCATAATAATGAAGAAACCGTTGAATCAGTGCTTGAAAGAGGTTATTGGACTGCTTTTACCATTTATCCCAATACCAAAATGGGCAGTGAACGGATGGTAGCCGTCGTCGAAAAATATGGCTCCAATAAAATATTTATAGACAGCTCTGCTGATTGGGGTGTCAGTGATCCTTTGTCTGTTCCCAAAACAGCTCAGCTGATGTTAGACAAGGGTATTACAAGTGAAATTGTTCAGGCCGTCTGCTATCAAAATGCCCTTGAAGCTTATGCTCAAAGCGGAAATATGAAAGAAAGCGATTGGTCTGACGGCGTGCATTTCGATCAATCAATCTTATATGGGGGTAATAGTGTTTTAAGGGGCCAGCCTCCCAAAAAATCAGATGACTCCAATATTATATAAAACTAGGCTCTAAATGAACTTACACCCTTATTTGATGCTCATAAGGCCTGCAAACATTGTTACGGCTATGTCGGATATTTTGGCAGGAGCAGCCATTGCTGGGTATTTTTTTGAGCTGAATACCCCCTCTCTTTTGAACCTTATTTTCCTTCTACTTTCTACCTCATGCCTTTACGCTGGAGGTATTGTCTTCAATGATATTTTTGATCTAGATATTGATCGAACTGAAAGACCAGAAAGACCGATTCCTAGGGGTCAAGTTTCCCTAAAAAATGCTCGTTTTTTTGGCATTACCTTATTACTTACTGGGATATTACTCAGCTTCTTAAGTCATGTTGAAAGCGGTTTCATTGCCATTTTTATCGCTCTCTCAGCCCTTCTTTATGACCGGTACACAAAAGATTTCTTAGTAATTGGCCCCCTCAATATGGGCATTTGTCGTGGGTTAAATTTGATGCTCGGTATGAGTATTTTATCGATCAGCACCCACCCGCTTTTGATATGGATTTGCTTCATTCCTGTTATTTTCATAGCTGCCATTACCCTGACGAGCAAGGGCGAAGTCTTGGGAAACAATACGTCAGCCTTGGTCATGGCTTTGGCTTTGGATGTGGCGGTTATGGGCTTGCTGGTAGGTATCGGAATACTCGGTTGGATGGATATTTGGATGTCTGGTCCTTTCATCGTTTTATGGATAGGAATGAATGGAAAAGCCAAACTCAAAGCGATCGTTAAAAACAATCCTAAATTTATAAAAGTGGCCGTTAAAATGGGTGTTCTTTCTCTTATCCCACTCAATGCTTCTTATGTTGCCGGCTTTGGGCATTGGGGTCTGGGCTTAGGTACATTACTCTTATTACCTATCTCCCTAAGCTTGGCCAAAAGATTTTCTGTCACTTGAGCTGTTCGTAGGTTTTTCGGCCTTCCTTTTGTCTTGATATTGTCTAAAGAATGATTTTGATCTACCTTTGAAAGAGGGACAATTATAGACTTTCAAAAATATAATCTTAGTAAAGAAGAGCTTTGAGTTGTCCCTTTTTTTCAAAGATGAATTATGCAAGTGAATAAAATTTCTAAGGAAAAAATTGAATTACAGAAGAATAAGACCATTATTGAACAGGATTTTTCTATTACTTACCAATATAATATTTTGTTTACAAGAGAAGTCTTTCATCTCTCCAATACCCTCCTATTTGATCTGTTTCAACCATCGGCTATTGGCAGAAAAATCAAACTAGGTTTTGTGATCGATCAAGGACTTCTAGACCATTGGCCTAATTTGCCTCAAGCCATAGAAAGCTATATCCATGCTTTTCCCTCTTTACAGAAAGTCGCCAAACCTCTAGTAATCACGGGTGGAGAGATGGCAAAAAACTCGTTAGGTGCTATGAATGAAGTGCTCAACTACATTCATGAAAAAAATATTGACCGCCATGCCTATTTGATTGCCATGGGAGGAGGTGCTATTTTAGATATGGTTGGATTCGCAGCAGCTATAGGCCATCGAGGCATCAGACATATTCGAATGCCTACGACCGTTCTTTCCCAAAATGATTCTGGAGTAGGCGTTAAAAATGGCATCAACTATTTTGGAAAGAAAAACTTTTTAGGAACCTTCTCTCCTCCTATTGCCGTGATCAATGATTTTAATTTTTTAGGTACTCTTGACGACCGGGATTGGCGGTCGGGTATGTCAGAAGCGGTCAAAGTTGCACTAATTAAAGACGCCACTTTTTTTTATTGGTTGGAAGATCATGCTCTGGGCCTCAGTCGTCGGGATACCGAAACCATGGAAAAATTGATTTTTGACTGTGCTGTATTGCACGTAGATCATATTTCATCACAAGGAGATCCCTTTGAAATGGGATCCTCAAGACCCCTCGATTTTGGACATTGGGCCGCCCATAAGCTGGAACAACTCACGGAATTTGAGATGAAACATGGTGAAGCAGTTGCCATAGGTTTAGTTTTGGATCTGGCCTATGCCGTAAGCGAAGGCCTGCTGGCCCATAATGTTTTTGAAAGAGTCTATGCGGTGCTTGGACAACTCGGATTCACGTTATTTCACCCGCTGCTGCTCAATCAAGAAACCAATGCCCTTAATCCTGAGGTTTATGCTGGATTGGAAGAATTTAGAGCACATCTTGGCGGACAGCTTACCATCACCTTGATCAAAGAAATAGGTATCCAATTTAATGTTCATGAAATGAATAAAAACAGTCTCGATCGTGCGGCTCTGTTATTGCACCAAAAATCAATTATTCATGCAAATTGAGCATCATCAGGCACACTTAACCTACTGCAGCAACATTCATCCTGGTGAATCTTGGGATGAAACCTTTCACAATCTCAAAACTTATACGACCCAAGTACGCAAGGGCTTAACGGAATCCCCCTTTGGCATCGGACTTCGGTTATCCCATTTGGCCGCCTTAGAATTGATTAAGGAAACCCAATTAAATGCTTTCCAGGCATGGTTAAGGGAAGAAAACATGTATGTTTTTACCATCAATGGTTTTCCATACGGTGGTTTTCACCATCAAAAAGTAAAAGATGCAGTCCATCAGCCAGATTGGAGTACTTCTGATCGGTTGGCATATACGCAAAGACTTTTTCTGATCTTATCTAAATTATTGCCAGAAGGAATGGATGGTGGCATATCGACGTCTCCTATTTCATATAGACACTGGCATCGAACAGAAAAAGAGCTCAATCGTGTGAAATCCGCAGCTTGTGAACAGTTCACAGAACTAATCTGTTATTTAAAAAAATTAAAAGATGCAACCGGTAAAAACTTACATCTAGACCTAGAGCCCGAGCCGGATGGTGTAATAGAAACCAGTAAAGAATTTGTTTCTTTTTTTAATGACTATTTATTGGTCAAAGCCCTTCCAGAAATTAGCAATCGCCTAGGGGTTACTGAAAAAGAAGCGGATCAGATCATTAGATCGCATTTTCAAATGTGCTACGATGTTTGCCATTTTTCCGTAGGCTTTGAAAAGCCTGTAGAAGCTTTGTCACGGATCAAAAATGCAGATATTAATATTGGAAGAATACAAATTAGTGCGGCGCTGAGTTCAGGGAATATTCGTAATCAATCCGACCCAAGTTGGGTACCCATAGAGTTATTGCCTTTTGACGAGCCTACCTATTTACATCAAGCGGTAGTTAAACGAAGCGATGGAAAATTGATGCGATACACAGATTTAGGTTCCGCCCTATCTTCCCTTGATGAGTATGCCTATGATGAAATAAGAACACACTTCCATGTCCCTGTATTTACAGAAACCTACGGTAAACTTTATTCCACACAAGAAGACATCATTGAAACCTTACGCCTTTGGTTGAAGGACCCTTTCACTCAGCATCTAGAGGTAGAAACCTATACCTGGGACGTATTACCAAAAAATATGCAAATAGATAGGGTCAATAGTATTATTCGAGAGTTAAACTGGGTAAAAAAAACCTTAAATAAACATGCCGAAGTTGAATAAAACGGCCATCATCAATGTAGTTGGCCTCTCTAAAAGAATCATTGGATCTAAAACTCCCTTTTTAAAGCAATGGGTGGAAGGTAAAAACCTTTCTTATATTGATCCCGTACTGCCCGCAGTGACCTGTTCAGCTCAGACTACCTACCTCACGGGGAAATGGCCCAGTGAACATGGCATCGTCGCTAATGGATGGTTTTTTAAAGAGCAGCAAGAAATCAAACTCTGGGCGCAATCCAATAAACTGGTTCAATCCCCAAGTATTTGGGAAAATGCGAAAGCAAGAGATCCAAACTTTACCTGTGCCAATATGTTTTGGTGGTACAATATGTACTCAAAGGTTGACTATTCTGTGACCCCCAGACCCCAATACCGTGCCGATGGATTGAAGGTACCCGATTGTTATTCCTTTCCACCCAATTTACGTCAGAAACTGCAACAAGAGCTGGGGACTTTTCCCCTTTTTGATTTTTGGGGTCCAAAAACCACCATAAAGTCCAGCGAATGGATCGCTAAAGCCTCTTTAAAAGTTCATGAATGGCACAATCCTGATTTAATACTTATCTATTTACCCCATCTTGATTATGTCCTCCAAAAATTCGGACATGACCCCAAGTATGTTGACCAAGATTCGGCCGAAATCGATAGGGTCTGTGCAAAGCTTATTACAGCTCTTGAAAACAAAGGGGTACACGTAAATATACTTTCAGAATACGGCATTACAGATGTACATCATCCCATACATATCAATCGCTTACTCAGGTCAATGGATCTCATAGAAGTTCGAAAGGAAAATGGACTTGAGATACTAGATGCGGGTGCATCAAAGGCTTTTGCTTTGGCTGATCATCAAGTCGCCCATGTTTATATAAATGATAAAAGTAAAACAAAGGAAATTGAAAATAATTTAAGAGCCCATCCTGATATTGAACTCGTATTAAATGCTGACCAGCAACCAGCATATCACATCAACCATGATCGCAGTGGTGATCTGGTCATCGTGGCAAAAGAAAAATGTTGGTTTACCTATTATTATTGGGAGGACGACAAGAAAGCTCCTGATTTTGCTCGGACTGTGGCCATTCATAACAAACCTGGATATGATCCCGGAGAAATGTTTTTTGATCCAAAAAAAAAGTTGATCATGCCTAGAATCCTCTTAAAGCTTCTTGGAAAAAAATTAGGATTCAGAACGCTGATGGATTTCATTCCTTTAGATGCGAGCCTAGTTAAAGGATCTCACGGGCGTATTCAATTAAAAGATGCAGATAAAGCCGTATTCATTGGTCATAAAGGCATAGAAAGCAACTTAAGTCCTACCGCCATTCATGACGTCATTTTAAGTCAGTTATTTAGCTGAAATATTTTCTAAAAAACTCACTTTCAAGGTGCTTTTTTAATTTCAATGGCTTTGAATCCTTGAGCCATAAAGGCATCATTCAAACGATTCAAATCTTCTGATAAGAGGGTATCTAATTGAGTCAGTAATTGAGTCAATGCTCCCTTCAGTTCATCAAATACCACATAAGCCGCATCCGTGGGTCTTGCCTGCCCATTTTCCACACTTCTTCTCAAGGAAGCCAATCGGTTATTCAATTTAATGGGGAAGTTCAGGGGATCTTGATTACTCTGATTTTTTACCTGATACAAGGTCTCTTCAATCCCTCGTGTTTTTTCAATGATCTCTTGGACTGAGGTATTTAATGCACTCAGCTCCTGATGCTTCATCAAAGCCTCCAATTGATTACGAAGGGATCTGATTTGAATAACCGCCTCATTTGCAGAACTTGTTTGGTTTCTAATTTGAATGGCTAAATCAAATTGAAGTTGAAGGTCGGAAGGCGTAATTTCTTCTAAATTAGGATCTATTTTAATTTCAAAAGTTTCTGTTTTTTGTACTGCCCCAACCCGAATTTTTACCTGATAATTTCCTAAGGGCGCCAAGGGACCTCTTTGAGGTCGAGCACTCCAAATAATCATATCTTCAAAAGAGATAGCCCCGGGATAACGCAAATCCCAAGTAAACGTATTCAATCCTTTTGCAGTTGTTGGCACAGTACTCCCTCCTCGCATCCATCTTGAAATATTTGGATCTGGAACATACTCAGGGGTATATCCCGAAAAGGAATGAATCAGCATCCCATTCGGATCCAAAAGATCTATATGAACCGAATCTACTTGTTCTTTCAAATAATATTGAATTTTGGCTGGATAAATGCCTCTAATAGGATCACTAGGTGGGTACAAAAGAACCTCATCCGCTGGATTCACAGCTGCCGCACTTCGAAAAGGAATGATGTCGTCCAAAATCCAAAAACCTCTTCCATGTGATCCCAAAACCACATCATTATCCCTTAACACCAAATCTCTTATGGGTGTATCGGGAAGATTGAGTTGTAAAGACTGCCACATTGCCCCATCATTAAAAGATACATAGACCCCATGTTCCGTCGCCAAATACAGTAATCCCGCTTTGACCAAGTCTTCTCTAATCGCTCTAGCAAAATGGCCAGGTTCGATGCCTATCGTTATTTTTGTCCACGTCTTACCAAAGTCATTGGTTTTAAAAACATAGGGTTCGCGGTCGTCGGTCTGATAACGATTGGCAGCCAGATATAAAGTCCCTGGTTTAAACTTGCTTTCCTCAATGATACTTACTCTAGAAAATTTCGGTAATTCTTTAGGAGTAATATCCACCCATTTCTTACCTCCATTCCTTGTGATATGGACTTTGCCGTCATCAGAACCTGCCCATATCGTATTGACGTCGTGATTGGAAGGTGCTAAGGCAAATACCGTCGCATATATTTCAGGACCATTCATATCTTTGGTAATGACACCACCCGTTACACCGAGCGTTGCTGGATCCGCATAGGTCAAATCTGGACTGATTTTCTCCCATGTTTGTCCATCGTTGGTTGTTTTCCAAACATGCTGAGAGCAGGTATACATGATCTGATCATCCAATGGGGAAAACATAATAGGAAAGGTCCATTGCCAACGTTCAGGCAAAGCGCTCGAAGGTTCTCCGGAAAAAAACCGTGGGTAAACCTGTATGTCCCTGTTTTGACCTGTTTTTCTGTTATATCTAGTTAATAATGCCCCTTGACTACCCGCATAAAAAACGTCTGGATTCGTGGGACTTTGTGTAATCCATCCACTTTCACCCCCACCGACAGGATAGTACCAGCCATGGTTAGGTCCTCTAGCTTGCATGTGCCCCCATCCATCTGATGGCATGGCTAAAGTACTGTTATCTTGCTGAGCTCCAGCAACATGATAAGGGACATCACTTGTGGTCATAACGTGGTAGAATTGAGCGGTAGGATAGTCTTCTTCCGTCCATGACTTTCCTCCATTTACTGAAACAGTCCCTCCTCCGTCATTAGAACTAATCATGCGAAGTGGATTGTTAGGATCAATCCATAGATCATGATTGTCGCCATGGGGTACTTTAATTTCCTCTTCAAAGGTGACACCTCCATCTGTTGATTTCCAAAATTGGACATTAAGACCATACACAGTCTCTCGATCTAATGGATCGGCATAGATTCTTGAATAATAAAAAGCTCTTTGCCTTAATTTTCTATCACGATTTACGCGTAGCCAGGTCCATCCTCCATCATCAGATCTAAAAATACCCCCTTCATTTGCTTCGATAATCGCCCATATACGATTGGGATCCGCTGGAGAAACGGTCACCCCAATTTTACCTATCGGGCCTTCAGGCATACCTGAATTTTTGGTAAGTTCTATCCAAGTATCTCCACCATCAAGTGATTTAAAAAGTTTACTGTCCGGACCTCCTCCCCACATTTTCCATGTTTTGCGGTATACTTGCCAAGTTGAAGCATAAAGTATTTTAGGATTAGTACGATCAATAATCAGGTCTGCTGCACCCGCACGATCACTTACATAAAGTACTTTCTGCCAATGATTACCCCCATCGATCGACCGAAAAACACCTCTTTGCTCATTCTCCCCATAGGGGTGACCCAAGGCCGCTATATAAACGATATCCGGATCAGTAGGGTGCACCCTAATTCTTGATATGGCCTGCGTCTCTTTAAGTCCAAGGTCTCTCCAATTTTTACCCCCATCAATGGATTTATAAACACCTTCTCCTTGCGTAATACTACCTCTTAGCTGCGTTTCACCTCCTCCAATGTAGATAATATCAGGATTTGTTTCCGCCACAGCAACTGCCCCAATACTTGATGACTTGATCTGACCATCCGTAACAGGAAACCAATCATTACCCCCATCGATCGTTTTCCATAGTCCTCCACCGGTTGCTCCAAAGTAATATTCGTTGACCCGACCTGGACTTCCTGTCGAACTGAGTGATCTTCCCCCTCTATTTGGGCCTAGATTTCGCCATTTATAGCCTTCATAAAATGAGGGATCGACGGGTTGATTATCTCTTTGCGCCATGGCATCAAACTGATTAAAAAAATGAGTTGATATCAGTAGAACGAGGTAAATGAAAGACCTTAATAATTGCATAGCTGTAATTTTGAAATAATTAAAGATATTTTAAAATAAACAAAAAAATAGAATAAAACAATTTTAGAGCATTCCTATTTAATCTGTCTTTTTTATGTTACCTACTGAAAGATGTAGCAAGAGTCACTGATAATTAATATTATTTAGATGAGTGAAGTAATGTGTTTTATTTGGAGATGTTATCCATGAGTAGATTTCTAACAATAAGCCCCCTCACTTAACTCATCAAGTAAGGGTGCTTTTATTTTAATTTCAAACAACAAAATGAACTCAAGAAAGCTGACTTATATTATGATTATTTATTGATTAACTACTATTAATCATGGATCAGGATTGACGAATATAATGAGAATAAATTGCTGTAAATTTATCATTACCTATAAATAAGGAAATAAATTACTCTCATTCAATCAATCATTTTGAAATAATTATTTTTTGTGGTCTCATTAAATTATTATTTGACCTTATTAAATAAATTCCTTCCGGTAATCTCGTCAAATCTACTTGTCCAACGTCGCTACGAAAATTTAGAACCTTTTTTCCAGATAAATTGAACATTTCGAGCACCTCCACTTCTTTGATATTTGATACTCTTATATGCATAATGTCTTGAGCAGGATTTGGATGAAAAGCAAAAGGTACGGATTGCTCCAGCAAATCAATTTTAAGAACTTCTTCCTCATAAGTCCAATTGAACTGAGATGCTGCCGTGTTGTTGTTGCCTGCTGCATCTTCAAAAGTGCCTGCTGCTACATCAATAGTGGTAGCCCCATCAGCTGATGGGGTAAAAGTAGTCGTGTAAATTGAAGCACTAGTAGCGGAAAAGTCACTAATAATTCCTCCAGTTACGATGATATCATCGACTGTAAAGTCATCAGTTTCCTCACTGCTCGTAAAGGTTAAAGTCAATGCAGCATCACTGGATGTGGTGCCTTGTCCAACCGGACCCTCACTATTCGCGGCGGTGATCTCCATGGTAGGTGACGTAACATCATAGGTCCAATTGAATTGAGATACTATCAGATTGGTATTACCTGCTGCATCTTCAAAAGTGCCTGCTGCTACGCCAATAGTGGTAGCCCCATCAGCTGATGGGGTAAAAGTAGCCGTGTAAATTGAAGCACTAGTAGCGGAAAAGTCACTAATAATTCCTCCAGTGACGGTGATATCATCGACTACAAAATCTTCGGTTTCCTCGCTGCTTGTAAAAGTAATGGTTAGAGCAGAGTCATTAGATATAGTATTTTGAGCTATAACTCCCTCAGTGTTGGTAGCGGTGATTTCCATGATAGGTAAAGTACCATCATAAGTCCAATTAAACTGAGATGCTGCCGTATTGCTGTTGCCTGCTGCATCTGTAAAAGTACCTGCTGCAACATCAATGCTAGTAGCCCCATCAGATAATGGGGTAAAAATAGCTGTATAAACCGAAGTACTTGTTTCAGAAAAGTCACTAATAATTCCTCCGGCTGCAGTAATATCCTCAGCTGAAAAATCTATAGTGCCTTGACTACTGGTAAAAGTTAGTACTAAGTAATCATCATTAGATATTACACCATTAGCTATAGCCTCTGTACTGTTTGCAGCTGTAATATTCATAGTGAGATTGATTACAGGACAATCATTCCATTTCACCGTGTTTCCCCCATAGAACTGAAATTCAGTTTCACCCAACACTTGTAAACTTCGAAAATAATGATCTGTTGTAAAAACTGAGCCTGCCTCAGCCAAAACGTTACAATCAGTAGCCACTCCACTAAAACCTTCATAATCCGTACCAGTAACAAAAGCGGCCCCAGTCAAAAAAATAAATTTATAATCCCCTCTTCCCATACTAATGGTATCGGTCCAAATACCATCATCATCGGTATCTGCCATGGCATTGCAGTTTGTACAAAAATTATCCCATTCACCATAAATATAAGGTGGATTTTGAGCGCTTGCATAATTGGAAAGATCTAGAGAAAATATTACGTCAACCGGATCATATCTCTCATCTCCACCACTAACATTGAAATTAACTATCCCACTCTCCTCGCTGATACCTGTAATTTCGATTCCTGAGGTGACTAGGTCGTAAGTTTTTGAATTAGGTGAAGTAGCATCTGTGAATGAAGTATTTTCGGAGCTTCCCGGAAAAAGATCTCCATCATCGGAAGCACCATCTTCAATGTACAAATGACCTAATCCATCGGCTTGTTCCAAATCTACTAATCTATGACTTTCATCAGCATTATCGGAATTATCACTTACTCTTCGGTTATCATCAATATGCCAAATGGCTAAGCCACTTCCCTTTAGATAAGTATCTTGACCAATTTGCTGCCTATTTTCGAGCAAAAAATATTCTCCAGGTACTGCCGTATTGATCTTGTAAACAACAGTACTCGTTGTTGATGCTACCAAAGCATAGGAACCACTTGATATCTTTTCTGGTGTGATCCAACCCAAAGTAACTCGACTCCAAGCAGACATAAATCCAGGAACTTTTTCATCACCCAACCAGGTCGCACCAGCCATCAATCCCCAACTACCTACACCGGCCGAACTGTAATCGATATCATATAAATCAGGTAAATTCAACCCATGACCGAATTCATGACAGAAAACACCTATTCCAACCATACCCCCTGCACCACTGTTAGACCATACACGTCGTTCTGGATTTACCATATAATCATTAATGATGATGTCATCATAAGTCCTATAATAATCACTACCTAATGAAGATCGGTGACTCCAAATATAATCTTCTAGGCTCCCTTCTTCAGCACCTTGCCCTGCATGAACTAAAATGATCCCATCAATATAACCGTCCTCATCATTGTCATAGATAGAAAAATCAACACCGGCAGCCTCTGCTGCATCGACTGCCTCACGGACCAACCCTCTTGTCCTTTCGTAACCATTTTTTTTACCATAATATTCGTAAGCACTGTCCGCTCTATACCATCCCACCACATCTGCATTCACATCTAGTTTATTATCTGATACTTTAAGATAGTAATCTCTAAAACTACCGGTATCATTGTAATCTTCCTGATTCATGAAATTCTCAAATTCCGCGACAGTATGTGTTGCAGTTAAGTCAGGATAATCAATTAATAAAACCAATACTTTATGCGTCCCTTGCGTCGGAAAGGCTAAATTAATTCCTGGATTGTTTTCTGCAGATGTATCCGTTATAAGGGCAGGTGTCAATTCTTCGGTAGTAATAGTTGATCGGAGGTGCTTCGTCTGTTTATCAAGAAAATTTTGGTTATCCACATTGTTCTTATCCTCTTGAACTAAAAAACCAGAGGGAATCAATCGATTGTTGTCCTTTTGTGCATATTCATAAACTCCATCTTTATTTTTCACTATACTGTACCCATCCAAAGTTTCGGTCCAGGAGTTCTTCATGCTGCCCTTGCCTATAATACTAATTTTGGTACCGTCAGGCTGGGTGATATCAATCGCATAGGGTGAAGCGGGACAATCTGAAACAGGAATTTGTGCCTTAATTTCAGATATAAATACAAAAGAAAGTAACGCGAAAGCGGTGAGGAAGATTTTCATAAAAGCAGATTTTAAAGAGTTAGATTAAAAAAATCGATCAATTATTTTGTAAAATACTAATATTATTGGTGGTCATTTCGATTATACTTATTTTTTATTGAAACTTACAACCATCTAAGGTTTAGATATGACTTAGAAAAAAAATAGCTTTTTACGAGTATCCATTTGTATAATTATTGGCGTGAAATAAAATGATTATCTCTTCCAGCGGAGGCTCTGACGAAGCCAAGGATCTTAAGATAAAGGAACTGGAAGCTCTAGTTACCAAGAAGGAACTAATCATTGATAGATTGCTGGCAGGCTCATAAAGAGGTTCTCGCATTAAAGGATAAGAATCATGAAAATAAAAAAATACTTGAAAAAGAGGAAAAGAAATGCGGTAACCTTCATTCTCATTTTAATCCCTTTTTTAACCTATTTAAATCTGTATTTTCATCAATAGTTACTATCTCTATATCAACCATATCACAATAATCATCTTAGAAATAATACCTTTTAAAGGCCTCAATAGCTTCATATTCTGCTAAGCCCAATTGATGGTACCTCTTGGCTGTTTCTTGATTTCGATCAGCTGCACGCTGCCAAAATTCTCTTTCATCACTTCCTGGAAAAACAGCCGTGTCTTTTTGTGATTGATGCTTGAAAATGGCTTTCTTTTTTCTGAGCACCTCACTCGGGCTTAAAGGAACAGCCATTTCTATTTCTTCCACAGACCATTCTTGCCACGCTCCTCTATACAACCATAACCAACAATTATTCATAAAAGATGATTTCTTAAGCGATTCTATTGACTTAAAAATAGCATCTAAGCAAACTCGGTGAGTTCCATGAGGATCTGAAAGATCTCCCGCAGCATATATTTGATCTGGTTTAATGGATGTAATCAACTTTGTTATGATCTCAATATCGGCATCACCAATTGGTTTTTTTTCTATGGCTCCAGTTTCATAAAAGGGCATGTCAAGGAAATGGACATGCTCATCTGGAATGCCCACATATCTACAAGCGGCTTTCGCTTCGCCCCTACGAATCAATGATTTAATATTTTGTACAATATCATTATCAATTTCTCCAGACTTTTTATCATTTATGGCTTGAAGCACCTTTTTATACAAGGAGTTGGTCTTTGCCGGTAGGTCTTCATAATTATTCTTTAGATCTACATAAAAATCTGCAAAACGAACAACTTCTTCATCAAAGACGGCAATATTTCCAGAGGTTTGATAAGCGACATGAACTTCATGTCCTTGATCAACCAAGCGTAAAAATGTTCCTCCCATAGAAATAACATCATCATCGGGATGTGGACTGAAAATAATGACCTTCTTTTTGGCAGGAAGCGCTCTTTCAGGTCTGTAAGTGTCATCTACGTCTGGTTTACCCCCGGGCCAACCCGTTATCGTATGCTGGAGCTCATTAAATACCTTAATGTTGATATTATATGCCGTATCGTTTTCTATAATTAAATCACCCATACCATGATCACCGTAATCTCGAGCGGTCAATTTCAAAATAGGCTTTTTTAACTTTTCACACAACCAGATCACCGCTCGTTTCGTTAATTCAGGGTTCCAATCAATAACACCCAGCGTCCATGGGATTTTTCTTCGCGATAATTCAGATCCTGCTGCTGCATCTAAAATAAAGGATGTACTGGGATGAAATTGTAAATAGCTGGCAGGAACGTTGTCTGATGGTGAGTTTTCAATCGCTTGAGATACAATGCCAGCTTTGGTCTCACCCCAAGCCATAATGATGATGCGTCGGGCTTTCATAATAGTTCCTACGCCCATGGTTATAGCTTTAATAGGTACATTTTCTTCACCAAAAAAATCACTGGCTGCATCCATTCGAGTAATCGAATCTAAGTTTACCAATCGTGTCATAGATTGAGATGAAGATCCCGGTTCGTTAAACCCGATATGACCCGTCCGTCCAATACCCAAAATTTGAATATCCAAACCACCATAGTTATCTATTTTCTCCTCATAACTGAAGCAAAAATCACCGACTGATGTTTTGCTCAGTGTGCCCTCCGGTATGTGAATGTTTTCAGGTTTTATATCAATATGATTAAAAAGCTGTTCATGCATGAACTTCACATAGCTCTGCAAAGCATTGGGATCCATAGGATAATATTCATCCAAATTAAAAGTAATCACATTTTCAAAACTTAAACCTTCTTCTTTATGCAACCTGATTAACTCTTTATAAACACTTTTAGGGGAAGATCCTGTCGCCAATCCCAATACACAAAACTCATCCAGAGATTGCTTTTCTCTTATCATGTCAGCTATCTCAACCGCTATGGCTGTAGAAGCGGAAAATGAAGTTTCATACAACTGTGTATGAATTTTCTCTTTTTTGGTGAAAGGTGATGCCTCCCATTTTTCTTTAGTCAAAACCTTGTTACTCATTTTTTTCAAATAAAGGTGAATGCATTTTTTTTAAATTTAGACTTCATTTAATTGCCATATCAAGACAGAAGCGCCTAAAATAGCTCCCTCATGATCATCAAATTTCGATTTTTCAATCGTTATCTGATCCGGATAAACATTCAATAGATGCTGATAAAAGAATTGACGAGTAGGGACCAATAGCAGCTGATCTGCATGTGTAAGCCCTCCTGCCAAATAAATATGTTGAGGATTGAATAAAGCAACCATATTAGCCAATGCCTTACCCAGCATTTCACCCGTTAAGATCAAGGCTCTTTTGGCAATTTCGTCTCCAGACAATGCCAATTCAGTAATCATTTTAGCATTCAAATGTAACATGGGTAGTTCTAATAATAAACCTTTGTAACTATTAAATTCAGCTATTAAGGAGGTCACTGTCCGAATCATACCCGTTGCTGAGACGTAAGTCTCAAGACATCCTTTTCTACCACAAGAACAAGATCTTCCAGAATCATTTACTATTACATGCCCTAATTCTCCAGCAAAACCTTCCTTACCCTTCAACAAACTTCCATTACAACAGATACCTGCTCCAACACCTGTGCCCAGGGTTACCACAAAAAAATCTGATAAGAACGCATCATCAAAATACTNNATGGGCAAGAACTAAGAGATTGGCGTCATTAGTTAGCTTGACCGGAACCGAAAATGTCTCACTCAGTACTTTGATGATATCTAAATTACCGGACCAATTAAGATTGGCAGCGTAGGTAATCCTTTGATTTTGCTCGTTGACACTTGGTGCTCCCATTCCTATCCCCAAAAATCCTTTCATGTCGTCGCTGATCATTGAATTGATAACGCCTATCAAATGTTCTAGAAAAGTAGTAGCATTCCCATAGTCGGCGGTCTTCAACATCTGATTTTTTAGGACATCTCCCGATGCACTTATTTGACCAATCCGGGTATGGGTTCCTCCCACATCAATACCAATCACATATCTATTCAACATTTATTTTCTTTATTGAACATGAAAGATTTTGCAAACGCGTATTTCATAGAGCGCATAGTTAGAAAATCTTATCAAAAACAAGTCAAAAAATAAAAATTTAATTAGATAAATTATATCAACAGCAATATTTATATTACAAGCCACAAATAATCTATATAACTATATTTTTTTAGTATTTGTATATGATAAATAGCATAATCCTTGGGAATAATGAAATAAAAAGGACCTACCTCATTCATTTGATCGATCAATATTCAGATTTAGATATTATAGAAAACACAAATTCATTTAAGAATCTACAAAATAGTATCCAAAACCATTCCATTGATCTCATTTTTTTGTTTGATGATTTTGATGAAATTGACGTATTTGACTTAGTCAATTGCTGGCATTCAGAAATTGGAGTTATTATGATTTCCAAGACACCAGGATTAGCGGCAAAATGCTATGCATATCACAATATCATAGACTTTTTGACACTCCCTCTTGACGCCGCAAGGTTCATGAAATCTGTTGCTAAAATTTATTCCACTCAGCCTTTGAAATCAACCTTAACCACCGAGGTATCCCAGAAAGATCACCTATTTGTAAAGACAAACAAAAAGCTTAAGCGAATCAACCACAGTGATATATTATTTATAGAGGGATTGAAGGATTATATTTTAATAAAGACTTTGTATGACGAATATATTGTCCATGCAAATATCGGAAATTTTACCAACCATTTACCCCGAGATAGATTTATGAGAATACATAAAAGTTATACCATAGCCATAGGTCATATTAAAACGGTTACCTCAAATAAAATGGAGATTGGACCCCATCTTATCCCTATGGGGCGTTCCTATCAAGAAAAAACCTTATCCCTATTAAATATAAAAAAATAAAAGATGTTCAATAAAAACGGTATCATCAACTCATAATTACAAATTTCATTCTATATAAAAGCCATTCAAATGAATTGAATGGCTTTTAAACGCTTTTAATTCGGAATTATTTTTTGGCTGTTTCGACGATCGCCTTGAAAGCTTTTTCATTGTTCATAGCCAAATCAGCAAGTACCTTTCTATTGATTTCTATACTGTTCTTCTTAAGTAATCCCATGAATTTAGAATAACTCAAATCATATTGTCTTGCACCCGCATTGATACGCTGTATCCACAAGGCTCTAAATTCTCTCTTTTTAACTTTTCTATCTCGATAAGCATATTGCCATCCTTTTTCTATGGCGTTCTTTGCTACAGTCCAAACATTTTTCCTTCTGCCAAAATAACCTTTGGCATACTTCAACATTTTTGTTCTTCTTGCCTTTGAGGCTACATGATTAACTGATCTCATTTTATCTATTTGTTTTTAACAATTGGTGGTGAAATACACTTAAAACCAATCATTGGGTTATACATTTGAACCTATCAGATATGCAACATTAATTTTACGTTGTTTTCATCTGCTTTGTGAACCAAACCTGCTTGTGTAAGATTGCGTTTTTGCTTGGTTTCTTTTTTAGTCAATATATGACTCTTAAAAGCGTGCTTACGTTTAATTTTTCCTGAACCGGTCAGTTTAAATCTCTTCTTTGCACTTGAATTTGTTTTTACTTTAGGCATTATTTAATCGTTTACTTCTGCTTGGGTGATAACATTAAAAACATTCTTTTCCCCTCTAATTTCGGGAATTGTTCAACTTTTGCTGATTCTTCAAGAGATTGGGCGAATTTCAGTAAGAGTATTTCACCTCGCTCTTTAAAAACAATCGACCTTCCCACAAAGTGAACATAGGCTTTAACCTTTGATCCCTCATGTAGAAACTTTTTAGCATGATTGAGCTTAAAACTAAAATCATGATCGTCCGTATTAGGTCCAAATCTAATTTCCTTGATCACCGTTTTCTGGGCCTTAGATTTGATTTCTTTTTGCTTCTTTTTTTGCTCGTACTTAAACTTAGAATAATCAGTTATTTTACAAACAGGAGGATCAGCTTTAGGTGATATTTCAACTAAATCTAAACTTTGCTCATTAGCTAAATTTAGAGCAACATTTAATGGGTAAACATCTACTTTGACATTTTCTCCTACTACTCTCACCATTGATGCTGATATTTTATCATTGACCTTGTAAGGTTCCTCAGCACGACCTCTATAAGGTCTTTTTGTTATTTGTCTACTAATTGCTTTGTTTTTACTGGTTGAACATCTAAAAAATAATTTGCAAATATCATCAAATTAAATAGGTATTAAAAAACTTCTACTCAAAAAAGCGAAAAATTTATCAAAAAACAGCTTTTGAAGGAGGAATAAAAACTTAAGGTTTGCGGTAACTCTCCAGATTTTAAAGAGTCTCTAGATTTCTATCTTCTTTTTAAACATCTCTAAAAACTCGTTTATGCTAAAAGATCCTAAATCACCTACTCCATGAGCCCTCACTGACAAGGTGTCTCCTATGGACTCCTTGTCTCCCACAATGAGCATGAAAGGTATTTTCTTCACCTCAGCATCCCTGATTTTTTTTCCAATCTTTTCATCTCGTCGATCTATAAAACCTTTTAAATCATGGTCTTGGAACTCTAGAAATACTTTTTCTGCATACTCATGATACTTTTCAGAAATAGGTAGCATCGCGAACTGCTCAGGCGCTAACCACAGGGGCAAAATTCCCGCGGTATTTTCAATAAGAATGGCGATAAATCTCTCAAGTGAACCGAAGGGGGCTCTGTGAATCATTACCGGACGATGTTTCTGATTATCAGCCCCAACATATTCTAATTCAAAACGCTCTGGCAAAGTATAATCTACCTGAATCGTACCTAATTGCCACTTTCTACCGATGGCATCTTTCACCATAAAATCTAATTTTGGACCATAAAAAGCGGCTTCACCGGTTTCTATAACGGTATCCAGTCCTTTTTCTATGGCTACATCTTGTATCGCTTTTTCGGCTATATTCCAATTATCATCTGTACCGATGTATTTTTCTGGAGTTGATAGGTCCCTTAAAGATACTTGAGCTGTAAACTCAGGAAAACCCAAGGCCTTCAAAACATATAAGGTTAAATCGATGACCTTTGAAAATTCTTCTTTTACTTGATCTGGTCTACAAAAAATATGAGCATCATCCTGTGTAAAGCCTCTAACTCTTGTTAACCCATGAAGCTCCCCACTTTGCTCATAGCGATATACGGTTCCAAACTCAGCAAAACGTACAGGAAGCTCTTTGTACGACCTGGGCTGAGACTTATAAATCTCACAATGATGAGGACAATTCATAGGCTTCAACAAAAATTCTTCATCCTCAGAGGGGGTGCGAATAGGTTGGAAAGAATCTTTCCCGTATTTATCATAATGACCAGATGTGACATAAAGCTCTTTGGTACCTATATGTGGTGTAATGACAGGATAATATCCGGCCTTCACTTGCGCCTTTTTGAGGAAGCTCTCTAACTTTTCACGTAATACCGCACCTTTGGGTAACCAAAGCGGAAGCCCTTTGCCTACTTTTTGAGAAAATATAAAAAAGCCTAAATCTTGCCCAATTTTCCTATGATCTCTTTTTTTCGCTTCTTCTAAAAGGGCTAAATATTCTTTAAGTTCTTTTTGCTTGGGAAACGAAATACCATAGAGTCGCGTAAGTTGTTTCCTTTTTTCATCTCCACGCCAATACGCCCCCGCAATATTCAAAATTTTGACCGCTTTGATAAAACCTGTATTTGGAATGTGGGGGCCCTTACATAAATCAGTGAAATTACCTTGAGTGTAAAAGGTTATCTCACCATCTTTTAAATTTTCAATCAGTTCAAGTTTATATTCATCACCTTTTGCTTCAAAATAGTTTACAGCATCTTGTTTTGAAATTGATTTTCTTAAAAATTGATTTTTCTGACGAGCTAATTCCAACATTTTATCCTCAATAAGAACTAATTGCTCCCCGTCAAAAACCATTTCACCGAAATCAACATCATAATAAAAGCCGCTGTCGATGGCAGGTCCAATACCTAATTTCACTCCTGGATACAAAGATTCCAAAGCCTCGGCCATTAAATGAGCAGAAGAATGCCACATCGTCCCTTTCCCATCAAGATCCTTCCATGTCAATAATTCAAGAGAGACATTGGTATTGATTAAGGTCGAAGCATCCACAGTCGTGCCGTTCAGTTTAGCCGCTAATACATTACGAGCCAAACCTTCACTGATCTCAAGAGCAACATCCATGGGCGTAACTGGATGAGCATATTCTTTCTCGCTTCCATCCGGTAGTGTAATTATGATAGGTTGTATACTCATGATTTTTTTTTAAATTGATGCTACTTTTTTTGAATTAACGCTACTTCAAACACCAGTAATATTTTGGCAAATATGCAATGATTTGTATTTTAAATAATTTTTTTTTGGCATAAATTGTTTTTCGACTCAAAAGCACATTATTATGTTTTTTGAGAGATTTGACCTTACTGAGGTAAAAAATGGTTCGTGACTTTCTGAAAACCCTCAAATAATCCTTCAGCAAAATTCGAGGATTAAAGGAATTAAATACCTACCTCTTGAGTGACTTATTTTAGGCTAATACGCTTCGTTTGGGAGCAAAATAGGAAATATTCCTTCTCAATTCTTAACCAATTAATAATAGTAAAGCATGTGGAGAATCAAACGGGGTAAAACTGGTTAAAAGACTCAATTCTGAAAAATAATCTTTAAAAGACTTAGCGTTTCCCTTTCAGCTCATCTTTCAACCCTATGACATTTTTTTGAATATCTAAAACAATGTCTGTCAACTTATCGATCGAAATCTCTTCAGAAGCCTGCAGATCGGGGAAATCTATGCTAATAAAAGCCCTCGCTTCCCAAATCTCTTCCACATCTTCAGGAGCAATTTCATAGGCAGAATAAGCCTGATTATCAGAGACTAAGTATAATTTACCTCGATCATTCAAGTAATTAAATATTCGTTTATAAACTATGCCCTCATTCAAGGTAATGAGCACATAGGTCTTACCATTTTTAATGTCAGTAACAGAATCAATATATTTCCCGACAACAATACTGCCTGCAGTTAAGGGAAGCATTGAATCACCCACAATTTCAAAGGCCCTATATGTCGCATTTTTTGCCAACATAGGCAATTGGAATTTGGGCAATTCTGAAATGAATTCGGGATCTGAAAAACCGTTCAAGTAGCCGGCTGAAGCTTTCTGATGGATTAATTCAATATTTTCATTCTCTTGCTTATCCATTGTAATGGGTAAAATCTTAATCTTTTCTTTTTGAAATTTAATTGACTTTAAGATTGTTTGATCTCCAACAATAAGGCCATCCACGGTTACGTTCAATACTTTTGATATTTTAGACAAATTTTGCAAGCGAGGCTCTGCTCTGCCTTCTTCATAAGCCCCCACTAAAGAACGCTTGATCCCTAATTCCTTTGCAAACTGCTCTTGGGTGTATCCCGCTTTTTTTCTTAAAAATTTTAGATTTTCGGCTATGGACATGTCATGTGGGTCTAAGTGTATCCTTAAAAATATTACTGACTAAATATGATGAAATTTAAATCTAAATCTGAAAGTTTATCTATAGAATAAAGATGCATCTGTCTAAAATCCTTTTGACTTTGAATAAGGCATAATTTATTTCTTATTCTCAAAACAACTTCTCTCAAGGTACAAGCCGCATCTACCAAAACGTAGCCATAAAAAGGTTTTTTTTGTTTTAGAAGTGCAAAAAACTTCACTTGAAAATTACCTGAAATTAATCGCTTAGATTCTATTTTGAGACCATAATGATCATTAATTATTAAAGATGTCCTTACATCATCTACTTCCATGATCTTAATTTTACTATTAATATTAGCAATAATAGTAAAAATATTAGTAATTACAAGTAATTATATAAAAATATTCATATAAAAGGCTCTTTGGGCTTCTACGGAAAAAAATATTTTCATTAATATAAGGCTAAAATTAAAATTCAAAATCTCCTATTCGTTTAATTTGCAATTATCAACGAATATTTATGAGAAAAACAGCGATCGTTATAGGAACGGGTATTGCAGGTCTCGCATCGATTTTGAGACTTTTACAAAAAGGTTATCGGGTAAAAGCTTTTGAATCTAATGACTATGTGGGTGGCAAAATCACTAGTTTTCGTTACAAAGGTTACCGTTGGGACATGGGACCTTCACTATTTACCATGCCCCAATACATCAATGAATTATTTGAATTGTTTGGGGAAAACCCCAAAGACCATTTTAATTATATTAGAAAGAAAGTCCTCTGTAATTATTTTTGGGAGGATGGTACTACCCTTTCCGCAAAATCGGATCCATCAATGTTTGTCAATGAAGTCAGTCAGACTTTTAAAGTTGATCCTATAATTATTGCAAGATATTTGAAAAAGTCTAAACTCAAATATGACCTTACTGCACCAATATTTCTTGAAAAATCACTGCATCGTTGGGCTACTTATTTTTCTTACACTACGATCAAAACTTTATTTAATAGTGTTCACCTAAATTTATTTGAATCCCTTGATCAACTGAACCAACGAACATTAAAACATAAGAAACTGATCCAGTTTTTTAATCGATTTGCTACTTACAATGGCTCTTCACCTTATAAAACCCCAGGCATTATGTCCATGATTCCCCATTTAGAAATGGGCTTAGGTACCTATTTTCCCAAAGGGGGTATGCATGAGATCAGTCAAAGCCTCTACCGTTTATGTCAATCTAAAGGAGCCGAATTTCAGTTATCTAATGCGGTAACAGAAATTCTTCACGAAGGAAGCAAAATCACCGGTGTTGTAGCCGGGTCACAGAAACATGAATGTGATTTGATTGTGTGCAACATGGATATCTACGCCACCTATCAACGGCTACTTAAAGACGTCATAAAACCCAAAAAAACTCTTTCTCAAGAGCGGTCAAGCTCAGCCTTAATATTTTATTGGGGCATCAAAAAGACTTTTAAACCCCTTGATCTTCATAACATTTTGTTCAGCGAATCCTATGAAGAAGAATTCAAGCATATTTTTGAAAGGAAAACCCTCATTGATGATCCTACCATTTATATCAACATCTCAAGTAAGGAAGAAAAAAAAGATGCACCCGAAGGCTGCGAGAACTGGTTTGTAATGATTAATTGTCCAGGCAATTTTAATCAAGACTGGGACCAAATAAAAAAGCAAGCCCGCGAAAATATCATTGGCAAAATAAATCGAACGCTCAACGTACATATTGAAGATTATATTGAATCAGAAAAAATTCTAGACCCAATCAAAATAGAATCAGAAACAAGTTCGCATCAAGGAGCCCTTTATGGTGCTTCAAGTAATAATAAATTTGCAGCCTTTTTTCGGCATCCTAATTTCTCAAAGAAATTAAAAAATTTATATTTTTGCGGGGGATCCGTACACCCCGGAGGAGGTATTCCTTTATCCTTATTATCTGCTAAAATTGTAGGTGAACAGATTGCCCGCCTCAAATGAACTTAATCCAAAAACGTTTGCCCTCCTCAAGGAGTTCTCTTTTTATATGTGCCCTTTACATTATTCATCTCTCAGCTCTCATAGGTGTGCATTTGGGATACATCCAATGGTTCCTAAGTAAAACATGGGCCATACTTTTCTTAATCTTCCTGGTTCTATGGGATGGTCTACCAAAAAAAAGCATCAAAATATCTTGGCCCATTCCAGCAGTTTTTTTTATTGGATTTATAGCCGAATGGTTGGGTGTCAAGTTTGGTTTTCTCTTTGGAAATTATAGTTATGGTGCTAATTTGGGTATAAAGCTCGATAATGTTCCTATAATAATGGGGATTAATTGGGTCATTTTGTCTTTAGCAACACGCGGCATTATCCAAAGATTTTTTAAACTTCCTATCATGAAAATATTGGTTTCTTCGGTACTCATGGTTAGCCTTGATGTTCTATTAGAACCCCTCGCACCACAACTTGACTATTGGTCTTTTGATACGATGGTCGCACCCCTCAGTAATTATATGGGATGGCTTATTTATTCATTACTGATCCAAATCTTGTTGGAACTTGTCCAATTCAAGGGACATTTTATGATTTCACTACATATTTTAATCATTCAATTGCTCTTTTTTGGGAGTCTCTATTTCCTTTTTTAACTTTTGAAATACATTAATATATGATTCTGGAAAAAAAAAGCCGTCTGCACCCCCACAAACGACTTTCAAATAAACAACATTAACCTAATAGGTTGCTGTAGGAGAAGGAATCGAACCTTCACGAAGTGGTTAGACACATACGAGCTCCATATGTGCTTTTTCCCGAACCTTCACCCCCGAGATAGGAGGGCATGTCTGCCAGTTTCATCACCCTACAATAAATTATTTTTTGACCTTAATCAAAAAAAAATACAATCCAAAATTAGGTATAATTTGCGTTATATTAAAAATAATTTAATAGATTTGGATGATATTTATCTACAAGACAGATATTTAGTCATAATTTTGCATAATTAATAAAAAAATAACTTTAAGATGAGTAAAAATTACGAAATTGATAACGTTGATCTCAAAATACTTAATATTTTGATGGAAGATGCCAAAATACCCTATACAGAAGTAGCAAAAAGAGTTTTTGTGTCAGGAGGTACTGTACACGTTAGAATGAAAAAACTAGAGGAGATGGGAATTGTGACTGGCACAACACTTAAAATGGATTACTCAAAATTGGGATTTGACGTAACCTGCTTCATGGGCATTTATCTACTCAAAAGTTCTCTTTACGATTCTGTAGTGAATAACTTAAAAAAAATTCCAGAGATCGTGAAAGTTCACTACACAACAGGTAACTACAATATTTTCATAAAAATACATTGCAAGGACACCCGGCACCTTAAAGATGTCTTACATGATAAGATTCAAAAAGTTGAAGGAATCGAACGTACGGAAACATTTATAAGTTTGGAGGAAAGCCTGAACAGGCATTTGTCTTTTTCTTGAGGATAAATCATACTCCCTAAAAAAGATATGCCATCGATTTTAGTTTTTAGGACAAACAGAAAGTAATGAGCTTATTCTGAGACATATCATAATAATAGTTAAAAAATGATATTTTTTTTCTCCTTATTTAGAATGTGTATGAATAAGTGATTAAATTTGCGACCTATATAAGAAGAAGAATAGATGAGTACAGATGATCAGGTTTTAGAAGAATTTACCTCCAAAGAATACGAGCATGGTTGGTCTGTTAATTTTGAAGCAGATGAAGCCCCCATGGGCCTCAATGAGGATATTGTAAAATTTATATCACACAAAAAAAATGAGCCCGAATGGCTGCTTAACTGGAGACTCAAATCCTTCCGGCATTGGTCCCAGCTGGAAGAGCCTAAATGGTCCAATGTTCATTATCCTAAAATAGATTATCAAGTTTTAAAATATTATTCGGCTCCAAAAAAAGGCGGTAAAATAAAAAGCTTGGATGAACTTGATCCTGAAATGATCAAAACATTTGAGCGCTTAGGTATTTCATTGAACGAACAAAAACGTTTATCAGGAATCGCAGTGGACGCTGTAATTGATTCGGTGTCTGTAGCTACCACCTTCAAAGAAACACTCTCGGAATTAGGGATTATTTTTTGCTCATTTAGTGACGCCGTACTTGAACATCCGGAACTCATTAAAAAATATTTAGGTTCAGTAGTCCCTGCGGCCGATAATTATTACGCGGCGCTCAACTCTGCTGTGTTTTCGGATGGCTCTTTTTGTTATATCCCCAAAGGTGTCAGGTGCCCCATGGAGCTTTCTACGTATTTTAGAATCAATGCGGCCAATACAGGGCAATTTGAAAGAACGCTGATTGTTGCTGAGGACGATAGCTATGTGAGCTATCTCGAGGGATGTACCGCGCCGATGCGAGATGAAAACCAACTGCATGCGGCCGTAGTAGAAATTTATGCAGCAAAGAATGCTGAGGTAAAATACTCTACTGTTCAAAACTGGTATCCAGGAAATAAAGAAGGTGTAGGTGGTATTTATAATTTTGTTACCAAAAGAGGAATTTGTGCTGGAGATCATGCCAAAATTTCTTGGACTCAAGTTGAAACAGGCTCTGCTGTCACATGGAAATATCCCTCTTGTATCTTGAAGGGTGATTATTCCGTAGGAGAATTTTATTCCGTTGCGGTGACCAACAATTATCAGCAAGCCGATACTGGAACTAAAATGATTCATTTGGGAAAGCATACCAAATCAAGAATCGTATCCAAAGGGATCTCGGCAGGAAAGTCTCAAAACTCTTATAGAGGTCACGTAAATATTTCAAAAAGAGCGACTCATTCAAGAAATTTTTCTCAGTGCGATTCACTACTAATGGGAAATCAATGTGGTGCGCATACCTTTCCATACATTGATGTTGAAAATAGTAGTTCTCAAATTGAACATGAGGCTACAACCTCTAAAATTGGTGAAGATCAAATCTTTTACTGTAAGCAAAGAGGACTCGACGAAGAAAGCTCTATTGCCTTAATCGTAAACGGATTTGCCAAGGAAGTAATGAATAACCTACCCATGGAATTTGCTGTGGAAGCACAGAAATTATTGGCACTTACCCTTGAGGGGAGTGTAGGATAAAAACAAATAGCAAGTCAGTAGAAAAAATCAAATGATATCCATAAAAAATCTCCATGCAAATATCGAGGGTAAAGAGATCCTCAAAGGCATTAACTTAGAAATTAAAGCCGGGGAAGTACATGCAATAATGGGTCCTAATGGGTCGGGGAAAAGCACCCTGGCCTCCGTATTAGCGGGAAGAGATGGTTATGAAATCATGAAGGGCAGTATTGTTTTTGAAAACAAAAACCTCCTTGATTTAGAAGCTGAAGAACGGGCAAGGGAGGGTATCTTTTTAGCCTTTCAATATCCCGTTGAAATCCCGGGCGTCAGTACTACAAACTTCTTAAAAACTGCGATCAATCAAATTCGTCAACATCGAGGTAAAAAAAGCCTAGATGCGGTTGCTTTTCTCAAACTGATGAAGTCCAAAATGAAACTTGTTGAGATCGATCAAGCACTACTCAGTCGATCATTGAATGAAGGATTTTCTGGAGGCGAGAAAAAAAGAAATGAAATTTTTCAAATGGCCATGCTCGAACCTAAACTAGCCATCCTTGATGAAACAGATTCAGGATTAGACATTGATGCCTTGAGGATTGTTTCACATGGTGTTAATAGTTTGAAGTCAAAAGACAATGCAATTATTCTCATTACCCATTACCAGCGACTTCTTGACTATATTCTACCTGATTTTGTTCATGTCTTGTTTGACGGGAAAATTGTAAAGACCGGAGACAAATCCTTGGCAATGGAACTGGAGAAAAAAGGTTACGATTGGATAAAAGCTGAACATGGTTCCCTAGAGACCATTTAATTTTATAATGGATATATCTGTTATCAATAGCATTCAAGACCAATATAATAAAAATGAAGCAACCTATCTGTCTTCTTCATTGTCCCATAGAAAATCTGCGCTAGACTTTGCATTACTTCATAATTTTCCCAGTCGAAAAAATGAAGAGTATAAATATACCCCCGTCGATCGAATTTTGAAAAAAAATTTCGATTTTGAAAAAATTACAACCTCAAAGACAACTGCGCTCCATTTTGAAGATCATTTTTACAAATTAAAAGGTAATCATTTGGTCTTTCTCAATGGGAACTACCTACCTGCCCGATCGGAACTACTCAATGATGTTTGCTGTCAATCAGCAACAGATTCAGACCAAAGCTTCAAGGACGTCTTTGATGCACTAAATGTGGCATTTTGTGAAAATAGTTTAAAAATTGAGGTGAGTGAAAACTATAGACCTCAACCCTTTTTCATTTATTATTTTTACGATAGTGAGCAGGGCCAAGTATTTGGTAATCCAAACACTCAGATCACTGCGCATTCAAATACACACATCCAGATTCTCGAAAAAACCATCAGCACAGGAAACCATCCCGTCTTTATCAATAAAAAGGTGTCGGTAGATGTAAAAGCCAATGCTGAAGTAAACATAACGAAAATTCAAAATTACAAGAAACATGTTTTTCAGGTTTATAATCTCGAAGTAAACCAAGACACCCAAAGCAAGTTTAACAGTAATGTTTATTCCTTTGAGGGAGGATTAATTAGAAATAACCTCAGCATAAACCAATTAGGAGAGCATTGTGAATCGCACATGCATGGCCTTTATCTAATTACGGGTCATACTCATGTTGACAATCATACGGCAGTGAATCATACTCAGCCCCACTCCTACAGTAATGAACTTTACAAAGGCATACTAGATGAAAATTCACGGGCCGTTTTCAATGGTAAGATTTTTGTAAGACCTGAAGCACAAAAGACCAATGCTTTTCAGTCTAATCAAAATATAAACCTCTCTGATGCGGCAAGTATTTATACCAAACCTCAACTTGAAATTTGGGCAGATGATGTCAAATGTTCACACGGATGCACTGTCGGACAAATGGATGAAGAGGCACTTTTTTACTTAAGAGCCCGAGGCATTGGGAAAAATCAAGCCAAAGCCTTGATACTCATCGCTTTCGCAAAACAATCTTTAGAATATATCCCTTTTGAATTTGTAAAGGAAGAAATTGATACAATTATTAGAAAACGATTGATTGGATGACATTGACTTTGAAAGACCAACTTGACCTAACCGCAATCAGAAAGCAATTTCACGTTTTGGATCAATCGGTGAATGGTAACCCACTGATTTATTTTGATAATGCCGCCACTACACAGAAACCCCTGGCCGTTATCTCTGAGATCAGTAGATATTATACTGAGGACAACGCAAATATCCATAGAGGAATTCATACTCTGGCTGAGCGGGCCACAGCAGCCTATGAAAATACCAGAAAATCGATTGCCCAGTTTATCAATGCCAACGAGTCTGAGGAAATCATCTTTACCAAAGGTACCACAGACAGCATCAATTTGGTGGCGCATTCCCTCGGTGGATCTCTACTAAAACCAGGTGATGAAGTATTGATATCTTGTATGGAACACCACTCTAATATTGTTCCATGGCAACTCATTTGTGAAAAGACAAAAGCTGTTTTGAAAATCATCCCTATCAATGACCAGGGAGAACTCATCTTTGAAGAGTTTTTGAATCTGCTCTCAGATCGTACCAAGATTGTATCAATGGTGCATATTTCTAATACATTAGGAACCATTAATCCTGTGAAAGAAGTCATTGCAGCAGCTCATAAATGGGGCGCAAAAGTGCTGATAGATGGTGCCCAAGCAACACCGCACAATAAGATTGACGTCAAATCATTAAATTGCGATTTTTATGCTTTTTCTGGTCATAAAATGTATGGACCGACCGGAGTTGGTGTCCTTTACGGGAAAAGGTCTCTATTAGAGGCCATACCACCCTATCAAGGAGGAGGTGAGATGATAAAAGAGGTAAGTTTCACGCAAACAACCTATAACGAAATTCCCTTTAAATTTGAAGCAGGTACTCCTAATATCGCGGGTGTCACCGGTCTCAATAAAGCCATTGAATTTGTACAAAGTATTGGTTTAGACCAAATAAGCCATCATGAAAATAAGCTTTTATTGAGAGCCACTACTCAGCTGAGTGAAATTGAAGGGTTTCAACCTATGGGTACCGCTTCAGAAAAGGCTTCTGTAATTTCGTTTAATGTTGAGGGAGTACATCCATTTGATTTGGGTGTCTTATTAGATGCCAAAGGTATCGCCATTCGAACGGGACATCATTGTACGCAACCTCTTATGGACAGATTTATAGTAGAAGGTACTGCGCGGGCCTCCTTTGCTATTTATAATACTTTTGAAGAAGTGGATCAATTTGTATCAGTATTGAGTAGCCTCATCAAAAAACTAAGATAAATGAGTATTAAGGTTCGCCAGGAAGAGATAATTGAAGAGTTTGGATTACTTGATGGTGATTTAGAAATGTCCATCAATTACCTCATTGAACTGGGAGATCAATTGGCACCCTTTCCCGTAAATAATAAAATTGATGATTTTATTGTCAAAGGATGTCAGTCAAAGGTTTGGTTATTTGCACAAGAAGAAGATCAACGAGTAATTTTTCATGCCGATTCAAATACCGTAGTTACCAAAGGACTAGTCAGCTTATTGGTGAGGGTGCTTTCGGGTCATCGTGCAGAGGAAATATTAAATGAGGACATTTATTTTCCTGACAAGATAGGAATGGGTAGATTTATAGGTAGTCAACGGTCAAATGGATTTTCAGCCATGATTAAACAAATGAAATTGTATGCCTTAGCCATCAATATAAAAGACAAAAAATGAGTGAAGCTTTGAATAAAAAAGAGAATACAGATGCGCAAAATGCTCTTAAAGAAAAAATAGTTGATGCCATCAAATTGGTATATGACCCTGAAATTCCTGTGGATGTCTACGAATTAGGATTGATCTATGAAATTAATATTTTTCCCATAAATAATATCCATGTCCTCATGACTTTAACTTCCCCGGCATGCCCGAGCGCAGAAGAAATTCCTGGAGAAATTGAAATGAGAATAAAAGAATTAGAAGAAGTTAATGATGTCAATGTTGAGGTAACTTTTGAACCTCCTTACGTTGCAGAGATGATGTCCGAGGCGGCACAACTTGAATTAGGATTTTTGTAAATCAATATAAACTGAGAATAATATGTATCCAGAACATTTAGTAGCGCCCATGCGCGAAGAACTTACTAGTATCGGCTTTAATGAGTTAAAAACGGCTGAGGCCGTAGATGCGTTTATGAAAGAACATAAAGGCACTTCCTTGGTGATGATTAACTCTGTGTGTGGTTGTGCAGCCGGCGCCGCCAGACCCGGTGTAGCCATGTCACTTGATAACAGCCCCAAGAAACCAGCAGAACTCACTACCGTATTTGCCGGTGCTGATATTGAAGCGGTTGCTAAAATGAGAGAGTATACCCTTCCCTACCCACCCTCGTCTCCAGCTATTGCCTTGTTTAAAGATGGCGAATTAGTACATATGATCGAACGACACCATATCGAAGGAAGACCTGCGAAAATGATTGCAGAACATTTAGAGCAGGTTTACGAAGAATTTTGCTAGGATAAACTGCTTTTCAAAGAGATCCCGAGAGTATAGCCTAGGATCTCTTTTAATATACCTTGCTTACATATTTCATCATCCTTTTGCAAGCACATTCATAGCTACTCCCCGCACTCTCAATGGAAAAGACATCGTTTGATCAACTCTTTATGGAATTGGCAGTCAATTTGGCAAGCAAATCACATTGTATCAAACGACATGTAGGGGCAGTACTGACCAAAGACACACGAATCATTTCTATTGGTTACAATGGACCTCCAGCAGGCACCCACAACTGCGATGAAAAATGGCCTGAAAGTGGTTGCAAAAGTGATTCAAAAGGAGGTTGCTCTTTGGCTATACATGCTGAACAAAATGCCTTACTTTATGCTGTTAAGAACAAAAGCTCGGTAGAAGGAGCCACTTTATACGTTACTTTATCCCCTTGTCTGGCTTGCGCACGAATTATTTTGACCATGGGAGTTAAAAAAGTAATTTATTACAAATCCTATGCCGCATACAAGGGAATAGACAAAGACGAAGGCGTTGATTTTCTTCTTCAATTTGGAGTAGAAGTAGCAGCCTATAAAGGGGATATCAACCCTGTCCAAGATGCTTTGGTTTAATAACCCTCCATATCACCTCCTCCATAACCTCCTCCACGATTTCCACCTCTCTTCTTCTTTTGATTTAGTCTGTAGGTGAAAGACAAATTGGCTTGCCGGCGGCGGCGTTGATATTCATATTCGGTATAATAATTTTCAAGATCGGTAATGCCTCTGTATTTTCTGGTATTAAATAAATCTCGAATGCTTAAGGAAAAGGTCCCATTTTTGTCCAATACATCCTTGGAGAAGCCCAAGTCTAGGGACATCATTGACAATCTCTTTCCTTGAGTTGTATTTTGAGGTGCGCGGTACATCAAATTGACCTGAGCATCAAATAGCTTCTTGAATTTTAAATTATTGCTTAATCTGGTTGAAAAGCTGTAAGCCTCAGCACTTAAAACTACTGGTGCGGCATTCTCAACCAGCAACGCTCCTTCTGTATTGGAATAGAAAAAATTAGCATTACCATTTAAATTCCACCATTTTGAGATCTCCAAAGAACCATTCATTTCTATACCCATAGAATTTCTCAAACCCAAATTTTCCGGTTTGGTAATGGTCACATTGTTTAAGCCGAGTGTATCCACAACTGAAGTGATCCGTTGTTCAATATTGGTACTGTGACGGTGATAAGCCCCGAAATAAAATGAGGATTTATCAAAATTTTGTAAGTATCCCAACTCATAAGAATCTGCATAACTAGGTTTTAGGTTGGGATTGCCTACCCAAAAATTTCGTGAATCAGAAATGGAAAAGAAGGGATTTAAACTCCACAAACGAGGCCTTTGTATTCTCCGACTGTAACTGGCTTGTAATTTATGCTTGTTGGCTAGATTATAGGTAATAAAGGCACTGGGAAAAAAATTGGCATAATTTTGATTGTTCTTCTGATTAGTATTCAACAACTCTGTACTCACATCACTGATTTCATATCTGGTCCCAATTTGATAAGATAACTTCTCAAATTCATTGTTGAAAATGGCATAAAAAGCATAGATGTTTTCATCATAATTGAAATCATTAGATAAATCCGTATTCTCTATATATAACTTACCATCATCACTGTTCTGAACGATATAATTATTGAATATCTCCCTAAAGGTCAATCTTGAACCCAATTCAAACGAACCCACATCACCCAATGGATGAAAATAATCTGTTTGAAACATCATCCTTTTTTCACCTTCGGAGTTTCCCGAACTCATGTAACCTGATGTTTTAAAATCAGTTTCTCCGATGCCTCTGAAGTCCTCTACTACACTGGACCCTCCTACTTCGCTGTTGTCTTGACTCTGGAAGTCCAAAGTTAATTTATGACCTTTACGTTGAAAGTTCTTTTCTAAATTTAAACCGTACTCTAAGTTCTGATCGTCTTCCACCTGCTGATCATCCCTCAGTAATTGACTGAAATTATCCAGCTGATCGTAATCATTGTAGGTCATTTTAGTGAAATTATCTTCATCCGAGAAACGAAAAAGATAATAAGCGGTCAATGTGGTTGATTTATTAATAAAAAAATCCGCACCAAATCTCGAACTGTAATTTAGACCCCCGCGTGCCATGTCTCTGTCGACATTGGTTCTGTAGCTGGTATCTGGATAATTAAATTTTTGGTTGGAAAAAGCTGTTCCTGGAGCATTGCGATAACTCCCACCGAAATTAGTAAATAAGTTCACCCATTTTCGACGCAAATTAATACTTACCGAACCCCCATGATTGTCCGGATAACCTGTATTTACAGAAAAACTGCCATTTAGCCCTTTGGCTCGCTCTTTCTTTAAAATAATGTTGATAATTCCCGCTTGACCCTCAGCGTCATAACGTGCCGAAGGATTAGTAATGATTTCTACGCGCTCAATTATATTTCCTTGAAGCTGACGCAGCGCATCTGAACTGGACAGCCCAACCAGACCTGAAGGCTTGCCATCAATGAGTATCTTCACATTGTTACTACCTCGCAAACCCACATTGCCATCTACGTCGACGGCTACTGAGGGCAAATTATCTAAAATGTCGGCAGCGCTACCTCCGAGATTACTTAAATCTTTCCCGACATTGTAGACTTTCTTATCTAACTGCAATTCCATTTGGGTTCTTTCACTCTGCACCACAACTTCATCCAACTCTTGGGTATCTTGATCCAAAATCAATTTGCCTAGATTTATTTTGTTGGGATCATTGCTGGATATGGTTACCTGCATCGTTTTAAACTTATAAGTTAAAAACTGAATTTGCAATTCATATGCTCCTGGAGCCAGCTCAAGATCAAATCCCCCTTTTTGATCGGAAAGCGCTCCTCCAACTAAACTTGAATCCGAAGTTTGAAACACACTCACAGTGGCAAACTCAACAGCCTCTTGTGTATCTCCATCTATAATAAAACCAGCAATGACTTTTTTTATCTTGGGTGCAAGCTGATTTTGAGCCATTAATTGGAACCCGAAAATCATTAATATTAGGGTGCAGAGATAGTTTGTCATTTTATTCATTTTTATAATTAAAATACAAGTCTAAGATTGAAATCTGATAAAATTCTGAGGCCTCTCGTTTGGCAAAAAGTATTGATAAAAAAAAAGATAAAGAATAAGGGTACTTAGAAATTCAGTTTTAATATATGTCTATCATCTTCCACTTGATAGTTTATGCAGTACTTGTAATTTTCTGCTATTTTTTGTGCGATGGAAAGTCCTAAGCCTAGAGAATTTCCATGTTGATTTGATTTTTTGAAACGTTCAAAAAAGTCTGATGGATTAACATCAGTTGGTAGTCCTGAGTTCCATATAATGAAAGTATTTGCACTCAGTGTCAAATTAATCTTCCCGGATTCAATGTTATGCCTTATGGCATTGCTTATTAAATTGGTTAACATAATTTGAACCAGTACGCGATCACCGGAAATCTCAATATCCTTAGCTAGGTCCATGCTCAACGTGATTTTTTTCAAAATCAATAACTCCTCGTATTCTTTTAAAAGCGCTCTCAGTATCACGCTAAGGTTTAATTTTTCGGTGTTATTAAATTCATGATTTTCTATTTTAGTCAATAATGACAATGAAGTGGTCATTTTACTCAACCGAGACAAAGTACTTTGCATCTCGATCAGACTGTTCATTTGACTTTGACTTAAATTATTTTCTTCGAGCATATTCTCTAGTTTCCCCTGAATAATGGCGATGGGTGTTTGAAATTCATGGGAAGAGTTTTCCGTAAACTCTTTTAACAACTGATAATCGGAAATTATTTTGCTCGTCATATCCAGTAAAAAATGATTGATTTTATTGAATTCTTTGACTTTACTGATCGTGAATTGAATAGGTTCTTTTTGGGTGATTGAAAAATTTTGGATATTAGTTAAAAGTATTCGAAAAGGTGCCAGCATATAATAAGAAATGAACAAAGCAATCATTACGGTCGAAAAAAGTAAAATCAAAAAGGTGATCAGCATACTTTTTGTGACGCTCTTTATGATATCATCAGACTCTACAATTAAATCAAATTGGATAATGTGATATCGTTGTCCAGCAATTTCCACAACAGATTCCAACTTAATTTGATTTTCCATTTTACCAAAATGCTCATGCTGAACCAGTGTATCTGAAAATATGGGGCCATATAAGGATACATCCTTGTTTACCGGTTCAAGAATGGTTTTATTCCTTGTAAACCCATTGGCAGGTGGACTCATTTCTAGATATTTAAGTAATCTTTTGTATCGGGATTTCAAAAATCTTTTTTCTTCTGATTGAATCTCCTTTTTTACTACCTGGTAAGAAATGAATCCACCCCCGATAAAGACTACGGCAGCCACCAATACAAAAGCGAGCGTGAAACGTGTAATTAAATTCATGATTCCATCATTTTATAACCGCCACCATAAACCGTTGAAATATAATCCTGACCTCCCGCATCTTTTATTTTTTTTCTAAGATTTTTAATATGCTGATAGACAAAATCAAAAGAATCTACCATATCCATATAATCTCCCCAAAGATGCTCTGCAATAGCTTGTTTGGTCAATAATCTATTTTTATTTACCATAAAATATCTTAGTAACTCAAATTCCTTTTTGGTCAGATCTAAAACAATATTATTAACCTCCACTTCTTTGGCCTCCACTTTAATCATTATTTCTTTAAAAATTAAATTAACCGCCCCTTTTTGATGTCTCCTTCTATAGATCGCTTTCATTCTGGAATTAAGTTCCGCCATGTGAAAGGGTTTGGGCAAATAATCATCTGCTCCCATATCTAATCCCTTGAGTCGATCATCTAAGGCATTTTTAGCAGACATGATGAGTACTCCCGTAGCTGACCATTTTGATTTAAGCTGCTCCAGCAAAGTCAACCCATCTCCATCTGGAAGTGTTAAATCTAGCAAGACGATGTCATAGGAAAATCCATAGAGTTTCTCTAACGCTTGCTTAAGGTCAGTAACTTGTTCGCAAACAAAACCTGAACGCTCCAAATAAGTGGTAATGATGGTGGTAAGCGCTGCGTTATCCTCAACGATGAGTACTTTCACAAATATAAATATAGCCTCTCTTTTTGAAGAGAATTTGAATTTGTCCAATTTGTCCAAAAATCTCCTCTTAATAAAGAAGCCATATCTCGTAAGCGATTGTAAAAAAATCAAACTTATATTTATATTATCAATTAGATTCTTAACCATAGAATCTATAGTAACTTTGAAAAGCAAAAAATCTACTTAAAAGACATTTTTTTTTAAACCATCACGCTCCCAACAGAAAATCACAACATGCTTAAGTGGTATTTGCTTCTTTTCCTTACTTCCTTGAATTTCTCTGCGACATCACAATATGTGATCCAAGGAAAAATTACCGATACAGAAACAGGAGATCCTATTCCCTATGCAGCCGTCCTTATAAAAGGTACAATGATGGGTGCCTCGACGGATTTTGAAGGCAATTATAAAATAAAAAGTTCGGTAATTGCCGATAGTATGAACGTCACCTATTTGGGTTACGATTCGTTTAATAAGAAATTATCCCAAGAATATAATCAAACCATAAATATTCAGCTCAAACCTTCAGATTTTGAATTTGAAGGTTTCATTTTTGAAGCAGGTAAAAATCCCGCTTTTGCTATTATTGAAAAGGCCGCAAATTTTAAAAATTCCTTTGATAAAAGACAGCTAACTTCTTACGAAACCAAAAATTATACGAAAATTGAAATTGATATCGATCACATCTCTGAGAGCTTCTCAAATCGAAAATCGATGCAGAAAGTTACCTCAACTTTGGATTCTATAAAGCAACTTACCAATGATGAGGGAGATAAAATATTGCCCATATTTTTTTCTGAGACCTTATCCAAATATTATTACCGTAATTCCCCTGAACTCAAGAAAGAAGTCGTACAAAATATACGTTTAAGCGGTGTAGGTATCACTGATGGTTCAACTATTTCTCAAATAACAGGTTCTGCCTTTCAAGGATATAATTTCAATACCAACTGGATCAGTATTCTAGAAAAAGAATTTGTTTCGCCCATCGCAGAGGGTTGGAAAAATTTTTATGATTTTGATCTTTTAGATTCTGTGATCATTGATAATGAACAGCACTATGTCCTTAAAGTTTATCCACTAAGAACGCAGGATTTAGCCTTTTCAGGCACCCTATGGATAAATAGCCAAAACTATGCGCTCCAACAACTTGACTTGACCATCTCGAAAGATGCGAATTTGAATTTTATAGAACGCATCAAGATCCAACAAGAACTGAAAGCGACCCCTTCTGGTCCTATGATTCCCATAAAAACACGGGTTCAAATTAAAATAGGGCAAATTACTCCTAAAAGCGCGGGTCTTTTGGCTAAATTTTATACCTCAGTAGACAGTCTCTATGTTGGAGCTCCGAAACCCTCCTCTTTTTTTACTCAAAACGTGGTACTGTCAAACAACTTTAAAAAAGGAGATGATCTTTTTTGGAAAAATAATCGGGCTGATCCATTATCAATTGAAGAGATCGAAGTGCTGAAGATGGTAGATACCTTAAAAAACATCCCTATCATCAAGCGCTACACTGAAGGATTGAAGTTTATAGGCTCAGGTTATTTACCCATTGGTAAAATAGATTTTGGACCTTGGCCTGGATTTTTTAACATAAATGACATCGAAGGCGTGCGAATGGGTATGGGGGTCAAGACCAATATCAAATTTAGCAACAAATGGTTACTCCAAGGTTACTTGGCCTACGGCTTTAAAGATCAAAATATTAAGTATCGAGGCTCGGTAACCCGGATCATTGATCGAAACAAATGGACGACCGCAAGTCTGTCGGTACAACGTGAAATTGATCAAGTAGGCCTAGAAATGGAGAATCTTCAAGAAAACAATGTTTTTCTAGCTGCCAGTAGATTTGGTACTTTACGTAGTCCCTACCTTATCAATAATCAAAGCTTAAGCCTACAACGTGCTTTTTTTAAAGGATTTTTGGTCAGCGCAGAGCTGCGAACAAACCAATATGATACCATAAGTAATGGATATGATTTACAATCAACCTTCAATACCAGTGAGGTCAAATTAAGCGTACGTTACGGAAAAGATGAAATCATCATCATCGACAACAACCGACGAATCTCCTTTGGCTCTTCAAAATGGCCCATTATAGCACTCACTTATGCCAAAGGATTTCATTGGGCATTAGGTGATTTCAGATATGATAAATTAAACCTCTATCTGTGTCAAAAAATAAACGTCAGCCTATTGGGTGTTTCTCGTTATGAACTAGATGCAGGTAAAATCTTTGGTGCGGTTCCCCATGCCCTGCTTAAAAACCATTTGGGAAATGAGATGATTTTTTATACCTCCGCTGCTTTCAACACCATGAATTTTAATGAATTTACATCAAATCAATACCTAAGCCTTCGTTATCGACATTTCTTTGAGGGTTTTGTCTTGAATAAAATCCCACTTATCAAGCAATTAAAATGGCGTTTGGTAGCCAATGCTAATCTCCTTTATGGAAACCTAAAAGAAAAAAACCTCATCGAACATGATCCCACCATTCATGACGATGACTATCTGGCAAACCTCAATCCATTCCATCCGAATATACCTTACATCGAATTAGGTTATGGCGTTGAAAATATATTTAAATTTTTTCGAATAGATTTCTTTCACAGAATGAATTACTTGGACTTACCCGCTGCCAAGCCTTTTCACGTACAAGTTTCTGCACAAATCATTCTTTAATTTAGTCTAAAAAACATTTACCTCTCTGGCCAGCTCAATCCCAAATTTTTTTTGAATTGATGCCTGAATTTGTTCAGATAATTTCAAGATCTCTTTACCCTTTCCCTCCCCATAGTTCACCAATACCAAGGGTTGACGCTCATGTACGCCAATTTGATCCATACGTTTACCCTTCCAACCACATTGCTCAATAAGCCAAGCTGCAGGTATCTTAATGCTTCCTAAATCTACAGGATAATGGGGTAAATCCTCATAAATTAAGCTCAAAGCATCGTACAAAGGTTTTTCTATGATGGGATTTTTAAAAAAACTACCGGCATTTCCAATTTTGATAGGATCTGGGAGTTTCGTTTGTCGGATATGAATGACGGACTCACTGATATTCCGAATATTTAATTCCAATTCTTTTTCATCTATCATTTGTTGAATACCTCCGTAGGATACATTAAATATGGGCCGGGTAGTTAACATGAAAGTAACCGATGTAATCACAAATTGATCTTTTCCACGCCCTTTGAAAAAACTGTGTCGATAATCAAATTGACATTGCTCTTTGTTGAACGATCTGATTTTTCCTGACTTGATTTCATAGGCCTCCAATGATTCAAATACATCTTTGAGCTCAACACCGTAGGCTCCTATATTTTGAATGGGTGCAGCTCCGACCGTCCCTGGGATCAATGATAAATTTTCAACACCCCCAAAATCATGATCTAAGCACCAGAGCACAAACTGATGCCAGGCCTCACCTGCACCGACTTTTACCCGTACGTCATTATTTTTTTGATCCAATACCTCGATCCCTCTGATATTGATTTTTAGGATCGCCTTCCGCTGATTCTTTGTGAACAATACATTAGAACCCCCTCCTAATACTAATTTCGGCAATGCCCTAAATTGAGAGGATTTAAAGGCCTCACTTAATTGCTCATCATTTTCAATCTCAAGTAAAAACTGAGCTCTGGCATCAATACCAAAGGTATTGTAACTTTTCAATGAGATATTTTTCTTTACAAACACCTTTTATGCGGAATCTTCTTTTATTATAATTTATATTATTTTCTTTCAAACAAAACTTTACCTCCCACGATGGTCATAGCAACCTGCGTTTTTAATATCTCATTTTCTTCTATGGACATAATATCTTGATCTAAAATAGTAAAATCTGCCAATTTTCCCACCTCTATCGAACCTTTTATATCTTCTTCAAAAGCTCCATAGGCCGCATCGATAGTATAAGATTTCAATGCCTGCTTTCTGGACATTTTTTGAGAAGGTTCATATCCGCCTTCTGGCGTCCCTTTCAATGTCATCCGAGATACTGCAGCATAAAAAGAAGCCAATGGATTGATTGGCTCCACTGGAGCATCAGATCCGTTAACGATAGGGGTACCTTGCTCTAGTAGTTTTTGCCAAACATACGCACCCTCATCAATTCTTTCTTGACCCAAACGATCAATCGCCCAGGGTCGATCAGAGGCCATATGAATGCTTTGCATGGCCGGGATCACTCCAAGTTGCTTGAACCTTATCAAGTCTTGTGAATTAATGTGCTGCGCATGCTCAATCCTGTATCTGCTGTTGTCCTTTTTTTTGGGATAAACCTCAAAGGCTCGGGCATACATATCTAGAACCTCCCGATTTCCTCTGTCTCCGATGGCATGCGTACAGACTTGAAAACCTGCCTGGGTAGCGCTTAAGGTCAGTTTATTTAAAGCTTCCATATCACGCACATTGTGACCGAATTTACCTGGTGAATCACTGTATGCCTTGAGTAACCAAGCCCCTCTCGAGCCTAACGCGCCATCTGCAAAAAGCTTCACAGATCTAATTGTGAGTCGATATAAAGAATCTATAAAAATACCCTTGGCAAAATAATCCGACAAAAGATTTTCATCGTCTCCGCTCAACATGACATAGAGTCTGATCTTGAGCTCATCTCGAAGCAGTAATTTATGATACAACTCCACCCAAGAAGTCCCCGATCCGGCTTCATGAAAACTGGTAATACCATTGGCTAAAATATGATCTATGGATTGCTTTAAGGAAGTTTCTAACCATTGCGCACTGGGCTTGGGTATACGTGTGAGTACATTGGTGTGTGCTGTTTCATTGAAAATTCCCGTCGGTTGTCCGTCAAATCCTTTAAAAATCTCTCCCCCATCTGGGTCAGCGGTTTGGCCGTCGATCCCTAAGATTTCCATTGCTTTTACATTCGCTATTCCAAGATGACCGCTGGCATGTGTCAAATAGACTGGGTGATTGGGTATTAAATCGTTCAACAAATCATTTGAAGGAAATCCTTTAAAGCCACGTTCAGCCTCCTTGCTCCATTTATCTTGATGCCATCCTCGACCAATAATCCAATCGCCTTCAGGTAGGGTCTTTGCTTTTGCAGCTACGATGTTCGCTATTTCAGTATAACTCGTGGTGCCCATTAAGTCTAAGTTCATCAAGTTAGCCCCTATTCCCATAATGTGAGCGTGACCTTCAATAAATCCAGGAAACATCGTTTTCCCATTGAGATCGATCCACTGAGTCTCTTCACCTGAGAATTTAATTACCTCCTTAGAGCTACCCACTTTCCATATTTTACCTCTTTTAACTGCTACGGCCTCCACTTGGGTGTCGTTTACATCCACAGAATAAATGGTTCCATTGTGTATCACCAAGTCGGCCTTTTCTTTTTCTTGACAACTCAATGAAAAAACAAGTAGAATAAGGAAAATCAAATAAATGTTTTTCATGCGGTGCTTTTTATTCATCCAAATTTAAGGGGTTCTGTACAAGTTAATTAAGTTTTTTAATACCTTCTCGTTATTTCTACTAATAAGTTAAAACCAGAATACATTATTTTTTAATTTAATCATTATATTTGCGCTCCATTCAGAAGAATGGGTATGGATCAATTTAACCATATATTTTCAACAAAAATTACATGAATTTCCCTTATCATGTAAGTGTATTTAAAAAGGGTTAATTATTATGCCAAAGAAAGAAGAGAAGGATCAAAAAGAGGTTGTTAAGACAGAAGAAAAAATAGATACGACCAAGAAAGTGAAAGCTACGAAGGTAAAAAAAGCAAAAGTCAAAGCGAAAGCAGCACCTAAACCTATAAAAGCGACAGAAAAGAAAGCTGACGCTTTAAAAGAAGAAAACAAAAAAACACCATCAAAAACTAAAAAAATAACTCCCAAAAAAGTGGAGAAAGTTGAAGCAGTATCCAAAAAAAAGCCAGTAGCAAAAGCATCCAAAGAAAAGCC
>DBBU01000017.1 GCA_002292365.1 Flammeovirgaceae bacterium UBA976
AATATTAGATCCATAAATATGACAATATGTCATATTTATGGATCTAATATTAACTTATAATGACAATATGTCATAATAATACGGCTGTTAGTTAAAAAAAATAGAATGGCATAAATTCTGAAAAGGAATATTCAAAAATGTTAAACACAATAAATATTATAAAAATGGAAATATTAAAATACAATTCAGAAGTTTACAGCCCTACTTCTTTCAATCATTTTATCAATCAGTTTTTTAATGATGAATTTTCTGGTGGTCGTTTGGTTAAAAAATTTACACCTAAGGTAGATATCGCAGAAACCGACAAATCATTTGAGGTCCAGCTACAGCTGCCTGGGATACCCAAAGATCAAATCGATATCGCCATAGAAAAAAATCAAATCATCGTAAGTGGCGAACGTAACATTGAAAAGAACGAAGAAGGCAAAAAATTCAATAGCATTGAAAGTCATTTTGGTACATTCAGCAGATCATTCACTTTGCCTGAGGACATCAACAAAGACAAAATTGAAGCACATCACATCCATGGGATCTTAACCATTAACATCCCCAAGGATGTGAAGAAAATGGTCAAGAAATCAATCGCAATCAATTAATGCAAATTTACCAAAGGGTCAAAACAGGTTTTCGAACTTGTTTTGACCCTATTTTTCGTTTTTTTTGTTAAATCATGTTAAGGAAGGGATCATATGATTCATTTTTTATATTGAGAGATTAAGATTACACATCATTAATTTTTAAATTTGAAATAAACTTATAAAAATATGCCTAGAAAAAAATTTTTTTTTGCGATGGTAGCCTCTTCCTTCATGGGAGGATTTTTGGCACTCGGTAGTTTTATGCTCATGCAGCCCAATCCAAAGTCTATCATAATTCCTGCCGTTAACGAAAAAACAGATCGTCCTGCTGCCTTGGCCAGTTATCAGCTTGATACAACAGCTTTAGTAGTCCCAGAGGGTCTCAATTTTGTGACCGCTGCCAGAAAATCAACACCTGCGGTCGTTCACATCAGTACCAAAGTCGCAGCAAACTATAATATGGAACAAAATCCACTATACCATTTTTTTAGAGATTATTTGGAGGAGGAGGTTCCCAGAGAAAAAAGACAACGCTCCGGTTCAGGTTCGGGTGTTATTGTATCTTCTGATGGATATATTGTTACCAACAATCATGTCATTGATGGCGCCGAAGAGATTGATGTTTTGTTAAATGACAACCGTATCTTCAAAGCATCTGTGGTGGGCATTGATCCAACCACAGATTTAGCAGTCATAAAAATTGATCAAACCGAACTCATTGCCATGGAGTGGGGAGACTCAGATCTAATTAATATCGGAGAATGGGTACTTGCTGTGGGTAATCCTTATACCTTTAATAGCACCGTCACAGCAGGTATTGTCAGCGCAAAGGCCAGAAACATTGATATCCTTAGAAAAAATGCCAATGACTTAAGTATTGAATCCTTTATTCAAACAGATGCCGCCGTCAACCCTGGGAATAGCGGTGGTGCCCTAGTCAATTTAAAGGGGGAACTCGTGGGCATCAATACGGCGATCATGTCGCCAACAGGATCTTATGCGGGTTATTCCTTTGCCGTGCCCGTCAGTTTAGTCAAAAAGGTATATATTGATTTGGTAGAATATGGAACCGTACAACGCGCCTTATTGGGGATCAGGATTGGCGATGTGAACGCTAAATTGGCCGAGGAAGAAAGATTAGGGATCAATCGAGGCGTATATATTTCTTCGGTTGGAAATCAGTCCGCTGCTGATCTTGCGGGTTTAGAATCTGGAGATGTGATCATCGCTGTGAATGAGAAACCTGTGAGTAACACCTCAGAATTGCAAGAGCAAGTAGCATTGAATCGTCCAGGAGATGAAGTTTGGATCAAATACATTCGCGATCAAAAAATACGCGACGTCTCAGTAGTATTGCAAAACAGCCTAGGTACCATGGAGGTGGTCAAGGCAATTAATCGCCTGACCTTAGAAGGTGCTTCTTTTGAGGATTTATCTGAAAAAGAACTTGATAAACTCAAGCTCAGTGGCGGCATTAGATTCAAAGAAATTGGGTCAGGGAAATGGAAAAATGCAGGCATTCAACCCGGCTTTATCATTACTATGATTGATAAAAGAGTCATCAAAAACATAGAAGAGTTAAAAATTTATTTGGATACTGTAAAAGGAGATGGCATCCTGATCACAGGATACTATCCTAATGGCGAAAAAGTGTATTACGGCATTGCTTGGTAATTCGCTTCTCTAAAAAAACTAAATCCGATTCTAATTAGAATCGGATTTTTTATGTTCTAGACTAGAGATTCCTTTAATTTGTATACATATCTTAAACCCAAAAAATATGACCCTTATCAACACCTCCTTTCTCTCGGAACTGCAAATTGAAAAAGAAAATTACGGAGCGGCCATAGGCGCACAGTGGATTCCAACGCAAGGCACTTCTATCAACTCTGTTTCGCCTGTAGATGCAGCCGTCATCGGTAAGGTCAATTTAGCTACTGAAACAGATTACAATCAAGTGGTCACAGCCGCTCAAGATGCTTTTTCAACATGGAGACTAATCCCTGCCCCTCAACGTGGTGAAATTGTTCGTCAAATCGGGAATGCCTTAAGAGAACAAAAAGAAGCTCTGGGTAAATTGGTTTCTTATGAAATGGGTAAGTCACTTCAAGAGGGTTTAGGTGAGGTACAAGAAATGATAGACATCTGTGACTTTGCCGTTGGATTGTCTCGCCAACTCTATGGCTTGACCATTCATTCCGAACGACCCGCACACAGAATGTATGAACAATGGCATCCTTTGGGAGTCGTAGGTATTATTTCAGCCTTTAATTTTCCGGTAGCTGTTTGGGCCTGGAACAGCATGCTGGCCTGGGTTTGTGGAGATGTTTGCGTTTGGAAGCCCTCAGAAAAAGTGCCTTTAACAGCCATTGCTTGTCAAAAAATAGTACAAAAAATATTCGAAGTCAATGAAGTTCCTGCAGGTACCTGTGGCTTGGTCATCGGCGACGCCATCATTGGCAAAGCCATGGCTGAAGATCCTCGCATCGCATTGATTTCAGCCACAGGGTCCACCAGGATGGGAAAATCTGTAGCCACTGCTGTGGGTGCTCGATTGGGAAAATCAATTTTAGAACTGGGAGGTAATAATGCCATCATCATCACCGAAAACGCAGACCTTGAAATCGCCATTCCTGGTGCTGTTTTTGGTGCTGTCGGTACCGCAGGACAACGATGTACCTCCACCCGAAGACTACTCATCCATGAGAGTCAATTTGAAGCTATGAAATCTAAATTAATCCATGCTTATCAACAAATTACTATTGGTAATCCCCTTGATGAACAATACCACATGGGCCCAATCATAGATCAAGATGCAGTAAAAGCTTATGAAACCGCACGCATGAAGATCGCTGCCGAAGGTGGGAAAGTTGTGGTAGAAGGCGGTGTATTGACCGGTACTGGTTATGAATCAGGCTGCTATGTAAAACCCTGTATTTATGAGATGGCGCCACATCATCAAATGGTCCGTGAAGAAACCTTTGCTCCTATCTTGTATTTAACTAAATACAAAAATCTAGATGAGGCCATTCAAATTCAAAATAATGTGCCTCAAGGCCTATCGTCCGCGATCATGACCAATAATTTACGTGAATCTGAACTTTTTTTGTCTCATGCAGGCTCAGATTGTGGGATCGCCAATGTAAACATTGGTACTTCGGGTGCAGAAATAGGAGGGGCCTTTGGCGGTGAAAAAGAAACCGGTGGAGGAAGAGAGTCCGGTTCTGATGCTTGGAAAGCCTACATGCGAAGGCAAACCAATACAATTAATTATTCAAAAGAACTTCCCTTGGCACAAGGAATTAAATTTGACTTTTAATTAGGATGGACGGAGCCGAGCTAAAATTGAAAGTCCATCAAAAATGCTTATATCTCGCTTTAACAAAAATTGAAAGATTAAAATCAGAATTGATGGCTCTTCAAAAGGCGTCAAATGAAGACACCAAAAGTTCAGCAGGAGACAAATATGAAACTGGACGCTCCATGATTGTACTTGAAAAAGAAAAGTTAGGCGTTCAACTCATTGAAGCCCATAAGCTAAAAAAAGCTTTGGACTTGATCGACCTTGGTAAATCCATCAATAAAGTAGGCCTCGGAGCCTTGGTCAAAGAATCAAATAATTTTTATTATTTCTGTGCCAACTTTGGGGGCCTGGACATTGCCGATATAAAAGTTTTTGCTCTTTCGACCTTATCTCCCATCGGTCAAGCCATGTTGGGTAAAACGCCAGGGAGCTCATATACATTTAGAGGTACTCAATACCTTATAGAAACGGTTCATTAACGGCAGCGCTAAAAATTATAGATTATAAATAATCCATGTATTTTTAACAAACAAGAACTGCTTAATTATTGATTATGAATCCTATTGAGCCGCATTCAAACAAAATAACCCCTCAAACAATAAAATTGGCAGTATATGGCACCCTGAGAAAAGGCTATGGCAATTATTATCATTTTCTACAAAAATCATCCTTCTTAGGCACTTATACGACACAAAAAAAATATCGTTTAATTATTTCCGATTATCCCTGCATCCTTCCCTATAACGGTGAAGGACACCACATCGTGGTTGATGTATTCGAAATAAATCAGCAAACCCTTCTTGAGATCGATCAATTTGAAAACTACCCTATTGACCACGAACGCCATCAGATTGCACTTCATACAGGTACTATTGCCTGGATATATACCAGAGATATCCCCGACAACGGCATCCATTTCAAAGAGTATTTAGAAAGAGGAAAGGCCTAATCTAAAAAATTTTCAATACCTTTCGATCTTATTTATTGAGTTTCTATATCAAAAGAAGAATATATTATTCTTTAAGCCTACTGAGGGCAAGTAAATCTAATGAGAAAAGGTACATTTATGTAGATAAGACTACAAATAAGAACTTATATAATCATTGAATAAACCACTAAAATAACCACGCTATGAGACTTCTAATCCTATTTTTATTGTTTTCAACCTCTTTGATAGCACAGGAAACCATGATCTATGAAAACATAATCCTGACCCCCAATAAAAAATTAGAGGGTAAATTAATCTCAGGTGTAAAATTACATAATGCAAAATATCATACGGGAGGCAAAAGCGCAGCCAGTCTCTACAGTATCTTGACGGGACCCAATTCCGGAAAGTTTGTTTGGTTAGATGGACCTATGACCTATGCCGATTTAGATCAAAAACCTGATGCCGCACACATGGCAGACTGGGGTAAAAATATTCAAAGCTACATCACCGATGAAAAGATTAAACATGCAAAACTTCACTGGGAGGCCAGTTATACGCCAGCAGAATTCGGCAGTTCGGATTATCTTTTGATCAGAACCTTCAAATTGAACAATAAAGCCAATGGTATGGCAAAAGTACTGGAGGCCATCACCAAAATTAAAGAAGTATTGGTCGCCACAAATGCACCCATAGTACGTCGGGTATATGTCAGCCCTTTCCGCTCTGAAAATGGAGAAGATATCTCATTGGTCTATCCTTTTAAATCATTTACGCGATTTGAAAAAAGCAATGGCCTACCTGAAAATTTTGCTGCCAGTTATGAAGAAATCAATGGTTTGGGTAGCTGGGGAAGAGATATCGCAGAGGTACTTGAAACCTACACCAACGGTAGATACGATGAGATAAGGATACTTCAAAAATAATGGGTCTGAGTATCTGATTGAACTCAAGAATTCAGTTCAAACCAGTCAATATTTATATGAAAAGTTGACGATCAAGTCCCCGTTTTTATGCTGATGGGCATATGAAAAAGAGCCAGACATTATCCCAAATAAATCTTTGAAAAGACTTCTTGAATCCTTGTATTAAGGATTCATTTATAAAGCCCTTATTCGACATACGTTCATTTTTTGCTGAAACTTTTGATCGATTCCAAAGGATGTAATATATTAGAACCAAAAGATTCTTTCAATGAAATATTTAATACTTACTTTATCCATCTGCTTCTGCCTAAATGTATGGGGACAAGATAATAACATGTACCTGAGACTTACCTTCATCAAAGCCAAAGAAGGAAGTAATTATCGTGAAAATCTAACACAAAAATTTGCACGCCTTCACAAGCAACGCATTGAAGATGGAATCATCAATGGTTGGGATTTATGGCAAGTCGTCAACTCTCGACAAACACCTTTCAGCCATGTCATTGTAACCTTGGTGGAGCTGTCTAAGATGGACAGTCTTTATTTGGGCGTAAATATGCAAAAAGTTTTCCCTGATATGACCGATGGGGATCTTGAAAACTTCTACGAAGAGAATATTAAAAGTCGAGATATTATTGGGGATTATATCATTACCTCTATTAAAAATATTTCAAATACCAATAGTAGCCCTGATGAATTTATGGTGATGAATTTCATGAAGGTTAAGGAAGGCAAATTCAAGACTTTCGAAAACATGGAAATAGATTTAGCCACGGCAGTCATGCCTAATGAAAAATTCAGAACGGGTTGGACTTTACAAAAAAGAATTGATAAGTATGGTACTGACTTGTATTGGAATTACCTAACCGTAGATTGGTATGCCAAATATTCGGATTACATCAAAGCATCATCAATGCCTGCCGTCGACGCAGATAAGAATTATCAATCCATGATGGGTATCAGGGACCTCCGAGATCGAGCCGTTCTCCGAAAAATAATGTCTGTAAGGTGACTATAAAAGAAATTTAACTAATAAAATGGTACTCAAGCTTTAAGTCAAGAACTTATTTGATTTATTTCAACTGGGCATCCTTAGTTCAAAGGTTACTCACCCCTTAGATAAAATAATATCACACCCCTCACAAAAAAGTGTTACTTCTTTTGTAAAAAATCAAAATCAACCACCCAATAAATAATTTCAATCTCGTTCTGCTTATATGTCAAAATTGAATCTAATAAAGCGATAGCTCCTTCCACACTTGCTTTATGTTCATCTAGCTGAGCTGTGATTTGATTAAAATTTTCAAGTCTTCGAAAAACATTGTGATTCAAATAATAATCCTTTTGAATATATTCTCTATTATCCTTCCAAAAATAATTATACTGAGTTTTAACGTCACCTAACTCCTCTACCCAACGATCAGATACTCGTTCCACAAAACCATCAACAATTGCTTGATCTCTCGCGTAGGCATTTTCCTTGATATAAAATAATGTGCTTCCAGAATAAATTTGAGTCAGTTTATGCTCCAAAGTATCATCAAGAAATCGAAATGTCCCATCAAGCTGCACCGACTCATAGGTCACTTTAGGGGGATCATAGGGCATGGCTTGCTCATAATAACTCAGTGGCGCAAATGAAAAAGCTTCATCCCCTTCTCCCATTACGTCCAAAAAGACAGAATCACTGTTCTCATCCCAACGGTCATATTGCCGCTGAAAAAGAGCGTTAAACCATGCCACACCCTCAATGTATTCATCTGTGTAAATAAGAATATCCTGTAATTCAACTTTCAATTTCTTCATGTTATTGATATTGTCAGCACGGTGATTACTGTCCTCTCTTTTTTGATCCACCGCCAATGATAAAAACACACCAAAAAAAATGGCCATAAACTCAATGAACATTTTTTTTGCCCGGTCAAAGAAATCTCGAAAACTAAACTTATCGCCGATGGTGAAGAGTTTAAGAAACCAATTCAGCTCCTTTACCGGTATTTCATCCTCATCGTCTTCTTTCTTAGTCAATAAAGCTGAGTAAGCTGCCTTCACTTTAGCAAACTTCTCTACAAAAAAGGTCTCATTATTGTTGGCAACAGGATCCAACTCTTTACTTAACCGCTCATAAGCTTCTTGAATCTCTTCCTGAGAAGCTCCTTTCTTAAGTCCAAGGGTTTTATACTTCGCTTTCATTAGCAGCAAATTAAACCGATAATTCCTTCATAAGTTGAATTTGACAAGATAATAAATAAAATCTGAATGTGAAATGATAGGGTCTAGCTTAAGAAAAGGGCAACTCTCAATAGAATGATTAATTACAATAGCTCAGAGACAAGTAAAAAATATTGAAAAATAAATCAGATCCTATGTTATATTAAAGCTAAGGATAACTCTTCTTTAAGATTACTTTAGAGGGTCATGTTCCCATGGACTAAGGAAGGATCATATGGACGTTTTTTACCTTGTTGGACATAAGAGATGACATCTATTAACAATTGGCAAAAGAAGAAGGTATATGCTAGGGAACTTCCACGGGTAAGACCGCCTATGCCTCAACATAAAGTTATTTTCAATATTTAATTATCATAGCACTTTTCTATATATTTGTTCTTTTCGAACTTAAAATCAACCTAAAAATGAGACAATTATTTATATCAATGGTGCTCGTCTTGAGTACCTACATGATTCAAGCACAAGAGTATGGTGTGTACTCAATGCATTTTGTAAGAATAGAAGGCAATACAGCCGATTTTGAAAAAGTTCAATCTATGTACATGCAAAAAGTGGCCAAGGAAGCTACCGAAAAAGGAGATATCACCTTTTGGGCATTTCTGAAACGTGTGACCATGGACAATATTGACGATGAAGAGAGATACAACTATGTATTCGTTCAATCAAATACCAGTATTGAGGCGATGCTTAGTGAAAAAAACAACTGGTGGAATGATGCCCCTGAGGTACTTAGTGCGGAAGAACAAGCCCTTGTCAGTGCCCTGAATGCAACTCATACCTGGACGGCTGATTCAAGACATATCTATCTAGATGAAGGTAGTATTGCCAAAGGACTTGGAGGTTTTATTCAATTTAATTTTGCCCGTCCAGCAAATGTTGACGGCTTCATCCAAGAAAATTTAACCTTATGGAAACCCTATTTCGAAAAAACTATGGATAGCATGGGTATGGTCAATTGGGGCGTTGGTAGAAAACTAGCTCCCTTGGGTGCCAATTGGGCCAAAGTATCTACATGGGATATGTTTAATACGCTAGATGAGTTAATGAAATATCGAATTGGGTACAAGCTTCCAGCAGATCTGCTAAAAAAATCTAAAATGGGGGATCACAATCCTGATGGCTTTATGATGATGCCTATTTTTCAGATGATCGCAAACTCGGCACAATAAAGTACGTTGATAAACCATTAAGTTTTCAAACTTTTTTTAAACCTTAATGAACCAAAAATCATGAAAAATATTTTAATATTTATAGGATTGTCATGCCTAGTTTTAATGAATCAAACGAAAGCCGTTTACCAATCAAATGGCGTTCGGATATCTCCTTAAAATCAAGCGCTCTTTGAGAAAATTGAAATAGATTATGTTTCAAAAGTTGCGCAAGATGCCGTAAACAAAGGCCAACTGGGCACTCATCAAGTTGGATAAAATCATAGGTGAGGCCAACACGGGCTACAACAATATTTTTGTTAATGGCTTTGCAAGTATTGATGCTATGAATGAAAACACCGATTGGTGGTCCAATACCAAAGCCATTGTAGGGGTTGATCCAGACATATTGTATCGCGATTTGAGAGAAGCATCCGGTATCTATTACTACCAAAGGCAAATGGGAATTGCTCCCATTGAGGCCTTCGAATATGTAATCATGAATTTTGGTCATGCCAATAATCTAGAAGGATATTTGAAAGGTGAGATGGCATGAATGGCTTATCATAAAAAAAAATATGAACAAAACAGGTTTGAAAGCATGGGATGTAGGTACTAAATTCTTCACTGTCAATGCCAACCAGAGCACTAATGTTATGACCTAGAATGCGTTTGCTACTAAATCCGCCGCCATGAAAGTACTGGCCAATGATGTTAATGGTTTAGGAGATTGGCCTCTAACCAACCTCAATGAAATCATGCCCGACGGATGGAAACTTATTGTTTTGGGTCAAATTTTATCCACCACAAGTCCCATACAATAATGAAAAAAAGCCTCTTTGTGACTTTTACAGGGGCCTTTTTATGTGCTCTTCAAAGTTTTTAAGTTTTCTTTAATTTTTTTCTTTAAACCCGACAACTTTTTTCTTAATTTATTTACCAAAACAAGTAGTCAATCATAATTTTGGGAAAAAGATAAAGGAAATAACAGAAATCAATCTTTTTTAACTATATTTAGCCTAAATAAAAAATTCAATAAATAATTTTGTACCAAATAACAAAAACTATGAAAAAAATTATAGCCACTTTTATAACATTTTTTGTATTCTCAATGATTCAGGCTTCACCTAATGATCTCTCATTAAGTCAGAGCGAAACTGACATTTTAACTGACCGAGAGCTAAACGAAGGAACATCATTTCTCGCTTCGAAAGAAATGCCAAGGAAAAGAAAGGCATCAAGATCAGGTAAAAGATCAAGCAAAAAGAGAGAAAAATAAGACTATAAGTTCTGATAAGAGTTTTAAAAATCAACTGAGGTCGTATCACTCTTTGGTAAAACATACAAAATGTTATAGTATTTATCCGAAAATGATATTACATAAAAAACTCATACTGCCCTGTAGTATGAGTTTTTTATTGCCGTTATGTGAATCCCTCGGATTATTTGTAAATACTTCCTTTAAATTTAAGCATTATTATTATGTGATTCTGAAATAAAAATTCACTTAATTTTTGATTAGTTTTCTTACAAATCTCCCCTGTTCAGTATAAATTTCGAGATAATAGATTCCCGCTTGATAACTATTTAATACCATTACAGCTTTGTTAACATCAAACCTATATTGTCCCATACATTTTCCTTCAATATCCCAAACATTAACGACTTTAATTCTCCGTCTAGCAGTAATATTTAGAATCTCCTGAACTGGATTAGGAAAGACGGACACCAAAGGCTGTAGGGTATTGATGCTACCTAAAATATTCTCATAAGCGGGTAAAATAAATTGCCCTTCCCAATTGGCCCCCTCATTATTGTCTAAGTTAACATTCTTTAAAGATAGATAAGCTCCTGCTCCATCTGCTTCAGTAGGCCAAGGAGCCTCATCTGAATACAAAACCTCATCTATTATATTTCCATAGCCGTCCAGCAATTGAACTTTTTCACTTTGATTAGATAAGCTCCTGGTGAATTCATCAAAAGGAGTAAATCCATAACGTTCTTCGAAAGAATTTGTCTCACTAGCTAAATATAAAGTGCTATGGGCCCCCATGAATATGCCTTTTGGAAATTGATAGGTAAGCCCCAACTCTCCCAAATAAAGTCCAGTAAGTTCGGCAGATGCATCACTCACATTGGTGATTTCAATGAACTCATAATCACTTGAAACCTCATTCTCTTCAGCCAAAGGATGGTAATTGATTTTAGTAATCACAAGTGCCGGCTGCGTTACCGATGCACAGGATGCTGTCGATGTCAATTGACCGGATAGCCAAGTATTCCTATCACTGATAAAGCTCTTCAGTTCACTGACTTGTTGATTAAATATGCCTGTGGTCCCCCATAAAGCTTCTTGTCGGTCTGCTGCTTCTGAAATGTGAAGTACCGTTTCATTGATAAAGTCCATTACTTTCAGCGTATTGAGAGGCATCCCGGGATCAGTAAGTTCTTGCCATCTTTTATTTAAATAACATCTATAAACCGGATCATCAAACAAATCTTTCCAAAATTTTGCGCCCATATTTCCCCCATCATCAAACTGCCATCCGTAAGTGAAACTTCGATCATACCCCCACATAAAGAGATCATTGCCATAGGTTAAATTGAAATCCCAAATCGGTCCTGCACGTAACTTTCCATTACGGTCTTTATGAAAGAATGTACTGAATTGATAACCGTCTACATTGGCTGAAAACTCATTTAAAATCATGAAATCAATAAATGAAGGAACATCTATCACAGATGGATAGCCGTCTTTAACAGAACTGTTTTTATTGCTAGATATGTTTGCAAGACGCTCAAACTCACCTTTAATATATTCGTGCTGCAAGGGTTTGATCTCCGTAGATTTTGGATATTCATGGACAAAACTACTCCCCCATCCACCATAATTGGGCATGCTCCAAGCTTCTAAATCTGAACCCTCAATTTTATCTGTTTTGGTGATATAACCTCCTGTAAGATTAGGTAATGAAAGGTCCTCTGGTTGAATTTTCTTTATATTAATCCGATTATCATCGGCCTTTAATTTCTCTTGAAAAAGATAGATCCCTTCATAATTTCCATTCAGCATCACTTCACAATATTGACCTCTCGAGGCATATTGACCTATTTGGTTAGACAGTTGATAACTTAAATAATCTCTGATCAGCGAAGAGTCGTAGGCAATTCCATTTAAAATCCAATCATTCTCTTTGGGCATTCCTAATATACTCACGTCCTCTTTCTGACCCAGACTATCATAAGTGGTCAAAGCATATTGCTTTTTAGGTAATATAGAAGATGAGGAACCACGTACCTCTATCTTTATGGCCCCTTTAAAATCTAAATAATCAAGGTTGGTTACATCCGAAATATCATTTCTTAGATCTGCGCCCTTATCCACAATAATCATGTTTGCCGCAATTTTAGGTTCTGAAGGAATCGATTGATTATTGACCGTTTCTATAACTACAATAGGTAAATTAGATGATTTAAAATCCACATAAATAGGCGCTAAAAACCAACTCGGTGTGCTTCGATAATTATATTCAATATTATTGATGCCCAATGATAATACCGGTAAAGCCGTCATATCAGATGAAGTACTTGATTGATTATGTACTTGTACGGCAATGACATTAGTTCCCTCTACCAAAAAATCGACATCGACATCAAAATATTCTGGTTTTTGACCATCAGGTAATAATGCGTTATGATGGCCATCGCTTAACTGATCAAAAGTAGGCGTCATTCCCGAAACCAAATCTCTTGCTATTTCTTGGCCATTAAGATACGCCACAAATCCGTCATCATAGTCAATATCTAATCGTAACCCTTCTATCGCTTTAAGATCAATGATCTCAAAAGTTTTCCTCAAGTAAACTGAGATCGTATTTTCAGGAACTAAAGTAGCATCATCATCATCTCCGTAACCAAATCCTGACATCCCTTGAATCCAATCTGAATAGTCAAAATCCAGCTGATTCCATAAAGCACTCGGTTGACTACTTGGTACCATGTAATGCCAGTCATCTCCCGGTAGGACTACACTCTCCCAGTGATCTATTTGCGAAAAACAAAAAGTAGGTATTAAACCAACGAAAGTTATTAAAAAAGATCTCATATTATTTTCTTACTGATTCATTGGGACACTCAGGAAAGAAAGAGCACTAAAATGTCCCTCCTGATTTGGTGAAATTATAAAATTTAAAAGGATACTTAAATGGAAAATCTTGACATTCACAGATTTTATCTTAAAAATACTTCCTTTTTCAAAAAAATTCTGCAGTATCGACTTTCCTATGAACTTTGCGTAATTAGGAGTCATGCCAATGACCGTGTGCTGATGACCATACTTTACCTGCGGGGGCCTGTCCCTCGGGTCGTGTACTTCCACTCTCTTCACTTTTATTGAACAACCCGTAGATTGCGGAAATAAAAAGGGCAATCAATACTCCAATCATCCAAAAAGTTTTATTTAGCTGTGTACTGACAGTCGCCTTGATTCCGTGGCAATTTTTATACTTCTTGCCACTTCCACAAGGACAAACATCATTTCTCCCAACTCTTTTCATTTTCTCTGTTTATAGGTTCAATTTACAAAAAATACTTCTGTAACAACATTGTTTGTATATAGAAAAATAAGCCCCTTTACTCTATTTAAATACAAAATAAAACTCAAAATATTCATAAGGCTATAACTCTAACCCTTCTAAGTTCATTCAGAACTAACCTATTCAGCATCTAAAAAAGGATAATTATAATCAGTCGCTCCCATAAATGTTTCTTTTATCGTGCGCGCACTTACCCATCTCAATAAATTCATTTGGGCTCCCGCCTTGTCATTGGTTCCAGAGCCTCTCGCTCCCCCAAATGGCTGCTGCCCAACTACTGCTCCGGTAGGCTTATCATTGATATAAAAATTACCAGCCGCATACTGTAAAACATCTGAAGCCCGCTCAATAGCATATCTGTCTTTACTAAATATTGCTCCCGTCAAAGCATAGGCTGAACTTTGATCAACGAGCGTAAGAGTAGCTTCAAATTCATCTTGAGGATACACATAGACAGAAACTACAGGTCCAAATATTTCTTCACACATCGTCTCGTAACGTGGATTCTTGGATAAGATCACAGTTGGCTCAATAAAATAACCCTTAGCATCGTCATAATTACCTCCCGCTATGATTTCAGCATCACTAGATGCTTTCACACGATCAATGTATTGAGTGATTTTTTTAAAGGATTTCTTATCAATCACCGCATTGATAAAATGATTGAAGTTTTCTGGAGAGCCCATTTTAATACCCTTCAAAGTACTGATTAAATGCTCTTGAACCTCCTCCCATAGATGATCTGGAATGTATACGCGTGAAGCTGCACTACATTTTTGACCTTGATATTCAAAGGCTCCTCTGACGATAGCTGTTGAAACCTCTTGCACATCAGCTGAAGCATGGACCATAATAAAATCCTTACCTCCTGTCTCGCCGACAATTCGTGGATAACTGTTATAGATATCTATATTTTGTCCAATGGTTTTCCAAAGGTTTTTAAATACTTGTGTGCTTCCTGTAAAATGCAATCCTGCAAATTCTGGATGGTTGAATACTACTTCTCCCGCAACGGGACCATCGACATAGATCATGTTAATCACTCCATCGGGTAATCCTGCAACTTGAAAGACTTCCATGATGACTTGAGCGGAATAAATCTGTGTATAAGCAGGTTTCCATACAATGGTATTTCCCATCATTGCTGGAGCAGTACATAAATTACCAGCAATGGATGTGAAGTTGAATGGTGTTACTGCAAACACAAATCCCTCAAGGGGTCGATACTCCATTCGGTTCCAGACACCCGCTGACGATTTGGGCTGCTGACTATAAATTTCTTCCATATAAGTCGCATTGAACTTCAAGAAATCTATATATTCACAAGCAGCATCTATTTCGGCTTGGTAAATATTTTTGGATTGGCCGAGCATGGTTGCTGCATTAATTTTAGCTCGGTAAGGCCCTGCTATTAAATCCGCTGCCTTTAGAAATATGGCAGCTCGATGCTCCCAGCTCAACTTCGCCCAAGATTCCTTAGCTTCCAATGCCGCTTCAATAGCGTCATGAACATGACTGGCATCCCCCTCGTGAAAATGCCCTAAGACATATTGATGGTCATGAGGAGGGCTCATTTTAACTTTTTTTCCGGTCCTGATTTCTTCAGATCCGATATACATAGGCACATCTATTTCCTGAGATTTTGCTTGTTTTAAAGCTTCCTTAACTGCCTGTTTTTCAGAGGAGCCCTCAGTGTAATTAAGTACAGGTTCATTTATAGGTTGGGGTATTTTAAAATTTCCGTACGACATTGTTTATTTAGTTAATTTCTATGGGTCAAATATAAGTAATCACCAACGATTTACAGGAAGAGTGCCGGGAGTTCAATCAAGTCATGAACTTGCAATTGGGAGGGTACTTTGGATTCTTTTTGGGGATTGTACCAAACAGACCTCCATCCTGCATGGTCAGCTCCTAATATATCTGTTTGCAGATTATCCCCAATAATGACCATATCCCCTAGGGTTCCTCCACAGTAATCAAGTGTAAAATCAAAAATCTCCTTGGCTGGCTTTCGATAACCTGAAGTCTCAGAGGTCACCACCCACTTAAAGTAATGATCAATCTCACTGTATTTCAATTTGATATTCTGAGTATCATCAAAACCGTTGGTAATAATCCCTAATTCAAAATCTTTTGATAGTCTATCAAGTACTTTATGTACATTGGGCATCAATGCCTTCTTTCGAGGACATTCAATGACGAATTGATTTGATAATTCTTGAGCTAAGATAAGATCTGTGTTTTTCACGGCATTCATAATGTAACCAAACCTATGATTTCGGATTTCAAACTTATCTATTTCCCCCACATTATAGCGATGCCATAAATGTTCATTCTGTTGCTTAAATGTTTGGGTAAAATGGGCTTCATCACTGAAAAACCGGTCAAGTTCGAAAGCGCGATACATATCAAGCAATGTGTCTCGCGCATTGGTTTCATAATCCCACAAAGTATGATCTAAATCAAAAAATAACTTCGTCACGCTCTCAATTCTTTCGCCTTGGCCTTATGCATGGCCAATTCTCTATTGGAATCCATAATAGAATAGAGATCAAGATCTCTTAATAATTTCGGGTCTTTTTGAAGAAAGACCATCATCTTACTCACGATTTCTGTCACTTCCTCTTTGAGACTGTAAACCACCCTTTGATCTAATTTGTGCGACTTAACCAGACCCGCATTTTTTAGATAAGCGACATGCCTTGAGGTCTTTGTCTGAGTAAAGTCTAGAATAGTGACCAAATCCGAAATGGTGAGGCTTTTTGCTTCGAGCAGTAATTGAATGATCCGAACCCTTGCCTCCTCTGAAAAGGATTTAAATATCTGAGTTCCTATTAAAAGACTGAATTTTTTAAGCTTCAAAATTAATATTTTTTAACTAAGTTATCACAAAAGTCAACTTTTTGCGTTTAGTTCGTATGAATTTATTACTTTTTAATTCTTGAAAAAAATTAGCGTCCTCCTTATTCTCTGTCTTGCCCTTTATTCTTTGACTTATGGTCAAATTAGGGGAATTACACCAAAGGTGATCCAATTTACTGGAGTCATCTTTGCGAATGATAGTGCATCTATTGTTCCGGGAGTTCACGTGTATGTCCCTCAAGGAGGACGTGGAACGACGACCAATCCATATGGTTTTTTTTCAATGCCTGTCTTGGAAGGGGACAGCATTATATTCTCTGCAGTAGGCTTTGATAAAACCTACTACATTATCCCTTCTCATAAGGAACCCAATAGTTTGAAGTTGGTTGTCTATCTAACTGAAGATATCTTTTACTTGGAAGATGTAGCCATCTTTCCCTACCCCTCGGAAGCTACTTTTAAGGCAGGTATTTTGGCTACACGGTTACCTAATGAGTTTGATCAAAGTAACCTCAATGTCTGGATGAATAGTGAAGTTATGCGAGAAATGTATCGCAATCAAGTCAACAGTGGCAATGCCAATTTCCGCAATGCCATGAATGAACAAATGAATTATAATCGGTATCAATACCAGCCTGCCGCCAATAATTATTTAAACCCCTTTGCGTGGTCGTCTTTTATTCGTTCTCTGAAGAAAAACTAAAGAGTTTGAATTTTTGACGCAACTCTCAAAGTTTCTTCCCAAACACGAAATACATTATGGGAGCAAATTTTTTCGATGTCTTCATCGCTATACCCGCGCATTAATAACTCATAAATTAAGTTAGGATACATCGAAACATCTTTCAGTCCTTTAGGCAAGGAGTTTCCGACACCGTCAAAATCTGAACCCAATCCCACATAATCAATTCCAGCAATGGCTACCACGTGATCAATGTGATCTGCAACAGTTTTGATTTCCTCAAAAGGGTCCATATCGATTAAATATTGAGCCGCATAAGCGACATAAGTTGAATCATTTTCTGACAAGCCTTCAGCCGCTCTGTATTCCTCTAAAGAGGTCTTGATTTCGGAAAATTGATCCTGAGAGGTTTTTGATAAAAATGAAGAACCAAAATTGATTTGGATGACACCTTCTTTTTCTGCTAAAAGCTTAATCATATCATCATTCATATTGCGCATGAAGCCTGGTGTAAACTTTCTACAAGAACTGTGAGATGCAATGACAGGGGCTTGAGTCAAATTCATTACATCATAAAATGCCTTATCTGAAATATGAGAAACATCAATCATGATACCCCATTTATTCATTTCCTGTACCACTTGTTCCCCAAATGGACTCAATCCATCCCAAGTATCTTCGCTGGTATCATAAGAAGAATCACAAATTTCATTATCCAAAGAGTGAGTCAAAGTAATATACCTGATACCTCGATCAAAAAAATATTTCACATTGGCCAAATCCGATTCAATAGGCGCACCATTTTCCATACCTAATGGGAGAGAAATAAGTGCTTTTTCAAAATTTTCCTTTACTTCACTTGGTGTCCCAGCCGAGGCGAATAAATTTGGGAAGGCTTCCGATAATCTACCTACCATGTCTATTAGAGAGTCTGCAAAAACTTTAGCCCCCCCTGATTTTTGAAGTGCTGCCGGAACGTATATCGACATAAAAGGAGCATCTAGTCCTCCCATCTTGGCTTTGGGATAATCAAAATCTCCCATAGTTTCAATAGATACATCTTCAACCGAATTACGCGACATGAATCCTTTATTAGCCATGCGATAGGGTAAATCAATATGTCCATCGGTAATGATGAATTTTTTACTTAATCGATGTGCCCGCTCTCGGAGTTCAAGCGCTTCATTATCTTGACTTTTTTTTGACTGCTCTCCAGAGCAAGCAAATGAAATGGCCATAAAAATGACCCCAATTTTAAAAAATAATTTCATTAGGAAAAGTTAATCTTTTTTTAAAGTAATTCAAACCAAAATAGCTTTCTAAATAGCTTTAAGCATATCTTTCTGAAAATTAATAAAATTTTTATATTTAAAAATACCTACCCAAGCAACTATTTCTTGAATACTAGAATGTTTTCTTTGAAATAAGTTGATAAATTTAGGTTTGTTAAGATTGTAAGCCCTTTAACTGATTATTTGTCATGATGCCTTTAATGCCTGACCACATTCTCTCTGTCTGGAACATTTATGGTAATTATACCGCCACCTTATTGATTGCAGCTGGACTTTCACTCGCTTTGAGTCACTACTTAAAACTTTTATTCACGAGTGATAAAAAATCTCGATATGATTACATTAACAAGAATGAAATCAAACGTTTGTGGTTTTCCTTTTTGCTTTTTGCCATCGGAGCAACCCTCCTGCTAAATACCTTATTCTACTCTACCACGTGGCTTTGGTTTTTTGTAAGACTTTTCTTAAGCTCCATGATGAGCATCATCATAGGAGTAATCGTTCAAAATATGCTTAAGTTTTATTTCCCTTTCTACATTGAAAAGAGACTAAAAAAATTAAGATATTCGCCAAGAATTTCCCCTGAGGGTAATGTCATGAAGTTATTAAGTGAAGAAGAAGAAGATGTCTATTTAGATGAGGGCATGCAGGCTGAAGAAAATGCCTATTCAGTAGATTATGATGTTTGGATTGATGAAAAAACTAAATTTACAAAAATTGAAAAATATAATGGTAGGCTTCATGCGTTAAAATGTGATAAATGTAATTATCAAACGTTGAAGGTCTCAAAAGAAGAGATTACACAGCCCGCAACCCTGAATGAAGAAGGTGAATTGATCAAATTTCTAAGTTGTGGATACTGCGGTCAAAAATCACGGAAATCTCACAGAATCGCAAAGCTTAACCCAAAAGCATCCACCACAGATTAATTAAAGTAAATACTTGAACGCAATAAGGCATTTTGAAAAAAACCCGGTAAACGCAATAATTCTTGATCAACAAGACCCTTTAAAGGAATTTCGAAAGGAATTTTACATCCCCAAAAGAAATAATACAGAGCTCATTTATTTCTGTGGTAATTCTTTGGGATTACAGCCTAAAATCACTTCCTCCAAAATTGACCATGAACTAAAAAAATGGGCACAAAAAGGGGTCGAAGGACATTTTAATGAAGATCCATGGGTTTCACACCATCATAAGGGTAAAACAGCTATGGCCCATCTAGTGGGAGCCAAAACTCATGAAGTGGTGGCTATGAATAACTTGACCACAAATTTGCATCTTCTGCTGGCTTCTTTTTATCAACCCAAAGGGACGAGGAAAAAGATGATCATCGAAAAAGGAGCCTTCCCTTCAGATTATTTCGCAGTTACCTCTCATATGAAGCAAAAAGGTATCTCGCCAGAGGACCATCTCATCGAAATTAGCCCTGATGAAAATGGTTATTTCTCTACTGAAAAAATTTGCCATTCCATTTTAACTACTGGAGAGGCGCTGGCGTTAGTGATGCTGCCCGGTATTCAGTATTATAGTGGCCAATTTTTGGACTTAAAATCTATTACACATGCGGCCCATAAAATCGGTGCCTATGCCGGGTTTGATCTTGCGCATGCCGTGGGGAATATTCCCATGAGCCTCCATGAAGATCAAGTTGATTTTGCGGCTTGGTGCAGCTACAAATATTTGAACTCTGGACCAGGAAATGTTTCAGGAGTATTCATACATGAAAAACACGGGAATAATCCTGATTTCCCAAGATTAGCAGGTTGGTGGGGACAAAACGAAACCATTCGTTTCAAAATGGAAAATAATTTTGATCCTATTCCCGGGATCGACGGCTGGATGCTCAGCAATGCCAATATTATTTCCTCTGTAGCTCATTTGGCTTCTCTGGATATTTTTGAAAAAGCCAATATTCTCAAACTTCGCAAAAAAAGTATTTTGTTAACGGGATATTTGGAATATTTACTATTAAGTAATGAGGCGATCAAGCCGCATATCAATATTTTGACTCCAAAAAACGAATCAGAACGAGGTTGCCAATTATCGCTCTATTTTTACGATCAAGGAAGATTGGCCTTCGACCACCTTACAAAAAATGGGGTAGTCCTGGACTGGCGTGAACCCAATGTAATTAGAGTGGCTCCTGTGCCTTTGTACAACTCCTTTGAAGAAGTTGAAAAGTTTGTGATCCTTTTAGGGCAAGTTTTTAATTGAACGAATTCATTCAAGATTTTTAGGCAATTTCGATGTCTAATATTTTTACTACTGTTTGATAAATGCCTTGAGGGTCAAATCCACATTCTTTATGCAATTCTAGCTGTGTTCCATGCTCTACCATTCGATCGGGAATTCCCAATCTCTCTAGTTTTGCTTGATAACCATGGTCTACCATAAACTCAGCTACTGCGCTTCCAAACCCACCCATAAGACAACCATCTTCAATGGTGATCACATGATCATACGATTTAAATACGTCATGTAATAAAGCTGTATCTAAGGGTTTGACGAAACGCATATCGTACAAAGCGGCAGTCACCCCTATTTTCTCCAATTCTTTATGAGCCGTCAGTGCATAATTTCCTACCGTACCAAAAGTGAGCAGAGCGATATCTCTTCCCTCTTTTATCCTACGACCCTTCCCCACTTCAATTTTAGCAAAAGGGGTTTTCCAGTCTACTAAAACCCCTTTACCCCTTGGGTATCGAATACAAAAAGGACACCCTTCCTGCATAGCGGTATACATCAAATTTCTAAGCTCAGATTCATCCATGGGTGCAGAAACTATGAGGTTAGGTATGCACCTCATGAAGGCGATATCATAGGCACCGTGATGCGTAGCACCATCTGCTCCAGCGAAACCTGCTCGATCTAGACAAAATACCACATGTAAATTTTGAACACAAACATCGTGAATCACTTGATCATATGCTCGCTGCATAAATGTCGAATAAATGTTACAAAAAGGTATCGAGCCTTGTGTCGCTAAACCCGCAGAAAAGGTAACAGCATGCTGCTCGGCAATACCCACGTCAAATGACCGCTCAGGATATGCCTCCATCATAATATTCATAGAGGATCCTGAAGGCATCGCAGGAGTAATTCCCATGATTTTTGGATTCTCATCTGCTAATTCAACTAGAGTATGGCCAAATACATCTTGATATTTAGGGGGTTGTGGGGTCAAGGAAGAAGTTTTATGAATCTCTCCCGAAATTTTATCGAAAGTACCCGGAGCATGCCATTTGGTTTGATTCTTTTCTGCCGCGTCGTACCCTTTACCTTTCTTCGTAATACAATGTAAAATTTTTGGGCCTGGGATCTGTTTGAGATCATTGAAAACATGAACCAAGTGGTTCACATCATGCCCATCTACCGGTCCAAAATATCTGAGATTGAAAGACTCAAATAGATTACTTTGTTTGAGTAGAAAAGTCTTTATGCTATTTTCGACACCGGCTACGAGCTCCTGCGCATTGGGACCAAACTTACTGACTTTTCCTAGAATTTTCCAAGCCTCATCACGAAATTTATTGTAAATCTGAGAGGTACTAATGTCCGTAAGGTACTCTTTCAAAGCCCCCACATTGGGATCGATGGACATGCAATTATCATTCAATACAATAATGAGATTAGAATTAGAGACACCTGCATGGTTCATGGCTTCAAAAGCCATTCCTCCAGTCATAGCTCCATCTCCAATGACCGCAATATGCTGCCGATCCTTTCCTTCTGCCTGATTGGCTATGGACATCCCAAGCGCTGCGGATATACTCGTTGAAGAATGCCCGACCCCAAAGGCATCAAATTTACTTTCAACTCGCTTAGGGAACCCAGACAATCCACCATAGACACGATTAGAATGGAAATGAGATTTTCTTCCCGTTAATATTTTGTGTCCATAGGCTTGATGCCCCACATCCCATACCAGTTGATCTATTGGAGTATTAAATGCATAATGTAGGGCTACAGTTAGTTCAACCACTCCCAAACTGGCTCCAAAATGTCCACCATAGGTAGCGACATGATCAATAATGTAATTCCTCAATTCCTCACTAAATTGAGGCAACTGTTGTGTCTCTAATTTCCGTAAATCTGTAGGATGATCTACGTTTGATAAAAGGGGACCCTGTTTAATTTGCATGGTTAATTATCTTATGACAAGAAGCCTTACTTTCGATCTAACAAACTCCCTGATTATTTACAATAATAATCTTTTTTTGGTTCTCCAAATCATGCATCTTTGCTTAATCTGATGACTGATTCCATAATTGACGATCCACGCACAAAATTTGAAATTAAACTCCCTCTTTTCGAAGGACCTTTTGATCTTTTGCTTTTTTTTATTGAACGTGATGAATTAGATATTTACGATATTCCAATTGCAACCATTACCCGTGATTTTCTTGACTATCTGCACCAAATGAAAAACATGAATATTGAAGTGGCCAGTGAGTTTATTTTGGTAGCCGCTACCCTAATGCGCATAAAAGCAAAAATGTTAATTCCCAGACCTGTATTAGATGAATCAGGCAATGAAATTGATCCTAGAGAGGAATTGGTCAAACACCTTTTGGAATATAAAAAATATAAATCTGTTATTGAGCAACTCTCCAACTTAGAAGCAACACGTTTCCAAAGAGAAAACCGTGGCAATCTGGCGATAGAGATTAAAAAAATTGCCGCTTTAGTAAATGTTGATGCCGAAGTTCAAAATTTAGATCTTTACAAGCTAATGAAAGTATTTCACAAAGTTGTGAATCGCTATGAACTACAAAAAAATAAACCTATCCACCAGGTTGTTCCTTATCCCTACACCATTGAAAGCCAAAAAGAAGTCTTAATTCAAAAGCTTTATGTGAGTAAAAATCAGCGGATCTCTTTTGCAGAATTGTTGGCCGAAAAACCGGAAAAAATACTGGCAATTTTTAACTTTTTGGCCGTATTAGAATTACTTCAACTCAAAAAAATATTACTGCGCCTCGGTGAAGGTTTTAACAACTTTTGGATGGAGCCTAGAATCAGTAGCCTTTAAAAGCTACAGCCCTGCGTCGTTCAAGGCTGCTTCTTTTTGATTTATTTCATTTTTTCTAAATTTGAAAAAAAGAAATCTCCTTCAATCAACGCATTCTTATGTGAATCAGATCCGTGAATGGCATTTGCCGAGATAGAAGTAGCAAATAATTTACGTATGGTTCCTTCAGCTGCTTCAACTGGATTGGTTGCCCCTATGAGTGCTCGAAAATCTTCTACCGCATTTTCTTTCTCCAATATCATGGGAATAATGGGCCCTCCAGACATGTAATCTACCAAGTCATTATAGAAAGGTCGCTCTTTATGAATTCCGTAAAACTGTCCCGCTTGGGCGGCTGTGAGCTGCGTCAATTTCATTGCGCTAACTACGAATCCGTGCGCTTCAATTATCTTTATAATTGCCCCAGAGTTACCAGCGGTTACCGCGTCTGGTTTGATCATTGTAAAGGTCTTTGTCGTTGTCATTTTTGCTTAATCAAAGGTATAAATTTTTTAAAGTGACAAAAGTAGGTATTTTAAATAATTAGTCCACTCAAATTAAAAGTTTTGTGTTTAACCTTAATTCTTATGATTTTTGCTCCTTTATTATTGCCAAAAAAATAATTGATGAAGCCCATTACTGATTTAATTCCCATTTTAGAAGATTTCCATAAAATCATCATCACTACGCACGCAAGTCCTGATGCTGATGCCCTGGGATCTTCTCTTGGGCTTTTTCATTTTCTAAAGGCAAGGGGTCATGAGGTTCAGGTAATCACACCCACAGATTATCCTAATTTTATTTCTTGGCTCCCGGGCAACGATCAGGTTCTTGAGTTCAACTCAGCAGATGATGATTTAATTCTTGAAATGATTCAATCCTGTGCCTTGATATTTTGTTTGGACTTTTCAGGTCTCAACAGAATCAAAGGGCTCGCAGAAGCGGTAGCCTCGTCGCCCGCATTAAAAGTAATGATCGATCATCATCTAGATCCTGAGGATTTTGATGACTACCGACTTTGGGATACTTCTGCAGCAGCAACTGCCGAATTAATTTATGATTTTATCCTATCAGTTGACGGGAAAAAAGCCATTACTGCAGATATAGCAAACTGTCTCTATGCGGGTATTATGACTGATACTGGCTCATTTAGGCATGCAAACACTACCTCTAAAGTACATCGATCGGTAGCAGAATTAATTGATTTGGGGGCCAATATTAATCAAGTAAGTCGTTCTATTTATGACACCAACACCATCAACCGATTAAGGTTTATTGGTTTTTCACTGCTTGAAAAGCTCATCGTTGATCAGAAAAAAAACATTGCGTATTTTTCAATTTCCGAAAAAGATATTCAGCAGTTCGATTTAGAAAAAGGAGATACTGAGGGTTTGGTAAACTATGCCCTATCCATCAAGGGAATTGTCATGGCTACCATTATGAAAGAAGGTCCTGGAGAAGTTAAATTATCTTTTCGATCCGCCGGGAATTTTGCGGTAAATAAATTTGCAAGCGATCACTTCGAAGGGGGAGGTCATAAAAATGCTTCAGGAGGTATTTCATATCTATCTCTGGAAGATACCGTTGAAAAATTTGAATTTTTGACCCTTGATTTTAAAGAAAAATATGGATCAACTCAAATTTCATAAATGTGCTTTTTAATTAAATAAAAAAGAAATAATTGATCGTCTAATCCGAGACGTTGCGTTAATTTGCCAACCGAAGGTGGAAATGAAAAATAATCATCGCAGAGAATTACGTGTCGCTAACGTAAAAGTTAATAATTTTTAACTCATTCATGTCTAAATCTAATAATATGAACGCTGCCAAAACTTATCGATGGATTGAATTCCTGCTGACAATTTGCCTCATTTCTTTAATCTCAGTCTTCATTTCTTGTGAGGAAAATGAAGCTATTGAAACCATTAATTATCAAGAAATATGGGAATCTGACAGCCTAACTATAGATCATTACATAAAGGAAAATGGTCTTGATCCAGTTTTTACAACGGCTTCAGGAGCGAGGTATGCAATCCAAAGTATTGGAGAGGGCGATAGTATAAATTATAATGATCTCATTACCATAAATTACACCGCATACGACGCAAACGGAGTGATTTTTAAATCAACCATTATTCCAGATTCTTCTGAATATTACATTTATCCAGTTTTTAATCCTTTAACTTTTACTTATACCTCTTCAGGTTGGACACTAGATTATACCTCTTTATCTGTAACTCTTCAAAGCAATGGTTTATCTGAAGCCATATCGGCAGCACTCGTCAACATGAAAACTGGAGGTCAAGTCGTGGTATTGTTGCCATCTGCCTTAGGCTTCGGCTCTTCAAGTGATCCGTCTAATATCATCTCTCCCTATTCCGTTCTCAGATATGAAATTTCCCCTCTTTATGTCCGTTGATGGAACTTATTTTTGCCACATACAATCCGCATAAATTAATTGAAATACGTAATGCATTGGGACCTAGATATACGCTCCAGAGCTTAGGTGATCTCAATGAAAAGGAAATCTCTGAAACAGGTAGTACTATAGAGGAAAACTCGCTCATAAAAGCTGAATATATTTTTAAAAAATATCAAAAAGCTTGTTTTTCGGATGATACAGGTTTGGAAGTATCTGCCCTCAACAACGAACCTGGCGTATTTTCTGCGCGGTATGCTGGAACCGGACATAGTGCAGATAATATCGATTTATTATTGGCCAATCTCATCGATCAAAAAGACAGAAAAGCTCAATTTAAAACCATCATAACTTATTTTGATGAAAACGGAAGGAAATTTGTTTTTGAAGGGCTCGTTCATGGAAAAATAGTCTTGGAAAAAGAGGGTGTTGAAGGATTTGGTTATGATCCCATCTTTCAACCCAATGGCTTTAAGAAAACTTTTGCTCAAATGTCCTTATCTCAAAAAAACGAAATCTCTCATAGAGGTATCGCCCTTAAAAAATTACTTGCACATTTGATATCAAGATGATCCCTCAACTGATTATAGGCATTTCTGGTGGGAGTGGTTCGGGAAAGACCTTCTTAGCCAATCAGTTAACTCAGTATTTTTCGAAACATCAAATAGCTCAGGTTTCTTTAGATAATTATTATTTGCCTTTGGACGCTCAAGTCAAAGATGAACAAGGTGTTGAAAACTTTGACCTCCCTGAGGCTATTGATCATCAACGGCTTTATTCTGACCTCATAAAACTAACATCAGGAAAGTCCATTGAACTGAAGGAATATCAATTCAATCAAAAAGAAGTTGTAGCCAAAACACTGACTATTAAACCCTGTCCTGTGATTCTAGTTGAAGGTTTATTTACCTTTTATTATCCCCAATTATCAAAATTATTAGATCTCAAAATTTTTTTAGAGGCTCCAGAGGATGTAATGCTCAAAAGAAGAATAGCCCGAGATTTACATCTTAGAGGTTATACCTTAAATGAGGTCAAGTATCAATTTGAAAAACATGCCCTGCCCGCTTATAAAAAATATATTTTACCCTTGAAAAATCAGGTAAACTTGCTCATTTCAAATCAACATGAATTTGATGAATCCCTCCCTTTGCTTTGTGATGAGATCGAGCAACGTTTAAAAATAGTATCTAGACAATAAATTTCTTACCTTTGTCTGCGATTATGAAAACAGCATATAGCATATGGATCTATAAGTCTGTCATTGTTCCGGTGATGGTGCTGTCATTGACCTCTTCTATGGCTTTTGTCACGCAGATGGAACAAAGGGTCATAGCCCCTTGTGCGTCTTCAGACAATCAAGACAATGATATAAGTACGCTGGCTATTTCAGCTTATACAACAAATCAATCCCCTACAGCGGCCCTCAATTTTAAATTTTCTAATGAATTTATTCATCTTTTTTTAGGCCTTGAAGAACGCAAATGTGTAAGTCTATTATTAAATCAATTTGACCTTTTTCTTTCTAAATATTTTCTGGTCCTAGTCCAGCGTATTATTTCCCCTAATGCCCCTTAGGGTATCCAAAAGAACGCTCACCTATTCAAATTTAAATTCTTCAATTAATTTTTTAATACTTAACAATTATGAAAAACAAAGGTTTTATAGTCTTTTTGACAGTTATTATCTCTCTTTTGTGTATTTACTACCTCTCCTTTACGTTCGTAGCGCAAGGCGTCCAACAAGAAGCCACTTACCAAGCTATAGATCCTTCGGGGACTGTGAATTTCACAGAAAAACAACGGTATTTAGATTCGGTTTGGAATACCCCCATTTACTCGCTTTTGGGTCAAGATTATACCTATCAAGACATCAAGGAAACAGAACTAAATCTTGGACTTGATTTGCAAGGGGGTATGCACGTAACACTCGAAGTTTCTCCAGTTGATATCCTCAAGGGATTGAGTGATAACAACCAAGATCCAAATTATTTAGAAGCCATCAATACAGCTGAAAAAAATATTCGAGGTACACAGCTCAACTTTTTAGATGAATTTTATGCCCGCTACAAACAATTAGAATCTGAAAAAACATTAGCTTACATATTTTCTAATGCCTCCAATAGAGGGCGTATCAATTTGAATTCTACAGATGACGAGGTTTTGGAAATCATTGGTACAGAAATCGATGGTGCCATTGATCGGTCATTCAATATACTAAGAACTCGAATTGATAGATTTGGAACTTCTCAACCTAATATTCAAAAATTACAAGGTTCCGGAAGAATCCAAATAGAATTGCCTGGTGTGGATAATCCAGAGCGTGTAAGAAAGCTGCTCCAAGGCGTCGCAAAATTAGAGTTTTGGGAGATTTATGAAATCAATGAATTAACTCCTATTCTACAAAGCATTAACGATATTGCAGTAAAAGAAATTGGTTTTACTGCAACGCTTGATGACGACGCACAAGCCGTTGACGCTTCCGCTTTAGAGGATCTTTCCACCTTATTATCGGATAATGATGATACTACGGCAAGTAATACCAATGATCCCGCCACAGCTTTAAGTCAAGAGGCTGACACAGCCCTTGCTTCTTTAGATACAATCAAAAATAATGAGGTATCTCCTATCTTCAGCTTACTGCAAGCCCAATATGGTCTCGTTTACAAAATAAAGGATACCTCTAGAATCAATAGAATTCTTCAACATCCCAGTGTTCTGGCGGTCATTCCCTCGACAGTTAAATTTCTGTGGCTTGTCAAAAAAATTGATACGCAAGATGCCCTCGATCCCGTTGAACTTCTTGAACTGTATGCCATCAAAAAATCAAGAAACGGTAAAGCTCCACTGACCGGCGAATCTATCATAGATGCCCGTCAAGATCTCGATGAGAGATCAAGGCCTGCTGTTTCCATGCAAATGGATGCTATGGGTGCGAAAGCTTGGAAGCGTCTTACAGGTAATAATATAGGTAAAAGAATTGCCATTGTATTGGATGATTTTGTATACTCAGCACCTACTGTTCAAGGAGAAATCCCGAATGGAAATTCATCCATCTCAGGTAATTTTACCATTGATGAAGCGCAAGATTTGGCAAATATTCTTAAGGCAGGTGCCCTACCTGCGCCCACTACGATTGTCGAAGATGTGGTCATCGGACCAACGCTTGGTAAATCCGCTCGTGCACAGGGCATCAATTCGATGCTGGCTGGTTTGGCCATTGTAATAGTATTTATGGTTTTTTATTATTCAAAAGGTGGATTAATTGCCAATCTTGCCTTGTTTTTAAATGTCTTTTTCATCCTAGGTATATTGGCTCAATTAAATGCCTCATTGACCTTGCCTGGTGTTGCAGGAATTGTATTGACCATCGGTATGTCAATCGATGCAAACGTATTAATATTTGAAAGAATCAAGGAAGAATTACGATTAGGGTCCGGGTTAAAACAGGCCATTAGCTCGGGTTATAAGAAAGCCTATTCTTCCATCATAGATGCAAATGTCACTACCATGATTGTGGGATTCATTCTTTATACGCTTGGGCAAGGACCTGTCAAAGGTTTTGCCATAACGCTGATCATTGGTATTATTTGCTCTTTCTTTTCTGCGGTATTCATAACGCGGGTAGTCATTGAATGGTTTTCTAAAAAAGGAGATCAATCTAACCTCAGTTTTGCAAATAAAATATCCATGAACAGCTTGACTCATTTTCATTTTGATTTTCTAAGCAAAAGAAAAATAGCTTATATTTTCAGTGGTACTTTCATCAGTGTAGGGGTACTTGCTATGATCTTTAATGGCCTTTCTATGGGGGTAGATTTTAAAGGAGGTAGGTCTTATGTTGTCTCCTTTGATCATGCGATGGAAACGTCCATGCTCAAGACTCAGCTCACGGATAGTTTTGATGGACAAGGAACTGAAGTAAAGACCTTTGGATCAGATAAGATTATAAAAATCACGACCAGCTATTTAACGGATGACGATACAGACATTGCGGATGAAATTGTTAAAGCAACCTTGATCTCAGGATTAGAAGCTACGACAGATCAAACCTACATTGCAAATGATGCAGCGGTCGATGCCACCCATTTTTCAATAGGTAGCTCTTCTAAAGTAGGTGCCACTATAGCTGATGATATCAAAAACTCATCTTATAAATCTGCAGTGATTGCATTGATTTGTATTTTCCTTTACATTTTGGTGAGATTTAGGAAATGGCAGTTTGGTATTGGTGCTATAGTAGCCCTTTTTCATGATGCTTTATTCGTTATCTCATCGTTTGCTATCGCAAATCTCTTGGGTATTTCGTTTGAGGTAGATCAAGTTTTTGTTGCTGCCATACTTACCATTATTGGATATTCAATCAATGATACGGTAGTGGTCTTTGATAGAATTCGTGAGAATTTGGGCATCAAGTCAGGTTCTGAAATCTATCAAGTATTTAATGAATCTTTAAGTAATACCATCAGTAGAACTTTCATCACTTCATTAACTACGTTGATCGTTGTTATCATTCTTTTCTTGTTTGGTGGAGAAGTACTTAAAGGCTTCTCATTTGCACTTTTAGTAGGTATAATTATTGGTACATATTCATCGCTATTTATTGCTACTCCAGTAGCCTTAGATTTAACTTTAAAGAGTAAATCT
>DBBU01000048.1:0-22393 GCA_002292365.1 Flammeovirgaceae bacterium UBA976
AGCAACCTGATCAATTAAGTTTTCATTTTGAATAGTTTCTAGGGTCGCTAGCGAAGCAGCAGTGCTTATAGGGTGGCCCCCAAATGTAGTGATATGACCAAGGATAGGATTTTGTTTTAATGAACTCATGATTTCTTTTGAACTGATAAAGCAGCCTATGGGCATACCGCCGCCCATACCTTTGGCCGCCAGTAGAATGTCGGGCTGGATGCCATAGTGCTCAAATGCCCAAAGTTTTCCTGTTCTACCAAAGCCACATTGTATTTCATCGAGTATTAATAGCGTACCAGTCTCAGTGCATTTTTCACGTAACTTTTTAAAATAGGATTTATTGGCTATTCGAACACCCGCCTCTCCCTGCACCGTTTCTATAATTACCGCGGCAGTTTTAAAATCGATCAAATCAAGGGAAGTTATATCACCGAAATCAATGTGTTGAAATCCTGGAAGGAGGGGACGAAAATTTTGTTTCAGCACTTCATTGCCGCTTGCGGACAGTGCCCCGTGACTGGATCCGTGATAACCATCAATGCAAGAAATAATTTTGAAGCGTCCCGTATATCGTTTGGCTAATTTGAGGGCACCCTCAGTAGCTTCACTCCCAGAATTGACAAAATAGGTTACTTCAAGCGGATCTGGGAGTGTTTTGCATAAGGCTTCGGCCAATTTTACTTGGGGTGTTTGGATAAATTCACCAAAAACCATGACATGAAGATTTTTATCTGCTTGACTCTTAATGGAATCAATGACGGCTGGATGCCGGTGTCCAATACTACTCACTCCAATGCCTGCGATAAGATCAAAATATTTTTTTCCTTTTTGATCGTAGATATAACAACCTTCAGCACCGGCAACTTCTACCATGAGTGGCTCTTCAGAAGTTTGGGCCACCAATTGCAAAAATTGGCGTTGAGTCAGAGAATTGGACAAATGGTATTATTTTCGATGGCGCACCATCACCTTGAATTTATTTTCTTTCGATAGCTCTTTTAGCGGCAGCAACTATATTTTTAACACTTAATCCATATTTTTCAAGTAATTGATCGGGCATACCACTCTCTCCGAAGGTATCATTTACTGCAACGAATTCTTGTGGACAAGGATGGTTTTGACCTACGACTCGTGCGACGCTTTCACCTAATCCACCATTGATATTATGTTCTTCTGCCGTGACAATACATCCTGTTTTGTTTACAGAATCTAAGATGGCAGGGACATCTAGGGGTTTGATGGTATGCATATTAATTACCTCAACAGAAAACCCTTCAGCTGTTAAGATGGCTTCTGCTTCTATTGCTTTCCATACCATATGCCCATATGCGATGATAGTTATGTCACTACCAGAAATCATTTTTTGAGCTTTTCCTATCACAAAAGGTTCTTTAGGATTTGTGAAAATAGGCCAGCTGGGTCTTCCAAATCTCAAGTAAACAGGACCTTCATGATCAGCAATTGCGATGGTAGCTGCCTTGGTTTGATGATAATCGCAAGGTACGATTACAGTAAAATTGGGTAACATTTTTACCATACCCACATCTTCCAAAATCTGATGCGTGGCACCATCTTCTCCTAGTGTAAGGCCAGCATGCGAGGCGCATACCTTAACATTTTTTTCTGAATAAGCTATGGATTGTCTTAGTTGATCATAAACACGTCCCGTCGAAAAGTTGGCAAATGTACCGGTAAACGGAATTTTTCCCGACGTAGCAAGACCGGCAGCGGTGCCCATCATATTGGCTTCGGAGATGCCCATTTGAAAAAATCTTGAAGGATTTTCTTTGATGAAATTGGCCATTTTTAACGAGCCTACGAGGTCTGCACAAAGCGCAACTACTTCAGGATGACTTCTTCCTAATGCGGTAAGTCCGTCCCCAAAACCTGATCGGGTATCTTTTTTTTCAGTATACTGATATTTCATATTAATAATCGCCTAAAGTTTCTTCAAGTTGATTCAATGCATCTTCTAATTGCGCATCATTGGGAGGTATGCCATGCCATTTGTGAGATCCTTCCATGAAGTCAACACCTTTCCCCATAGCCGTTTTCATGAGGATCATAATTGGTTTTCCCTTTCCAGTTTGATCGATGGCCTCATTGAGCATTGATAGGATTGCTGACATATCATTGCCCTCACAAGAAAGGACGGTCCAGCCAAAGGCTTTGTATTTTCCCGCAAGGTCACCGAGGGATAAGACTTCATCCACAGGTCCATCAATTTGCTGACCATTGTAATCTATGGTAGCAATCAAGTGATCTAATTTATTATGGGCTGCGAACATAGCTGCTTCCCATACCTGACCCTCTTGTTGTTCGCCATCACCCATCAGGCAAAAGACATTTCTAGGATCATTATTTAATCTTTTGGCTAAAGCCGCACCGCAGGCTACAGAAAGTCCTTGGCCCAATGATCCTGCGGACATCCGGATACCTGGTAGGCCTTCTTCAGTAGCAGGATGTCCTTGAAGTCTTGAGTTTATTTTGCGAAAAGTAGCTAATTCGGAGACATCAAAATATCCTGCTCGAGCCAAAACACTGTAAAATACGGGTGATATGTGACCGTTGGATATGAAAAAAAGATCTTCTTCGATACCTTTCATATTAAATTTCCTATCATGTTTCATGATAGAGAAATAGAGTGCAATCAAATATTCTGTACATCCTAATGAGCCTCCCGGATGCCCCGATTGACATGAATGAACCATTCTTACGATATCTCTTCGAACCTGACTGGCTATTTTTTTTAATTCAGTGATATTGGCCATACCTATAATTTTTATAGTGTAAACTTACTGAAAATTTGATTTATTTTTTTATGATCATAGATATGATTATCGTATTTTAAAAAGAATTAAAATAGATTCTTTTAGGAAAATTGGATTTAACCTAATTTGAATAATTCGAATAACTTTTTATTTTTCCTTACCTTTATTTTTTCTTTGATGGTTCTTCATTGATTATTGTAATTTCATTAAGCATACTTTTTAATCCTAACCAATGAATCAATAATTTGTAGGCGATTGTTAAAATGATGGCACCCAAAAATAAACCTAGAAAACCCATAAATAGAAAACCCCCAATGGCACCTAGAAATATAACTACTGTGGGAACAGATGATCCCTTTCCTAAAAATATAGGTTTGAGGATATTATCTAATAACATGACAATGACTAAATAAGTGGACCATATGGAGGCAGGCACTAACTCTCTTGTCAAAAATAGCCAAATGATGACGGGTATGATGACAAATCCAGGACCCAATTGTATAATCGTCAGAATGAGACAAATTAAAACCCATAGGCCGGCATAGGGCAGGTCAACCATTAAAAATCCAAATCCAGCTAAGGTGGCTTGAATGGCAGCAACTCCCAAAATTCCCTTGACCACATTTCTGATGGTTTGCTCGGTAATGGAGGCAAATTCAACCCCAAAGTCCCCTGCTATTTTTTCAAATAATTTATAAACTACTTTGTTGGTACCTTTGGAATAAAGCAATATACCTGCGATGAGCACAGAAAGTGCAAGGTTGATAATGGTGATTCCCGTACCTAGAATTGAATCTAGTAAAAATAATCCAAATTGCTTTAAATAATCTTGATATTGGTTGAGTAGAGATGGGAGGTTTTGAGAGGCCAAATGCCATGAATTATAGATCCAATCACCTATGATCGGAATGGCTTTAATACTTTCATTAGGAGTTTGAATTAAAAATTTACCTGAAGCATACATAGAACCAATATCGGTAATACCATTAATTGCAGATTCTAAAAACAAATAAAGCGGCATCGAAATGACGATAAACGTAAGCATGACGGTGATTAAACTTGTTATTCTACGTTTATTTCTGATCAGCTGATCTATTTTCCGATAGACCGGATCCAAGGCTACCGCAAAAATAATACCCCAAAAAATAGGATTGAAAAATGGTTTTAAAATTGAAATGCATAAATAGACTATAAGCCCCAAGCTGATCAAACGAATGGCGATATCGACTACATTATTTATAGATGAATTATTATTTTTCATTAAGGCTCATTCGGTGACTAATGTTTATGATTGATTTAAAAAAATATTGAGACTAATCTAACAATTATTGCAGTTAAAAATGTTCATTTTTATATTATTTGATTGATATAATCAATTTATCTCTCAATGAAATGCGTTTAAAAACATTCTATATACCATATTTCAAAACAGCTCAGCAAGTGAATAAAACATTCTTACTAGGATTTAATCTAATTAGATGCTTATTTCTCTCCTTAATTTCAAGAATTGGTTTTGGGTTTGGATATTTAAATGTAGGAAATAGCATCGCCATTGATGGAGTATTTATAACTATAGATTTTACACGAATAAATGTAAATATACCCTTTTACAATGAGGGTAGGTAAGAATGCCTTTTGCGATTTTATTTACCAGCCCATAGAATGGGAGAACTTACATGGACAAGTCGATTCAGGCCGTACACCTTTTGAGGGGGACCATTTAAAACCAATATTTTGGCAGAAATATGTTGGGATGATCAGTTAAAAATGGACCAATGAGTACTACTGTGGACTAGTACACGACTATCCAAAACTTGTTAATAACTAAGCTAAGATTATAAGGTGTGGGTTTGAAGCTAAGCTATCTTATAACTAGCTATTGATAACTGGAATGTCAGTTATTCCTCTAAAATTTGTGCAGTATGATTGTCTGTTTTAACCTTTTCGATAACATCAGAAATGATTCCTTCCTCATCAATAACGAAAGTGGTTCTAATGGTACCCATATATTCTTTACCCATATATTTCTTTAGATCCCACGTACCATAGAGATGATGAACTTTATGATCGGCATCACTGATTAGGTCGAAAGGTAATGATTGTTTTTTTATAAATTTTTGATGTGACTTTTCGGAATCTTGACTGATACCAAATATTTCATAGCCTTGTTTTTGCAGTAGTGTATAATTGTCGCGTAAATTACAAGATTGAGTGGTGCATCCGGGCGTATTGTCTTTTGGATAAAAATACAGCACTACTTTTTTTCCTTTAAAATGTTTTAGATTGAACGTTTTACCATCTTGGTTGATGGCAGAAAATGTTGGAGCGATATCGCCTTTTTTTAATGTAATCATAAGGGTTTACTAATTTTAGTTTTATTGCCAAAGTGATCTTCAACTTCTAACAAGAAAAGGCCTTTATTAAGCTTTTCTCTATTTTTCGGACGTGCTGATAATTCATTTTTTTTAACATCGTATTGCATTAACAAAAAATGACCATTAAGAGTTGCATGATAAGACTTAATTCCTGACTTGATATCTTTAATCATAAATTTTAGATTCATTCTATCCCAAGAAATAGGTTGAACAATAGGTTTTATGGTGTCATTGTCTAATGTAAAGGTCCCTAATTCTCTGGTTTTAAAAGTAAAATAGCCTGCAGTGCTTCGCTTACTGCCTACATAGTCTAAACAATTATTTTTATTTAATTTAAATACCTGGTATTGATTTTTAATAGAATCAGAATCCTCAATTGAAATAATGACTTCTTTTCTCAAAGGAACGACCGGGTCATTAAATGAATAAAACATCTTCCCATGTAGGGAATCATAAACTTTAGTGAACTGCAAGTAAAGGGTATCAAATAGTGATTTTTTGTTGACTTCTAGAATGAAATCTTCGTTATGAAATGAATATTCAATACCTGAAGGAATATCAGCAAAAAAATGGGGTTGAAGTGCCAAGCTCCCAGAAGTTATTGAGTCGGGCAACCCAGATCTCAGATCCCACAAGTAGTAATATTGGTTTCCGTTTGATAAATAGGGTTTAAGGATAATCAATGTGTCTTCAATGAAGACCTGGGATACAGCATCACTACTTACGTAATGAAATTGATTTTCATCGATTTCAAAGGTGTTCACATCTGGAAAATAATTATCGTAAGTTTCTTCTTTATTTAGTAGAACTTGAAAGGTAGAAATATTTTGATGATTGTCCTTTAATATGATTTCCAATTCATGAGGGGTCTTGTCAAAAAAATAACCTTGATTGGTTTTTATATAAAAATCGAGCTTATTTCCATCCGCTTTATATAATCTATTGAGGGTGATGCTTTTGTCTGTCTCATAGGGGTAGTCAATATGGGCTAATATTTCTCGTTGCTTATCAAAAGACATCGATTTTTTTAGTTGATGAAATAAGGTATCTTGATCGATTTTAAGTATGATTTCTGGAATTCCATTTCGATTGGGAGCACCGCTCATGTTGTCATAATGGTATATTTCAATACCTATATTTCCTGAGAGATGAATATGCTTTTGAATGCTGAAGAGATCATTTTTTTTAGAAGTTCGGGCCAATAAGGTACCATAAGCACCATTGACACGAGCATCGATATCAAGGCATTTAAAAGCAATATATTTTATTCTAGGTGGAATATTATCTTCAATTTCATTGAACGAAAACTCATCAAATGGATTGAGGAATTCTTGCCGTGCATTTCTCATTTCAAAATGAAGATGGGGTCCTGAGGAAGACCCACTATTTCCTGAGTATCCTATGGTATCTCCCTGATTGAAATAAAATTTGTTTTTTTGAGGAAACAATTGAATGGGATAAGTTTCTTTTTGGTATTGTTGGTTAAGAGTATAATACTCTAAATACTCCTCAAAACGTTGAAGGTGAGCATAAACAGATATTTTCCCGTCCAGGTGGGTTAGATAGAGTACATGACCGTAGCCCCCTTCACTGACACCAATCCTTGATACATAACCATTGGCAATGGCTAGCACTGGAATACCTATTTTACCTTCTGTTTTGATGTCGAGGCCGGCATGAAAGTGATTATGTCGAATTTCTCCCATGGTACCCGCCAAGTATTGTTGCGATCCGCTATTGATGGGGAAGATATATTTTGGAGTGACTTGAGCCTTTATAAGAAAAGGAAATAGCCCAATTATGAAGAAACTAACGTATCTCAAAATGAAACATATTTTGGGATTCAATAAAGCCTTCCAGTTGATCTCCAATTTTGATGGGACCTACGCCTTCAGGAGTACCAGTAAACAATATATCTCCCTTTTTTAAAGTCATATATTGTGATACGTAAGCAATCATTTCATCAATAGACCAGAGCATATGAGAAGTATTCGATGATTGAACGGTAATGCCATTCAATTTCAATGAAAAGTTGAGGTCTTGTACGTTATAAAGATGCTTATTGATAAAGTTTGAAATGGGAGCTGAGCCATTGAATCCCTTAGCTAGATCCCATGGCAAGCCTTTAGCTTTGGCTTTACTTTGTAGATCTCTAGCGGTTAAATCAATGCCTAATCCAATTTCGTCGTAATACTTTTGTGCAAAGTTGACAGGAATAGATTTGCCAACCTTTTTTATTTTAACTAAAACTTCAACTTCGTAGTGGATATCGGTCGAAAAGTTGGGATAGTAAAAAGGCTCATTTTTTTTGATGAGCGCCGAGTCTGGCTTTAAGAAAATTATCGGACTTTCTGGTTTTTCATTTCCCAGTTCTTCGATATGCTTCACATAATTGCGGCCTATGCAAATGAGTTTCATACTTTCTATTTATGGATGGGCAAATATTCTTCTATTTCTAAGACTTGAAAGTTGCCTTTTTTATCCAACTCGGACAACCTTACTTTTTTCAGTTCATTAGTGAGCATCGGATCATATTTTGCTGTAACACGGACATAATTTTCTGTATAGCCTTGCATCTCTCCATCTTCCATGTGATCTTCAAATAAAACCGTTCTTATTTGATCTTTTTGGGTTTCGTAAAAATATCTCTTTTTCTTTTCAGAGAGTATTCTAAGCAAACGAGATCGATCCTGTCTTTCTTTTTGGGGTACTGGATCTGTAATGTTAAAGGCTCTTGTGTTTTCTCTTTCAGAATAAGTAAATACATGAAGATAAGAAACATCCAATTTACGTAGAAACTCATAAGTCTTTAAGTATTCTGCTTTCGTTTCACCCGGGAACCCTGTGATTACATCAATACCTATACAGCAATCGGGCATAATGGCCTTGATTTTTTTAATACGTTCAGCATATAAAAGCGTATCATATCTTCTTTTCATATTATGCAATATGAGGTCACTTCCTGATTGAAGTGGAATATGAAAATGGGGAACAAACCTTTTCGATTGTGCTACAAAATCAATTATTTTCTCAGTTAATAAGTTGGGCTCTATCGAAGAGATTCTAAATCTATCAATCCCCTCAACATTGTCTAGTGCTTTAAGTAGATCGATGAATTTTTCTTTTCGCTTTCCTCCTTGAATGCCAAAATCCCCAATATTGACTCCAGTCAGGACTATTTCTTTTACTTCTGATGCAGCAATTTGGTTGGCCTGGACAAGTATATTTTCGATAGATTCACTTCGGCTTTTACCTCTGGCTAAAGGAATGGTGCAGAAGGCACATTTGTAATTGCAGCCGTCTTGAACTTTAAGGAATGTTCGAGTTCTATCCCCATAAGAATGAGATGCATTAAAGATATCAGCAGTTTTGATTTCGGAAGTAAAAACTTGAGTTTTGGATTGAGGGATGAATTCCTCGATATAATCAAACATTCTAAATTTTTCAGCAGCACCCAAAATCGCATCAACTCCTATGATATTACTGATTTCTTTGGGTTTCAGTTGGGCATAGCAACCTATGATGGCTACAAAAGATTGAGGTGCAATTTTTTTAGCTTCACGAACTATTTTAGTACATTTTTTATCTGCATTGTCCGTTACAGAACAGGTATTGATGATGTATATATCCGGATCTTGATCAAAGGGTACTTTGCGATAGCCCCTGGCTTCAAAGGATCTTGCGATGGTTGATGTCTCTGAAAAATTCAACTTACAGCCCAGCGTATAGAAAGCAACTTTTTTCATTCGAGTGCAAATATAATCAGTGAATAGGAGTTCGACTAGGATATATATAGAGCATTCTCTAATTGAAATAAAAAATTTACGAAAGCCTTTATTTAATGAAATATTCTGATGAACTATAAATTCGCATTGAAAGCGTAGGAAAGGATATTTGCGCCCATCTTCAGTGCCTTTAACCTTACATCTGCAGGATCATTATGTATGGAGGCATCTTCCCAACCATTGCCTAGATCACATTCATAGGTATAAAAAACAACTAGTTTGCCTTCATGGATTATCCCAAAACCTTGTGGGGGCTGCCCATCATGTTGGTGTATTTTAGGAAGACCACTATCAAAATCATAATATTGATGGTAGATTTCGTGATTAAAAGGCAATTCTACCCACTCGTTCTTTGGAAATATTTTTTTAATTTCTAGTCGAATGAAGGGGTCTAAGCCATAATTATCATCAATGTGAAGGAAGCCACCGGAAGTCAGATATTTCCTAAGATTGCTGGATTGGATAGCATTGAAATCGACATTCCCATGACCCGTCATGTAAATATAGGGATACAAAAACAGATCAGGGCTACCAGCATCCACTTCATCTTCATTTTTGAACAAATCCGTTTTTATATTTTTATTCGTGAAGGCGATCAAATTTGGGAGTGCGGTTCTGTTTGCATACCAATCACCGCCACCATCATATTTTAACCGGGCAATTTTTATTTCTTGAGCAAGTGAAAGCCGAGCAGATAAAATGACAAGGAAGATCACTCCATAGATAGTTCTTTTTTCCATTTAAAATAAATCATACAACATCTGAACATCGATCTCAGAAAAGTCATTGATGACCAGGTCAGCATTTATTGCTTTTCTTTCATGCGAAGTGGCCAAAGCTATTACTTTTGATCCTGCCGCTTTTCCGGCCTCAATTCCTGCGAGGGCATCCTCAAACACAATACACTGTTCATTAGGCAATCCAATAGACTGGGCACATTTTTTATATATATCTGGATGGGGCTTTCCCTTGGTTACCGATCGATCATCAAGAATCGTTTTAAAATAATGACCGATGCCCAGTCCGTTAATGGTAAAACTGACATTTTCTTCAGGAGCACTGGTGCCTATACACATAGGAATTTTGTGTTCTTGTGCATTACTTAGGAAGCCCCACAATCCTTTAGTAGGCGTTAAGAAAGGTTGGTATAAATTACGATAGAAGGCTTCTTTTTCTATTCCAATTTTTTTTACTTCTTCGGCTGAAGCATCTTTTTGGAGAAACCTGACGACTTCTCCGATCGTTCTGCCATTCATATGATTCCGATAATCCTCTTCATTTAGATTTAGGTTATAATTTTTTGCCAACACTTGCCAAGATTTGTAGTGAAATATATGATTATCAACAATGACTCCATCCATATCGAAGACCAATCCAATTTTTTTTGTCTTATGCATTTTTTGAGCTTTTTAGATGAGTGATAAGGGTGGCGCTAGAAGTTTAGCTCAACTTATTAATGTTAAATAAATGAATTTTATATCTTAATCAATTTAGAAAGTAATCTGCTTATTACGCAATAATAGGGACTTTTTTGCTCTTTTCAAAGCACGTATGGAAGATTGCTAGAACGATTAGTTTAAGTCGATTTTAATGTCAAAACCTCATTATTTTTCCTCTTTTATTTAGTCTTTTTTCGAGCTTCTCATGCCATTGTATACAAGTTAAATAATGTTTAATGCTTGAAAAATAGGCAAACCTAGAGTTGTGATTATATGTATATTGAACTGAAAGAATCTTTGGTGTTTTTTTCTATCTACTTTTTACTCCTCCACGAAAGCTTTTTTGTATCATGATATTCTCTTTAACAGTATCTACTGCACTTACTTATTGGTAAAATAAATAAAACAACTAGCCTTGGCACAGGATTTCATTTATGGATCATGATGGCATAATTATCTTTAACAGTTTTGGATTTACATAGATGTGATAATAAAATTACCAACATTTCTTCAGAAACTTTACTTGTAAATAATCTTTGATGGCTCAAAGCGATGCAAATAGAGCCAATTAGAACAAGCCATTTTTATAGCCAGTTGCTGTAGCATATATGTCTACTCCAATATTTGATCAACAACTTCATAACCCGATAGTATAGCACTTTGAACAGAGCCGCGTATTATATAAAACTCTTGAAAGGGTGCAATTCCGTGAGCATTATAAGTTTCTCCAGCGAAATATACTTTGTCATCAAGAGAGTCATTTAAGTTTTTAGATGATTTCTCAAAATCAGATGTCCAAGTTCCTTGTGTATATGTGTGTTGACCCCAATCTTCGTATATGTAAGATCCCAGATAATTTTGAGAGGCAAGTCCGTCAAAATAACCATCTAACTCTTGAATTACAGAGTCTACAATTGCATCTGAATTGCCCAATAAATAATATTCTTGAGCTGAAATACCTGTAGACAATAACCCTAAAACATGATCTTGCGATTCCTTTCCATAAGCAGCATCATAAATGGTTTTTTCTCCACTTCTTGTTTCAAATGAAATAACATCTGGATAGAATTTATCAGAAAACTTCATAAACAACTTAAATCCAGGCAAAAATTCAACGTCTTGTAGTGCACTGATTTTTTTCTCAGGTAGTGGAGGATTAAAAGAAATAACGTTGGACCTAAGTACACCTATAGAAACAGTTAAAATCACTTTATCAGCTTGATATTCCGTGCCATTTTCTGTGGTTAATACTACTTGACTTCCCGTGTAGTTTATAGTTGTAATCCTAGCATTATAGATAATATTTTGCTCGACACTTTGAGCAAAATTCTCATTAATAAAATCATACCACGTAGTCCTCTTAAATTTATATTCTTTTATATAACCTGCATAATAATCTACCATTTCTTGATTTGGAATTTGCACAATGAGATCATCAACTACCTGCTGAACATTCATAGGTTGATATGAAATAGTTTCAACGTTTGGTTCATTTCCTGGTTGATTTATTAAATAGTTCAAAATCGATTTATCTTCATGAATCCATTCAGCACCTAAATCGATAGGAAAATCTGCAAAATTTTCATTTTTTTGGATCCTACCACCAAGTTTGTCAGTTGCTTCTAATATTTGATAGCTAATTCCTTCCTCTTCCAATTTTTTGGCAGCAGCTAATCCGGAAGCTCCCGCACCTATGATAATTACATTTCCTTGAAACTCATTTTCGATTTTTCCTTGAAGCTCGTTTTCGGTATTTCCAGAAGCATTTAGATTTTCATCTTTATTACAAGCCATAAATGAAAATGGAAGAACAAGGAATAATAATGTAAGGAGAGATTTAATTTTCATTAGTCTTTTCATCTATAAAGATTTTTTTTAATCATCAAGACACAAGATTAATTGATTCTTTTCTGAACTCATTTGACATTTATCACAAAGCAATTACTTAGACCTTATTCTACTCAACGTTTCTCTAGTTACACCTAGATATGATGCGACATCAGTAAGGGAAACTTTTTGAAATATTTCTGGAGTAGATTCATAAAGTACTTTACAGCGGTTTTTACTGGTCATGAACTGCAATTGATAGAGTCTTTCCTCAAGAAATAGGGTATGTTTTATGATAATACTATTCATCAGGTGACTAATGGATAAATCTGTTAGTGTTAGCACTTTTATTTTTTCGATATTGAATTTTATCAATTCTGAATCCTCTAATAATTCAATCGTTTCTTTTGAGGGTAAGCCTTCGTATGTTGTAATTGTTCCAACAACTTCATTTTTGAATGCGAACCACATGCATACTTCTCTTGACTCTTTTGAATAGTAAGATTTGACACCTCCTTTTAAGATTAAGTAGAAATAACGATGTCTCTTTCCTTCAGAAATTAATTTTGTACCCTTGGTAGATTTCAAATATGAAGCATGCTTTATAAAGGCATCTAGAGACTCTTCCTTTAGATTTGGGAAGTATGATTTCACTATTTCTTGGATTTCTGACTCATACATTTTTTTTCTGCTAAAATTATACTGGGACTTTTATGCTGATTAGATTCTATTAAGTTTGCAACATGTTAGATAAAATCTTGATCATTGATTTTGGTTCCCAATATACACAATTGATTGCTCGAAGAGTTCGGGAATTAAATGTATACTGTGAAATTCATCCTTTTAATAAATCAAGTGAAGTGGCTCTTGACAGTTTCATTGGCGTTATTTTATCGGGAAGTCCTTGTTCTGTTTTGGATGAAGAGGCACCGGATGTGGCGCTTGATATTTTTGGAAATTTACCTTTATTGGGTGTTTGTTATGGAGCCCAATTGTTAGCTAAAAAAATGGGAGGAAAAGTAGCTAAATCATTGCATAGAGAATATGGACGTGCCAAGTTGAATCAACTGTCGGATGTAACAGATTTATTGAGTCAAGTTAATGTTGGCAGTACGGTATGGATGTCTCATGGAGATACCATCGTGGAGTTACCTCAAGTATTTGAACAAATAGCCTCTACTGAAAACATCCCTGTTGCAGCCTTTAAATGGAAGGATAGATCTGTTTATGGCATTCAATTCCATCCAGAGGTGACGCATTCTGAACAAGGTAAACAGCTGATTGAAAATTTCATTGTAAAGATATGTGGGGCGAGTCAATCATGGACTCCAGATCATTTCGCAGAGTCTACTATAGAGAAATTAAAAGAAAAATTAGGTAATGATCAGGTCGTTATGGGGTTGTCAGGAGGTGTGGATAGTTCGGTTGCTGCCGTACTGATAGACAAAGCCATTGGTGAGAATCTATATTGCATATTTGTAGACAACGGCTTGCTTCGAAAAAACGAATTTGAGGAAGTACTTAGTTCATACAAAGAATTGGGTTTGAATGTTAAAGGCGTTGATGCTAAATCATTGTTCTATGACGCACTGAAAGGTTTGGAAGAGCCTGAGGCCAAACGAAAAGCCATTGGACGTGTATTTATTGAGGTCTTTGAGCAAGAAGCTAAAAAGATTAATAATGTTAAATGGCTCGGTCAAGGAACAATTTATCCTGACGTCATAGAGTCCGTTTCCGTAAATGGGACTTCGGTAACCATCAAATCACATCATAATGTCGGTGGCTTGCCAGAAAAAATGGATTTAAAGGTATTGGAACCCTTAAATACTCTGTTTAAGGACGAAGTGCGAAAGGTTGGGGCCACCCTCAATATCTCAAAAGAGATCTTAAGTAGGCATCCTTTTCCGGGACCAGGATTAGGCATTCGTATTTTGGGTAGTATCAATGCTGAAAAAGTAAATATCCTTCAGCAGGTTGATCATATTTTCATTCAAGGTCTCAAAGATGAAGGTCTCTATCATCAGGTCTGGCAGGCAGGGGCGATGTTGCTTCCAGTTCAGTCTGTTGGGGTGATGGGTGATGAGCGGACTTACGAGCAGGTAGTCGCATTAAGGGCAGTATCTAGCTTAGATGGCATGACTGCAGATTGGTGTTATTTGCCGTATGAATTTCTGGGTCGCATGTCTAATCATATTATAAATAAAGTGAAGGGAGTAAATAGGGTGGTATACGACATCTCTTCTAAACCACCCGCAACCATAGAGTGGGAGTAATGCTGAAAGGAATAACCATATTGTTTTTATTATTGAATACTTTCATGGGCTTTGGGCAGTCTCATCCAAAAGATGAATTCAATGAAGCCAAAAGGTTGATGTCAAATCAGCAACTCAGATCTGCAATGAGCGCTTTTGAAGTATTGAAAACCGATCCTCAACTTGGTGTTTATGCCTACTTTTTTAAAGGTTTGTGTTATAGTAAGAACGCAGATTATAAGAGGGCCATTGACAATTGGGAACAAATTGAAAAGAAATTCCCCAATTGGCAAGAACAAGACGAGGTATTTTATTGGCTGACCTTGGCATATTTTGAGTTGAACGAATTTTCTGCTGCCTTTAATTATCTAGATCGTTACAATGCTTATGCCAGGGATTCGGAATTTTCATCAAGTGTAATAAACAAATACTGTTTGGATTTATCGGTGAAAGATTTGCTTGAACACAATAGAGCGCATCCCAATTACCGTCAATTATCACTTATTTTGGCCAGAAAATTGATCATTGAAAAAGACTTATCTGAATATATACCCATTGTCAATCAATTGAAATTCAAATATAATTTCACTAATGAAAATTTAATTAATGGGAGTCTAAAAGATGAATATGCATCGGCCTACGCGATTGCAGTGACTTTGCCTTTCATGTTCGACTCCTTAGGAAATCCGAATACAGTCATTAGAAACAAAGTGATCATTGAATTTTATCAAGGTATGCAGCATGGACAATCTACCCTTAAGTCTAAGGGTATCCAATTAAATTTTTATGATTTTGACACGAAAAAATCGCAAAGCACTACAGATACTTTGTTGCCTTATTTGAATGGGGCAGATCTTATTGTGGGACCTTTGTATGCAGGCCCCATCAGGAGTGTCAAATCGCTTTCAATAAAAGATAGTATTAATATCATCAATCCGTTTACCAATAACGAAGAATTCATTGAGGATAACCCTTTTGCTTTTATGTTTAAGCCCAAATCCAAAACTGTTGCTCTTAAATTAGCTGAGTATGTGGCTGAATCTGATACTAACAAGAATGTCGTCATATTTTATCAAAATGATCGAGATTCAATATCAGGACAAGTTTATCGAGATTTTATAGAGGAAAGAGGATTTAATATATTGGGATTCATACATTTAGATGAGAGTAGTTCAAAGCTTTTGTTGGATAATTGGATACAATCAAATAAGGTATACTATACAAAAAATGACGCTGATTCAATTTCCGAAATATCAGGAAGAAAAATCATATATGCGGATAAGGTAGCTGATTATTTGGTTGATCAAGAGACGGGTAAATGGTTGGTTGCCTATGAAGATAAATTTATTTTTCCAAAGGATTCTATTAACCATATGTTTATAGCTACTGAGTCAAGTGCGGTCATCAATAACTTATTGGGAGCGCTTGTAAATCGTGATGAAAAGGTGAGTGTTTACGGTTATGGTAATTGGTTTTTTGAGCGAACTGTAAACTATGACTTACTACAAAAACTTAATGTGAAGCTGGCGGTTGACGATTTTATTAATAAAGAGTCGTTAGTATATGAGCAATTCAGAGAAGATTTTATTGCTGAATTTCATCAGTCACCTTCAACTTATCATCAATTGGGCTATGAATTCATCATGTTCATTGGAGGTAAGTTGAATGAATATGGAAAGTATTTCCAAAACAGTTTGAATATGGATTTGATGGAAGGATACCTTATGGAGGGAAATTGGTATCCAGGTACTCGAGATAATCAAGTAGTACCCATCATAGAAATGCAAGATTTTAGGCTTAAGCGATTGAATTAAATGAAGACCCGAAAGAGTAAAGCGTTATTTGAGCGTGCAAAGACCTTGATACCGGGAGGAGTGAACTCACCAGTAAGGGCTTTTAAGACAGTAGGAGGAGATCCTATTTTTATGTCTCGTGCTAAAGGAGCCTATTTATATGATGAAGATGATAATGCCTATATAGACCTCATTAACTCTTGGGGACCTATGATTTTAGGCCATGCAAACGAAGAAGTTGAAAAAGCCATTTTTGAAGCTGTGAAAAGTTCGACTTCATTCGGAGCCCCAGGTAGAAGAGAGGTGGAAATTGCTGAATTAATCATTGAAATGGTACCTTCCATTGAGAAAATTAGAATGGTCAATTCTGGAACGGAGGCTACGATGTCTGCCATTCGATTGGCCAGAGGTTATACGGGAAAGAATAAATTTATCAAGTTTGAGGGCTGTTACCACGGTCATGGAGATGCTTTTTTGGTAGCTGCAGGAAGTGGATCAGCGACCTTGGGAGTTCCCGATAGCCCGGGAGTCACCAAAGGAACGAGTCGTGATACTTTATTGGCGCCATACAATGACCTGAAGGCTATTGATCGTGTGCTTGCTGAAAATGAAAATGAAATATGTGCTATTATTGTCGAACCTGTCGCGGGTAATATGGGCTGTGTACTCCCAAATGATGATTTTTTGGAGGGCCTTAGAGCGCGATGTGATGTCCATCAAATATTATTAATTTTTGATGAGGTAATGACTGGTTTTAGACTTTCGGCAGGCGGTGCACAAGAGTTGTTGGGAGTAAAGCCTGATCTCACCACCTTTGGAAAGATCATCGGAGGAGGATTACCCGTGGGTGCCTATGGAGGTTCGAGAGAGATCATGAATCAAATAGCTCCAGAAGGACCGATTTATCAAGCGGGTACATTGTCCGGGAATCCCGTAGCGATGGCTGCAGGATTAACCATTTTGAGAAAATTACACGAACACCCAGAAATCTACAAACAAGTTGAACAGACAACACGCCAGATCACTACAGGCATAACCAGAATCTTGTCGCGTCAAGGGCTCAGATATACGATCAACCAGATAGGGAGTATGTACAGTTTATTCTTCACGGATCAGGAGGTGACGAATTTTGAAACAGCCAAGAGTACCGATGCTCAATTGTTTGGTGCCTATTTTCGTGGAATGTTGTCCCGAGGCATTTATTTGGCACCCAGTCAATTCGAATCTCTTTTTATTTCCAATGTCATTCAATCTGCTGAAGTAGCAGCTGTTTTAAAGGCGACAGAGGAAGTATTGTTAGAGATGCATGAAAAGAAATAGTTTTTTTCAATGGAACTCATTATTCGTGGTGTCATTCAATACTACCAATCATATTTAGGCACTTTGGAATAACTTCTATGTTGAGTTTACCCTCCATAGTTAATGATTCGCCATCTAATTGTACGTACTCAGTCGGGGAGGTCAAAACCATTCTTTTTAATATATACTGAACAACAAATTTGCTTTTCAGTAAGCTTTTATTAAAAAGGCGGAAAATCAGGAGGGGTGCAAAATAAAAAGGGAATGATTTGATGATGATCAATCGCAAAAAGCCATCGTTCAACTTGGATTGGGGTGACACATAAGCATTATTTCCATATTGATTTGAATTTGCTATGGTCACTGCCACGGCGTTCACCTCAATGGTTTGGTCATTGATCTCTAATTTATATTTTTTTGTTTTGTATCTAAATAATTCTTGGAGAGTAATTTTGGCATAAGTTAAAAAACCTCTAGAAGTTACAGTTGAAAATTTCCACGCGACATGGGCATCAAACCCAGTCCCAGCCGTAGATAAAAAATAGTGTCCATTCATCTTAGCGATATCTATTTTTATAGGCTTTTGATAAGAATTAATTAACTCAATGGCCCCTTTAAAATTTAATGGAATATTTAGATGGCGGGCCAGTCCATTACCAGATCCCGAGGGTATGATACCAAATACTACGGGGGAATTAATTAATGAGGTACCTATCTGATTGACAGAACCATCTCCTCCTACGGCAATCATAATATCAAAGTTTTTTAATTGCTTGAGGACAATCTTTTGCGCATGCTGATGATATTTTGAGTACATTAGATCAAAGGAAAATTTAGTATGATCTAGATATTGTTCGATTATTGTATTTATATTTTTTTGTTTTCTCTTGCCTGAAATGGGATTAATTATAAATAAAATTTTCTTGGGAAACTGACTCATTATAAATTTTCAATGGGACTGGTTGTTCGAGGAGTTTTACAGATTACTTGCTGTTATTAAAGGCTTTTTATTTAAAGATTTATATCTTGACCTGAGGAAAAAATCTGCTATCAATAATTCATTTATGAATTGGGATGGTAATACTTATTTACTGCAAAACTAACACCCCATACCCCAAGTGCAATAAATGTATAGAATAATTGGTGATTTGGTGTTCTCAGGGAGAATAAGAAGGTGATCACTGAAAGTGAAATTAATATCCAAACCAGAGTCTTTTTACTGAGCATCAGTTTTCATTTTAGCAATTAAATGATCTAAATCTTCGGGTGTATCTATTCCCGTAGATTCAAAATGGGTTTCAGCCGTTTTGATTTTATATCCATTTTCTAGCCACCGGAGTTGCTCCAAGGATTCCATCTTTTCAAGTGCACTTTCTTCTAACTTGACTATTTGTGACAGCACTTCTGTGCGATAAGCATAGATACCGATGTGTTTCCAATAAATTTTTTTCGATGGAAGTGTGGGTACTTTGTTCATAGATCGATCAAAAGGTATGGGACTTCGACTGAAATATAAGGCATAATCATCTAGGGATTTTACCACTTTTACTAGATTAGGATTCTCGAGGTCACTGGGATCTTTAATACGCTTTATCAATGTCGCTAAATCAGTATCTGGGCTTATTATGGAACATAATTCATCAATTTGTTCTGGCTGGATGAAGGGTTCATCTCCTTGAATATTTACCACAAATTGAGCCCGAAGTGATTTGGCTACTTCGAGACATCTTTCGGTACCATTTTTATGATGATTTCCTGTGATGATGACAGATCCTCCAAAACTTTTAACCTTTTCAAAAATTCTTTGGTCATCGGTGGCTACCACCAAGTCATCCAACTGCTTGGATTTTTTTGCCTGCTCATAAACCCTTTGAATCATGGTTTTACCCATAATGTCAATTAATGATTTACCTGGAAAACGAGTAGATTCATAACGTGAAGGGATGATACCAAGAACTTTCATGATACTAATTTTTGAACTTTTAGAGAAGTACCCTCTGCTGCAATCACTTTGATTTTTTCACCCTTCTCGAGGTATTCACCTCGGGTATAGGCGTCATAAATGGCATCATTAATCACGATGCGTCCACTAGGGCGCAAGACACTTACTACGGTTCCGATGGAGCCAATGAGTGATTTGTTGTAGAAACTGGAGGTGTATCCCGTGGAAGTATCTTGTACATCTGTAAGAGCAAATCGGTTGAAAAAAGAAGTTTTGGTCAATCTAGCACCCAATAAAATCATCAGAAATAACGCGCCGATAAATCCAATGAGACTGGTAATGAGGGCATTATTTAGCATGGAAGCTTCTATTAAATCAAAATTGAGACCGTCATTATTGACCATGACCAAGGTGAGAGATCCTATGGTAAAAATCAATCCTAAAATGCCGGGAATTCCAAATCCTGGAATTATAAAAACTTCAAGTGAGATTAACAGAAGACCTACAAAAAACACAATGATTTCCCAATTTTCAGCGAGGCCATTGAGATAGTAGGGCGTGAAATAAAGCAGAGCGGCTACCATTGAGGCAATAATTGGAAAACCAAGGCCAGGAGATTGCAATTCAAAATATAGTCCTCCCAAAATCAGTAATATGAGTACGCCGCTGACGGCAGGGTTCAGAAAAAGAGCAATGAATCGTTCGCTCCAATTGAGTTCGAATAGATCTATATCGTATTGGGTAACACCAGATCTGATCATAATATCTGTAATGCCTTCTACTTCGGCTTCACAGAAACCATACTCAATGGCTTCAGAGACAGAAAAAGTCAAAACCTTACCGTCTTTAATCAGTGAATCTAAACGTATTTCTTCATCTACCATGGCCTCGGCAATTTCAGGATTTCTTCCTTTGGCCTCTGCAGTGGATCTCATGATGGATCTCATATAAGATTGATATTTATCAGGTGCTGCTTCACCTTCACCCGTAACGACGGTTGCGGCACCGATACTTGATCCTGTTGACATATAAATGCTGTCACAAGCTATGGAGATCAAAGCACCTGCTGAGGCGGCATCTTTATTGATAAATGCATATATGGGTCTTTCGTAGTTGAGGATGGCTGTTCTAATTTCATCGGCATCGGTCAAAGCGCCACCGTAGGTATCCAATTCGAGAATAACGTAGTCTACGTTCATTTCAATAGCTTTTTCTAATCCCAATGAAACATATCGATTGCTTCTTGGATCAATATCACTGGTGACCTTCAAATGAAGTACCTGTAGTGTCTTTTCTTGGCCATATACACAAATAATGGACAAGGTAGCAAGCATTGCAATGAAAATATGTTTGAAATTTGGCATTGATCTTGTTGAGGTTATTTTTGTACAAAATTACAACACAGATTTGAATTTAATATCAGATATAGGGTTTTCATGGGAATTCACAGATCCTATTTGGTTAATCAAGGTTGATCAAGTAGTCTCTCAGCTGGGAATTGAATTGCGCTCTGAAGAGACGATGGAGCATTATTTTGCTGTGATGAATATATACTCAAACGAGGTTACCAAGGTAAAGATTCCTATTAAAATGGATTGGTGGTCTACCTTATTGGGTATCAAGGGGAATCAGTTGACCATAGGTGTGTACCAAAACCAACGCAATCCAGGACCTATTACTTTGATACGATACGATTGGAAAAGTAATGTGATTTTAGAGGAGATTAAAAATTTTCAATTGCATGAATTGACAGATACCTTTATCAAAGGCAAGGTGCTGAAGGAGCAGGAGTTTGAATATCTTGAAATTTCATTGGGAGAAGAGAAAAATATGGAAGAAATTTCTTTGCCTACTATTTTCTTACCTAAGACCTCCGCTTTTGATACCGTCGCAGCGTACTTGAGACGAAAAAATCGAGAACCGAAAAAAGAGGTAGCCTATTTGGAATTCAATAATCATATATTGATTCTCTATTATCTGCAAAATAAGGATCGGCTGGATAAATATTTATTGTGGTTGAGCGAAGAAAAAGTTGTCCAAGAATTTATTTTGGATCATCAGGTGCAAGGGATATCTGCAGAAAGTTTCATGGTCTTGGGAAAGAAGCTCATATTTGTTCAGAATAGAAAGAATATTAAAATTTATGATTTATAAAGTCTGTTTTTTTTGTGTTTTTTTGGTTTCTATGCTCACCGGTCATTCCAACGATTCTTTGAAAATACAACAGCGGGGAGACAGCCTTTTGATTATTCATGAGGTTGAAAGCGGAGAAACCATCTATTCATTGGCCCAAAGATATAATGTGACGGCAGAGGAGCTTATTCGACAGAATGGTTTAAAAGGCAATGCTTTGGATATTGGACAAGTATTGGAAATATATTTTGAAAAGGAAGCTTGGCAGGACTCACTGATCCTTTCAGGATCACAAGAAGGGCGGCATATAGTAGTCTTAGGCGAAACCTTATACGCCATTGCCAAAAAATATAACCTTTCTTTAGATACACTTAGGAAAATGAACCTACTGACCTCAGATGAGTTATCGTTAGGTCAGAATCTCTTGATCAAAAAGACTCCTGCCGTGAATGATGTAAAAGAGCCATCAAGTGCCGTTTTAAAGGAAGAAGTAAAGTTTGTTGATACTTCTTCCGATAGTATATCTATGATTAAAACAGATGCTGAAGTTGAGCCAAAAGCTTATATTTATTATGTCCAAAATGGTGAAAATATGGAAGAAATTGCGGTAAAATTCAATACTTCCATAGATCAAATAAAAGTGTATAATAACTTTAACAATTATCGGGTAAAAACAGGACAAAAAATCATTCTCCCTGGGACGATTGTGGACGATAGTACGATGACAAGAATTAGTAAAGTTCCAGATTATATATCTTCTAAATATGGATCAAAATTACTTGTTAG
>DBBU01000048.1:22468-22777 GCA_002292365.1 Flammeovirgaceae bacterium UBA976
AGCATAGGTACCATTTTTGAAGTAATCAATTTAATGAATAATAAAAATGCCTATGTTAGGGTGGTGGGTCGATTGCCCAATACAGGATTGAATCAAAATGTCATGCTCAGACTTAGCAAATCTGTATTTCAGGATTTGGGTGTTTTGGATCAACAGGTACGTATGAAAATGGTCTACTACAAGTAATGTTTTAAAATCAATAAACCCCTGATTTAATATTTGAATCTTTTAATTAATAATTTTTTAGTGAAATTGAAAATACAGAGAGGTTACTTTGTGTTTTAAAAGAGTATTCAAAGGAATATAAGT
>DBBU01000068.1:0-5793 GCA_002292365.1 Flammeovirgaceae bacterium UBA976
TGAAAATATTTAGCTATTTTATTATCATTTATTTTATTAAGTCCATTATGAATAATATGAACCTCATGTTCTATTGGTAGGCTATTTCTAACTCTTAGGTCAATTGCAATGATTTTTTTTGCTAAACCTAATATCCAAGTTACTAACTTTTTTCTATAAGGACAGTCTTCATTTTGCTGCACTGATCGAACATGTATGAATATCGGGCATTTAAAAAATAATTTTACTAAGATAATAGAAGGAATATTGGTAATTTCGTTGATATGAACGATTTCAATAGTTTTCCATTTAAGTCTTGCTTTAATTATGGCCAAAACCAAAAATGGAAAATAAAATATCTCTCTAAATAAAATTAACCACCTGAAGGAGCGATAGTAGCCGTAGCGTGTGTGATCAAACTGAGAGAGCCCAACTGTTTCAATTACATCGATACCTCGTTCACGAAATACCGCTCCAACTCGACCAGTTTGTGTTAATAAAAAGGGTTCAATCTCTTTATCAGGAATAGCTTCAATCATCTCCAATAAACTTCGAGAGGCACCACCGAAACGACCACTATGATGGATATATAACACAGAAATAGGCATCTTAATCTTCAGGCTCTTGCAGAAAAAGATGTATTAAGCTAGCAAACATGTTTTGTAATTCCTATGAAATACCCTATTGCATTATTTTTATTGTTCATATCTTATGAAGCTGCATATTAAATTTAATGATCATAGCTATTTCAATAAAAAAAAGCTTGTACATCTTTAAAAAAACTCCCACATTTTTTTTCCGATGGATAGGAAGAATGGCTCACTTCAGCTCGACTAATATAATCAACTAATTGGGCTTCTGTCCAACCCATTTTTTTTATAAAATATTTTTGTCCTCTTCAAGCTCTTTCTCGGCGGCGTACGGCAATTCATCAAGACTCTCAAGTGCTTCTTCTCTAGACATCTGACCCATAATGATTAGTGTCGAAAAATGTAATTTTCTTTTATCAACCCCAAATTTTCTCTGCTCTAGTAGAAATAGAAAATTTAACTATTGAATCTTCTAACACCCATCTGCAGAGTTTTTTTAACTATTAGCTCTGCACTCATTTTAGATACCCCAACTAATGTTTCCTCAATGCATGCGATCAATTGCTCTAGCCATTCTTTTTTTGGGTTACTTGATTCCAGTTTATACTTTCTGTCTAAAATTTGATAATTGATTTTTATTTTACGAGGTTTAATAATCCTTGTGTATCAAACAATTTTGTTCTGTCTTCTGGGGCGTCAGGCTCCACTGAAACTTTTTTTACCCATTTTTTTATATGCTCTTCTTGAGGCTCTTTTATAGCTCTTTCAACCATTCCCATTTTCTCTTCAAATACAAAATTGTACTGCAGGGAAGATTGTATTATTTGCTTCTCACTCATTCCTTCAATACCTACTAATTTTGGATCAAAGAGGTCAACGGGGTTTAACAAATAACTTCTCACTCCAAGCATTGCTGCTTCGACTATTACCGCAGAATTCCATGTTATATGCCCAACGCATTGAGCTATAACGATTGGTAATGGTGCTTTAGTAGGCCAGGTTATTAACACATTACTATTTTCTGCAAATTGTTCAGTAATTTTAGCTTTCAAACTAGGGTCTCTAGCTTGCATGGGGTGTAATCTAATTAACCAGTTCACTTCTTTTGATTTTTTTATCACCCCCGCTAAAATCGAATTGATAATTTCATTTTTTTTAAAAAAATTCGGGTATAGATAATCTAATTTAGGTTGCAATGTAACTAATATATTTTTTCTGTCGTTAGCAGAAAAACGGTGTGTGTGTTTATCTCGCTTAATCAACTTATCATTCTTATCATGACTAATAAAACGATTAAGCCATGGGTGTCCTAACACTATGACGCTTAAGTGATATTGGCTATTCCAATTTCGGAGTCGACTTGCACTACCCTCATTCCAACATAAATATCCAGTCGGTAACTTTTCTCTTGTTGTTTCGTTATCAAATTTAGCAATATGCAGTGGATGCGTCCAAGCTACACCGCCATGCTGATAATCGTAAATATTAATGCCTAATTCAAAACAAGCCGCGCAAAGACTTTTGTGTGGAAGTATAGCTATGACAGTCGATGGACAGCTTCTCCTGAGAATTTTTATCCATACTTTTTTTACTCTCAAAAAACTGACGTCCCTGAATTTTTTTTTATTTTGAAAAAATGATAAAATGGCACTACATAAAATTTGCCACAAAATTTCCCTATCCAATATACTGTAGGGATAATAGTCTATAAAACTACGATTTTTTTTAAATGGTAGAGACACTGATTCACATGAAATGTTATTACATTCCAAGTAAAACCTTAATGAATCAATTATTTGGCTATAGTATTTTCCATCGACAATATAACCTCTATCATTTTCATGGCCAAGCAATAGCACATCACACTTTCCTAAACGATCTATCCAGTTATCGCGCATCGCTAACAACCTGATAATCTTTAGATTTTTTAGAAATGACTTAAAGTTTGACGAAATACTTATTCTTGAAAGCATTTAATTTCTTCTTCCATTATGTTGCCCGATATCTAATTTTGACCTTGTCATCACGTTACGATCAAAACGAATCACTTGTTCATCACTTACTGCTTATTGAAATTTATTTTGACTCGTTACCAGCATGGACAACATGTTTGTCTCGGGGACTTCCAATGTATAACCTGATACCTCTTTGACACAAAAATAGCGGTCATACGTGGCTATAATTTTTTAAGTAAACTAAAAATTTAAAAATTAAGCCTCTAGGCCTTATAAATTTCTTCTTTAATCGCCAGAATTCGTTCTTTATTCATTTCAAAAAATTTCGAAATACGTATTTTTGCTTCTTTTGAAATATCGAGTTGCTCCTTATGATTATTTAATTCTTTAAGTTCCTTATTTGCGTCTAGAAATTCATAGGCATCAAGAATATCAATAACTTCATCTTTATCAAATGCTCCAAATATTCTCTTGAACAGCTCATAATCCTCTTGATAGTCTAGAGTTAGTCTATCAATCCCCTTGATAATATATTGTTCATTTACTGGTAATTCAGTGATGTTAAAAATCTCTGGCCTATTAATTAAGTAACCCCATATTTCAGTATCTTTTTCCTCTTTATATGCACATACAGTTTTAAGTGCTTTTGCTTTAATCACATACACATTTAGTCCGATGGGCATACCTGAAGTGTAGGCGAAGTCTACATCTGGATTACTTAAAATTAAGTCTACCAATAGGTTTGCATGATAAGTTGAAAACAGAGGATTATCAGCAGTAATACCGATAAAATAATCTAACTTAAATAGTTCTGTAGCTTTTAGCAATCGCTGTAATACGTCTTCCTCGGAACCTGTATAATAAGAAATATCATTTTTTAGCGCTTTTTTTACGAGTGGTGAATCTTGGCTTAACTGGGATGTACATAAAACAACTTCATCACATTTTTGTATAGTTTTTGCTCGCTTAATGACATGCTCTATGACTGTTTTGTTATTTAATGGTTTAAGTAATTTAAGCTTTAACCTGCTAGATTTTAATCTTGCTGTAATCAAAAATCCTATCTTCATCCTATTTCCCGCTGCAATAGTTTGCTTGTTAGCACAGTACCTACGGGCAAAAATTTAGTTACTTTAACTCCAAATGATTGGATTACATCTAATTGAGATAGATCTGAGAGTGATTTCGTTCGAGTAAATCTTATTTTTTCTTTTGTTAGTCTCTCGCCAGCATGGACCTCTACTTTAAGAACAGCAGCTTTTTTCATAAGACCAAATTTTGAGTACTCAAGTTCACCTTGATTCATAGCCAAACTGGCATCGCCTTCAAGTTTCTCTAGAATTTCAACTTTTTTTGCTAAATCTCTAAACATTTTTATTGATATAGCTGCCGACCAATCTGTGCGTTCTTCACCATACATGGTGGTAACATGCTTTTCTATATAACCCACCCCAGTTGCAGCACCCAATAATGTAATTAACTCATTTTGCGGGCTATCCCATGCAGTATGGTCCGCATAACCGAACTCTGCACCACTGAACAACTTCATTAAGCGCCGAATTTTACCCAAATTTATATCGTGATATACAGTTGGATAATTTTGAAAGCCAAACATCATCAAAATGTTAGGATGCTCTAAATAATTCACTGCATACTCTATTTCCTCAATACTTGTTCCCCCTACACCCAAGACGACCTTCACATCAGTTTTTATATGCTTTTTCAGCTTATTTAGCAAAAAAATATCATTGAGGCATACCGAATGGATCTCAATATATTCCGGCGAAAAATTAAACGCAAAATCTATTGCTGCCAGATCATTAACCAACAACATTAGTTCTTTTTTATTTTTTCGTATGATTTTTATAAGGTGTGTCCACTGTTCTTTACTAAAAAGCCACGAATTTATGACGTTATAAGAAGGATGTTTTTTCTCCATGTATTCATCTAAATCAAGTGTAATATGAAGCTTGACAATATCAGCCTTAGTTTTGGTGCATATTTCAATAACTAAATTTTCCATGAACTTAAAATCACCTTCATGATGCCATGCAGTCTCTGCAATAAGTTTCATTCACTCTCCTTAAAATAATTACTATATTCATCATTCGCTTGCTCATAATCACTGATTTTTCCTATATCCATCCAGTATTCACGAATTGGGAATGAGCTAACTACTTTATTTTGAGATAACAAAGCTTCAAACAAGCTGGGCATATCATAAAAAGTGTCACAAGGAATAATTTCTAGCGCCTGACTATTAAGAATATATATACCCGCACTAATGAAAAACTTATGCATTGGTTTTTCTACTATTTTCATCACACGTTGCTCTTGCATTTGAACGACACCGTAAGGGACTTGAAAATCGTATTCTTTGACTCCTATCGTCGCTATCGATTTATTTTCAATATGATAATTCAGCATATGTTCAAAATTGATATTTGTTAATAAATCTCCGTTCATTACAAAGAATGGGTCATTTAACTCTTCTTTTAACAGACTCAGTCCGCCTGCAGTACCCATACGTTTAGTTTCGTGAACATATTGTATTTCAACACCAAGGTACTCACCGGTGCCAAAATAATCTTCAATCATTTTGGACTTATAATTTACACATAAAATGATTTTCTTAAAGCCACATTTAGCAAAATTGGAAATAATTATTTCTAGAATTGGCTTGTTGCCCACTTCCAATAATGGTTTCGGTATATTATCAGTTAAGGGTCTCAGTCTTGACCCTAATCCACCCACCATAAGCACTACTTTGTTATTGTGTTCTGTAGGTGATAAGAGCTCATCGATCTCGCTTATTCCGATTAAGGCTCCATTCGAGTCTACTATTGGAATTTGATAGATCTTCTTTTCCAAAGCAATTTTTAAAATAGTCTCTTTTGAGTCATTGTTATTACAGACAACAGGATTATTTTGAATAATTGTGCTGATAGGGTCTGTTATAGTCAATCCGTTCAATAAGGCTCTACGAATATCCCCATCACTAACTGTCCCTAAAAGCTTATTCTTTTCATCTAAAACAAGTGCAATTTTCATCGAACCGGAATCTATAATTTGTAATGCGTCTTTAATAGTTGCATTCGGGTTCAGTTTAATCTTTTCGACAATTTTCATAGATCGTGAAACCTTTTAACGCAACTCAGGTCGTGATTCTTGATTACTTGCACAATTTTTTGTGCCGCATCACCCACACCATAAATATTTGTTTTCTTAGAGCAAAGAGACAAGAATTCGTCTGATAACGCTTTCTTAAT
>DBBU01000068.1:5810-11191 GCA_002292365.1 Flammeovirgaceae bacterium UBA976
GTTTGTCTGTTTCCTATGTTGATTACTGGCTTTTTAAAGCTTACCGCCTCAATAACACCGCTAGAACTATTTCCTATGATCAGATTAGCAAGCTTCATCGCAGATAGGTACTTAAGTTGCCCCAGGCTTTTTATAACATGATATTTTTTTGTATCAGTGGCAACCAACTGCTCAATATTTTTATTTATAATTCTTCCACCATCATCAGCATTTGCATATGTAAAAAGTATATTTATACCAGAATGATCTAATACTTTTAAAATTGCTTGTATTCGTAACTCTGAATCAAAGTCACTGAGTGTTTCGGGATGAAATGTAAAAAGTGCAAATGGCTCACTGATTTTCCACTGTAATTTTTTTTCTAAAGCTTCTTTTTCTAGGAGTAACATATTTTGCACATTATCAATTCCTGGGGCACCAGTGCAAAATACATTCTTTGGCTCCTCTCCCAGCTGAATCACCCTTGCTCTGTATCTCTCTGTGGATGTAAAGTGTATTTGAGCCATTTTTGTAATTGAATGTCGTATTTTTTCATCAATAGCTCCCTCCGTGACCTCCCCACCATGAATGTGAGCAATTGGGATGTTCATTAACATAGCTGTTGTAGCTGCAGCATGTGTCTCGAACCTATCTCCCAATAATAATATGACATCTGGTTGCAATCGCGAATAAGCATCGGACAACAGTATAGTTGCTAACCCTGAGGACTTTGCTTTTGCTTGTTTGCTATCAGCAGCGAGGAGGTTTTCTACTTTTTCGTTAATTACAAAACCATCTTGCTCAATTTGCTGATAAGTAAAGCCAAATTCTTCTGAAGTATGCATCGTTGTCGCAATTAATTGAAGTGTTAAATCTTTCGATGCTTTTATTCTCCTAAGAATTGGTAAGAACAATCCATATTCAGCTCTGGTACCTGTAACAACACAAATTCGTCTTAACATATTTGATCGTCTTCCCTGAACAACCTTTTTGCATTTGTGCCAATTATCTTATCCCACTCCATCGGACTTATGCCATTTCCTGGTCTTTTAATAGTAACATTATCAGTAGTAAAAACTTCTCCCTCATTGATTGTTCGTTTGGCAACAATACTTTTTCGCACAATATGTATATTTTTTAACTCACTCTTACTTGGCTTTTTTTCCCCGTTACCAAGGGCTATCTCGACATTCCTGATGGCTTCAACCATTGCTTTAAATTCGTGAGGTTCAATACTTGCTTTATGGTCAGGGCCTGGCATCGTTTTATCTAATGTCATGTGTTTTTCAATAATCCGAGCACCCATTGCTACCGCAGCGATATCAACCTCTATGCCAACAGTATGATCTGAATAACCTATTTCTACGCCACACTCATATTTAATAGTTAACATTGCCTTGAGGTTAACGTCTCTCATTGGGGTTGGGTATTCGGTATTAGCATGCAATATCGTTATATGATTTTTTTTCGTGCCAGAGCTGACTAAAATATTAAGAGCTGCTTTGACTTCTGATAGATCAGACATGCCTGTGGATAAAATAATCTGTTTTTGCAATGAACCTACATAACGCAAATAGGGTAAATTAGTGATCTCCCCGCTTGGGATTTTATATATTTCCATTCCAAGTTTATTTAATATTTCGATACTTTCGTGATCAAAAGGTGTTGATAAGAATAAAATCTTTCGCATTTTACAGTAAGACATCAATTCCTGGTGTGCCTGTAGATTCAATTCTAGTTTGCTTAACATTTGGAGCTGGCTTTCGTTCTCTAAAGTTAATCTACTCTGATATTCTGCTTTTTTTGCATTCTTACTGACAAAATTGATAGCCTTAAATGTTTGAAATTTTACCGCGTCTGCACCAACCTCAACAGCTTTATCTATCAACTGTTTGGCTAAATCTATATCACCATTATGATTAACTCCTGCTTCAGCAATTATAAATACAGGCCTCATTTTTGCTGACCTTTAAATAACGAGTTTGCCTTTATAAACGATTTAGGAGGAATGACCGTGCCCTCTATACACACGGCGTTACTACCTAAAAATGAACCCTCACCAATCATTGTTTGACCGTTCAGCACTGCAGATGTAGAAATATGGCAATGCGATTTTATGACAGCATCATGCTCAATAAGTGCTTTAGAGTTTATTATGCAGTTCATCCCTACATTTACTCGAGCATTTATCAGAACATCATGCATAATAATCGATCCTAATCCGATATTGGCATGTTTTGAAACATACGCTCTAGGTGAAACAACAGTTGCTATTCGAGCATTTGCATTTTGCAATTTATTAAATATATTTTTTCGTAGCTCATGTATTCCTATTTGCCCTACTGTTACCAAAAATTGGTAGTCCTGCTGGGCTAAATTATGGATATCATCATCCCTGCCGATAATTTTATACCCCAATAAATCTTCACCAAGACATTTTTTACTATCTAAAATCCCAACTATCTCAAAATTATCACATTGTTCTATTACATCAATACATGAATTGCAGTGACTACCACCACCCACTAAAATTAACTTTGATTTCAAAACCTAGCTCCACTTGGAATATTAACAACACGCTCCTCTAACCAAAGAGCATTCTCAAGATCATCTGTATGATATTTGTTAAACATTTTTAATTTGTTCATTAAGCGCCATATTGGCCTCGTCATAACACCCGCATCATTTGTTTGATTCAAAAAGTCATCTCGAATTGACTTGTTTTCAAGCAAAATTGCGTTAAGCCAATGATTTTGTTTTGTTTCGTTGAGAGCTTTAGCAAATACAATGCTTTTTTCTTCGAAAAAAGCATTGTATTCTTCTGCAAGAAGTCGCTTGTTGTCCAATATAATGTCTAAACTTTCCATTTGGGCGCAACCAAGAGCTGCATTAATATTCGGTAAGCGGTAGTTAAACGCCTCATCATCATGAATAAATTCATATGGATGCGCCAACTTAGCTGTAGTAGTAATATGTTTAGCCTTTTTTGCTAATGTAGGATCGTTCGTAACAATTATCCCCCCACCTCCGGAAGTAATAACTTTATTACCATTAAAGCTAAAAACACCAAATTCTCCAAATGTACCTGTATGTTGCTCTTGATAATAACTTCCCAAACTTTCTGCAGCATCCTCCACTAAAGCCAGGTTAAATTCCTTACAGATATCCGCAATCTCTTTTATCCTACAAGGTCTGCCAAAAGTATGCATCGGCAGCACTGCTGATATCTTGTTTCCTGTTTTTTTGTTAAAACAGTATCCATTTCGCTGCTCAGTGTATTCATCAATAAATTTTTGCAAGCTATTTGGACTCAGGCCCATAGTATCTATATCTACATCAACAAAAATTGGATTTGCATCACAATATCTAATTGCATTACAAGTAGCTACAAAAGTTAGGGGCTGGGTAATTACTTCCGTACCTCTCTGTACACCAACCAACTTGAGCGCCACATGTAGTCCTGCTGTACCATTGACGCTGGCTATAGCATATTTAGCGCCTGTATAAACTTTGATCATATTTTCGAAACGATCAACAAATTTGCCAACTGATGATACAAATGTAGTATCGATGCATTCGTTCAGATATCTTTTTTCATTACCCATGAATACCGGCTGGTGAAGAGCTAGTATTTCATCACTATCAAATAATTTTTTTATGAACTTAATTACCTCATCTATACATTCCACTACATTTTACCCTCGAGGTATTTACCAGTATCTTTGTGAGAAAATTCTGGTAAAGTTTTTTTAAGTAATTCTAAAATTTGTTTTTTTGTCCAATGTTTATTCAGTCGCATCCTCTGAATTTCGTCATCAAAAAAGGTCAGCTTCCTTTCATCATAATTTGGATTATTTTTAATAACACCGATATTTTTAAATAATGAGAAGTCAACTTTCTCCTTATCTGTAAAAAACTCTTCGAAGTACTTTTCACCAGTTGTGTCACTTTCGCTAAATAAACATGGCCACTCTCCTTTTTTGGGTAAGCTTGCAATAAGCTGTCTAGCCTCTTCTTCGGTTTCGCAGACACGAGCGCGAAATCCCAGCCTATCTAGAAGTCTTGTGGCTATTTCTGAAAATGGTATTAAGTGCAATTCTTCATGAAGTTTCGGAAAAAAAATATCTCGATTTTTACCAAAGATACAGCTCATTAAGCAAAGCTCACCAGATTCTTTTGGTGTAATAAAATACCGTTGAATATCCACTGGTGCAACAATCGGTTGTTGCTTTTTTATCCGCTGGTTGAAGCTATGCAACAGGGAGCCGTCAGAAAAAGCGACATTTGCAAATCGTGCTGTTGATGTATCAATTTGTGTGCTTTTTCTGGTTAAATACATTTCCATAATACGTTTTGAAGCACCCATTATGTTAATAGGATTTGTTGCTTTGTCTGTCGATACGCAGAAATATTTTTTTACACCATATTTTATTGATTGAGAAATAGTCTTATCTGTATTTCTTACATTTACATCAATCATACGCATTAATGTAAAAGGATCTCTTTCACTTCTGACATGCTTCAACGCTGATAAGTTTAAGACATAGTCATATTGACCATCGCTATCGATAAATAAATCATACTCTATAGAACCGATGTCAAGAGAAAATGTCTCAAAATCTCCATCTATATAGCCCTCAGAACTTCTGATATCCCTTACAAGCTCTACCATATTATTTTCACTAATATCGATAACATGAAGTTTTTTTGGATTTCGCTTAAAAATTTCTTTAACGACTGCTTGACCAATGGAACCGGCCCCTCCTAGCACCAAGAAACTTGAGTGTTTCACAATATATGACAGTTCGACATCATATTTCTCTACATCTTGTCTAAACAGCTCGTATTTTCTGTCTATCAGCTCTAATATGGAATTCATTTGTATGATATGCCTTAAATTTATATTTCAAGTGTATTATTTCTGATTTCAACATTCACTAAACATTATTACTTTTTATAAGTCATCAATCTCTATGGGTTGTCTTATTTAAAACACTTAAAATTTTAGCGCATAGATAATTAGCAACTTCTTTGTGACCCTTAGTGCTCAGATGATGGCCGTCCGTTATAAAACAACTATCATCAATAGTCGGTAATTTTACGAAGTTTGCATTATACATGTCATCCAATGCATTGTTATAATTAGCTATCTTCCTCAATGCTCCAGGCAGGTGATCCTCGAGATAGGTCGCAGATACAATTTCAACCCATAGAACAGGGCATAAAAATTTTGATTTCACTTTCTCAATATTTTTTTAAATAAATCAATTGGACCATAAGAGGTAAATCGGTATTTTATTAAAAAACTTAATAACTTATCGCCAAATCTCTTATTTAATTTAGTGGTTAATTTAAGCGATAACTTTAGAAAAGTTTCATTTTTTTTGCTGCTCGAGGTGCAC
>DBBU01000060.1 GCA_002292365.1 Flammeovirgaceae bacterium UBA976
ATTGAAAGACCTCCGCTGAGCCAAAAAGGTTTTGAACTCGGACTGTCATTTAAAATATCCCAGTGAAACTTTTTACCTGATCCACCATATTCAAGAGATAAAGTATCGTATAAGAAATAATCTGCCTCCTGCTCAAAAGCTAAAATTTCAGCTATAGGTAATTCATCTTGAATTCTAAATACTTTAATCACCTTTACCCCCAAGTATTTGACCGCCACAAGGTAAGAAAGTGATTCATCTCCGTGCAATTGCACATAATCTAAGTCAAATTTTTTAACCTTTTCTGCCAATGAATCCAACGGTTCATTGACAAAAACCCCTACCTTCTGAGTCGTACCAAAATTGATGCCATCTAATGAGAGTTCATCCACAAATCTTTTTGATTTAAGATAAAATATGAATCCCATTAAATCAGGTTTTATGGCCAATACTGATTTAATATTCGCCACTTCTCGCATGCCACAAACTTTAAGTTTCATCTGTCAATAATTTTATGGCTTTAATAAATTCGGAACAATATCTACCCGGATTACGGGTCTTCATAAAACATTCTCCAATCAAAAATCCTTCATATCCATATGCCATTAAATCAACAACTACATTTGGATCATCTATTCCGCTCTCTGACACCTTAACAAAATCATTGGGTATAAGTGCTGCCAATGACTTTGATACCGCTACTGAAGTTTCAAAAGTGCTGAGATTTCTATTGTTGACCGCCAATAAATCAATATGAGGGTTTAAACTTTTTTCCAACTCTGCTTCATTGTGTACCTCTAATAATACCTCTAAGTCCAAGCTTTGCGCCAAGGCCCCCAATGCGGTGAGTTCCCTTACCGACAAAGCCGCAGCTATCAATAAAATCACATCTGCTCCCATGGCCTTAGCCTCAATGATTTGGTATTCATCTACCATAAAGTCTTTGCGTAAAACCGGACAGTTTTGATGATCTCTTACCGTTTGTAAATCTATGATGGATCCTCCAAAATAATCTTGATCAGTTAAAATAGAGAGTCCAGATACGCCTGCCTTCACATAATCATGAGCCACCTCTTCAACCGATGACCAATCATTAATTATCCCCTTAGAGGGACTTTTTCGTTTGAACTCTGAGATGATCCCCGGTGATTCAGTTTGTCTGATTTGCTTTGCAAGAGAATGAGTCTCTCTTGAGAAATAAGACTTCATTTCAAGCGCAGCGATGGGTTGCGCTATTTTTCTCGCAGCTACTTCCTGCTTCTTATTTTCAATGATTTTAGACAAAATACTCATCTCCTTATGCGTTGATTTCTAAAAACTTACTGAATGTACTCTTCGCTTTACCCGATATCAAAGAAGTTCGAGCTTCTTCTACCGCAGCTTCGAAAGGACTCCCGTTGATCGTGGCAATAGCCATTCCTGCATTGGCAATGACTACATTATTTTGTGAATCAGTCCCTTTACAATCAAGAATTTCTTTAAACAACTGTGCTGACGACTTGATATCCGACCCCCCTGATAAATCCACAGCATCTAAATAAGAAAGCCCGAGTAAACTCGGTGTACCTATGGCTTCTCCCTCATTAGAAATGTACTTGAAGTCTCCAGTTAAAGAAATTTCATCGTAACCATCTAAGGAATGTACAATAAGAAAATTCTTGTCAGTATTCTGATACAGGTAACCATACAAACGGGCCAATTCGAGATTGAACACGCCTACCATTTGATTCGTTGGAGCGGCTGGATTGACCATAGGTCCCAACATGTTAAAAAAGGTTTTTACCCCCAATTCTTTACGGATAGGTGCCACATTTTTCATCGCCGGATGAAACAAGGGAGCGTGTAGAAATGCAATGTTACTTTGATCAAAACTTTTCATGATTCGCCCCACATCGCTGGAGAATTTACACCCTAAATATTCTAAAACATTGGAGGACCCACAGACGGAAGAAACGCCGTAATTACCATGCTTGGCCACATGATATCCTGCTCCGGCAACCACAAAAGATGCCAAAGTGGATATATTAAAGGTATCCTTACCATCTCCTCCCGTACCACAAAGGTCTATGGTATTGTATCCTTCTGCAGGGATTTTTATACACAGTTCAAGCATCGCATCTCGGAATCCCGACAGTTCATCTACGGTAATGTTGCGCATCATGAATACCGTCATAAACGCGGCCATTTGACTGTGATTGTAAGCTCCTGAGGCAAGGTTTGTTAAAATTTTCCGTGCCTCCTCTTTTTCTAGTGATTGATAGTTAAATAACTTATTGAGAATATTTTTCATTTTCCTGAATGTTCTAACCAATTAATAATCATTTTTTTCCCATGTGAAGACATGATGGACTCGGGATGAAATTGCAGTCCGCGTACATTGTATTCTTTATGTTTTACAGACATCACACATTGGTTCGCATCTTCTGAGGTGACAATGAGATCTTGGGGTAAATTTTTATTGGAAATTGCCCATGAATGATACCTGCAAGCCTTAAAAGAATCAGGAACTTCATGGAATATTGGATCTGAACTTTTTAAAAATATGTCGGTGACTACCCCATGATAAACTTCATCCAAATTATACAATTGGGCACCGTAAGCCTCGCCGATAGCTTGGTGTCCTAAGCATACACCTAAAATGCTCTTGGTCGCCCCATATTCCCTTATGATTTCAGGCATGATTCCTGCGTCTTTTGGAATCCCAGGACCGGGAGAAAGTAACACACAATCATATTGTCCTACCTCCTCAATAGTGATTTTATCATTTCTAAAAACGGCTAGATCTTTATGTAATCCGAGCGTCCTTAAAATATGAACCAAATTATAGGTAAAGCTATCGTAGTTATCTAATACTAATATTTTCATCTTGGCTTTGAATTCAATTGGGCCATCTCCATCGCTTTTTCAAGGGCTGCTAGCTTATTATAAACTTCCTGTACCTCATTTTCCGGAACGGATTTGGAAACAATACCCGCACCTGCTCTGAAAATCAATTTCCCCCACTGACTTAAAAAAGTACGAATCATAATGGCATGGTTAAAGCCTCCTTCAAAATCCATAAACCCAATGGCACCGCCATAATATCCTCGCGCACTCTTTTCGTATTGGCCGATAAGCTCCATCGCACGATGCTTAGGCGCCCCGGACAAGGTTCCCGCCGGAAACGTACTGGCAACAATATCTAAAGAATCTGAGGCTAGATCCAATTGTCCAGTAACCTTACTTACTAGGTGAATGACATGGGAATAATACTGAACTTCTTTGTAGGTTTCAACGGTGACATCCGAGGTAAACTTACTGAGATCATTTCGAGCCAAATCTACTAGCATGATGTGTTCAGAATTCTCCTTGGGATCCTCTAAAAGCTTTCGAGCCAAATCAGCATCCGCCGCATCATCTCCGGTCCTTCTAAAAGTACCTGCAATGGGGTAGATCACGGCTTCTTTCGCATTAACAATGATTTGCGCTTCAGGAGATGAACCGAAAATTTTATAGGAGCCATAATCAAAATAAAAAAGATAAGGAGATGGATTAATTGATCTGAGTGCTCGATATGCTTGAAATTCATCCCCCTTAAATGCGGACTCAAATTGTCGTGAAAAAACGACCTGAAAAACATCTCCTAGGTTACAATGATCAATCCCTTTTTTGACCATTTCTAAAAACTCATTATCGGTATGATCAGAGGTTATTTCGCCTACACTATCAAATGAAAAAGAGGGTGTGGTCTGCTTGTGCAAGCATTCTATGATCCTTTTAATCTCACTCCCTGGCTCATCTAAGTAAGATTCGACAACGTGACACTGATTTTTAAATTGATCAAAAATAACAAGATATTTATACAATGAATACCTGATCTCTGGTATACGTTTATGGATCGATAACTTCTCCTGTATTTCAATCTCTTCAAAATGTACGACTGCATCGTAATTCATATAACCAAAGAGACCCGTTTCACTGTATTTTACCTCGGTTTTTTTGTATTCAAATACTGATTTAAATGTTTTGAGTGCCTCCAAGGGATCAGTGTGAACCTCTTCTTTTGAACCATC